>CAWFJW010000008.1:0-165475 GCA_963816305.1 uncultured Alphaproteobacteria bacterium
CGCTGCATCGCGGCATGGGCGAGATTGAGGCAGCAGGCGATGAAGCCCTTCATGTCAGCCGAGCCGCGCCCATAATACTTGCCGTCGCGGGCGCTCAATTGAAACGGATCGCTGCTCCAGTTCTGCCCCTCGACCGGCACCACATCCGTATGCCCCGAAAGCGCAATCCCCGGCTTGTCCTGAGGGCCAATGGTGGCCCAGAGATTGGCCTTCCTGCCATCCTCATTGTGAACCAGCGTCGAGGCAATCCCCAGGCTGCGGAGTTCTTCTGCCACAAAATCAATCAGCGCCAGATTGCTGTCCCGGCTGACGGTAGGAAACGCGATAAGCCTCTCGAGGTATTCAAGCGTGGAATGCATCCCCACCTGTTAGACGCTGGATTTTTTGTTTGCAACATCGGCCCATCACGGGGTCTATCAGCAACACCCTTGACAATGTTCCTGTTTTGTTCTTAATTGCTTTTATGCAACCCGCCTTTCACTTTACGCAAGCAGCAGACCTGCGATCCATCCAGGATCGCTTGGCTGCCCAATTTGGAAGAATTCGGGTTGAGGAGCGATTTGATCCGGTTACGCAGTTCGTTGGCTCATTTCTTGGCAGCCGCACTCATGACCAGGTATCCCGGAATGCCCTCGCGAAGCTTATGAGGCGTTACCCGGTCTGGGATGCGCTTGCCGATGCGCCGGAAGCCGACATTGAAGCCGTGCTGAGGGATGTCACCTATCCCGAAAAGAAAGCCCCTGATTTGAAACGGGCCTTGCGGAAAATCCGGGCGCTCATGGGGGCGATAGATCTCGATTTTCTTGCCGATTGGCCGGTGGAGGAGGGTCTGTCATGGCTTGAGCAAATTCATGGCGTTGGCCGCAAGATTGCCGCGGCGACATTGAATTTCAGTTCTTTGCGCAGGCCTGCCTTCGTTGTCGATACCCATGTTCTGCGGGTTTTGCGGCGGTTCGGTTTTGTGGGGGCAAATGCTGTAGCCGAAAATGCCTATGACGCCGTGATGGCGGCCGCGGATGGTTTCGATGCCGACGATCTTTTTGAACTGCATTGGCATTTGAAAGGCCTTGGCCAGGAGGCGTGTTCGCATGAGCGCCCACAATGCGTTTCCTGCCCGCTTTCGGATATTTGCCTGCAGCGCGTGGAAGAGGGTGTGCGCATGGTTATGCGCGTTTCCGGCTGCGTCGCATGAATGGCAAAACCCATGTACGCGCAAAAAATAATTGCCCTTCGGGCTTCCGTCGCCAAGGCCGGGCTGGAGAAAAAATCCAGCCGCATTCCGCTTGGCCACACAGCCGCTGATCTTTGCCTGAAGGGCGGGCTCAAGCGCGGCGCGCTGCATGAGGTTTTTGCTGTTATTGGCCACGAAGCGGCAGCAACAGGTTTCACCGCAGGCCTTGCCGCCCGCGCCGCCGCAAACCGGCATCTGCTCTGGATCAGGCAGGATTTTTCCGCCCGCGAGTATGGCGAGATTTCGGCAACCGGCTTTCTCGAATTTGGCCTCGACCCGGCGCGCCTGCTGCTGCTCTGCGTGGCTGATGCGGCAGATGGCCTTCGCGCCGCAACCGATGCGCTGTCCTGTGCGGCCCTTGGCGCCGTGGTGATCGAGATTCCGGGCGCGCCAAAAATTCTCGATCTGGTGACGAGCCGGCGGTTGACGCTGGCCTCCGCCCAAAAAACCGTGACGGCTTTTCTCCTGCGTTTCGGCAGCTTGCCCGCTGCCAGCAGCGCTGAAACCCGCTGGCTCGTGCGCGCGGCATTTTTGCCAGCGCGGAATGAAAACTGGGGCCATCCGGTTTTTGCAGCGGATCTCATCCGCAACCGGCATGGGCAAACCGGGCAGTGGGTCATGGAGTGGAATTGCGATGATGGTGTCTTCCAGAAACCAGCGGCGAATAGTGGCCTTGTGGTTCCCGCATCTTCCAACCGACAGGCTGCAACGGCGTAACAAGGCGTTGGCCGCGCGTGATGCGCCGCCCTTGGTCGTCGTGGCAAAGGTGGATAATGCGCTTCGCCTGTCAGCCCTTGACCGCAAGGCGGCATCCCTTGGGCTTGCCATCGGTCAGCCGCTCGCCAATGCGCGTGCCATGCTGCCAGCGCTCAAGGTTGTGGCGGCAAACGCGCCAGCCGATTTGAGCCTGCTCACAGATATTGCCGACTGGTGCGACCGCTTCACGCCCTTCGTGGCGCTTGATGGCGCTGATGGCCTTCTGCTGGATGTGACAGGCGCCACCCATCTTTTTGGCGGCGAGCAGGGGATGCTCAAAAAAATTCGTGGGACTCTGCAAGCCCAGGGCTTCGCCGTGCGTGGCGCCATGGCTGGAACCGCGATGGCAGCGCGCGCCTTCGCCCGTTACAGGGATGGCGCCGTAATCGCACCCGGCGCAGAAGCCGGGGAGATAGCGCCACTTCCCATCGAAGCGCTCAATCTTGATCCCATCACCACCCATGCGTTCCGCCGCGCCGGCCTCAAAACAGTGGGGCAGGCGGCCAGCCGCAAACGCCAGGAGATTACCGCCCGTTTTGGCGCAGCCACCATCGCCACACTCGAATCTGCGCTGGGCCATGCCGGAAAACCAATCTCTCCCCGCATCCCCGCTCCTGATTACTGGAAAGAGCAGGGCTTCGCCGAACCCATCGCCATGGAAGAAGCAATCCGCGCAACGCTCAAATCCCTGGCGACGGCCCTGTTTGAAGTTCTGGAACAGCGCGGCGAAGGTGCGCGCCGCCTCGAAGCCGTATTTTTCAGGGCCGACGGAGCCGTTCGCCGCATCGCCATCGAAATGGGCGCGCCCACGCGCGACCCCGCAATCATCGAACGGCTTTTCCGCGAGAAGCTGGACACCCTCATTGATCCGCTCGACCCGGGTTTCGGCTTCGATCTCATCCGCCTGTCCGCCAGCCGGGTGGAGCGGGCCGGCGCCGAAGTGGCCGACTTGCATGCCGGTGTGCTCGCAAAAAAGGACATCGGTTTTCTGGTTGACCGGCTGGCGGCGCGCTTCGGCAGCCACCGCATTCTGCTGTTCCAGCCCAACGACACGCATATTCCCGAAGCGGCCTGGTCTGCTGTGCCAGCGCAATATTCAAAGCCTGCAAAACTTCCCTGGAAGAAAATCCGCAACGCGAAGGATGCGCCGCGCCGCCCCTTGCGCCTGTTCACCAGGCCAGAACCCGTAAGCTTTCTGCCGGGTTCACAGCTTCTCCGCTGGCGCAGGGTGCAGCATGCTGTGGCGAAAAGTGAAGGCCCCGAACGCATCGCAATGGAATGGTGGCGTCATCAGGCAGTGCCGCCAACGCGCGATTATTTCCGCATGGAGGATGGCGAAGGCAGGCGTTACTGGCTCTATCGCAGCGGCATGACCCCGCGCGAGGATGTGATCCCGCAATGGTTCCTCCATGGGGTTTTCGCATGAGCGCCTATGCCGAAATCGCGGTGACAACGAATTACTCGTTCCTGCGCGGCGCCTCGCATCCGAAAGAATTGATCGAGACGGCAGCAGCCCTTGGCTATGCCGCTATCGGCATTGCCGATCGCAATACGCTGGCTGGTGTGGTGCGTGGCTATGCGGCATTGCAGGGCATCAAGGGCGATAGGCCCAAGCTGCTGGTGGGTGCGCGCCTTGTCTTCGTCGACGGCACACCCGACATTCTGGCCTACCCAACAGACAGGGCAGCCTATGGCCGCCTTTGCCGCTTGCTGAGTGCCGGAAAATTGCGCGCCCCCAAAGGCGAGTGCGTTCTGGCTCTCGGCGATCTCCTTAAATGGCAGGAGGGCTTGTTGCTGGTGGTGATTCCTCCACCCCCCGGCCAGCAGGAAGTGGCGGAAGGCCCATCGCAAAACTTCTGGAACGCAGGCCTTGCCTTGCAAGATGTAGAGGTGGGAGAAATACCTTCTGAAGTCTATGCCAAAAATTCCCAGGCAAGTTTTGAGAAAACCCAATTCACCATCGAGAGCCTGTGCCGTGTAGCGCCCGGCAGGCTTTGGCTTGGCGTATCCATGCCGTATCTGGGCGATGATCAGCGCCGCCTGCGGCAATGGCAGCGCCTGGCGAAACAGGCCCGCGTGCCGTTGCTCGCCACCAACAATGTTCTCTATCACGTGCCCGGGCGGCGCGAATTGCAGGACATCGTCACCTGCATTCGCGGGCATGTGACACTGAACCAGGCGGGCCGTCTTCTCGAAGCCAATGCCGAACGGCACCTGAAAGCGCCGGAAGATATGGCAAAGCTTTTCCATGAAGCGCCAGACGCCATCGCCGAAACCATCCGCTTTGCCGGCAGGATCGCATTCACCCTCGACCAGCTCAAATACAATTATCCCGATGAGCCGGTGCCCAGGGGAAAAACGGCGCAGCAGCAACTGTCGGACCTCGCTTGGGAAGGAGCCGCCTGGCGCTATGCGGGCGCCGTTCCAGACAAGGTGCGCGAGACGCTGGAAAAGGAGCTGGCCCTCATCGGCAAGATGGAAATCGCGCCCTATTTCCTGACCGTCCACGACATCGTGAGTTTTGCGAAGGGCCAGGGCATTCTCTGCCAGGGCAGGGGCTCTGCCGCCAACTCCGCCGTCTGTTATGTGCTGGGCATCACCGCCGTTGACCCCATGCAGGTTGATCTTCTGTTTGAGCGTTTCGTCAGCGAGGAGCGCAGGGAGCCGCCCGACATCGATGTCGACTTTGAGCATGAGCGGCGCGAGGAGGTCATCCAGAATGTGTATCAGCGCTACGGCCGCAATCGCGCGGCGCTGACCGCGACTGTCATCTGCTATCGCCCGCGCAGCGCCATCCGCGAAGCGGGAAAAGTGTTTGGCTTGACCGAGGATGTGACCGCAAATCTTTCCGGCAGTGTATGGGGAAGCTGGGGCAGCGGCTTGAAAGAAGATCACGTCAGGCAAAGCCAGCTCGACCCGTTCAACCTGCTGGTCGCCCGCGCCGTGAAGGCTGCCAACGAGCTCATTGGTTTTCCGCGCCACCTCTCCCAGCATGTGGGCGGCTTCGTATTGACCCGTGACCGGCTTGACGAGATCGTGCCCATAGGCCCCGCCACCATGGAGGACCGCCACTTCATCGAATGGGACAAGGATGACATTGATACTTTGCGCATGATGAAGGTCGATGTGCTGGCCCTCGGCATGCTCACCTGCATCCGCAAGGCCTTCGATCTCATCCGCATCCACGAGGGCAAGACCTACGACCTCGCCACCTTGCCGCGCGAAGACCCGGCAGTTTATGAAATGCTGCAGAGGGCCGATGCCATCGGCGTGTTCCAGGTCGAAAGCCGGGCGCAGATGAACATGCTTCCCCGGTTGAAGCCTGCGGAGTTCTATGATCTCGTCATCGAGGTCGCAATCGTCCGTCCCGGCCCCATTCAAGGCGATATGGTTCATCCCTATCTCAGAAGGCGGAGCGGCATTGAACCCGTCGAATATCCCTCGCCCACGCCAGAGCATGGCCCGTCGGATGAGCTTTTCAACGTGCTCAGCAAAACCAAGGGCATCCCGCTGTTTCAGGAGCAGGCGATGAAGCTCGCCATTGTGGCGGCGAAATTCACGGCTGATGAAGCCAATGGCTTGCGCCGCGCCATGGCGACCTTCCGAAATGTCGGCACCATCGACAATTTCCGGGGAAAATTCGTGGGCCGCATGGTGGCGCGGGGCTACAGGCAGGAATTTGCCGAGCGCTGCTTCAAGCAGATCGAAAGCTTCGGCTCCTATGGTTTCCCCGAAAGCCACGCCGCGAGCTTTGCCCATCTGGTTTACGTCTCAGCCTGGATCAAGAAGCATCATCCGGCAGCATTTGCCTGCGCGCTATTGAACTCACAGCCCATGGGCTTTTATGCGCCGGGCGAAATCGTCAGGGATGCCCGCGAACACGATGTCGAGGTGCGCCATGTCGATGCGAATTTCAGCGATTGGGACAACACGCTTGAACTTTGCCCCGATGGCTCGCTCGCCCTTCGCTTGGGCCTCCGCCAGGTCAACAGCTTCCGCGAGGACTGGGCCAGAACACTGCTCGCCGCGCGCGGCAATGGCTATAATGCCGTGGGCGATGTGGCCCGCCGCGCGCGGCTTTCAAAACGCGCCCTCATCATTCTGGCTGAGGCCGACAGCTTCCAGTCCATCACCATGGACCGCCGCGAAATTCTCTGGGCCGTTCGCCGCATCGCCGATGACGATGCCTTGCCGTTGTTCGCTGCCCAATATGTGGAAGAGCAGGACGAAGAGGAGATTGAGCCATTGCCGCCCATGCCCCTGAGCGAGCATGTTCTGGCGGATTATCAGATGCTGCGCCTGTCGCTTCGCGCCCACCTGATGTTTTTCCTGCGCGATCTCTTTGGCAGCGAAGGCGTTCTGGATTGCGCAGGGATATCGAAGGCGCCAGATGGCAAATGGGCAAGCTGCGCCGGCATTGTGCTGACGCGCCAGATGCCGGGCGATGCGGGCGTTGTTTTCATCACGCTCAGCGATGAGACCAGCGTCACCAATGTGGTGGTCTGGCCCAGGCTCGTCGAAACCTTCCGCCGCGCCATCATGGGCGCCAGATTATTGCTGGTCGAAGGCCGCGTGCAGCGCAGCCCCGAAGGCATCGTCCACCTCGTGGCGCAGCGCATTTACGACAGAACCCACGAACTGAAGCGCCTGTCGGAAGACCAGATGCAGGCCCCGCCCTTCGCCTCCCAGGCCGCCAAGCACCGCCACCCCCGCAATGTGCGCACCGTGCCGAAGTCCCGGGATTTTCATTAGGGCGCCATGACGTTAAATGGAATCACCAAAATATCTCCCTTCCCCTTGTGGGGAGGGCTTTTTCTTTCCATATGCGATTGCCCTCCCCACAAGGGGGAGGGAGTTTCTGGGTCGATCAAAAGTCATTCCGTTCAAGGGCGTGGATTCATAAGCGCACGGCCCAATGCGGATTGACACCAGCTTGATGAAGGCAGGCGCGCGCCGAACGCCGCGCGGCTTGTTTGGAAGCATCGGCTAGATGCCGAGCCCCTCATGGTCATTGAGTGCATAGCGCATGATTCGCGGCTCCAGTTTGGGAGCTTGAATCAAGGCCAGGCCGACACCTTCAACGGCAAACCGCCATGTCTGGAATGGCCCAATGACCGGACACACGGCCGAAGCTGCCAAATCGACGCGATTGACCCAAAGCGGAATCTGCGTCCTCGAATAGGAGACTTGAGCGAACCGCAGTGTACTGGTGCTACGAGCAGATTTCACCAAAACTCGTTGCACCGCGCGTGAAGGGGTGCGCACAATTTTCTTTATCGCACGAACGCATACTCGCGTGATTGTTGGTCTAAATCCCCCTCCAACAGTCGGAAGCCCCTTTGCACATAGCGCGTTGGGGCTTCTTTCTATGAGGCGTTGATGACGTGCCACACGCCGTCCTTGCCGTCACCTTTGGCGTCGCCCTCGGCTGTGTCTCCCTTGAAGAAATAGACAGGCTTGCCGTCATAGGTCCATTGTGTGGTCCCATCGGTGCGTTGCATAAGTTGCCAGATGTCGGGCTTCGTCTCGTCGGCTATGCCGACATAAGGTGGCCAATTCACCGCACATTTGTCGTAACAACTCGATTCATAGTCCTGGTCCTTGTCAAAAACATAAAGCGTCATGCCGTTCTGAGCGGTGAGCACCGTGGTCTGGGCGGCATAGGACGAAGAACTCGATTCAGGATTCTTTGTACAGCCCGCGAGGGCCAGAGTTGCGGTGATGAGAAAGATCAGTTGGTTAAATCTGCGGATATTCATAGTCGACTCCCAAGATTTTACTTTCACCGCCTCCCCTTCGATCCCACACCAATGTGGCGCTGATCTGTCGATATTGGAACTTGGGTTGGCCAAGGATGATTTAGGGGCCTTTCGGAATCCGTGAATCACAGCGCGCTGCCTTTGCCAACCATTTTATAGGTCTGGACCCTAGTGGCATCATGAATTCAACTCACCTAGGTTCGATTGGTGACTCGAACCCGCCATTTTCCGAGAAAATTCGAGAAAGTCTGCATCTGGCCCTTCTGCGCCATGGCACTGGTCGCCGATAATGGCCGCTTTCGCTTTGGAAGCCGACATGCTTGCATGATCTAATTATACCCGGCTCTGAGTTCACGCCCTGACAGCTTGCCGGGAAGCCCAATTCTGTTTACCGGTTCTGGTACGCGGTCTATGGTCCTGTCCAGCGCTTCAGGCCATGCCTCAACCCTGGATACAATCATGGCTGATATGTCATCAAACCCCTGCATCATCTGCGTTGCCATCACGGGCTCGCTGCCGACAAAAGCCGACAACCCCGCCGTTCCCATCACGATCGCGGAACAAATTGCAAGCACCCAGGAAGCCTTTGAGGCGGGCGCTTCCATCGCCCATTGCCACGTCCGCGATGACGACGGCAAACCCACATCGGACCCGGACCGCTTCGCCCGACTGAAAGAGGGAATTGAGAAACACTGTCCCGGCATGATCGTGCAGCTCTCAACCGGCGGTCGCTCCGGCGCAGGCAAGGCCCGTGGCGGCATGCTGCCGCTCAAGCCCGACATGGCTTCGCTATCGGTGGGATCGAACAACTTCCCCACCCGCGTCTATGAAAACCCGCCTGATCTGGTGGATTGGCTGGCCTCTGAAATGCTCATCCACGGCGTCAAGCCCGAGATCGAAGCCTTTGATTTGTCGCACATTGTGCAAGCCACGCGGATGGCGGCCGACGGCCGGTTGAAGAGCCCGCTCTATGTGCAGTTTGTGATGGGCGTGAAGAACGCCATGCCGGCCGATGAGCCGATCTTCGATTTCTATATCGCAACACTGAAACGCCTCGCCCCCGATGCGCAATGGTGCGCGGCGGGCATTGGGGCAAGCCAGCTCACCCTCAATGAATGGAGCATTGCCAAGGGTGGCCATGCCCGCGCCGGGCTGGAAGACAATGTGCGACTGGACAAAAATACGCTGGCCCCCTCCAATGCGGCGCTGGTCAAGCGCGCAGTCGATATCTGTCATAGATACAATCGCCCGGTGGCCACTTGGCAACAGGCGCGATCCATACTAGGCCTGCGTTCATTCGCCGCCTGATCCGAAGGAGTTTCCATGAAGAAGATTTACGAATCCGCCGCGAAGGCCCTGGATGGCCTGTTGTTCGATGGCATGTTGATTGCGGCGGGCGGTTTTGGCCTGTGCGGCATTCCGGAGCTGCTGATCGCCGAGATCAAGGCGCGGGGCACCAGGAACCTGACGATTGCCTCCAACAATGCGGGTGTCGATGGCTTTGGCCTGGGTCAACTCCTGGAAAACCGCCAGGTTAGAAAGATGATCTCATCCTATGTGGGCGAGAATGCCGAGTTCATGCGCCAGTTCCTGGCCAAGGAGCTTGAGGTCGAGTTCAATCCGCAAGGAACCTTGGCTGAACGCATGCGGGCAGGAGGTGCTGGGATACCGGGCTTTTATACCAAGACCGGTGTGGGCACCGTCATTGCCGAGGGCAAGGAACACAAGGAATTCGATGGCCAGACCTTTGTGCTCGAGCGCGGCCTCGTCGCCGACCTCTCGATTGTGAAGGCCTGGAAGGCTGATCCCTCGGGCAATCTGGTGTTCCGCAAGACGGCGCGCAACTTCAACCCGCCAGCCGCCACCTGCGGCAAGGTCTGTGTGGCGGAGGTGGAGGAGATCGTGCCATTGGGCGCGCTTGATCCCGACATGATCCACACGCCGGGAATTTATGTGCACCGCCTGATCCAGGGCGTCCACGAGAAACGCATCGAACAGCGCACCACGCGCAAGAAGGCAGCATAATCATGGCATGGGACAGAAACCAGATGGCGGCGAGAGCGGCCAAGGAACTTCAGGACGGCTGGTATGTGAATCTTGGCATCGGCATTCCGACGCTGGTCAGCAACTACATTCCGGCGGGCGTGGAAGTGACCCTGCAATCGGAAAACGGCATGCTTGGCATGGGTCCCTTCCCCTTTGAAGGCGAGGAGGACGCTGACCTCATCAACGCCGGAAAGCAAACCATCACGGAACTGCCGCAGACAGCGTTCTTTGACTCGAGCCAATCCTTTGCGATGATCCGGGGCGGCAAGATCAACATGGCGATTCTAGGCGCGATGGAGGTCTCCGAAACCGGCGACCTCGCCAACTGGATGATTCCCGGCAAGCTGGTCAAAGGCATGGGTGGAGCCATGGACCTCGTGGCCGGTGTCGGCCGCGTCGTCGTGGTGATGGATCACACCTCGAAGCATGGCGAAAGCAAGGTGCTGAAAGCCTGCACGCTGCCGCTCACCGGCAAGGCCGTGGTCAACCGCATCATCACCAATCTCGGCGTCCTCGACGTGGTTCCCGGCGGCCTGAAAATTATCGAATGCGCGGAAGGCGTGACCGAAGCCGACCTGCGAGCCGCGACCGAGGCAACGGTTTTGGCTGGGTGACGATAAAATTCAAGCTCGCTTTCTCCGGGAAATGATCATGGGCGCCGCGTCGAAAAAATGAATTCATATCAGGATTTTGTCGCCTTGAGCCCGGACACGCTGCCATCAAGGCTTGGCGGTCTCGCCGCATTGAAGGACAGGATTGGCGGCGACGCGCCGGCATGGAGCGTGCGGGAAGTTGGCGATGGAAACCTCAATCTGGTTTTTATCGTTCAGGGTTCGAAAGGCGCGGCGGTTGTCAAGCAGGCGCTGCCCTATGTGCGCCTCGTCGGAGAGAGCTGGCCGCTGCCCCTGAAGCGCTCATTCTTTGAGTATCACGCGCTGTCGCGCCAGAGCCAGCGCGATCCCGGAATGACGCCCGAGATTTTCCATTTCGATCCCGGGCAGGCGATGATCGTCATGGAGTATCTGTCGCCCCACATCATCTTGCGGCGCGCGCTGATTGAAGGGCAGGAGCTGCCCAAGATTGCGAAGGACCTCGGGCTTTTCCTCGCGCGCACCCTGTTTCGCGGTTCTGACCTGTGCCTGGACACCAAGCTCCGCAAGGCCGACCTTGCGTTGTTTGCCGACAATGTGGCCCTTTGCGACATCACTGAAAGCCTGGTGTTCAGCGACCCCTACTTTGACGCCAAGCTCAACCGGCACACCTCGCCGCAGCTTGACGGCATCGTGGCGCAGCTTCGCGCCGACCGCGATCTGAAAGTGGCGGCCCAGAGGCTGAAGCACATCTTTGCCGCGACGCCGGAAACGCTTTTGCATGGCGATTTTCACACTGGTTCGGTGATGGTCACGCCCGCGCAGACCCGGGTGATTGATCCCGAATTCGCATTCTACGGCCCCATGGCTTTTGATGTTGGCATGCTGCTGGCCAATTTCTGGATGAGCTATTTCTCGCAATCCGGCCACGAGGCGGGCGGCAGCCGCGACAGCATGCGGCGCTACCTTCTCAACGTGATTGTCGAAATATGGGCCACATTCCGCGCGGAGTTTTCCCGCCTTTGGCATGGCGAGCGCAATGGCATCCTGTATCAACGCGCCCTTTTTGAAGACCAGGGCGACATGCTGGCTTCCGAGCAAGCGCTCGACCTGGTGCTGCAGGGAATCTGGACTGACATGCTGGGCTTTGCTGGCGTTGAGATGCACCGCCGCATCCTGGGCCTTGCCCATAATGCGGACTTTGAGACCATCGAAAACCCGGATGTCCGCGCCAGATGCGAGACCAAGGCTTTGAAACTGGGACGCCACCTGGCGGTCAACCGGCGCAGCATCCACAGCATAGTTGAGGTGAACCGGCTGGCCGAAAGGCTTGAGAAGGAAATTGTCACGTGAAGGTCGGATCTCGCCACTATCACACGATCTGGCTGAACCCGGATGGGCGATCCGTTGACATCATTGACCAGCGCTGGCTGCCCCATGAGTTTCGCGTTGTCACGTTGAAAACGGTTGACGAAGCGGCCACCGCCATTCGTGACATGTGGGTGCGGGGCGCGCCATTGATCGGTGTGACCGCCGCTTACGGCATCGCCATTGCCATGCAGGGCGGCGCAAGCGATGCGGCCCTCGATGCGGCCTGGGAAAAGCTGCATGAAACCCGCCCAACCGCAATCAACCTGAGATGGGCTTTGGATGAAATGCGGGGGTTGCTGCGCGGGGTGCCTGAGGCGAAGCGGGTGGCTGCGGCCTATGCCCGGGCTGCCGCCATTGCCGCGGAAGACATTGAGCTCAACCGCGCCATGGGCCGGCATGGACTTGCCATCATCAGGCAGATTGCGGCGCGCAAGAAGCCGGGTGAACCCGTCAATCTCCTGACCCATTGCAATGCGGGCTGGCTCGCAACGGTGGATTACGGCACGGCGACCGCGCCAATCTACATGGCCGCCGAAGCGGGCGTTCCGGTTCATGTCTATGTTGATGAAACCAGGCCCCGCAATCAGGGCGCCCAGCTCACCGCCTGGGAACTCAACAACCACGGTGTTCCCCACACGCTGATTGTTGACAATGCGGGCGGCCATCTCATGCAGCGCGGCCAGGTGGATATGGTGATAGTGGGAACTGACCGCACAACGGCCAGCGGCGATGTCTGCAACAAGATCGGCACTTACCTGAAAGCGTTGGCCGCGAAGGACAATGATGTTCCCTTCTATGTGGCCTTGCCGTCGCCAACCATTGACTGGACGGTCCGCGACGGCGTGAAGGAAATCCCGATTGAAGAGCGCGACGCGGCGGAAGTGACATTCGTGCAGGGCCGCGGAACTGATGGCGCGACAACCCGGGTGCGTATTTCGCCTGAAGGAAGCCCGGCTGCGAATCCCGCCTTCGACGTCACGCCGGCGCGCCTCGTCACCGGGCTGATCACCGAGCGCGGCGTGGCTGAGGCGTCAGCGGAAGGCTTGCTGGCGATGTTTCCGGAACGGGCCTGAACGCTGGCGGACTCACTTCACATATTTCCGCCAGTTGTGCTCTTCCTTGAAGCCCAGGACGTCACGCGCCTTGCGGTTTGAGAGGGGCGCTTCATCGCCTTTCATCTCGCGCTTCAATGGAATCTTTGGGCACCAGCGCTTCAGGAATTCAGCTGTCGGCTCGCGCGCTGTGATCGTGTCATTGACCGCGTTGAACACCTCGAAGCCGAGCCCGTTTTTCTCCAGGCAGAGATGCACGATCTGGGCCAGATCCCTGGCGTCAATGTAGCTCCAGGCATTGCGCTTGCGCGATGGCGGGTCTGCCATGAAGGCCGGGAACCTGTCATACTCATGCGGCTCGATGACATTGCCGATGCGCAGCGCGTAAATGTCGGCGCCATAGCGCATGGCGAAGGCGCGGGCGGTTTTTTCATTGACCACCTTTGAGAGGCCGTAGCTGTCCATGGGGTCGACGTCATAATCCTCCTCAAGCGGAAAATGATGATAATCCTTGTCGCCCTCGGCGAAACACACGCCATAGGTGGTCTCGCTGGATGCGATGATGACCTTGCGGATGCCGAGCTTCATGGCGGCCTCGACCACATTGTAGGTGCTCGCCACATTGGCTGTGAAGGTGACATTGTCGGGCTGCAGGAGAATGCGCGGGATGGCGGCGAAATGCACGACTGCGTCCACCTTGGCGGGGCCTTTGCCCGTGTCATAGCCTTCAAAGCCGAAGTGGCATGACAGCGCGTTGAAGACCTGGCCGCTGTCCGTCACATCTGTGTAGAGCGTGTTCACGCCCGGGCAGTCGAGCGGTTTCAGGTCAAGGTTGAGAATGTCATGGCCCTTGGCCATGAGCCAGGGGACAACATGCTTTCCGGCCTTGCCGGAGCCGCCGGTGAAGACGATGCGCTTGGCCATGAGCTAATGCGACTCCTTCAATTTCTGCGCATAGACGTTTATGATGAGGGCTGACAGCAGAATAAGGCCGCGGATCAGGATTTTGAGGAAGCTGTCGATCTGCACGTGATCGAGCCCGTTGTTGAGAACGCCAAGCACCAGCAATCCGATGATGGTGTTGCCGATGCCGCCGCGCCCGCCAAACAGGCTCGTGCCGCCGACGACAACCGCCGCGATGGCATCCAGCAGGTAGCTGTCGAACTGGTTCTGCTGGGCGGAGCCAAAATAGGCAACGGCGAGCATGCCGGCGATGCCGGAACAGACCGCCGAGATAACCATCACGGAGCCAATGATCAGCTTGACGTTCACGCCGGAATATTCCGCCGCTTCGCGATTGCCGCCTGTCATGTAGATGTAGCGGCCAAATCGCGTGTAGGTGAGCGCGAGGTGGCCGATCCCGAGAAACAGGATTGCCACAATGATCGTCCAGCGGATGCCGAAGATGGAACCGGAGCCCAGCATCGTGATGAACTCCGGGTAGGAATAGGCGATCTGGCCGCGAACCAGCAAGGCTGACACGCCATTGGCGATCTGCATGATGGCAAGCGTCATGATGAAGGAGGGGATTCCGATCCACGTGACGCCGAAAGCCGTGATCAACCCGAAGGCCAGGGCGGTGAGCAGCGTGAGAACAATGGCGATGATGCCGGGCAATGGCAGGTTGGCGATGTTCACATAGTCCGGTTGCACCGTGAAATAGGCGATTGTGATGCCGACGGCATTGGCGACCGCGGCGACGGAGAGGTCAATTTCCGCCGTGAGGATCACATAGGTGAGCCCCACCGCGATGATCGCCGTGATGGATATCTGCGAAAAGATGTTCATGAAATTGACGGTGGTCAGGAAAGACGGGCTTGCGACCGAGAAGAAAATGATGAGCGCCAGCAGCGTGAACACCGGCGCTATATTGCGGAGCTGGTCCGTGAGAAAAACCTTGAGGCGGCTTGACTGCTGGGTCTGTGTCGCTTCCATCGTGAATGCCCCCTAAGCCGCCGCCAGAAGATCGGCCTTGTGAATTGTGCCGTGGCTGAATTCTTTCGCAACCGTGCCTTTGCGCAGCACGCTCACACGGTCGGCCAGCGTCAGAATGGTTTCGGGCTCCGTTGAGAGCACAAGAATGGCGACGCCCCGATCCCGCAAAGCTTTCACAATGCGGATCACATCCTCCTTTCGCCCCCACATCCATGCCGCGCGTTGGCTCCGAAAGAATGAGAACTTTCGGCAGGTGCGTAAGCCATTTGGCCAGGCCGACTTTCTGCTGGTTGCCGCCCGAGAGCGAG
Source organism: uncultured Alphaproteobacteria bacterium (assembly GCA_963816305.1). Lineage (GTDB taxonomy): Bacteria > Pseudomonadota > Alphaproteobacteria > Rhizobiales > Aestuariivirgaceae > Aestuariivirga. The sequence continues at coordinate 15,049 of CAWFJW010000008.1, forward strand.
CCCAGCAGCATGTTGGGATTTGCCGGCCTGATTTGCAGGTCTGCGGCGCGCGTTGCCGCGATCTTGTTTTCGGCCCGGGGCTTGAGCCACAGGCGGTGGATGCGGTCCAGAATGGCGATGGAAATGTTCTTGAAGACAGGCTCGGTGCGAAACAGCATCATGCGCCGGTTCTCCGGCACAAAAGCAATGCCCTGTCCGCGCGCGGCCGCCGTCGATTTGAAGGACCGTGTTGCGCCATCCAGGGCGAGATGCCCGCGCTTCAACCTGATTTTTCCAAACAAGGCGCGCGCCAGTTCAATCTGCCCGCACCCCATGAAACCATAAACGCCGGTGATTTCGCCAGCGCGCAGCTTAAGCGAAACGTCGCGCAGCAATTTGCCGTCGCTGATGGAGCGCGCCTCCAGCACCACGGGCTTGGCCTCGTCGCCCGCGAGCGTGGTGCTTTCGCCCATGTGCATGCCAATGGAGCCCCGCCCGATCATGTGGGAAATCACCGCATCCTTGGTGAGCGTGGCGGCTCTCTCGGTTGCCACCTTGCGGCCATTCCTGAAAATCGTGACCGTATCGGAAATCTCCAGCACATCGTCAAGGAAGTGCGAGATGAAGATGATGCCGCGCCCCTCCGCCCTGATCTTCCGCAAAACCTCGAAAAGCCGCTTGACTTCCGGCGGCGACAGCGCGGACGTGGGCTCGTCCAGAATGATGATGCGGGCCCCTGAAAACAAAACGCGCGACAGCTCGACAAGCTGCTGCAAGCCGACGGGCAGCGCGCCCATGCGCGTTGTGGGGTCGATATCAAGGCCAAGGCTGGCAATCAGCCGCGCGGCCTCGCGGTTTATGCGGGGCCAATCCACCGTCCCAAACCTGGTCAGCGGCTGGTGCCCCAGAAAAACATTTTCGGCAACGGTGAGATCGGGAACTGTTGACAGCTCCTGATGCACCATGCCGATGCCGGCCGCCAGTGAATCACGGGCCGAGCGGAAATGCATGGGCGCGCCGTCAATCCGCATTTCGCCTTCATAATCGGCATAAACGCCTGCGATAATTTTCATGGTGGTTGATTTGCCGGCGCCATTTTCGCCGACAAGGCCATGAATTTCACCGGTGTGAAGCTCGAAATCCACATCCTTCAGCGCCGCGATGCCGCCGAAGGACTTGGATACGTTCGACAATTTGAGCAGGGGCGGCAGGCCGTCCCCGCTCATCAGTTGAATATTCATGAACCGCTCAGATCAGGAAGTTTTTCTGCAGCCAGAGATGACCAGGCGCGGTTTCCTTGGTGATGACAGGTCCGTCGGCGAGAATGAAATTCGGAATATCGGTTCCCGCCTTTTCGCCGCCCTGCACAGCCGCGACACCAGCCGCCACCGCCCAGCCATGAATGCGGCAGGAAGGATTGCGCACTGTTGCCAGCATGGTGCCCTCAAGCACCGCGTTCACCGCCGGCGCCATGGCATCAACGCCACCTATGATGATATCCGTGCGGCCTTTGGCCTTCATCACGTTATAGGCCGCAAGGGCCATGTCATCGTTGTGGAAGAAGGCTGCCGAGATTTTCTCATTCTGGGTCAGGACTGAATCCCAGATGCGCGCAACCTTGGTCACATCCCAGTCGGCTGGTTCCTCATTGAGGATTTTCACATTGGGGTAGGCGGCAAGGACATTCTTGAAGCCCGTTGCGCGTCCCTGGGCGCCCGAATGGCCGAGCGCGCCCTGCGTCATGACAACAGTGCCTTCGCCCTTGATGGCGCTCATGATCTGGTTGGTGACGGCCGAACCCATCATGATATTGTCGGGCGCGATGAATGTGTGGATGGCGATCATGCCTGGAGGTGCCACCAGCGTGTCCATCGCGATAACAGGTGTGCCAGCGTCGATCATTTTTTGGATGGGATCGGTCAGTGTGCCGATGCCAAATGTCTGAATGGCGACGAAATCCCATTTCTGGGTCGCCATGTTGTCGATGGCGGCCCGTTGCTTGGTCGCTGCCAGTTCACCATCGAACCAGGTGATCTCGACATTCATGAGCTTGCCCCAGGCTTCGGCTGCCTGCTTGCCCTGCGCGCACCAAGTTGCCTGCAATCCGGCATTGGAGAATGCGGCCTTGAGGGGTTTTCCGGCGGGCGCCAGGGCCTGCGCCATGGCCGGGTCAAATCCCGCGTTTGCAAACAGCGCGCCAGCAAGCGCTGTCGCGCCAATGGCTTTGAACACGTCGCGACGGGTTTGGGCTTCCTTGATGATATCTTCAAGCATAGGTTTCACTCCCATTGGGTGTTGTTGTTGGATATGCGCTTGTGTGTCCTCTTCTCGTGGGCAAACCAGCGTCCCCCCTTTCACGATCCTGACAGAATGCCGCACGCTGTCAAGCGCGTGTTGCCCGATATGCTGGCGCCCTCACAAAAATCACCGGCGTTCCCAGGACTCAAATTCAATCCGTGTTGCAATAGTCCAGTCTGCCTGAAAAATAGACAGGGCAATTAAGTCACGATCTCAACAATTGCCCGCAACAGTTTTCATTTTCCAATCGCTCACATTGCCGCGCTCTTTGAGCGCTCTGTCATTGGGGGTTAGTTGGCGATGCGAGCTTGTGTTGGCTGATGCCCCAGTCGGAAACGAAGTTTGCCGCTTTTTCATAGGCGTGAAACTGCGCGCCGACAGTCCAGATGCCGAGGCCGCCAACCAAGGAAATCAGGGCGGCCACAAGCCCAATGCCAACCAGCCGCGTGCCGATTGAGAATTTTCCCAGCAGGCCAAACACTTTGACGTATTCCTCCTCCAGTGAAAAGCGGAAGCCCGGCGATCTGCCGGCGCAAAGCGGCGGACCCTGATGTAAGTAGAGGGACGTGGTTAGCATTTCCTGAATTCATCGCCAAAACGTTCTCTCGGATTTCCAAAAAACCATGGTAACAATTTGCTTTAATTGAATATTTTAACCGCCATTGCCCGGTTCTTAAATTCGCGCAAGTATGGCGCCGCAGTCATCCTCAGAAGATGGCCCCACAGGGAGTAAGCAAAATGAAGTGCAGAAAGATCGCAACCCTATTGGCTGGCGCGGCCTTGGCCACGATCGCCAGCCTGTCTCCGGCGCTGGCTGAAAAGCTGGTGATCTCCAATTGGGATGGCTACATGCCCAAGGACATGGCGGAGAAGTTCAAGGCGGAAACCGGCATTGACCTGGAAATTGCGGTGCACGCCACCAATGAAGAAATCATGGGCAAGGTCACGGCTTCAGGCGGCGAGGGATTTGACGTGCTGTTCGTGTCCTCGCCTTTCGCCGAGGCGCTGAACAAGCTAGGCCTGCTGGCGGCCATCGACCATGGCAAGATTCCCAATATCGCCAATCTCTATCCCGAGGCAAACCAGCTCTCCCATGATCCGGGCAACGCCTTCTCCATTCCCTATGCCTGGGGCACCACGGGCCTCTGCTATCGCTCGGACCTGGTGAAGACCGAGCCTTCAAGCTGGAATGACCTTCTCAATCCGGCCGATGACGTGAAGGGCAAAATCACCATGTTGGCGACGGACCGCTGGCTGATGGCGGCGGGTTTCCTGGCTGGCGGCCTGTCAGTCAACACGGTTGACCAGGCCAGCCTTGACAAGGTGCGTGATCAGCTCGTGGCCACCAAGAAAAGCCTGTTGGCCTATGACGACACCACGTTCTACTCCAAACTGGTGTCAGGCGAGGCTTCCCTTGTGCAGGCCTGGGATGGCTGGTGCAACTACGGCATCGCCGAAAACAACAAGATCAAGTATGTGGTGCCAAAAGAAGGCTCGGACCTGTGGGTGGATACGATGGTGATCACCAAGGCGTCCAAATCCCCTGAAGCCGCCGCCAAGTTCATCGACTTCGTGTTGAAGGCCGATAATGGCAAGTGGGTTGTCGAGAATATCATGTACAAGACGCCCAACAAGGCGGGCATGGACGCCCTCGACAAGGCGATGCTCGAAACCTACCCCAACATGGCCATGGCCCCGGCTGATCTCCTGAAATACGAGCAGCTCCGCGATCTCGGCGACGGCATGAAGGCCTTTTCCAAAACCGTTTCGGAAATCATGGCGGCGAAGTAAATTCCAGGGTGTGGGGAGATCAACGGATGTCCTCACGTTTTGCTGCATGGCTCTTGATGGCACCGGGCTTGGCGTGGCTCGGCATCCTCATGATTGTGCCGTGCCTGCTGGTGTTCGTGCTGGCGTTTTTCGAGCGCGGCACTTACGGTGGCGTGGATTGGTCAATTTTCACGTTGGAGAATTTCAGGCGGGCAGGGGATCCGCTCTATCTCTCGATTTTTTGGGACAGCGCCCGGATCGCCGCTGTCTCGACCCTTTTTGCGCTGCTGATCGGCTATCCCGCCGCCTATGCGATCATGCGGGCGCCGGAGCGCTGGCAGACATCCCTCCTGTTCCTCGCCATCCTGCCGTTCTGGACCAATTACCTGATCCGCACCTACGCCTGGATCGTGCTGCTAAATCCGGTGGGCCTGATCAACACTGCGTTGATCCATCTCGGGCTGATTTCGGAGCCGCTGGCGATTCTCTACAATGAATTCGCGGTCATCCTCGGGCTGGTCTACAGCTACACGCCCTTCGTCATTCTGGCGATCTATTCGTCGTTGCAGCGGCTTGACCCGTCCTATGCGGAAGCCTCGCGCGATCTGGGTGCTGGAGCTATCGTCACATTCATCCGGATCACCTTGCCGTTGACAGCGGCGGGTGTCTCGGCGGGCGCGGTGTTTGTGTTTGTCCTGTCGATCGGCAATTTTGTGACGCCTGATCTATTGGGCGGCGGCAAGCTGCAGATGATTGGCAACCTCATCTATGACCAGTTCCTGACCGCGCGCGATTGGCCATTTGGGGCGGCGCTCGCGGGATTGTTGATCGCCGTGATGATGGCGCTGCTGATGCTGCAGGCTGCCGCCGCAAGCCGGGCGAGGGGTGATCATGGCAAGATTGCTTAACCTGCATCTCGGCGCGACATTTGTCTTTCTCTATGTTCCAATCGCCGTCCTCATGGCGCTGTCGTTCAACAAGGCGGGATTGCCCACCGTGTGGAGCGGGTTCTCGCTGGAATGGTATGGCAGGCTCGCGGGCAATCCAAAGATATTGTCTTCGGCGTGGAATTCTGTGGTTGTGGCCGGCATTTCCACGGCGGCCGCCACCGTGATCGGAACCATGCTGGCGCTTGGCGTTTCCCGCGCCAGGCCCTCGTCCACGCGCGATGCCCTGTTGTTCGCGCCCATGATCATTCCCGACATTGTTCTGGCCATAGCGCTGCTGTCATTCTTCACGCTGATCAGGTTCACGCTTGGCCTGCATTCCATTATCCTGGCCCATGTGGTGTTCAACATCGCGTTCGTCTGCGCCGTGGTGCGGGCAAGACTGTCCGGTTTTGACTGGTCGCTGACGGAAGTATCGCGGGACCTGGGCGCCGGGCATCTCACGACATTCTGGCGCATCACATTGCCGCTGATCCTGCCTTCAGTCATCGCCGCCGCCCTGCTGGCGTTCACGCTGTCGATTGACGAATTCATCATCGCCTATTTCACCGCGGGCGCCGGCCAATCCTCCACCACTTTGCCCATGCAAATTTATTCCATGATCCGCTTTGGCGTGACCCCCGAGATCAACGCCATGGCGAGCATTGTGATGTTTGTGAGTTTTGTTCTGGTGTTTTTAGCGCAACGCCTGAATAATGGCCGTATTCCAGGAGCCTGAGGGGAGACAGAAATGGCGGCGAAACCCAAGAAGAAAAAAGTGATAGCGCTGTTTCCAGAAGCCGCATTTGGGCCCGCGCTGAACTCGGTTGGCATCGGCCAGGCGCTGAAAAAACTCGGCCACAAGGTGGTCTTTTTGTCAGATCCCGGTTTTCTGGATATTTACAAGGGCTATGGCTTCGAGGCCCACGCGGTCAATCTTTCAGAGCCGATGCCGCCCGAGGAAATGGCCAAATTCTGGGTTGATTTCATCAACGGACACATCCCCAATTTCCGCAAGAGTCCCTACGACCAGATCGACAATTACGTGAAGGGTTGCTGGGAGATGATTGTTGAGACAGCGAAATGGGCGGAAAAGGATTTGCCCGGTGTTTTGGCCAAGGTGAAGCCCGACGTGATTTGCGTCGACAATGTCATCCTGTTTCCCGCCATCAAGCGCTATGCGCGCGACAACAAGAAGCCCTGGGTCCGCGTCATTTCATGCTCCGAGAATGAGATCGAGGACCCGGACATTCCGCCGCACCTGTCGGGCTGCGGCGAGAAGGATAAGAAAGGTTTCGCCCGCTACCGCAAGCGCTTCAACGAGACGATCAAGCCGATCCATGACAACTTCAATGCTTTCCTCAAGTCGGTTGGCGAGAGGAAATACCCGCTCGGCCAGTTCTTCGAGGCAAGCCCCCACATGAACATCCTGCTTTATCCCAGCACCGTGAAGTTCAAGCGCAGGCACAAGCTGCCGGCGAAGCAGTTCCAATATCTGGAGGGCTGCGTTCGCAAGGATGCGCCTTACAAGGTTCCGCAGTTCGCCGCCCACAACGACAAGCCCCTGCTTTATGTCAGCTATGGCTCGCTGGGGTCCGGTGATACGGAATTGCTGAAACGGGTGATTGCTGTAATCGGCAAGATGCCGGTTCGGGCCCTGGTCAATGTCGGGGACTATCTTGATCAATACACGGATATTCCTTCCAATGTGATCATCGACAAGTGGTATCCGCAGCCGTCGGTCATTCCGAAAGTCGATGGCGTCATCCATCATGGCGGCAACAACTCCTTCACCGAGTGCCTGTATTTCGGCAAGCCTGCGATCATCATGCCATATGTGTGGGATGGGCACGACAACGCGACCCGCGTTGAGGAAACCGGCCACGGCTTCAAGATGGCCCGCTATGAGTGGACAGAAGATGAATTGGCCGCCAGGATCATGGCCATGCTGACGGACAAGAAGATGAAAGCGAAATTGCAAAAAACGTCGAAATCCATGCGGGCAAAACACGGTCCAACGGTCGCCGCGAAAGTGATTGATGGCCTGACGCGGCGGAAGATAGCATGATGGCGCTGAAATATTTTGCAGCGGTTTTGACCGGCGTCTGGCTTGCCGTAGCAGGCCCCGCCGCCGCGCAGCCAGCGCGAAGCTATGATCTGGTGCTGGTCCTGGCGGTGGACTGCTCAGGCAGCGTCAATGGCGGCGAGTACGCCATGCAGATCGGCGGAATAGCGGCGGCGTTTCGCGATCCGGAAGTCATAGCCGCGGCTATGGGCGGCCCGAATGGCAGGATATCGGTCAATCTCATGGCCTGGGGCGACCCTGACTATCAGAAATTTACCAGTGGGTGGTTTGAGATCGGCACGCCAGAGGAAGCGGAAATTTTCGCGCAGGTGGCCGACGGGTTTGACTACCGCACGGGAGGCGGAACCGGGCTTGGCATCGCGGTGGCCTACGCCATAGCGCTCATCGAGAACAGCAGCTTTGTCACTCTTCGAAAGGTCATTGATGTGTCGGGCGATGGCGCGGAATCCTATGAAATCCGCCAACCCAAATTCCTGTTGAAGGATGCCCATCGCCTGCGGGCGAAGGCGGGGATTGTGATCAACGGGCTAGCGATCATGACCGACGATCCGGAGCTTGACAGCTATTACCGCGAGCATGTGGCGGGCGGGTCCGGCAGCTTTGTCATGGACATTGACGACTACCGCGATTTTCCTGAATTTATGAAGCAGAAGCTGTTGCGCGAAATCCGGCCAGCCACAGCCCTGTTGGAGTAAGCGCCATGACACTCGAACTTGCTTCATCCGCCCCCCATCTCGACAACCCGGCGACCTATGCAGGCCCCTTCAAGGACTGGGGCGCCGTCCCCACGATGATCGAGGGAGAATCCCGCACCAGCGGCCTTGTGCTCGGCAAAGGGCCGAACGGCGAAAGCGAAACGGGCATTTGGATTTGCACGCCGGGCTACTGGAACTGCCATGTCACCAGCGACGAGTTCTGCCACTTTCTGCTGGGACGCTGCACCTACACCCATGAGTCCGGCGAGGTGATTGAAGTGGCGCCCGGCACAGTCGCGTTTTTTCCCAAGGACTGGAAAGGCACCTGCCGGGTCCATGAGACGGTGCGCAAGGTTTACATGATCAGGTAGGTGTTTGTTGGGAGGCGTGGTGTCCGGTTCCGGGAGTGAAGAGCTTTATCACGACAAGATTGGACCGCACCCCTAAAGTGAGACACCTGGTAATAAGGGGACATGTCGGGCTTTCGTTTTGGGGTTACGGGTTTAGGGTTAGCTTGAATTCGGTTTCGAATTCAAGCGGCGGGCGATAGCCGAGTGCGGAGTGAAGGCGCTCGGTATTGTAGACGGTGTCGATGAAGTATCCGATCTCGTCCCTTGCATGGTCGAGATTTTTGAAGGCCTTGCCGTTGACCTCTTCGGTTTTGAGGGTCTTCATGAAGCTTTCGGCTTTTGCATTATCGTAAGGATTGCCGGGCCGCGACATGCTGGACTGGATGGCGCGTGCGTCAAGCCGCTGGCGGTACTCTGCACTGGTGTATTGCACACCTCGGTCTGAATGATGGATCAAGCTGTTGGGGGTTGGGCAACGCGCCATGATGGCCTGATCGAGGGCTGCAACCGCGAGTGCGGCATCGATGTGGTCTTCGAAGGCCCAGCCAATAACCTTCCGCGTGAAGGCATCAAGGACAACAGCAAGATAGGCGAAAGCCTCGCGCAGATGCACATAGGTGATGTCGGCAACCCATATCTGGTCAGGTGCCGATGGCAGAAGTCCCCGCAGTAGATTGGGAACGATGAGAACGTTATGGGGGCGACTGTCTGGCGACGGTGGAATGAACGGCTTTCGGCGCATGGCAGTGAGATTATCCTCGCGCATAAGCCGTTGAACACGCTTGGCATTCACTACTAACCCTTGCCGCCGCAGGGCCGCAGTGATGCGCCTGTAGCCATAGAATCTACTGGCGCAAGCTCAACATCTGGATCTGGCCCAAAAGCTCCGTGTCGGTCTGGCGCGGTGCATGAGCCTCAAGGCCTCGATAGTAGCTGGCTCTCGCAATGCCGGCGAGATGGCAGAGCCTCTGCACGTCTGCCCCCTCAGGATTGGTCGCACTCATGGTTTTGATGACCGCGATGATGCTGGCCCGGCTTTTGGCACGGTTTTGCCTTGCGTGTCCTGATCGCTCAAGGCGCGCAAGGCTTTGCGAAAAAAATCGAGATCAACCTGCTGGCGGCCCACTAGCCGCTCAAGCTCAGCGATGCGGGCTCGGGCTGAAGCGAGTTCTGAGGCAGCTGGTTGCAGCGCTGCCTTCACATCGTCCGCCTTGCGCTCCACCTTGGTGCCGAGGTTGCGGCCACGTTTGCGGTTCAAACCCGCAACACCCTCAAGCTTCCAGGAATTGAACCAATTGTACAAAAGCTTGCGCGGAACATCGAGTTCACGCGACAAGGGCATCACCTTGTCGCCACGTGAAATCCGCTGGCAGGCAGCTTCCTTGAAAGCCGTCGTGAACGATCTGTAGGGCAACTTGTCAGGCATGGAAAACTCCTTTGTCCGACATGTCCCCTTATTACCAGGTGTCTCACTTTAGGGGTGCGGTCCAAGATGATCGGCATGCTCGAATACGTCTGGGGCGACGGCTGGCTGTCGCCTGGGGGGCCTGAAGAGATTGGCAGATTGCTGGAGGGGATCGACCTTCGCGACAAGTCCGTTCTGGATATTGGCTGCGGAGTAGGGGGCGTCGATGTCTCTGCTTGTTGAAAAACACGGCGCGGCCTATGTGACGGGCATTGACGTTGAGGACACAGTTCTTGCCCATGCGCGGGCGCATGCGGCAAAAGCCGGGCTGGCCGAAAAAATTGGCGTCCTGAAAGTCGTGCCGGGGCCAATGCCCTTTCCGCCGCAGGCTTTTGATGTTGTGTTCAGTAAGGATTCCATTGTTCATATTCCCGACAAGCACGCGCTGATGCGCGATGTGTTTCGCGTGCTGAAGCCCGGTGGCTGGTTTGTCGCTTCCGATTGGTTGATTGGCCATGACAATGAGCCAAGCGCTGCGATGAAGGCCTACATTGCCTCAGAGGGCCTTGATTTTGGCATGGCCTCGCCATCGCGCTACGCCGATGCCATGCGCAAGGCCGGATTTGGAAACATCGAGACGCGAAGCCGCAATGCCTGGTATTGCGAAGCGGCGGAGCAGGAAATACAGGCGATGAAAGGCCCGCTCTATGCCAATGCCGCAACCGAATTGGGCCAGGAGTTTGTCGACCACAACATTAAGATATGGTCCAACATGCTGACGGTGCTGAAATCAGGCGAACACTGTCCGACGCATTTGCGGGCGCAAAAATCCGCCTAGCGGCGCAGCCCTGCGGCATCGAAATGCCGCGGGAAAAATGCCGCGACGCAGGCGAATACGGTTCGCAGGGCTTCGTCGCTGGTGTAAGGCGTGGAGACGGTGATCAGGTCAAGCCAAACGCCTTCGATAGTGACGCGGATGACCCGCGCGACCAGCACGGGATCATGCGGATAGCTGCCGCTAGAAATAAGGCGGGCGCAGATTTTTTCAAGCTCGTGAATATACTCCATGTCATTGGCGCCGCACATTTTCTGATAGATCGGGCGGCTCTGTGCCTCGCCCCAAAAGGCGCACCACGCGACCAGCTTGTCGGGCGCGCTGACGCGCTCGTTGAAATCGGCCAGCAACAGGCAATTCAGTTGCTCTTCGGGCGCAGGCGTCGCCGCCGCCAGCGCTGTCGTCCAGTTCTCGCGATATTCATCCGCCATCAACAGGAGCGTCTCCGTCAGGAGTTTTTCCTTGGTCTCAAAGTGAAAGTTCAACAGTCCATGGGAAACGCCGGCAGTGAGAGCAACTTCTGTCAGGGTGGTCTGGGAATAGCCGCGCCTCGCCAGGGTCTTGATGGTGGCGTCGATGATCTGCTGCCGGCGATGTTCCCGGCTGGCCTTTCGTGGCGGCTGAAGCGGTTTCCTGCTCAAGCTGGCTTTGACCATGATGTCTGACGCCCAATTAATCTGTTGAATCTGCGAGACTATCTTATTTTGATTGACAGTCCAGTCAAGATCAAGTCAAAATTCGCATGGGAGATGTGAGATGGAGCAAAACCTGAAACTTGAGGCTTCTTCGCCTCTGCTGGATCGCAGTCCGGCGAGCCTGCCCGCGCATTTCTATACCGATCCGGCCCATTATGACCGGGAGATCAAGCAGATTTGGGCCCGGAACTGGATTTACGCGGGCCGGGTCAATGACCATCCGCCCATGACCGTGCGCCGCCTGTCAGTCGCCGGTCAAAACCTTATTTTGGTGAAGGATCAGGCGGGCGAATTTGCCTGTTTTCATAACACGTGCCGCCATCGGGGCGCTGAGCTTTGCCAGGCCGAAGAATCCGTCCTGAAAGCAAAGTTGATTTCGTGCCCCTACCATGAATGGTCCTATGACTTGCGCGGCAATCTTGTTCGCATGCCGTTTGTTTCAGCCACCCCGGATTTCAAGAAAGAGGATCATGGGCTGTTTCGCGTTCAGCTGAAACAATGGAACGGTTTTGTTTTTGTGTGTCTGGCCGATGATGCGCCGGACTTCGATCAGGCGCCGGATATGGGCCCAAACGCATTGGCCAACTGGCCGATGGCTGATCTGGTCACCGGCCACACCTGGGTAACCGAAATCGCCTGCAACTGGAAAATATTCTGGGAGAACTACAATGAATGCCTGCATTGCCCCAGCATCCATCCGGAGCTTTGCGACACGGTTCCAATTTACGGCCGTGGCTACATGGCGCCGAATGAGGCGCCGGATTGGACGCCCAACAGCCCTGTCTCCGGCCCAGCCTTGAAAGCGGGAGCCAGGAGCTGGACCGTGAATGGCCAGCCGTGCGGCGAAGAGTTTCCCGGCCTGTCGCCACGGCAGCGCGACGCGGGCCATTATTTTGTGACACTTCTCCCTACGGCATACATCGTGGCCCATGTTGACTATGTGCGCGTCGGTTCGCTGAGGCCATTGGGTCCGGAACGCACGGAGCTGCGAACCCAGTGGCTGTTCCCCGCCGGCACTTTGAAAGCAAAGGGGTTTGATCTCCGCAACGTGACCGAATTCGCCAGCACCGTCATTTCACAAGACGCCAGCGCCTGCGAAATGAATCAGCGCGGCCTGCGGTCTTCGAAATTTGAGCATGGACGCCTCATGCCGCAGGAATTTGACGTTCACCGGTTTCAACAGTGGATCAGGGCGCAATTGGAAGGGAGATAGAAACATGCAATCGGCCGTCAGCGCCGCAAGCATAGCGTTGCCCAACGACTGGGATCGCCGGGGCCTGCCGGCTTGGACCTATCACAACGCTGCGTTTCTGGATTTGGAGAGGAAAGAGCTTTTCCAAACCCACTGGCAAATCGCCGGGCATGTGAGCGATGTGCCAAAAACCGGCGACTACATCACCCTGGATATCTGTGGCGAGCGGGCCTTGATCATTCGCGGTGATGACAATGAAGTTCGCGCCTTTCACAATTTGTGCCGGCATCGGGGTTCGCGTGTTGTCGCGGACAAGCGCGGGCATTGCAGGAACGCGCTGGTTTGCCCGTTTCATGGCTGGGTCTACAATCTTGATGGAACTCTGCGCGGCGCCGCGCGGCCCCAGAGCTTCAGCGCTCTCGACAAAAATGAGTTTGGCCTGAAGGCAATGGAGCTTGAAATCTGGAAAGGATTCCTGTTCCTGCGGTTCAGAGCTGGCCCGCAACCAGCGGTCCGGCAACTCATGGAGCCCTTCGCGGCCGAGCTATCCGAGTATCGAACGGAAGACCTGGTGCCAGCCAGCGGGTTCAGCGAGCAAATCTCGCCGGTCAACTGGAAGTCGGTCCGCGATGTTGACAACGAGGGTTACCACGTCGCCATGGCTCATCCCGCGCTGCAGGATCTCTATGGGGCGACCTATTACGACTTGCCTTTTGTGAATGGACTCAGCTTGTCGAAGGGTGAGTACAACGCCCATGCCGGGCGGAGTTGGAGCGTCCGCAACTATGTGAAGATTTCTCCAGAGCAAACCTGGCTGCCGGAGGACAAGCGCAAGGTCTGGGCCTATTACGGGCTGTTCCCGAATGCGGTCTTTGTCACAACTCCAGAGACAGTGCAGTTCTACCAGGAGTTTCCGCTGACGCTTGATACGACATTGCTGCGCGGCGCGGTCTATCGCAGAGCCAACGAAAGCCGGCCAGAGCGGCTCGCGCGGTATCTGGCGGCGCGCATTGACCGCGAGACCTATGCGGAGGATATTCAGCTTTCCATCTGGTCCAATGAATCGATGAAATCATCGGCCTTCCAGGGGTTTCATCTTTCGGACCTGGAAAAAGGCGTGCGCAGCCATCATGATCATCTCCGCCAGGTATTGCCGGTGGCCAATTTGGATGAGGCGCCTGGCGACCAGGAGATGGCAAGCGTGAATGCGATGCAGAAGAGCAAGGCAGTTGGGAGAGAAACATGAGTAAATTGACGAGACGAACGGCGCTGGGCGCGCTGGCCGGGGCGGCTGCCCTTTCAATGCCTTATATCAGGCGCGTCAATGCGCAAGATGCCGTGCTCAATGTCTACAACTGGGCCGACTATATCGGCGAGACGACGATTGAGGATTTTCAGAGCCTGACGGGAATATCCGTGGCCTATGACACCTACAGCTCGGTTGAGGACATGGAAGCCAAGATGCTGGCAGGAAGCACTGGATATGATGTCGTTGCTCAGGCGGGTCTTGGCATTCCGAATTTTCTGAAAGCTGGAATTTATGATAAACTTGATCACAATAAATTGCCGAGCTGGGGCAATATTGATCCGGAAGTGTTGCGCATTCTTGCCAACTGGGATCCGGGCAACGAGCACGGCATTCCTTACATGTGGGGGTCTGTCGGCATCACTTACAACATTGACATGGTGAAAGAGCGGTTGCCCGACGCCGATCTTGAGTCGCTCGATACGCTCTTCAAGCCTGAAAACGCAGCGAAACTGGCCGACTGCGGCATTTCCATTTTGGACAGTCAAACCGATCTGTTCCCGATGCTGTTGAAGTATCTGGGGAAGGATGGCGATAGCCAGAACGTGGCGGACTATGAAGCTGTCATCGAACTATTCAAGGGAATCCGGCCACATATCCGCACATTTGACAACACCAACTACCTGAACGCCTTGCCAAACAAGGAGCTATGCGCGGTCAACAACTGGTCCGGCGATTACTCCACGGCAAAGGCGCGCGCCGCCGAGGCCGGTGTTGAAATCAACCTGGGCTATTTTGTGCCAAAGACCGGTTCGCCCGCCTGGGTTGATTGCCTGTGCATCCCGTCTGACGCCAAGAACAAGGAAAATGCTTATAGGTTCCTGGAATACATGCTGCAACCCGAAGTTATCGCCAAATGTTCGAATTATACAAATTATGCGAATGGCAATTTGGCGTCAAAGCCCTTTGTTGATCCGGCCGTGTTGGCCAATCCGGCTGTCTATCCAGACGCTGAGGTTATCAAAAGGCTCTGGGCCCCAAAGCCCTTCAATGAAGAACAGGAGCGCGTCATGACGAGGGCTTGGCAGACAATCAAGACCGGATAGTCAAATGCAGGACGGCGATGGGCAAGCGCCCTTTATTCGCATCGATTCCGTTTCCAAGAAATTCGGCGAATTCGCCGCTGTCGACAATGTTTCGATTGATATCTTCAAGAGCGAGCTTTTTGCGTTGCTCGGCGGATCGGGTTGCGGGAAGACGACTTTGTTGCGCATGCTCGCCGGATTCGAGAGGCCGACCAGCGGACGCATCTTTATCGACGGGCAGGACATGACCGGCGTTCCGCCCTATGAGCGGCCAGTGAACATGATGTTCCAATCCTACGCGCTGTTTCCGCATATGACGGTTGAGCAGAATGTCGGCTACGGCCTCAAGCATGACAACATGACGAAGGCCCAGCGCGGCGACCGCGTGAAGCATATGCTCGATCTCGTGCAGCTTGCGGCGCTGGCCGAGCGGAAGCCCCACCAATTGTCGGGCGGGCAGCGCCAAAGGGTGGCCCTGGCGCGCGCGCTTTCAAAGCAGCCCAAGGTCCTGCTCCTCGATGAGCCGTTGGGCGCCCTGGACAAGAAGCTGCGGGAGCATACGCAGTTTGAGATCATGAACATTCAGGAGAAGACGGGAATTACCTTTGTTGTCGTCACCCACGACCAGGAGGAGGCGATGACGCTGGCCTCGCGCATCGCAGTCATGGACAGGGGCGTCATACGCCAGATTGGCGCCCCGTCCGAAGTCTATGAATATCCAAATAGCCGTTTCGTCGCGGACTTCATTGGCTCTACCAACATGTTTGAAGGCGAAGTTGTCAGCTCCAGCGCCGGGATCATAGATGTCGATGTGCCAAAGCTCGGCGGCAGGGTCGAGGTTTCCTCCGGTCTGGCGCCTGCCTGCGGCGCCAAAGTATCAGTCGCCGTGCGGCCGGAGAAAATATCGATCTCGCGCGAGAAGCCTGCCACCGCCGCAAATGCCTTTGCAGGCGTTGTGCGGGACTTGGGCTACTTCGGCAAGGATTCTCTGTATCGGGTCAAGTTGCCAACCGATGTGTTGATCTCCGTCAACAACGTAAATGCCAAGCGGGCGGGAGCGGCGGAGCGGGTGGCGCAGTGGGAAGACCAGGTTTGGCTTTCCTTTGATCCCTCGTCAGCTATTCTATTGACCGAGTGATGCCATGACCCAGGCTGCGACTGGCATGCTGCGGCAATGGTTTCATCTCAAGGGATGGCGCAAGTCGATCATTTCCATTCCCTACATCTGGCTCGTCGCCTTTTTCCTGGTCCCATTTGTCATCGTCATCGCAATGAGCCTGGGCGTCAGGACCAGCACGTCGCCGCCCGTCGGTTTCGGTTCCGAATGGCCCTATGTCACGTTCGAGAATTATGGCCGGCTGTTCGGCGATTCCCTTTATGTGCGGGCCTATCTCACATCGATCTACAACGCGGCGATCGCCACAGCGCTTTGCCTCTTGTTGGGTTATCCAATGGCGCTTTGCATTGCGCGCAGCAGCCGGTCATGGCGCAACATTCTTCTGATGCTGATCATTCTGCCGTTCTGGACCTCATTTCTGCTGCGCGTTTATGCCTGGATGGGCCTGATGGGCAGCAACAGTTGGTTCAACAAGGACTTGACCGCGTTTGTGAATCTGTTTCTGCCGGTCGGCCAGGCTTTCAAATTCATTCCCATGATGAACACCAACTTCGCTGTCGTGCTGGTGCTGGTCTATTCCTACTTGCCATTCATGATTTTGCCGCTCTATGCAAATCTGGAAAAATTTGATGAAGCGCTGAACGAAGCCGCCATGGATCTGGGGTCACGGCCTTATCAGGTGTTCAAGGACATCACATTGCCGCTTTCGCTGCCAGGAATCATCGCTGGCGGGCTTTTGGTCTTCATCCCTGCGTCTGGCGAGCTGATTATTCCGACCCTGGTTGGCAGCGCGGCTGACCCGATGATCGGGCGCGTCATCAGCGATGAATTTTCCGCAGCCCGCAATTGGCCCATGGCGTCGGCCGTCGCAGTGGCCCTGCTGGTGATGCTGGTCGTGCCCATGATGGTTTACAGCTATTTCGAAGCCCCGGGCCCAGGACGGCAAGCCATGAACCGCCGCCCTCTGTTCCTGGTGTCCTGCCTTTGCTTTGGTTTTGCGTTTCTGTATGTGCCGATCCTGTCGATGATGTTTTTCTCCTTCAACAAGTCGCGTCTTGCCACGGTGTGGGGCGGATTTTCGTTTCAGTGGTACGGCAAGCTTTTGGCCAATGACCAAATCATCAAGGCCGCTGTCCTGTCGCTCAAGATTGCGCTGGCCAGCGCCACATTCGCCACCATCATCGGAACCATGGCGGGCATTGCGCTTGCCCGTTTCCGGGTGTTCAGGGGCAGAACCATGTTTACCGGTCTTGTCACCGCGCCGCTGATCATGCCGGAAGTCATCACCGGCATTTCCTCGCTCATGCTGTTCATCATGATGGCGGAATGGATTGGCTGGCCCGGCAGCCGCGGCTTCACCACCATCACCATCGCCCACATCACATTTTCCATGACTTACGTCACAACCATTGTCCAGTCGCGCCTGTCGTCGATGGATGTCTCCATTGAAGAGGCGGCGATGGATCTCGGCTCAAAGCCCTGGCAAGTCCTGACAGACGTCACGCTGCCCATCATTTTTCCGGCGATCCTTTCGGGATGGCTGTTGGCCTTCACCATTTCGCTGGACGATGTGGTGATCACCAACTTCACAACGGGCCCGGGCAACACGACGCTGCCTATATTGATTTGGAGCAAGGTGAGGCTCGGCGTGACGCCGGATATCAACGCGCTGGCAACGGTTATAGTCCTGGTTGTCGCGGTTGGCGTGGCGCTGGCCGGCTATATATTGCATCGATCTGAAAAACGCCGGGAAAAGGATATTCAAATGGCCATCGCGGCTAACATGTAGGCCCGTGTGATCAGCATTGAAAACAGCGAGGATGAATTGCAGGCGGGTTTGCTTGCGACCCCTGCCGGGCTTCGCGAACTCGGGCCGGGTTCGCTATGCGGCAGCCATGTATTTCTATCAGCGCCGCATGATCAGCGAGGACATTCTGGAAGTATACCGGGCGTGCTCAAAGAATGACCTGATCGACCCCAAAAGCCAGGACTTGAATTCTCGCTCCCGATCCGCCTCAGTCAAAAAGACCAGGGAGTTTGAGCGGGAAAAGCGGTTCAGCCACGCCTTTGAAACCGGGCTTGACGGAAAACAGATCGCCGGACTGCGGCCAGGTCTTCAGGGAGTCCGGGCTTAGGCCGTCTCTTGCGGTGGTCGCATAGAGAGTTGCGCGATCAACCCCGCCGAAGCAAACGGTTGTGACATGGGGAACCGGAACCTGCACGACTTGCAACCTGTCGCCGCGCTTCGAAACCCTGGTGATGCGCGCGCCACCCCAATGGGCCACCCAAAGATTGTCTTCTTCGTCAACCACCACGCCATCGGGCATGCCCTCGTCCTGCATCCAGTTCACAAGCTTGCGCCGGTTGCGCGGATGCGGATCGTCCTCCGCGATATCGTAGGCGTAGGTTTTGCGGGCGGCGCTGTCGTTGAAATACATGGTTTTGCCATCAAGGGAAAAGGCGGGGCCATTTGAAACCGCAAATCCCGCATCGCCGAGGAAACACCGGCCATCGGCCGTCACGCACCAGAGCGCTCCGCGAGGTTCCTCTTCCTTGTTGTGGGAAGTCCCCACCCATAGCCGTCCGAAACGATCCACCTTGCAGTCATTGTAGATGACGCCGTCACGGCCCTGTTCCGGGTGCGGCGAATGGCTCCAGTGCGCCGGTTTCGACACTGAGGGTCGAGAGGCCTCGCGGGTGGCTGACCATCAAGAGGTCCGGATTGGTCGTCGCGACGATGGCGCCGAGAGGAGCTTCAAGCGCAATGGGCCGAACGAGGGTTTCATTGGTGGCGGGATCGAGAATGAACAGCCGGGGTTCCAGCAGGTCAATCCACATGAGTCGTTGGCTTGCTTCATGCCATATCGCCGCCTCGCCAAGCTTGTTTTGCGCCGGATAGATATTTCGCAGAATGGCCACCGTTTTCTCCAGTCTTGACTCAGGGTAGATTCGTCACGCAACGTCACTGTTTAAGGTGCCAGGCAATGACTGTAAACAATACACCAAATCGGTGGCGGCGTTATGCCCAGTGGGATGAGCGGCCCCTGCGGCTGGACAAGTTCGCCGCTGAGGACGCCGCGAATGGTTTTTCCGCCTTCACCAGCCCGGCGGACCCCAAGCCTGCCGTGACTGTCACCGGAGGCAAGATCGCCAGCATGGACGGCGTTCTGGCCCATGACTTCGACATGATCGACGAGTTCATCGCGCGCCATCATATCGACCCGGAAGTGGCGCCGGAAGCGATGGCGATGGAGTCCGGCCTTGTGGCGCGCATGCTGGTGGACATGAATGTGCCGCGCGAGGACCTCGTGCGGCTGGCCCACGGCATGACGCCTGCGAAATTGGCCGATGTGGTTTCGAGGCTCAATGCGCTGGAAATCGCCTTTGCCTATTCCAAGATGCGCGCGCGCAAGACACCCGGCAACCAGGCCCATGTGACCAACGCGAAGGACGATCCCCTGCAGCTTGCGGCGGATGCGGCGACGGCCGTGGCCTTTGGCTTCGACGAAATTGAAACCACCATGCGGGTTTCACGCAATGCCTGGTCCAATGCGGTGGCCTGCGCCGTCGGCGGCTCAGTTGGGTCGCTGGGGCACTTTGTTCCAGTGTTCCAGCGAGGAGGCGGAAGAGCTGCGCATCGGCATGGCCGGTTTCACGTCCTATGCGGAGACCGTCTCGGTTTATGGCACGGAGAAGACCTTCGTTGATGGCGATGACACGCCATGGTCGAAGGCGTTTCTTGCGGCGGCCTATGCGTCGCGCGGCATCAAGATGCGCTGCACGTCGGGCGCGGGGTCCGAATTGCTCATGGGTTTTCATAAGTCGAAGTCGTTGCTTTATCTCGAAGCCCGCTGCCTGTGTTTGCAGCGGGGCATGGGTGTGCAAGGCACGCAGAACGGCGGCATTGATGGCGCGCCCCTGACGGCCACGATGCCGGGCGGCGTGCGCGAATTGATGGCGGAAAACCTGATTGCCGTTTGGCTTGATCTGGAATGCGCATCCGGCAATGACGCGCGCTCGACTGAATCGGAAATCCGGGTGGGCGCCAAGATTCTGCCGTTTCTCATCGCGGGCTCTGACCTGATCTGCTCGGGATTTGGCTCGATCCTCGCCTATGACAATTCATTCAACCCCTCCTTGCTCAATGGCGAAGAGTTGGAAGACTTTCTGGTCCTGCAGCGCGACTTCGAGGCCGACGGCGGACTGACGCCGCTGCCTGAGGAGCGGGCTCTCGATTTGCGCAGCCGGGCGGTTGAGGCCATTTCGGCGGTGTTTGAAGAATTGGAATTGAGTGTTCCCACAACCGACATGAAACAAAGCGTTGTCGTGGCGTCGGGCTCCGACGAAACCCGCAGCTACAGCCCGCGGGATGTGGCGGCCATCAGCGAGGCGATCAAGGCGCGGGAAGTCACCGTTATCGATGTGATCAAGGCTTTGGCCCGGCGCGGCTTTGCCGAGGAGGCCAGCAATCTCCTGTCCCTGGTCAAGCTTCGTGTTTCGGGCGATTACCTGCAAACTTCGGCCATGATCCGCGATGGCAGGATCGTGAGCGCTGTGAATGACCCGAACACGTATCAGGGACCGGGAACCGGCTACCGCGTTTCGGAAGCGCGCCGCCTCGAGCTCAATTCCATTCGCGATGTGCTGGATCAAAAAGAAGTTTTGAGATCAGAAGCCTTGCATGAGAAGGACGAGGCCAAACGGATTCAGTATCGCGTCATCGGTCCGGCGGAGCGCGGCGAGGATGCCAGGGAAGTGGTTGTTGGCATCAGCCCGGCATTTGGATTGAACCTGTTTCAGACCACGGCGGGGCATCGCCTGTCAGCGGTTTTGAAAACCATGATTGATGCCATCGAAAAGCGCGGATTGAAAGCTCGCGTGGTGCGGTTCAAGCATACGGCGGATACATCATTTCTCGGCCTGTCGGCGGCGGGGCTTGCGGGCTCCGGCATTGGCATTGGAATCCAGGCCAAGGGCACCGCTGTCATACACAGCAAGGACCGTTTGCCCCATAACAATCTCGAATTGTTTTCCAACGCGCCCATCACCAAGCTGGAGCATTACCGTGGCTTTGGCGAAAATGCGGCGGCCTATGCCTTGGGTGAAATGCCGCAGCCTGTTGTGGTCCCCACGCGGGGCGAGGCCATGGGGTCGCGCTATCATGCGCGCACGGCGTTGATCTATGCCATCGAAACAGGGCTCACCGTTGAGGGCGCCAAACCGGAGGACATCGACGTGAGGTTTTTGTCATGACGGCCAAACTCACCGTCGCGGACTATCCGCTGGCGGAAACCAGAAGCGCTGAAATTCGGGGCAGGCGCGGCAAATCGCTCAATGACATCACGCTCGAGGCGGTGGTCGCCGGTGATGTGACCATGGAGGATTTGCGCATCACGCCCAAGGCGCTCGCCGATCAGGCGGAAATTTCGCGCGCCGCGAGGCGTCCGACCCTGGCGCTTAATTTTGAGCGCGCCGCCGAGCTTGTCGATGTTCCGCAGGATTTCATCATGAGCGCCTATGAGCTGCTCCGCCCGGGCCGGGCCAAATCCAGGCAGCAGCTCCTGGACGTGGCCCAGGCGTTTCGGCACACCTACAAGGCTGAGCGGATGGCTGAATTCATCGAGGAAGCAGCCGAAATTTACGAGCGCCGCGGCCTGTTCACCTATCGCTTTTGAGGGCGCGCCGATGAATTGGAAGACCGACTATCGCTCAATCTATTATCAAGGGGCGCCTGAACCGGATGATCTTGTGTTGCCGCTCAAGGAAACGGCGCTGCTGGTCATTGATGTGCAGAACACCTATCTGGACCGGCCTGATCGCGCCACGCTTTCTGCGGCGGAGCAGGCGCGGTTATGACGCCTGGACGCCGTTTCACGAGCGCATGCGTAAACAAGTCATCCCCCGCACGGGGGAACTCCTCCGGCTCTGCCGCGCCAAAGGCATTGAATGCCTCTTCGCGCGCATTGCATCGCACACAACTGACGGGCGGG
This sequence comes from uncultured Alphaproteobacteria bacterium, assembly GCA_963816305.1. GTDB lineage: Bacteria > Pseudomonadota > Alphaproteobacteria > Rhizobiales > Aestuariivirgaceae > Aestuariivirga. The sequence goes on from CAWFJW010000008.1 coordinate 36,718, forward strand.
ACCGTTCATTGTCGCAGAAGATGCCGGGCTGGAACAATCTGCTGTTGCCGAAAAACGAGATGCCATCGCAATTGGTCGCGGCTCTCGCGCCCATTGGCGATGAAATAGTTGTCACCAAAACGACGGATTCGGCCCTGACCGGCACCAATCTGCGCCTCATCCTGCACAATCTCGGCGTCAAAAACGTGATCTGCGCGGGCATCTTCACGGATCAGTGCGTTTCGTCCACAGTGCGAAGCCTGGCGGACGAAAGCTACAATGTGGTGGTCGTGGAAGACTGCTGCGCTGCGGGATCAGACGAGCTGCACCACAAGGAGCTGGAAATCATCAACATGATCTATTGCCATGTGATGTCGAGCGCCCAGTTGATCGCAATGATGGGCTTGGCAAAGTGATGCTTTGCGCTCTAGTATGACGATAGCTGCCGGGAAACCGCCAGCGGGGGAAGCAAACCAAGGGAGGGGAATAATGGCTCAAGACAGTGCGACGGGCACGGTAATCAATGTTGCCGGCGACAAAAGCGTCAACAAACTTCAATCGAAGGCGGTAGGCCTCATCGGCGTGCTGTTCCTGGCGGTCACGGGTGCCGCCCCCATGTCCGCCATGCTTGGCAACGTGCCATTCGCGGCGGGCTACGGCATTGGCATCTACACACCAGCGGCGTTCTTGCTGGCCACCATCGTTCTGACCATATTTTCCATCGGCTATGCCGCCATGGCAGCAAGGGTTTCGTCGGTTGGCGGTTTTTATTCTTTTATCAGCCAGGGCCTTGGTCGCGAGATCGGCATGTCGGCCGGCATTAGTTCGTTGGCCTGTTATTCGATCTTCGAGGCCTCACTCACCGGCCTCTTTGCCTTCTTTGGCAACAAGTGGCTGAGCGACCACTTCGGCATCAACGTACCATGGCCGGTGCTGGCGTTGGTCATGATCGCTGTTATCGCCGTTCTGGCCTATCGCGATGTAAAGCTCTCGGCCAAGATATTGGGCGTGGCCCTTGTGGCCGAGGTCGCCATCCTCGTCATCTTTGTGCTGGGTGTGGTGTTTGCAACAGGCGGCACGAGCTTTTCGACCGAAGCGTTGAATGTCTTCAAAGTCTACACGCCTTTGCCAGCGCAAACGGTTGGCGCAGTTGCCATTCCCGCCGGCGCCGCGGCAGTGGGCATCTTCATGGCCTTCTGGTCATGGGTGGGCTTCGAGATGGCGCCCAACTACGCCGAAGAGTTCGCGCGATCCCAAGCGCATTGTGCCGCAATCACTGCTGATTTCAGTGGTTGGCCTCGGCATCTTCTATGTCATCGTCAGTTGGTGCGCCGTTTCTGCCTATCCAACCGAAGCCGACATGGCGGCCAAGGCATTTTCCGACGGCGTGAACTTCTATCTCACGCCCATCCAGCAATTTGTCGGCAACTGGGCCTACGAACTGATGTTCCTGCTCATCCTCACAAGCTCCTTCGCTTGCGGCATGGCGTTCCACAACACGGCGTCCCGCTACATGTATTCGCTGGGCCGCGAGGGCGTGCTGCCGCGCGCCGTTGCCGAAACCCACGATCATCATAAGAGCCCCCACAAGGCCTCCGCCGTGCAGTCGGTTCTGGCTGCCGCATGGGTGGTCCTCTATGGGCTCGGCTATGGCTTTGATGATCCGTCAGGTCAGGCCTGGCTCGGCGTCTACACCCTGTTTGCCGTCTTGGGCACTGGCCTCTTGCTGGTGTTGCAGGCGATCGTTTCGGTGGCCATCATCCTGTGGTTCCAGAAGAACGGCGGCGGCAATGTGGTCACAACCATGATTGCGCCGGCCATTTCCTTCGTTGTGCAGATCTGGCTAGTTTACACTCTGATTGCCAACCTGGCCACCCTTGGCGGCACCAATGGCTTTGCCCAAAGCCTTCCCTTTGTGGGGCTCGCGATCATTGTGATCGGCCTGATCTGGGGCTTTGTCCTGAAGTCCGCGAATCCGGCGGCCTATAAGAACATCGGCCACATGGTGAATGAAGACTGATAGTCATTCGCCGGACTGACGCGGGGACAGCGGGCAACTGCTGTCCCCATTTTTAATACGGAAGGAGATTTTCCATGAGCCATTCAGTGAAAGGACGGTCCGTCATTGTAACAGGCGGGTCGAAGGGTATCGGCAAGGGGATAGCGCGGGTGTTCGCCAATGCCGGCGCCAAGGTTTCCATTCTGGCGCGCAGTCTTTATGATGCGAAGGCTGCGGCTGATGAAATTGGCCATGGCGCATTTGGCCTGGCGGGCGACGTCACGTCATTGGCCAGCATGGAAGCGGCCATGGAAACCATTTCCCACAAGCATGGCGGCATCGATATCCTGTGCGCCAACGCCGGAATATTTCCGCCCGCCCGGCTTGAGGAGATGACGGGCGAGCAATGGGACGAGGTGATTGACACAAATCTCAAAGGCACATTCCATTCGGTGCGGGCAGCCATCCCCTATCTCAAAAAATCAGGTCAGGGGCGCATCATCATCACATCATCGATAACGGGACCCGTCACCGGCTTTCCCGGCTGGACGCACTATGGCGCTTCAAAAGCTGGCCAGCTTGGCTTCATGCGAACAGCCTGCCTTGAGCTCGCCAAATACGGAATCACCGTCAACGCGGTCATGCCCGGCAACGTGCTGACCGAAGGCCTGATTGGCATGGGTGAGGACTATCAGAAATCAATGGCCGCTTCGGTGCCGCTGAAAAAACTTGGAACCGTTGATGACATTGGCCACGCGGCGCTTTATTTCGCCTCGAAAGAAGCGGGCTATGTGACTGGGCAGACGATCATTGTCGATGGCGGGCAGATCCTGCCGGAAAGCCTCGATGCCTTGGCGCAAGCCTAAAACTTGAACTGCTCGTTCAGCACGCGCTCGGCGAGGCTGTGGCCGGGGTCGAAAAGGATTTTCACCGAGCGCTTCTTGTCTTCGGCGATTTCAACGGTTTTGACGTGGCGCACCTCGACATGGTCGGCGACCGCCGCGACCGGGCGTTTCTCGCACTCCAGGACATTGATCGTCACTTTGGCATTGTGCGGCAGCACGGCGCCGCGCCAGCGCCGGGGGCGGAAGGCGCTGATTGGCGTCAGCGCCAGCAGGGGAGAGTTCACCGGCAGAATTGGTCCGTGGGCGGAGAGATTATAGGCGGTGCTCCCGGCGGGCGTCGCCAGCAGCAGGCCGTCGCAAATCAATTCTTCCAGCCGCACCTTGTGATCGATTGAAATTTGCAGCTTGGCGGCCTGCGAGCGCTGGCGCAGCAGCGACACTTCATTGAACGCGATGCCCTTGTGCGGCTTGCCGTGCTCATCGGTGGCTATCATGCGCAGTGGGCGGATTGTGGTGAGCTCTGCGGCGCTCAGGCGTTCCATCAAGCTGGCTTCGGAGTAGTCATTCATCAAAAAACCGACGGTTCCGCGGTTCATGCCATAGATGGGAATTCCGGTTGAAACAAAGCGGTGCAGGATTTGCAGCATGTGGCCGTCGCCGCCCAAGGCCACAACCACGTCCGCATCGTCCGCTTCAGCGTTGCCGTAGCGCTTGCTGAGCCGCGCGAGGGCTTCTCTGGCGTCGGGCGATTCTGAAGCGAGGAAGGCGATGCGGCTGTATTTCATGTCGCTTTCGATTGGATTGACAGGCTGGGTCTTTGCCTACATTGGATTGCCAGACGTTAGCAATCCCTGAAGAGCCAAGACAAGTCCCATGCGTTCCTTGATATTTTGCACAACTTGCCGCTATTCCCCCGACCAGAAAACGGGGGAAGATGGGCGCACCGGCGGTGAAACCCTGATCGCGCATATGAGCGAAGTTTTAATGGAGGCGGGCCGCAGCGACGTGAAAATCCAGACCCAGGCCTGCCTGTGGAATTGCAAGCAGCATTGCAGCGTGGTGTTTCAAGATGACCAGCGCTTCAGCTATTTCACCGGCCATCATGCGCCGCAGAAGGCCCAGGCCGAAGCAATTCTGGCGTGGTTTGATCTGCATGGGCAAAGCGAAACCGGCGAGGTTCCTTTTCGCCTGTGGCCAGACGCGATGCGCGGGCATTTCATCGCGCGCATTCCCAAGGCGCTGCCATGACAATTTCGCTGGTTCTTGGCGGCGCCAGATCGGGCAAGAGCCGTTATGCGGAAAGCTTGGCCAAGGGCCAGAAATATTACATTGCCACGGGCCAGGCCTTTGATGATGAAATGGGCGCCCGGATTGCGGCGCATCGGGCGCAGCGGGGCGGCAATTGGCATACTGTGGAAGCGCCCCTTCAAGTTGTGGAGGCGCTCGGCGACATGGATGGCAAGGGGCGGTTTATCCTGATTGATTGTCTCACAATCTGGATCAGCAATCTGATGCACGGGAAGTCCGATGTTCTGGCGGAAATCGACAGGCTGTGTGCTGCGCTGGCCAAGGCGAAAGCCCGTGTCGTGATCGTTTCGAACGAGGTGGGTCTTGGCATTGTGCCGGACAACGCCATGGCCCGTGCATTCCGGGATTTGCAGGGCTTTGCCAATCAGCGGGTGGCGCAGGCTGCCGACGAGGTGGTTTTCATTGCAGCCGGCCTGCCGCTGGTTCTTAAAAAATCAGGGCAAGCAGCAAACACAGGCCGAAAAGCAAAGTCATCGCGGTCCCGAAAAACCTGAGGCCTAGGTCTATGTCCCGGCGTGTCAAATCCTCGCGGCCATCGCCCATCCAGGGAAGATCGACACGCACTCCCTCATAGCTCCGTGGGCCACCAAGTTTAATGCCAAGGGCTGCCGCAAAGGCCGATTCTGGCCAGCCGGCATTGGGCGATTGGTGCTGGGAGGCGTCGCGCCACATCGCTTTAAGGGCCAGCCAGCCCTTTCCCCGTTCGTCTATCGCCGCTGCCATCACGAACAGAAGCCCGGTGAGGCGCGATGCTGGAAGGTTAACCAAATCATCAAGGCGGGCCGCCGCCCAGCCAAAATGCAGATGGCGCTCTGATTTGTGCCCGATCATGGAATCGGCGGTGTTGATTGCTTTATATATGGCGATGCCGGGAAGACCCAGAAGGGCGTACCAGAAAACCGGGGCCATGATGCCGTCCGAAGTGTTCTCAGCAAGGCTTTCCAGAGCGGCCCGCGCCACACCGGATTCGTCCAGGTTCGCGGGATCGCGCCCCACGATGCGGCTTACGGCGTTTCTGCCGTCAACCAGGGAGCTGTTCAATCCTTTGGAAACCGCTTTAACGTGCTTCCGGAGGGAATGCTGCGCTATCAGCGGCGTGGCTAACAAAGCGCTAACAACCCAGCCTGAGGCAAATTGGGCCAAAAACCACGAAACAAGAAGTGTTGGAACAGCCACTATAATGAGAAACAACAGCAGCGCCGCGCCGCCACGGAGCTTGCCTTGCAACGGGTCAATGTGTCTGAATGTTTAATGACGCCTCAATTTTCGTTAGAAGCGCTCCCGACCCACTCGACGGGATGGCCGATTTTCTCCTGCAGCGGCTTGGGAAAGCCTAGAAAGCGCTCCACCAGCAGCGCAAGACAGACGGCCCACATTACAATGCGCCTTCAGACAGCTTTAAAAGCTGATCGAGATTAAGGTTCTCTTCCAGATGGACTGCCAGTTCATCAAGGGTCGCGTCCACAAGCGATTTAAAGGCCAAATCGCTGGACCGGGCTCCCAGGGATTGCAGGTAAGCGTGGCGAAAACTGTCGTTTGTGAAGCAACCGTGAATGTAGGTGCCGCTCACTAGGCCGTCAGAGCTTGTTGCACCGTCATTTCTCCCCGCAATTGTTGCGAAGGGATTTTCGCAATCTGGCCCCTGTGACGTTCCCAGATGGATTTCGTACCCTTCGATGGGTTTTCCAGCTAGCCATATGCGTGCCAGTGACGCGCTCAAGCGTCTTTTGAGCCACAAGGGTTGTCTCAATTTTTAGTAAATTTAGACCTGAAACGCTGCCAGCAGCCCCTTCGAGGCCTTGGGGATCATGAATGGATCGGCCCAAAATTTGAAAACCGCCGCAAAGGCCCAATACGCGGCCACCCCGTCGGACATGGGTGACAAGGTCGATATCCCAGCCAGCGGCTCTGAGCGCATTTAAATCGGCTATGGTGGATTTTGACCCCGGAATGATCACTAAATCGGCGTTTCCTGGAATGGGCTTTCCCGCTTCAAGGAAAATGACGGAAACTCCGGGTTCCAGCCGCAGGGGATCAAGGTCGTCAAAATTGGCGATGCGTGGCAGGCGGAGCACCACGACCTTGCAGGCTCCATTTTGACCCGCAAGTGAATGTTCCAGGGCCACCGCGTCTTCGGCGGGCAGGTTGTTGGCCTTGGCGAAATGGGGAACAACGCCGAGGCAGGGCAGGCCGGTTTTCGCTTCAAGGTAAATGCGGCCATTTTCGAACAACTTCTTGTCGCCATGGAATTTGTTAATCATAAATCCCTTGAGGCGGGCCCTGTCTTCATCGCTCAAAACCACAAGGGTGCCAATAATCGAGGCAATGACGCCGCCGCGATGAATGTCGCCCACCAGAAAGGCTGGAATGTTCGCGGCTTCCGCGAAGCCCATGTTGGCCAGGTCGCCGTCACGCAGGTTAACCTCCGCCGGGCTGCCCGCCCCCTCAACAATCACCAGGTCGGCTTGGCGGGAAAGTTTTTGGTAGCTCTCCAGAATGGCCGGCATGAACTGCTGGCGGTTCTTGAAAAACTCCCGCGCTGACATGGTGGCAACCCGTTTGCCATGAACGATCACCTGGGCGCCCGTATTGGTTTCCGGTTTGAGCAAAACCGGGTTCATGTGAACGGACGAGGATTGCCTGGCGGCGCGGGCCTGAAGCGCCTGGGCGCGGCCGATCTCGCCGCCATCTTCGGTGACCGCCGCGTTGTTGGACATGTTTTGCGGCTTGAACGGCATGACTCTCAGCCCGCGATTGGCGAAGGCCCGGGCAAGGCCTGCGGCAATGAGGGATTTTCCCACGTCGGAACCGGTGCCCATGAGCATGAAAGCTTTCGCCGTCATGGGGCCTCGCAGATGATATGCGCGTAGGAGCCCATGACATTGCCGCGCCTCAGGCCAATTTCGCCAAGGTTTTGGCCCGCGGCATCGCTCGCCATGAATAGCCGGTCCGCCTTGCCTTCGCTCTCAATGGTTGAGTAGTGGTATTCATGGCCCCTCAGCGCTTTGCTCCAGGGCCCGCCCAGCGGCTTAAGCTGGCGATAGCCAAGATGCAGTTTTCTCTGCGCAAAGCTCGTGGTGACCGGAAGCAGGCCCGCCATGGCATGGCATTTGCCGCCACCGTCGATGAGGGCATCGCCCAAAACCATATAGCCTCCACACTCGCCATAGATCAGGGCTTTGGTGTCTCGAAGATGGCCAAGGAATTTCCGGCTCTGCGCAAGTTGGCCAGCGTGAAGTTCGGGGTAGCCGCCGGGCAGGAAAACGGCATCGCTGTCGTCACGCGGCGTTTCGTCCTTCAAGGGTGAAAACAGGGAAATTTCAGCGCCGGATTTCTTCCAGCCCTGCAGGACATGGGGATAGGCGAAACTAAAGGCCAGATCCTCCGCCACGGCAATTCTTTGTCCCAGCGGCGGTAGGACTGGCCCGCTGACTGAGTGGAACCGTGTCTCTTCGATTTCCGCAGTGTCAACAATCGTTTCACGCGCGACGGTTGATGCAGCGGTTTCGATAAACTCCTCAAGCTGTTGATTTTCCTGGGCTTGCACCAATCCAAGATGCCGCGATGGCCAGGCCAGCAAGTGGTTCTGCCGCACGGCGCCGAGCAGCGGGACTTTCAAGGGTGCAAGAGCCGAAGCAAGGATCGCCGCATGGCGGTCGCTGGCAACACGGTTCAGCAAAATGCCGGCGAATTTGAGCTTGCTGTTGAACTTGATGAAGCCCTGGGCCAGCGCCGCGATGGATTGGCCCTGGCGGCTCGCATCCAGAACCAGAATGATGGGAAGCCGCAACTCGTGGGCGAGGTCGGCTGTGGAGCTCCGCGCGCCCTGCGGGCCGTCGAAAAGCCCCATAACGCCTTCGATGATCACCACGTCTGAATCCCCGGCAAGATCAGTTAGCAAACCCTTCATCAGGTCCGGTTTCATGGCCCAGGGATCGAGGTTCAGGCAGGGCCTGCCGCTGGCCGCTGCATGAAAGCGCGGGTCGATGTGGTCGGGGCCAACCTTGGCCGAGGCGACTTTCAGGCCCCGGTTCCGGAGGGCGCGCAACAGCCCGAGGGTCAACATGGTCTTGCCGCTGCCCGATGCCGGGGCAGCGACAACAAAGACTTTAGCCAATGGGGTTCTCCCGCAGGCCCGGCGAATACCAGTCCAGCATTTCGCGCCAGTCGGAAGCGTGGCCCACAACGACGATGGCCGGCGTTGGCGGATCGTTTTCCGTCACAAAGGCTCCCGCTTTTCCGAGGCTTGTGGCGTTCACGGCCTGATGCGGCAGCGAGGCGTTGGAAACGATGGTCACCGGGTCATCCGGCGTTCTGCCGCCTTCGATCAAAGCCTGAGCGATTTCGCCCAAGTGCTTGACAGCCATATACATGACGATCACGGGCGAGGCCTTGGCGATGGCTTGCCAATTGACGCTGGCGGGCATTTTCCCCGTCGCGTCGTGTCCGGTGAGGAAAATAACGGAGTGATTGGTGTCCCGGTGGGTCACCGGAATTCCGGCATAGGCCAGACCGCCAACGCCAGCGGTGATGCCGGGCACAATGCGGAATGGAATTTGGGCTTTCGCCAGATATTGGCTTTCCTCGCCGCCCCGGCCAAACATGAAGGGGTCTCCGCCCTTGAGGCGCAGCACACGCTTTCCCGCCCGCGCCAATTCAATGAGGCGGAAGGAAATTTCCTGCTGGACAGGCGAAGGCTTGCCACCGCGCTTGCCAGCGTATTCCAGCACCACGCCGGGCTTCACCCAACGCAGAATATCGGGATTCACCAGCGCGTCATAGACCACAACATCGCAATTCTGCATGGCGTGATAGCAGAGCAGCGACATGAGGCCGGGTGCGCCGGGGCCAGCCCCCACCAGCCACACCCAGCCCTCATGGAACACGGGGAACGCTTCGGCATCAAGCCGGGCAAAGCCGCCCGCCGCTTCGTGGTGAAATCCCTGCGCTGATTTAGGTGGTCCCAGGCTCATAGTTCCTTATACAGTGATCGCATGCGAATAGAGAAGCCCGAAGGCGAGTTAAGGCGGGGATGGACGACAGGCGCATGTGCTGCTGCGGCCACCAAGGCGGCGTTTACGGCATTGTTGACCGGCGAGTTTCCCGATCCGGTTTCGATCACGCTGCCCAAGGGCGAAACGCCAAGCTTCGCGCTGGCGCTGGAAGGCAAGGGCGAGGGCTGGGCCCAGGCCGGAATCACCAAGGATGCTGGCGATGATCCCGACGTGACCCATGGCTGCACCGTTATTGCCACGGTGCGAAGGAATGGGAACGGCGTCACCTTCAAGGCAGGCCCCGGCATTGGCACTGTGACCAAGGCCGGATTGCCAATTGCCGTTGGTGAGCCTGCGATCAATCCCGTCCCGCGCGCCATGATGTGCCGGGTGATTGAGGAGTTGGGCGGTTCAGATGTTGAGATTGAAATCTCAATACCCAATGGCGAGGCGATTGCGCAGAAAACCTGGAACCCGCGGCTTGGCATTGTGGGCGGCCTCTCCATCCTGGGCACAACGGGAATCGTCCACCCGTTTTCCTGCGCCGCGTGGATTGCCTCCATCCACCGGGGCGTTGACGTGGCTCGCGCCATGGGCCTCACGCATATTGCGGGCTGCACGGGGTCCACGTCCGAAGATGCTGTGCGAGCCCATTTTGGCCTGCCGCTTGAGGCCATGATGGACATGGGTGATTTTGCCGGCGGACTTTTGAAGTATGTGCGGGACCACCCGGTCGCGCGGGTGACCATTGGCGGCGGCTTTGGCAAGATCGCCAAGCTGGCTCAGGGGGCGATGGATCTCCATTCTGGGCGCAGCCAGGTTGATTTTGAATGGCTGTCGAGGTTTGCCCCAGAAGGGCTGCGCGACGCCGTAAAAAATGCCAATACGGCGCAGCAGGTTCTGGAAATGCTGGGCGCCGACCTTGCCGGGCATGTTGCCGAGGAAGCCAAACTGCAAGTTGAACGGGTATTGAAGGGTGCGAACATAGCGTCCGATGTGATCATCGTGGACCGTGGCGGGAAGATTGCAGCCCATGCCCGGTAAGCGCATTCTGCTGCTCGGCGGCACGGCGGAAGCGCGCGGGCTGGCGGCGGCGCTCATCGAGGCGGGCCACGCCGTTGTCACCTCGCTGGCGGGTGTCACGCAAAATCCCATGCTCCCGGACGGCGAACTTCGGGTGGGAGGATTTGGCGGCGAGGAGGGGCTCCATGATTATCTGCTAAGCGGGAACTTCGAAGCGGTGGTCGATGCGGCCCATCCCTTTGCCATCAGGATTTCCCGCAATGGCTTCGACGCGGCGCGGCGCGTTGGCATTCCCTACCTCAGGTTGGAGCGCGAACCCTGGGCGCCAATGCCCGGCGATCAATGGATTGAAGTTCCGGACGTTGAAGGCGCGGTCGCGGCCTTGCCACGGGCGCCCGAATCATGCTCACAATTGGCCGCAAGGAAATTGGGCCTTTCTTGGCGCGGAGGGATTTATCCGGCGTGGCGCGGATGATTGAATCGCCGGCCATTGCCCTGACTTCCCGGTGGAAATTGCTATTGGCGCGTCCGCCTTTTAGCGTTGCGGGCGAAAAGTCCTTGCTCGCGCGTGAGAAAATCACGCATCTTGTCACCAAGAACGCAGGCGGAGCGCAGACTGAGGCGAAGCTATTGGCCGCCCGTGAACTGGATATGGCGGTTGTCATGATCGGCAGGCCGCAGAAACCCTTGGCGCAAAGCTTCACCACCGCCGAACAGCTCGTAGCCGCTCTCTAGCAAGTCGCAATACATCTTGACCGCTTGGCAGTTTCCGGCTTGTCTAGGTCAAGAGGGGTGAATGACAAGAATAACACCCCCAAGGGAGAAGATACATAACGTAAAGTAACTGCGGATGCTCGTGGGAGGTCTTTGCGGAGGCCATGGTTCACGGTCCGCCCATTTCAAAGGGAAGATAAAACATGAAACGTAAAATTTTGGGTTTGGCGCTTGCGGCTTCAGCCTCAATATTCGCAGCAGCTGCGGCGACCGCCGGAACCTTGGATGATGTCAAGACCAAGGGTTTCGTCCAATGCGGCGTCAGCCAGGGTTTGATCGGATTTTCAAATCCCGATGAAGCAAACAACTGGACCGGCATGGACGTGGATTTTTGCCGTGCCGTCGCAGCCGCGATTTTCAATGATCCAAGCAAAGTGAAATTCACGCCATTGACCGCGAAGGACCGCTTCACGGCATTGCAATCCAATGAAATTGATGTGCTTTCGCGCAACTCAACATGGACCATGACGCGCGATACATCGCTTGGCCTCAAGTTTGCGGGCGTCATGTATTACGATGGCCAGGGTTTCCTGGTGAAAAAATCCCTGGGCGTGGACAGCGCATTGAAGCTGAGTGGCGCAGCCGTCTGCACCCAGACCGGCACAACGACTGAATTGAATCTTGCCGACTATTTCAAATCCAACAAGATGGACTACAAGGTTGTGGCCTTCGAAAAGAACGAAGAAGTGCTTGCCGCCTACCAGGATGGCCGTTGTGACGTGTTCACAACGGACCAGTCCGGCCTCTATGCCGACAAACTCAAGTTCGCCAATCCCGATGAGCATGTGGTTCTTCCCGAGATCATCTCGAAGGAACCGTTGGGTCCAGTGGTGCGCCAGGGTGATGATGCCTGGTTCAATGTGGTGAAGTGGACCTATTACGCATTGCTGAACGCCGAAGAGCTCGGCGTCACGTCGGCCAATGTTGAAGAGATGAAGGCATCGCCAAATCCTGAAATCAAGCGTTTGCTTGGTGTGAAAAACGAGGATGGCACGGCCGCGGGCTTTGGCACGGGCATTGGCCTTGGTGAAGAATGGATCGTTCAGATCATCAAGGGTGTCGGCAACTACGGCGAGATATTCGAGCGCAACGTAGGCGAGAACACGCCGCTCAAAATCAAGCGCGGCAAGAACGCCCTGTGGAACGCCGGCGGCCTGCAATACGCCCCGCCAATTCGCTGATATCAGGAACCGGGGGGCGCGCAAGCAAACTGCGCGCCCCCCGTTTTCAATAAGATCGGTTAAGCCGACGAAATCAATCTTGGGTGGGGACAATTTGGGATGAGCGCAGTCGAATCTCGGCGGCAGCCACAGGTTTCCTTTTGGAACGATCCAAAGGCGCGGTCCTTTGTTTTTCAAGCAATTGCGATTTTGTTGCTGCTCGGGTTGGCCTATGACCTCTATTACAATGCGAGCTCCAATCTTGCCAAACTGGGCAAGACTTTCGGATATGAATTCTGGAATCGTTCGGCTGGCTTTGACATGTCTCAGTCGCTGATCGAGTACAGCAGCAGCTCAAGTTACGGCAGGGCGATTTACTCTGGGCTCCTGAACACACTTCTCGTTGCCATTCTGGGCATTATGCTCGCAACCGTGATTGGTTTTATGGCGGGCATCGCCCGTCTTTCAAAGAACTGGCTCATAGCGACGATTGCGACTTTTTACGTGGAAATCGTTCGGAACATTCCGCTGCTGCTGCAGATTTTCATCTGGTATGGAGCGGTATTGAAGCCACTACCCGCAGCCAAAGAAGCGATCAATTTTGGCTCGTTTTATCTTTCAAACCGCGGGTCTCGTGATGCCTTCTCCGGTATTTGGGCAGCTGGCCTGGATGGGTTTTGTGGGCTCGTTGCAGGCGTCATCGGCGCCATCTTTTTGCGGCGCTGGGCGCGCGCGCGGCAAATGGCAACCGGGCAACCGTTTCCATACATCTGGGGCGGCATTGGGCTCATCACCGCATTGCCATTGTTATCCCTGTTGATTGTGGGCTGGCCCGTTTCATGGGATGTGCCGACGCTGGGCGCGTTCAATTTTTCTGGCGGGGTAACTGTCTATCCGGAATTCATCGCCCTGCTTGTGGCCTTGAGTGTTTATACTGGCTCGTTTATTGCTGAAATTGTCCGCGCTGGCATCCAGGCTGTAAGCCATGGCCAAACCGAGGCCGCCAGCGCCCTTGGCTTGCGCGCTAGCCATGTCACGCGCCTTGTCATTCTTCCGCAGGCCATGCGCATCATCATACCGCCGCTCGCCAGCCAATTTCTCAACCTGACGAAGAATTCGTCATTGGCGGTGGCTATCGCGTATCCGGATTTTGTCGCCATGGGTGGCACAGTGCTGAACCAGACTGGCAAGGCCATCGAAATCATTCTCCTCTTCATGATAGTGTACCTCACGCTCAGTCTGCTCACATCAGGCTTCATGAACTGGTATCAATTCCCGCATGAAGCTGGTGGAGCGGTAGACGTGGCAAAATCACTCCGGCAATCACTGGCATATGTCCGTGCAGAAGATGCGCCGAAGCTGTCACCCCCGGCCAACCTTGTGGGGTGGCGTGGCTGGGTCCTGGCGAACCTGTTTCCAAATTGGCAGAACGGCCTTCTGACAATCGTGGCCAGTTTGTTTCTATACTGGGTTCTTTCAAATGTTCTGGGCTGGGCGCTGTTTCGCGCGGTCTGGACCGGAGAGAACCGGGACGTTTGCGCAGTTCAAGGCGTAGGCGCCTGCTGGCCCTTTGTCGGCGCAAAATTTGCCCAGTGGATTTATGGCTTTTATCCCATCGACCAGAGGTGGCGGGTCAACATTTGTTTTATCGTTGGGCTTTGCGCGCTCATTCCGTTGCTCATGCCGTCCGTGCCCTACAAGAAGTGGAACGCCTTGTTCTTCCTCATGGTGTTTCCGTTGATGTCGTTCATTCTTCTCACGGGTGGCAATTTCTCGATTTCCTTGTCGTCTTTCCTTTCTTTCGCTGTCATTTTCGCCGTGATTGCAGCATTCCTTCCTCTTGTGGTGCTGGGCATCGAAGAGGGCCTGCATCAATCGTGGCAGGGCTTGGTGCTGGCGGGAATTGGATTTGTTGTCTGGCTTTCGGATTTCTTTATCGTGTTCAAATCCATGTCCACGCCCTTGGGCGAGCTGCCATATAGCGTGGTCGGAGGTTTCCTTCTGGTCTTTGCAGGTGGCGCGATGGGGCTTGCGCAAATTGGCCGTTTGCAAACCCCTGACGCCCGGGCGACGATGCGTGAGCTGGCTCATGGTTTTTTTGAGCATATTGGCCGTATTGGTGTTGCTGCGAACTGATTATGGGTTGACCTATGTTGAAACCCCGCAATGGGGCGGACTGCTGGTCACGCTTGTGGTGGCGATCACGGGAATTGTCTTTTCGTTGCCGATAGGCATTTTGCTGGCGCTTGGCCGTCGCTCGGACATGCCGGTTGTGAAATATTTTTCCATCGGTTTCATAGAGATTTGGCGCGGCGTGCCCCTCATCACTGTCCTTTTTATGGCCATGTACATGTTGCCGCAGTTCCTGCCGCCGGGAACAGATTTGGACAAGCTTTCACGCGCCCTTGTCGGCGTCGCGCTCTTTTCTTCGGCCTACATGGCCGAAGTGGTGCGCGGCGGTCTTCAGGCCATTCCAAAGGGGCAAATTGAGGCTGCCCATGCTTTGGGCTTGCCTTACTGGCAGACCATGCGTTTGATTGTGCTGCCGCAAGCGCTGAAGATTGTCATACCGGGAATCGTCAACACCTTTATTGGTCTTTTCAAGGATACCACACTGTTGACCGTTGTCGGCTTGTTTGATCTCCTTGGCATTGTCATTGCAGGTTTCGCTGATGCGAAGTGGGCTTCGCCCCAGACACCGCCCACGGGCTATTTTTCCGCGGCGTTGATCTTCTGGATTTTCTGTTTCGGCATGTCGCGCTATTCGCAGTTCATCGAACGCAGGCTCAATACCGGTCACAAGAGGTAGCATGTTCAACATCGAATATTGCGCATCGACAATTTCCGCCATGAACAAGTGGTACGGAGATTTTCATGTGCTGCGGGATATCAATCTGACCGTCGATAAGGGCGAGCGCATCGTCATTTGCGGGCCTTCTGGTTCTGGCAAGTCGACGCTTATCCGCTGCATCAACCGGCTGGAGGAGCACCAGAAAGGGCGACATTGTCGGTTGATGGCATCGAACTCACCAACGACCTGAAGAAGATAGATGAAGTTCGGCGCGACGTCGGCATGGTGTTCCAGCATTTCAATTTGTTTCCGCATCTGACTGTTCTGGAGAATTTGACGCTGGCGCCGATCTGGGTGCGCAAGATGCCGAAGAAGGAGGCAGACGAACTGGCGAGGAAATATCTGGCCCGTGTGAAGATCCCGGAGCAGGCAATGAAATATCCCGGCCAGCTTTCAGGCGGCCAGCAGCAGCGCGTCGCCATCGCGCGCTCGCTCTGCATGAACCCCAAGATCATGCTGTTTGACGAGCCCACCTCCGCCCTTGACCCTGAAATGATCAAGGAAGTTCTCGAAGTCATGGTCGATCTCGCTCAAAGCGGCATGACCATGCTGTGCGTCACCCACGAAATGGGCTTCGCCAGGCAAGTGGCCAACCGGGTGATCTTCATGGACCAAGGCCAGATCATCGAGCAGAATTCCCCCAAGGAATTCTTCGAAAACCCGAAGAGCGAGCGGACCAAGCTGTTCCTGAGCCAGATTTTGCATTGAAGGCATTTGCACTGGCCTCGCAAATTCATTCGTATAGTTGTAGTATGAGTGCACATATGTATAGACCGCTCATCATACGGAAAGTCGGGAATTCGCTGACTGTTACGATTTCCGATATCGCCAGGGACTTGGGTCTGGGTGAAGGGGACAAGCTTTTTGCGATGCGCACCCCGTAGGGCGTTGAATTGACCCCTTGCGATGCGGATTTTGAAAAGGCTCTCGATACAGTGCGGGATTTCATGCGCAAATATCCCAATGCCATGAAGAAGCTGGCTGAATAGGCAATCCCCATGATTTGTTTGACGGGAGACATGGTGGAAGCCTTCCACCAGGAATCGCTTGCGCGGTTTGGCGGCGCCGATGGCTTGCCTGACGAGGGGCTGCGGTCCTCCGCCGCTAATCCGCCACCTGCATGACCTTTGATTTCTGGTCATAGGCTGTGAACCCCAGTTTTTGGTAGAGCGGCAGCGCTGCGGGGCCGTCGAGGGTGCAGGTTTCGACGATGACCCGCTTGGGTTGCTTGGCCCAGGCGGCGCGGATGGCTTCGGCGAGGAACCACTTGCCGAGGCCCAGGCCATGAAATTCCGCGATCAGCCCGAAATATTCGATTTCCACCGTGGCGGCCGCGCGGGGCGCAAGCTCGAAATACCCGGCCGGCTGGCCGCCGACATAGAGCACCCAGATTTCAACGCCGTCGGCGTGAATGAGGCCTGTCAGTTCCTCTTCGCCCATCAGCTTGCGGTCATGCCAATTGCAGTCGCGCCCCACGGCGCCATAGAGATAGCGGTAGAAGCTGGGCGTGATGTTTTCCGCCCGCAGCAACATGAGTTTCACATTCGAAGGCGGCGTCACATGGTGCAGCGCCTCGGAGTTCATTTCCAGAAAAGTGACGGTGGTCTCAAGCTCGCGCACGGGGTTATGCGCCAGTCGCCACTGCGGTATCGGCGGCTGAACCCCATTCCGTCCATGAGCCATCATAGAGAGCGTGGTCCTTGGCGTTCAAAATGGTGAGGCCAAGGGTGAGGATTGCCGCCGTCACGCCAGAGCCGCAGCTGGTGACCACGGGCCTGGCGATGTCAATGCCCGCGGCCTCAAACACCTTCGCGATTTCAGGCGCCGGCTTCAATGTGCCGTCGGGCTTCAGCAGCGTGGCGTAGTGCACATTCCTGGCGCCCGGAATATGGCCGGCGCGAACGCCGGGTCTTGCCTCGGCCTCCTCGCCGCGAAATCTTGGCGGAGAGCGCGCATCGGCGATCTGCGATGCCTTGCGCACATCGGCCTTGTCGCGCACCATCATGGATTGGAAGCGCGCCGTGAAATGGCGCTCCTGCGGCTTGGCGGGCGGGCCATCTTCGAGGGAGCGATTTTCAGCTTTCCATTTTGGCAGGCCGCCGTCCAGAATAGCCACATCATTGTGGCCAAAAATCTTGAACATCCACCAGACGCGCGCCGCCGAAAACAATCCAGCGCTGTCGTAGCAGATGACTTTCTTGCCATCGCCAATGCCCATCTTGCGCACATGGGACGAGAATTTTTCCGGGCTGGGCAGCATGTGGGGCAGGGGGCTTTCGGTGTCGGCGATGAGATCAATATCGAAAAACTGCGCGCCGGGAATGCGCGCCGCCAAATACTCGGCTTTCGCGTCGCGCTTGGCCGCGGCCAGATGCCAGGAGCAATCGATGACTGCGATATCAGGTGAATTTCGGTGTTCATCCAGCCACTGGGTTGAAACGATGTCCTGGGTCATGGCCAATTCCTGTCTACGCGAACGCCAGCCTGATGCGGCGGTTTATCTTACCCTTGTTCTCAATCTTGGCAACGCGCATGGGGCCGATTTCGCCAGTGGTCTTGACATGGGTTCCGCCACAGGGCTGCAGGTCTATCCTGCCTTCCTCGCCGATCATCACCAGGCGCACCGAGCCCGTGCCCATCGGCGGTTTCACCGACATGGTGCGCACCAGATGCAGATTGGCTTCCATTTCTTCATCGGTGATCCAGCGAAAAGTCACGGCGTGATTTTCGACGATGAGCTGGTTGATGCGCGCCGCCAGTTCTTCCTTGTCTGGAATCTGGCCTTCCGGAATGTCAAAATCAATCCGCCCGCCATCCTCGGAAATCGCGCCGCCGGTTACTGGAAAGGGCACGCAGGCGCAAAGCAGGTGCATCATGGTGTGGGCGCGCATGTTGCGGTAGCGGATATCCCAATTCAGATTAAGCGCCACAGCGTCGCCGATGGCGGGAAGATTCTCGAAACTGGCAGGCACATGGACCACGGATTTCCGTTCGTCGTAAATGGTTGCGCCAATTTCTATGCTTTGACCATCGAATGCCAGGGAGCCGATGTCACCGGGCTGTCCACCAGCCGCCGCGTAGAAATTGGTTTTATCCACAATGAGTCCGCGTTCGTTTATGTCCTGAACCACCGCTTCAGCCGATTTCAAATAGGCGTCTTCGCGGAACAGAAGCTTTGTCATTTTTGCACGGCTTCAAACACTTCAGGCACCTCCGGCGTGTCGGTCAGCCATTTCGGCACGGGCAGATTTTTCTCGCGCAGGAAGACGGGGTTGAAGAGTTTCGAGGCATAGCGCGTGCCGTAGTCGCAGAGAATGGTGACGATGGTGTGTCCGGGGCCCATTTGCCTGGCCATATGAATGGCTCCTGCCACGTTCACGCCGGTTGAGCCACCCATGCAGAGGCCTTCGTGTTCCAGCAGGTCAAACGCCAGCGGGATGGATTCGCTGTCGGGAATGAGAAAAGCCTCATCGACGATTGCGCCTTCGAGATTGGCGGTGACGCGGCCCTGGCCGATGCCTTCGGTGATCGACGTGCCTTCGGCCTTGAGTTCGCCGGTCTTGTAATAGCTGTAAAGGGCAGCGCCGGGCGGATCAGCCAAAACAATCTTGATGTCTTTGTTGCGCGGTTTCAGCCCCATGCTGACGCCGGCTAAGGTTCCGCCTGAGCCGACGGCCGACACAAACGCATCTACCTTGCCATCGGTTTGCGCCCAAATCTCGGGGGCGGTTCCCTCAATATGGGCTTGCCGGTTTGCCACGTTGTCAAACTGATTGGCCCAGACGGCGCCCAGGGCCTTGGCCAAGCGGCCGGAATATTTCACGTAGTTGTTTGGGTTTTTGTAGGGAACGGCGGGCACCTCCACCAGTTCAGCGCCGAGCTGGCGGATCGCGTCCTTCTTTTCCTGGCTTTGGGTCACAGGGATCACGATCACGGTGCGAAAACCCATCGCCCTGGCCACCACGGCAAGCCCGATGCCGGTGTTCCCGGCGGTTCCTTCGACGATGGTGCCGCCGGGTTTGAGCTGGCCCTTGGCGATGGCGTCCCGGATAATGAAAAGCGCCGCCCGGTCTTTCACTGATTGGCCCGGATTCATGAATTCTGCCTTGCCGAGAATGGCGCAGCCCGTGAGTTCCGAGGCTTTTCTCAGTTTTATGAGAGGGGTGTTGCCAATGGCGGCAACAACGTCGTCTTTGATATCCATGGCAAACTCCGGGTTCTCGACTAGCAATGCCCTACAAGGCCATGTTCGTCAATTTGCCAGGAGTTTCGTGAGATTGTCGTAGCTTGAGGCGAGACCGTTGAGCATGGGTGTTTTTAAAACGCTGTCCCGAACCTCTTTTGATTCATACTGAATTGTGGTCAAAAGAACAGTCTGGTCATCCTTATTGGCGAGGGCGGTTGTGACAAGCGCGTGGCCCGCATACCATGGCTTGTCGAATTTTTCTTCGGCGACGAAGTGATCGGGCGGCTTTACCTGGCGAAAGACACCGCCCATTCCCATGACTGTCCCGTCAGTGTCCTGCCGCCAAACATAGCGATATTTGCCTCCCGGCTTCAGGTCGATTTCGCAGACGGGCATGGACCAGCCCGGGGGGCCAAGCAGCCACTGCTTCACAATTTCGGGCTTTGTCAGAGCATCGAACACCGCCTGGCGCGGGGCCTTGAAGCTGCGTGATACCATGATCGTGCGATCTTCAGGTTTGTCCATTCCTGATCTCCTCATCGTATTGGCAGTTCAAATTAGCAGGGCAAGGCCTAAGAATAAAGCCGATCCCTTTCGGAATCGGCCTTTGAAACTGGCTCCTCGAGCTGGACTTCGAACCAGCGACCATTCGATTAACAGTCGAATGCTCTACCAACTGAGCTATCGAGGAATGTCGGGGCCATATAGCAGAGGCCTTTGGCTACGAAAAGACATTTGTCATTTCTTTTCGCCATTAACTTTGATGGCGGCGGCGGCACCCTATATAGTGGCGGATACAGGAAGGAATTCTGGTGCCAAAAGTCAAATTCGCGGGTTACAGCGTCAATGTTCCAGGAAGCCCAATTCTGCGTGTCGCATTGGGCATCTTGCTCATATTCGGCGGCTTCCTGTGGTTTCTGCCGGTGGTGGGTTTTTGGATGCTGCCGCTGGGCGTGGCTGTCCTGTCAGTGGACCTGCCGCCGGTCCGGCGATTCCGCCGATTTGCCACGGTCAAGATCGGCTACTGGCTGCATTTTCGTTGGCCGTGGCTTGCCAGGAAATTTGGCTATGGCCAGCCGCGCGATGGCAAGCAATAGAGCTTTTGGAGGCCTCGCCCGGAATTGAACCGGGATGCAAGGATTTGCAGTCCTCTGCGTAACCACTCCGCCACGAGGCCTTCGGGCGGCCTTATAGGCGATGGCATTTCAGGATACAACCCAATCCTCAAATCCCTTGCATTGTCGCGGCTTTGATGGCTATCAACCCTCACTGGCAACTGATTTGGATAGTGGCACATGACGGATTTCGCGATGGCGCGGCGCAATATGGTTGAGTCCCAGGTGCGCCCCAATGGCATCACCGATCACCGGATAATCGACGCCATGGCCGCCGTCGCGCGCGAGGATTTTGTGCCGGAGGCGCGCAAGGCCATCGCCTATCTCGACGAAGATATTTTGCTCAAGTCCGGCGCTGCGGGCGCGGCGCGTTACCTGATGGAGCCTATGGCCTTTGCCCGCATGGTCCACCTTGCCTTGATCAAGCCGACCGACCGGGTTCTGGTCGTAGGCGCGGGAACCGGTTATGGCGCGAAGATAGTCTCCATGCTTGCCAGCTCCGTGGTGGCGCTGGAATCGGATGCGGAATTGACGGCTTTCATGAAAGCTGCGCTGTCCGCCAGCGGAAACATCAAGGTTGTGGAAGGAAAGCTTGCCGCAGGTTGCATGGCCGACAGCCCCTATGATGTTATCCTGGTTGAGGGCAGAATTGCCGCGGTTCCAGACAGCTTGTTCAATCAGCTCCGGGCTGAAGGCCGGATAGTTGCGGCCATTGGCGCCGCAGATGTCTCCAAGGTCCATATCCTGACCGTAAATGACGGGAATCGCTCATCAAGACCGGCCTTTGACGCGTCAATCTCGCCTTTGCCCGGATTTGAACTGTCCACAGCGCCGTTCGTTTTTTAGGCCGCGTTGTATTTTGGCTACAGCGATTTAGGGCTGAATTTCCTATAGGTTAATATCTAGTTAACAAGTTCGAATCACATCGGGCGCCTACATTTGATTTGCAGTCAGTGAGTTTTGTGATGTTCGGTCGGGCAGAGGGGTTGGGGGCATTGAGAGCATGGTCTGGGCAGGCGCGGGGCTTGAGGCGCCTGAAACAGGCCATGCTCGCTTCGGCGACGCTTGTTATTCTGCTGAACGGCGCGCCCCAGGCGTCGGCTGAAACACTGGCCAAGGCAATCGCCTCTGCCTATTCAGGCAATCCAACATTGAACGCGGAACGGGCGCGGCAACGGGGAACCGATGAACAGGTTCCTCAGGCGCTGTCCGGCTGGCGTCCAACGATTACCGCCGAAGGCTCTGTCGGCCGTCTGTGGTCAGATACTGATGCCGCGCCGAGAACTTCCTCCACGCCGGCAGAAGCGACAATTGTCCTGTCGCAACCGATATTCAGAGGTTTCAAAACCATCAATGGAACCAAGTCGGCTGAAGCGAATGTTGACGCCGGGCGGCAATCGCTGCTGGCCGTTGAGCAGGACATTATTTTTCAGGTCATCCAGGCCTACATGAATGTCATCCGGGACCGCAAGATTGTCACCCTTCGGCAGAAAAACCTGGGCGTGCTGAATCAGCAGCTCAAGGCTGCCAACGACCGTTTTGCCGTGGGTGAAATCACCAAGACTGATGTCGCGCAGTCCACGGCCCGCGTGGCCGAGGCGCAGGCTGGTGTCGCGTCAGCAAATGCCAATCTTGCGATCAGCGCTGCGAATTATGAGAATATTGTGGGTTACAAACCAGGCAAGCTGGCTTTTCCCAAACCAGCCAGGTTGCCGAAAAGCTTGGGCGCGGCCCAATCGCTGGCCCAGGAGATAAACCCGAATATCCTGTCTGCGGCCTTTGTCGCGAAAGCGTCAGATTATGATGTCGAAGTCCAGTTTGGCGATTTGCTGCCGGAGATAAGCCTTCTGGCCTCAGCCACAGTTGCTGATGACCTTGATCGCTCGCGGGGTTCGTCCGAAAATGCGAGGGTGGAAGGAGTTCTTACCATACCGCTTTATGAGGCGGGGCTTGTCTACTCATCGGTCAGGCAAGCAAAGCATGTTGCCAGCCAGCGGAAGTTGGGAGTCATCCAGTCGGCCCGGGCGGTCCGTGAAGCCGTCTCAATTGCCTGGAACAATTTGATTTCTGCCCGTCAAACGATTGCCGCGGCGCGGTCCCAGGTCTCGGCCAGCGAATTGGCGCTTGAAGGTGTCAGGCAGGAATACCTGGTGGGCTCGCGCACCACGCTTGATGTGCTTGATGCCGAGAGCGAGCTCGTCGCAGCCCGCATCACGTTGGTCCAGGCCGAGCGCGACCAGATCGTCGCCAGCTACCAAATTCTGGGTTCGATCGGCCAGCTGACGGCGCGGGATCTCAAGCTGCCCGTCGACTATTACGACGCCGAGGCGAACTACCTCAATGTTCGCGGCAAATGGTTCGGCACCGGCGCGAATGTAGTGGAATAACTATTCTTCCGCTCGACAGGCGCATTGCTTTCAGAATAATTGGTGGCGGGCGGCTAATGGGAGTGAATTAGCTGATTCGCGTTGCGCTGCTGGCGTTGTGGGGAAACATTTCGTGGCTGTCGAACCTGACATGGAGAATCTGCTGGCTTCCATCCGGAAGGCCATTGATTCTGATATCGGCGATCATCCGCCAAGTGCCGCGCCGGGTTCCGAGAGAATGTCCTTCAGGGGCGGCAAGCGCGAGCCGCGCGTGAGTTTCAGCCCGGAAATCTCCAAGGCCACATCCGACGAGATTCAGGAATTGCGCAACAAGATCAACCGGACGCGCAATGAAAACCCTGGCGTTGAGCCAGCCAAGCGCCATGCGCCGGCGCCGCCAATCAGTCCCCCTTCTTCGGTTTTTGCCGGAATTATGGCGGGTGAGAAGGCGATGAAGTCTGCGGCGCAGCGGCCGGCTGAGCGGTTTGACTTCGAAGAACCTGTCTACGAGGAGCCGGTTGCGTATCAAGACGAAACAGGCTGGTCCGACGGCGATCCCGGCAATTTGCCGGCGGTTGCAGAGGCCCAGGGCTATCAGAATTATTCCCCCGATCCCTTGTTGTCGGATTATGCCGCGGATACGGCCAATTCGGCCTTTAACCAGCTCGCCGACACGGTCATGGCGCGGGCCTTGGGCGAGCGTTCCATTGAAGACATGACCCATGATCTTCTCAAGGGAATGCTGAAAACCTGGCTTGATAACAACCTGCCCAGCCTGGTTGAGCGGCTGGTACGCGAGGAAATCGAGCGGGTGGCCCGCCGCGGCCGTTAATCCTTACCGATTGGTATACAGCTTGCATCAGTATGTCCATGTTACGGGAGTTGTATCATGACTGAACATCGGCAATCTTTTCGCCAGCGCCGCCTGAAGGATGGCCGTGTGGTTTTCAACTCACGCAATTCAGTCATGAACTGTGTGTTCAAGAACCTCAGCGAGACCGGAGCCAAGATACTGGTTGAGGAGCCCTATCTGCTTCCCGCCGAATTTGTGGTTAATGTGTCCGGCGGGCGCGAGCGAAACGCCCGCAAGATATGGTTCAGAAACAATGAGATGGGCATAGAGTTTAACTAACGCGCGGCCCCAGTTGCAAGCCGGGGCGGGGTGGTGTTTATAGCGCCTTCAATTCACTGTTGAAGATTCCCGCCATGCTTGAGAAGACCTTTATCCCCTCCGAAATGGAAACCCGCCTCTATGACGAGTGGGAAGCCCGCGGCTTTTTCAAGCCGGGCGCCAAGCCCAGGGCCAAGCCGTTTACCATCGTCATCCCGCCGCCCAACGTGACGGGCTCGCTCCATATGGGGCACGCCCTTAACAACACCATCCAGGACATTCTCTGCCGTTTTGAGCGCATGCGCGGCCGCGACGTGTTGTGGCAGCCCGGAACCGACCATGCCGGCATCGCCACCCAGATGGTGGTCGAGCGGTTGCTGATGAAGGAAAACAAGACCGAGCGCCGCGCCATGGGCCGCGAGGCGTTCCTGAAGCGCGTGTGGCAGTGGAAAGAGGAATCGGGCGGCATCATCACCAAGCAGCTCCGCAGGCTCGGCGCATCCTGCGATTGGTCCAGAGAACGCTTCACCATGGACGAGGGGCTTTCCAAGGCGGTGCGCAAGGTTTTTGTGCAGCTCTACAAGGAAGGGCTGATCTACAAGGACAAGCGGCTGGTCAACTGGGACCCGGTTTTTGAAACGGCGATTTCGGACCTTGAAGTCGAGACGCGCGACACCAAGGGGGCCATGTGGTCCTTCGCTTATCCGCTGGTGGATGGCCCCGTTGATGGCATCACCGAAATCGTGATTTCCACCACCCGGCCCGAAACCATGCTGGGCGATGGCGCGGTGGCGGTGCATCCATCGGATGAGCGCTACAAGAATCTCATCGGCAAGCTGGTGCGCCTGCCCATTGCCGAACGCCACATTCCGATCATCGCCGATGACTATCCCGATCCGGAATTTGGCACGGGTGCTGTGAAGATCACCGGCGCCCATGACTTCAACGATTTTGAGGTGGCGCAGCGTCGCAACATTCCACTCATCGTTTTGATGGACAAGAAGGCGCGGATGATTTCGACGCCCACAAATAATGTGCCGGAACGCTACGATGGCGTTGACCGCTTCAAGGCGCGTGAAATGGTGCTCACTGAAATCGAAGAGCTTGGTTTCCTGCGGGGCCGCGAAGACAAGCTCATTCCGCAGCCCTTTGGCGACCGATCGAATGTTGTCATCGAGCCCATGCTCACCGAGCAATGGTATGTGAACGCCGCCGAAATGGCCAAGCCCGCCATCGCCGCCGTGGACAAGGGCGACACGGTGTTTGTGCCGAAGAACTGGGACAAGACCTATTACGAATGGATGAACAACATCCAGCCCTGGTGCATCTCACGCCAGCTCTGGTGGGGTCATCAGATTCCGGCCTGGTATGGGCCGAACTCAGGTGAACCATTTCATTATCATTTGTACGAAAAGATCCTGCATGTCGAAGAAACAGAGATTAGTGCAAAAGATGCTGCTGAAGCTAGGTATGGACAGGAAGTAATCATCTGCAACAGTGAAGCTGAATACAAGGATCGACTTGAGCAACTCGTGTTGAATGGCGGAGTAGGTCATGTCCCAATCTATCGCGATGAAGACGTGCTCGATACATGGTTTTCCTCCGCGCTCTGGCCGTTCTCCACCTTGGGCTGGCCTGAGGAAACGCCAATCCTCAAGCGCCATTACAAGACCGATGTGCTGGTCACCGGTTTTGATATCATCTTCTTCTGGGTGGCCCGCATGATGATGATGGGGCTGCATTTCATGAAGGAAGTGCCGTTCCACACGGTTTACATCCACGCCCTGGTCCGCGACGAGAAGGGCCAGAAAATGTCGAAGTCCAAGGGCAATGTGATTGACCCGCTGGACCTCATGGATGAATTCGGCGCTGATGCCCTGCGCTTCACGCTGGCCGCCATGGCGGCCCAGGGGCGCGACATCAAGCTCGCCAAGGCCCGCGTCGAAGGCTATCGCAATTTCGGCACCAAGCTGTGGAACGCCGCGCGCTTTGCCGAAATGAACGGGGTGAAGCGCGATCCGAATTATGATCCGGTGGCGGCGCGCGTCACCGTCAACCGCTGGATCGCCGGCGAGGCGGCGCGCACCCGCGACACGGTGACGAAGGCCATCGAAGATCATCGTTACAATGAAGCGGCGGGCGCTCTCTACCAATTCGTGTGGAATGTGTTCTGCGATTGGTATGTGGAGCTCATCAAGCCGATTCTCGGCGGAGCCGATGAAGCCGCCAAGAAGGAAACCCAGGCGTCCGCCGCCTGGGTGCTGGATCAAATCCTGCTGCTGCTGCATCCCTTCATGCCGTTTGTGACGGAAGAACTTTGGCAGCAAACCGCCACGCGCGACCACTGGCTGATGGAAGCCTCATGGCCTTCCTACAAAGGCTTGGGCGATGCCAAGGCCGATGCCGAAATCCAATGGGTGATCTCAATCATCTCCGAAATCCGTTCAGTGCGGGCCGAAATGAATATTTCCGGCGGCCTCAAGATCCCTTGCGTGCTGGTGGGGGCAGGGCGCGAGTCCCGCCGCATCGCTTCGGCCTGGGAAAACGAAATCATCCGGCTTGCGCGCCTGTCGTCCATCTCGTTCGAAGACCGCGTGCCGAAAGCTTCGGCGCAAATCATGCTGGGCGAAGCCACCGTTGCGCTGCCGCTCGAAGGCATCATCGATTTCGCCACCGAAACCGCGCGGCTGGCAAAAGAGCAGGACCGCATCGAAAAAGAACTGGCCTCAATCACAGGACGATTGGGCAACCCCGGCTTTGTGGCCAAGGCCCCCGAAGACGTGCTGATCGAAACCCGCGAACGCAAGGCAGAGCTTGACGTGCAGAAGGTTAAGACGGCTGAAGCGTTGAAGCGGCTGGGGTAGATGATCCATAACTTTGTCATCCCGACTTTCGCCGGGATGACACTTAAAAGAACAATGCGCTTTCACAGGTTTCAGTGAACAAATCGCGCCACTCCGGATTTGACTTCTCGATCAGTTCAATTTTCCAGGCGCGCCGCCATTCTTTCAATCGCTTTTCTTCCTTGATCGCCAGCTCCATGCTGTCGAAGCGCTGAAACCATGCAAGAGTTTTCACGCCATATCTTTGCGTGAAGCCGGGAATGGCTCCATGCTTGTGCTCTGCGACGCGATTGCAAAGATCGCCTGTCACGCCGATATAAAGCGTGCCATTGCGCTTGCTGCACAAGATATAAACTGTTGGATGGATTTCCTCACGCACCCGCACCTCTCCTTGTCATCCCGGCGGAAGCCGGGACCCAGATCAACCACTCAGATGTTCACATTCGTGCGACAGCCCGCCACTTTTTCTGGGTCCCGGCTTCCGCCGGGATGACAGATTTGTGACGCAGCGTCCCCCATGTTCGCCGTCCTCTCAGATCGTAGTGTTGCGCAGCTGGCAAACATGCCGTTGCTTGTACGGGGCGCGGCAATAACAGTGCCAACATTCACTCGAGCGGAAGTATCACGCCTTTTTCAATTTTGAACGCGCCGGAGTTGCGGAGGAAATTTTCCAGCGTGCGATGGCCTTTCTTGTAATTTGGCATCTTTACGGACAACTCAGTTCCGAAGACCCGTGGCGTTACCGGCCTGCCATTGGCGCTGAGATTCCGGTAAATTTGCAAAAGCATGTCCTTGTCGATTGGCGGCGTTGCGGCTGGCCTCTTTGCCGCGACAGGCGATGGCTTCGGCGCGGGGGCTTTCTTCTGCGGCACTGCGGGGACAATGGTGAAGTGATCGAAGGCGGATTGCAGAGTCTTTGTCGCCTTGCTTTCCCCCAACCCGTCAATGCCCTTGCCCTGTTCGCGGATGTGGATGGCGAGTTGCATGAAGTCAGCGTCGCTTGAAGCGATCACGGCGTGATCAAACAGGCCCCGGTGCAGCAGCGAAACCGCGTCGATGGTGAGCGCGAAGTCGCTGGCATTCTCCTTGGAAGCGCCTGGCGGCGTCTGCATCGGCATGATGTGGTGTTCGGCCATGGCCTTGTCCCATTTCTTGAGGCCCGCAGCGCCGCCATAACAACGGGCAATCGTGAGCTTGCCCAGGTCCCCGCATCTTTTAAGATAGTCAGCCACATATTTGGCCGACGCATTCTCCGCATCGATGAACAGTGCTACTCTGGGCCTCGTTGTCATGGATGACATCCCATTCAATGGCTGACGTGGGCGTGACTATGAAGCAAACCAACGCGATTTCAATCCTCTCCGACCATATCGAAACGCCGCTTGGAACCATGCTGCTACTGGCGCGGGACGGGGCGATGATAGGCCTTGAATTCGATGACCAGCCCGAGCGGGTGGCGCGGGATTTGCGGCTGCGGTATGGCAGCTCGGAGCGTTTCCCGGCGGACAATCCCAACGGGTTTTCCGACCGTATCCGCGCTTATTTCGCTGGCGACTTGAAAGCCATCGAGGATATTCCAAGTGATGGCGGGGGCACGGAATTTCAGCGGCGCGTGTGGGAAGAACTCAAGCGTATTCCCTGCGGGGTTACGATATCGTATGGCACGCTGGCAAAGCGCCTGGGTGATCCCAACCTCATGCGGGCGGTGGGGTTGGCCAATGGCCGCAATCCCATTTCAATCGTGGTGCCCTGCCACCGGGTGATTGGGGCGGATGGTTCGCTCACAGGCTATGGCGGCGGGCTTCGCCGCAAGGAATGGCTGCTGCGGCATGAGGGGGCTTTGCTGATTTGAGCCAAACGTCGGTTTTCGGGTGGCCTTGGCTCGTGGAAGCGTGCCATGCTTGCCCCATGATCAAATATGTCGCCATGCCCACCGAAGAAACCCGCGCCTTTCAAGGCGGTGCGCCTGATGCCTATGGACTGCCACCAGAGCGCCACGTGTCTGATGGCGATGGGGTTCCCTGCCGCCATTGCCTGCAGGATGTGGCGGCCGGGGAGGACTACCTTGTTCTGGCGTATCGTCCGTTTCCAGGACTGCAGCCCTATGCGGAGACGGGACCGATTTTCCTGCATGCTAAACCCTGTGCGAGGGCGGATGACGACAGCGCCACGCCTCCCATGCTGGCCAGGCGCAAGGCGCATCTGGTCAAGGGCTATTCAGCGGAAGATCGCATCGTTTACGGCACAGGCAAGATCGTGGCTTCGGCGGAGCTCGATACTGCTGCGGCAGAAATTCTGGAGCGCGATGACGTGGCCTATGTGCATGTGCGGTCATCGGTGAATAATTGTTATACGTGCCGGATCGAGCGGGCTTAGGGTCCATTCGATTTCGGTTGCAGTGCCTTGCCACCGGGTGATTGGGCCTGTTGGCCCCTTGCTGCCATAGGTTTCCCCGGGGGCGGCCCCCTCTTCGTCCAGGTGAATTTCACAATGTCAAACAGCGGGGTGAAAGTTTTCACCAGAAGCTTCATCCAATCCTCTCAGACTGGACATCCTCCATTTAGGGAGGGCCTTGCCATTTGTCAAGGAATAAATAGCTATATTGGGATTATTTCTTTTTGGCCGTTTTCCGGTTCCGCAGCACATGCTCGTGGGCCTTGTCATAGAGTGCGCTGTCACGGAAATTGTGATCGCCCAGAACTTCGCCAATAAGTATGAGAGCTGTTCTTGTAAGTTTGGCGGCCTTCACCAGTTTGGCGATCGTTGAAAGCGTTCCACGGATGATTTTCTGGTCCGGCCAGGTGACGCGGTAAACCACAACCACTGGACAATCAGCCCCGTAATGCGGCGTCAGGGCGCGTTCAATGTGCCCGAGGTTTCGAATGGAGAGGTGGATGGCAAGCGTCGCCCTGCATCTCCCCAACTCCTCCAGCTCCTCGCCCTGCGGCATGGCGCTTGCCTGCATTGTGGTCCGGGTGAGGATCACGGTTTGGGCAATCTCGGGCAGCGTGAATTCGGTTTTCAAGACCGCCGCCGCTGCCGCAAAGGCTGGCACGCCGGGCGTTACGTCATAATCAATGCCGAGCTTGTCGAGCCTTCGCATTTGTTCGGCAATAGCCCCATAGATCGAGGGATCGCCGGAATGGACGCGGGCCACATCGTGGCCCTTGGCATGGGCCGCTTCGATTTCCGCGATGATCTCATCCAGGTGCAAAGGCGCTGTATCCACCACACGGGCGCCTGAAGGCGCTGCCTTTACAATTTCCTCCGGCACCAGCGAACCGGCATAGAGGCACACGGGGCAGGACTGGATGAGCTTCAATCCGCGCACGGTGATGAGGTCGGCGGCGCCGGGGCCAGCGCCGATAAAATGAACGGTCATAACGTCTCCCGTTTCTTGGCATAGCCGCGCGGCGTATATGCGTAAGTCTTGCCATCACCTCTGCGCACGGATTTCGATTGCGATGAACCGACCATCACGAGGGTGAGCATATCGACATCATCGGGATTGAAATCCGCAAACCTGACGATTGCAACTTTTTCTTCAGCCCGCCCCAGGTTGCTGGCGATGATCACGGGTGTATTGGGGGGCCGATGATCCTTGAGGATTGCGAAAGCCCGTTCCAGTTGATCGCGCCGCTTGAGCGAGCGCGGATTGTAGAATGAAATCACAAAGTCGCCCTCGGCTGCCGCCGTCACGCGCTTTTCGATGGCTTCCCAGGGGGTGAGCAAATCGGAAAGCGAAATGCAGCAGAAGTCATGGCCGATCATGGCGCCAGCCTTCGCCGCTGCTGCCTGGAACGCCGAGATTCCGGGGATGACTTCAATCTTGATGCGGGTTGGTTCAAGATCAATGATTTCATAGACCAATGCCGCCATCGCATAAATTCCAGCGTCGCCCGAACAGACCAGCGCCACCTGTTTACCCTGCTTAGCGAGTTCAATGGCATGGCGCACGCGGGCCTCTTCGCCGCCGAGGGGGAATGGATGAAGAACCTGTTCATGCCTCTCATCCGCTACCATGTCGAGGTAAAGTGAATATCCAACAAAATCTGTTGCCCACCATAAAGCGCGGCTGGCCTCTGGGCTGCGCATATCTTTGTTTCCTGGCCCCACGCCAACGATACTCAATCTGCCGGCGGCTCTACCTCGTAGATCTAGTATTGGGCTTGGTGAACGGGCAACAGCGCAGGTCGCGCGTCTACTCTTGGACTTGGGAACAACCAAGACAGAATCGGGTCCGGCAGCAGCCAGCGCCGCCGCTTCGGCAACACTTGGTGTTCCCACTTCCTTCAATACAACTTCGGATGGGTTTTGAATTTTGTTTGCCTGAAGTGAAAGCTCTTCAGCCGAAAAAAATCTTGTTCTGTGATCGCCAGTCAATTCTGTGATGCAGGGCTCATCCTCCTTCACGTCTATTGTCGCATAACATGCAACCGCAAATTCGGCCAACCCGTTGTTGCGGAGAGTTTGCTCAATCAATTCTTGTAGCTCTTCGAAGGTGGTGCCGCGTTCGCAACCGACACCGACAGCAAGCGTTTTAGAGACGAAAACCAAGTGATCAGGCGAGCCGATCATGACCTGATCAGTTACTGTGATTTTAAGGCCTGCAGTTTCTGATTGAGGGAGCGATGAGAGCCACGGAGCGCTGCCTTCAATCTTTACGGTATTCCCGTCTAGCAGGCTAACTGCGAAGTCCTTGAAGTTCTTTTTATCCAGCAAATAATATCCATCGGGAGAATAATCTAGCGGAGTTCCTGACTTGAAGAAAGACGCTGTGCCGCCAAACGATACTCGGGTCCAACCAAGCTTTTCCTCAATTTGCAGAGCGAGGCTAGTTGCCCCATGATTTAATCCAAGCAGTGGCACCACGAATCTACCATCGTAGGAGGTGACTACAACTGGGGGATCAAAATATTTGTCGCCCAAGAAAGGTGCCAAAGCCCGAATGACGATTGGCGCCGCCAAATTAGTAACTATGGGTCGACCGCCTTTGAACGCTGCTTGTAGCGCTGGAATTACATCTCTTCCTTTGGCTATTATCAATTCGCCACCAATTGCGGATGCAATTTTTGAGGGAACTTTGTTTAGGTCTCCTCGAGCTATCACTGCAGGAATGTTCACCACGCCTCACCGCCCACATAAACCAATATCGTGGTGAAATACGGTAGGGTGTCGCCGTCGATGGCCTCAACTTTGCGAATGCGCTCACTGGGGCGCGTGGCGTTTTCGATGGCGACCGCGCTGGAAATCAGATCAAGCGCCGACAAGATGGTTTTCACTTTTCCAAAATGGCGGCCCACCTTGATGATGGCGGCGGACTGGGCGGTTTGCAGTTCTTCGCGCAAGCGATCTGGTTCAAGCGTTGCGGGCAGGACTTTCAAAACATCGTTGCGGGCTGAAAGCGGCCTGCCGAGGCGGGCGGCGGCGGCCGTGATCGAGGAAACGCCGGGCACGACGATGGTTTCAAACCGGTCAGCAAGCCTTGCGAACATATACATGAAGCTGCCGTAGAAAAACGGATCGCCCTCGCACAGCATGGCCACATCGCGGCCTGCTTTCAAATGTTCGGTGATGGCGGCAGCGCCCCTGTCATAGGCTTCCTGAGCTGGTTCGCGCTCCGTGCGCATGGGCATGTCGATGGTGAGTTCAATGATGTCGGCGGGCAGAAAGGGCTTGGCGATATCGCGCGCCGCGCTTTCGGTGCCGTTGGCGGTGAGATAGGCTACCACCGGCGCTGTCGATATGATGCGCCAGGCTTTCACAGTCATCAGTTCAGGATCGCCGGGGCCAACGCCCAAGCCATATAGGATTCCAGATTTCACCATGGCTTCCGCGCCCGCCATTGCAGCACGGACATGCGCGGCTTCATGGCGCGGTAGGGTCCAACATGCGTGAGGCAAGACACGTCCATGCGCACCAGTTCGCCACCGTGTTTTTCCTGCAGGTCAAACAGATGCATTTCACCTTCAATCGTCACCACATTGGCCACCAGCCGCCCGCCCGGCGTCAAATGCTGCCATGCTGTTTCGAATACGCCTGCGGCGCCGATGCCGCCTCCAATGAAAACTGCGTCCGGGGCTGGAAGGTCCGCGAGGCGCTCTGGAGCCTTGCCGCTGATTATTTTCAGCCGGGGAGTTCCCAGCCTATTGGAATTTTCCGCGATCATTTTCAGGCGTTCAGCGTTGTGTTCGATCGCCACTGCCTCGCAGCCACGCGTTGATCGCATCCATTCGATTGCCACAGAACCGCAGCCAGCGCCCACGTCCCACAGGAGCTGATCAGGCGCCGGGGCCAATGCAGCCATGGTGGCGGCGCGAACTTCGCGCTTGGTGAGTTGGCCGTCGTGAACGAAAGCTTCGTCGGGCAGCCCTACGACCCTCGGCCAGATTTTTGCGTTGGCGCCTGCGACACACTCAATCCCAAGCGTATTGAGATCGGAAAAAACCTGTGAAGATATGGCGGCGGCGCGGAGGTTGGACACGCATTCGCGTTCACCGCCCATGTTCTCCAGGACAGTAACTCGGCTGTCCCCAAACCCGCGCTCCATCAGACGCCGCGCGACCTCTGGGATTGTGCCGGCATCGGCTGTGAGAACAATCAGCTTGGCGCGGGGCTGAATGAAGGCTTCGATGTTGGCGGCGTCCCGCCCATGCAAGGTGAGCGTGTCGCAATCGGGAAGGGACCAGCCCAGCCGCGCGGCGGCAAGCGAGAATGCCGAGAGGTGCGGAATGATTCTCATTTCTTCGAAAGGGATGAATTCAAGCAGCTTGCGCGCCACGCCATAATTCATGGGGTCGCCGGTGGCGAGTATAACAGTGCTGCGGCCCCGCAACGGCTTGATCATGTCAACAACGGCAGAAAAGGGCTGCGGCCATTCCATGCGTCCGGTTTTTGAAGGCGGCAACATGCCAAGAAGGCGTTCCGACCCAATGACAAGAGATGTGGTTTCCACTGCGAGCTTTGCCGCAGCTGACAGGCCATCATAGCCATCTTCGCCCATTCCAACGATTGTCAGCCACATCGTCATGACAGGCCTCTCGATAACGCGTTCACCACTGCTGCTGCCATGGCGGAACCACCGCGCCGACCGAGAATGGTGGCATAGGGAATGCCGCGCGGATTATTGAAGAGCTCTGCCTTGGATTCTGCCGCGCCAACAAAGCCCACGGGGAATGCCGCGATGGCAGCAGGTTTCGGCCCGCCCGCATCAATCATTTCGAGTAGCGCAAAAAGGGCGGTGGGCGCGTTGCCAATGACGACCAGTGCGCCTTCCAGATATGGTTTCCACAGTTCAATGGCAGCGGCAGACCGCGTGGTTCGTTCAGCTATTCCAATTTCACGGGCGCGGGGATCATTCAATGTGCAAATTATGTTCAGCTTCTTGTCGACAATTCCGTGGCGCACCATTTCAGCATCCGTGAGAATTGGTTTTGCCAGGGCTGCCACAGCCGCATCCACAAAGCTTTCAGAAATTCGCAAATCACTGGCAATATCGGTCATCCCGCAAGCGTGGATCATGCGGATAGCCATGTCCTGCGCGTTGGCCGGCAGCGGCGAAAGATCAGCCTTGCTCCTGATAATGGCGAATGATTTCTCGTAAATCGCAGCGGGATCACGAATATAGCCCATCACGTTTTCTTCATGCTCTCGGGCCCGAGCGGATGCTTGGCATGGGGATAGGGCGCGTGGGTATGGGAGTGGCCATCATCATGGGAATGGTCATGACCGTGGCCATGCTTGGCATAGCTCACAATTTTGAATGGCCCCGCCTGGCAGGCGCCGGTGCAGTTGCCATCGCAAAGCTTGCAGTCAGCGGCTGTGCCAATGCCCTCCACATGGTGATGGTGGCTTTCCTGCGCGGCGCCCACATCGGCTTCAAAGCCCAGAACCTGCGTGCGGTATTTGCACATCTGGCAGTTCATGGCGGTATCGCCGGTGAGGATTTGCTGCACGCGCTCGACAAAAGTGTCAATCACGGCGGGATGATCGTTGAGATAGGAAGCCTTGATGAATTCGATGCCGGAATGGCGCTTGGCCACCTCATCGGTGGCGTCATAGATGCGCTGGACGAGAATTCCGGTGAACAAAAAATAGGGGAACACGATGATGCGCCTGTAGCCCAGCCGCGCGGCGTGTTCCAAGCCAGGGCCAACCAGCGGGAAGGTGACTCCTGAATATGCGGTTTCGGCCCAGCCGAAGCCAAAGCCTTCCCAGAGTATTCGCGTCACTTTTGAGACGTTGGAATTGGCATCGGGATCGGACGCGCCGCGGCCCACGACTACGAGCAGGGTTTCATGCAACGGCACATTGGACGGGTTGGCGTCCAGCGCCTCCTGAATGCGGTCGCCGGCGGCCCGCATCATCTTGGGATCGATGCCCAGTTCCTTGCCGTAATCAATGCGCAAGCCGTTGTTGGCGGCATAGGTGTTGAGCACGGAGGGAATGTCGTTCTTCGCGTGGCCTGCCGCAAACAGCATGCCAGGAACCGCCAGCACCCGTTCAACGCCCCTGGACTTCAGCGCATCAAGCCCGGTGCGGATAATGGGCGTGGCAAATTCGAGATAGCCATATTCAACCGGATATTGCGGCATGCGCTCTTTGAGATGCTGCGACAGCACGGCAAATTCCCGCACGGCGCCTTCATCACGGCTGCCATGGCCACACAGCATTACGCCCAATTTCGTCATTTCGCCTGCCTTCCATAAATCAGCGTTGCCGGAGATGGCGACGGAAGGCAGCCCCGGCATTGCCCCCTTGAGAGGTAAGGCGCACCGGAATAGCTTTCAGTTCCTCAAGGGAAACGCTGCTGATGGCTTCTTCTACGGCAACGCGGCTTGCGCAACAAGGCTGGAAGCGAATATGATTGGCCCAAAGGCGGCAACCATGGAAACAGTCAAATTCACCCAGATGAAGGACGGCGACCGCGAGGACTATGCCTTCCTCAACGCCCATGAAACCGAATATGCGGCGGGAACAGCGGATCGGCTGCTGACCGCCATGGTTGATCTCGACAAGTCCTTGTCGGGCTACAAAATCACCAGGCTTGGCCACTCGCTGCAATGCGCCACGCGGGCCTGGCATGATGGCGCGGATTTGGATTGGGTTGTTTCTGCGCTGCTGCATGACATCGGCGACATCTATGCGCCCTATAATCATGATGAATATGCCGCCACCATCTTGCGGCCCTTCGTGCGCGAGCAATGCGCCTGGGTGGTGCAGACCCATGGCGATTTCCAGATGCTGTATTATGCCCATCATGTCGGTGGCAATCCTGACAAGCGGGAGGCTTTTCGCGGCAATCCCTACTTCGATGACTGCGCCGCGTTTTGTGAAAAGTGGGATCAAACAAGCTTTGATCCGGATTACGAGACCAGGCCGCTCGCGTTTTTTGCGCCCATGGTGCGGGAAGTCTTTGCGCGAAAGGCCTATGATTCTTCCGTCATCAGCAAAGGCGTGCGGATGCCATTGACTGGGATGGCGCGAAGCTAAAACTCAATCCCGGCCTGCGCCTTAACGCCAGAACGGAAAGGGTGCTTGATCAGTTCCATCTCGGTCACAAGGTCCGCGATTTCGATCAATTCTTCCTTGGCGTTGCGGCCGGTGATGACGATATGCTTGTCGGCGGGGCGGTTTTTCAAGACCTCAAGAACCTCCGCCAATGGCAGATAGTCGTAGCGCAACACGATGTTGAGTTCATCGAGCAGCACCATCTTGTAGCTTGGATCGGCGATCAGGCGCTTGGCTTCCTCCCAGCCTTCCCGGGCATGGGCGATGTCGCGGTTGATGTCCTGGGTTTCCCAGGTGAAGCCTTCGCCCATCGCCTTGATGGTCACCAGCTCTGGAAATTTTTCAAGGACCGTGCGCTCGCCGGTTCCCCACGAGCCTTTGACAAACTGGATGACGCCAGATCGAAGCCCGTGGCCCACATGGCGGAACACCATGCCGAAGGCGGCGGTGGATTTGCCCTTGCCCTTGCCGGTGTGGACAATGAGCAGGCCGCGTTCGATGGTTTTGCCGGCCATGATCTTGTCGCGGGCGGCTTTTTTCTTGGCCATTTTTTCATGGTGGCGGGCGGCGTCAACGTCTTCGGTCATTGCTGGAGTTCCTTCAGGAGATCATAGGCTGAATTGAGGCGCGGTGTCCAAAGGCCACGGGTCGCGGCCTCCTCGAAGCGGGCGGCGATTTCCCTGAGCGCGGCGGGATTGTTGGCCTCGATGAACTTGCGGGTTTCTTCGTCAACCAGAAACGCGTCGTAGGCCAAATCGAAGTGATGGGTCTTGACCGCGCCCGTGGTTGCCGCGAAGGCAAACATATAGTCCACTGTGGCGGCTATCTCGAATGCGCCCTTGTAGCCGTGGCGCTTGACGCCGCTGATCCACTTGGGGTTCACCACGCGGGATCGCATGACGCGGCCAACCTCTTCTTCAAGCGTCCGGATGACAGGCCGCTCGGGCCGCGAGTGATCATTGTGATAGACGCGGGGCTGTTTGCCGGAGGCTTGTTCGACAGCCGCCGACATGCCACCTTCGAATTGATAGTAGTCATCGCTGTCGAGCACATCATGCTCGCGGTTGTCCTGGTTGTGGACCACGGCCTCGATGTTCTTGAGGCGCGTTGTGAAGGCGGCCTCGTTTTGCGCGCCAGATTCGCGGGCGCCATAGGCATAGGCGCCCCAGGTCACATAGGCTGCCGCCAGGTCGGCGCGTTCATTCCATATTTTTTCATCAATCAAGGCCTGCAGGCCAGCGCCATAGGCGCCGGGCTTGGAACCGAAGATCCGATAGCCAGCCATTTGCCGGGCGTCGGATTCCGGGACGCCGGATTTTTGCAGGCTTTTGGTTTCCCCCCTCATGCGGGCGGCGATGGGGTTGTCGGCTTCATCTTCATCCAAAGCCCCAACAGCGCGCATGGCCCTGTCGAGAAGCTCGATCTGCGTGGGGAACGCATCGCGGAAGAAGCCGGAAATGCGGAGCGTGACATCAACTCGCGGGCGGGCGAGTTTTGCGAGCGGCGTGATTTCATACCCGGATACGCGCCAGCTTGAAGGCTCCCACACGGGTTTAGCGCCGACAAGCGCGAGGGCTTGCGCGATGTCATCGCCGCCGGTTCGCATGTTTGAGGTGCCCCAGGCGGAAAGGCCGAGGGCCTTGGGATAGTGGCCAAAGTCCTGAAAATGCCGGATGAGCAGCTCTTCGGCGGATTTCTGGCCGAGATTCCATGCGGTGGGTGTCGGCACCGTGCGGTTGTCGAGGGAATAGAAGTTGCGGCCCGTCGGCAGCACGTCGAGCCGGCCCCGCGTCGGCGCCCCCGATGGACCGGGAGCCACGCGCCTGCCGTCGAGGCCCGCGAGCAATCCCATGATTTCGTTGGGGCCACAGGCAGCGAGAGCGGGGCGGATTTTGGTTTCGATTTCATGGAGAACCGCGCCAGCCCCAGCTCCGTCATTCCGGCGAAAGCCACGATCCGGCAAATTTGGCTGTCGCCGGGACGACTGAACAAGGAACGCGGCATAAGCCTCCAGCCTCTCAACCGTGTCGCCACACGTGCGCCACGGCGCGCTCAGCAATTTCAGCAGTGCTGAGGGTCGCGGACCTCTCCAGATTTCACTCATGTTGCAAGTCAGCGGGTCAAAGCCGCCAAATCCAAAATCCTTGGCCAGCGCCCGGATCAAGGATTGATCGCCGCCTTCGCCCACTCCCCTGGGCACGCGGGTCAGGGCCACGAGCAAATCCGTTTCCTGCTGGCCGGCGGGCGATGTCCCCAGGACATGCAGGCCATCGCGGATCTGGGCTTCCTTGAGGTCGCAGAGATAGGCGTCGATCCTGGAGAGGTCGCTGTCCTCGTCGCCCGTGAAGCCAGCGTCGATGTCGAGGCTGGAACTGCGGGTGAGATCAAGGATGTTTTTCTTCAGCGCAGCGATGCGCCGGCGGTCAAGGCCGGACGCGAGGTAATACTCATCAACCAGGGCCTCCAGGTCCTTGAGCGGGCCGTAGGTTTCGGCGCGCGTGAGGGGCGGTGTCAGATGATCGATGATCACAGCCGACGTGCGGCGCTTGGCCTGCGTGCCTTCGCCGGGGTCGTTCACGATGAAGGGATAGAGTTGCGGCACGGGGCCGTGGGCGATTTCGGGAAAGCACTCCTCGCTCAGGCCATTGGCTTTGCCGGGCAGCCACTCCAGGTTTCCATGCTTGCCGTTGTGGATAATCGCCTGGGCCCCAAACACATCGCGCAACCAGAAATAGAACGCCAGATAGCCATGGGGCGGCGCAAGCGCCGCGTCATGGTAGGTCGCCTTGGGATCAATGTTGTAGCCGCGGGCGGGCTGTATGGCGACGGCCACATTGCCGTAGGTTTGAATCGCAAGGTGGAATGCGCCTTGGCGGCAAGAGGGATCGGTTTCCGGAATGCCCCATTGCGAGGAAATTTTTTCCCGGGCCTTGCTGGGCAGGAGCGAGAACTGCCTGCGATAGACATCAAGTTCCAGCGCATTGCCGTCGCGGTGGCGCGAAGACGCCAGGGAGAAGATCAGGTCATTGCCATTGCTTGGCAATTCTCCTGTGTCAAAACCCATGGCCTGCATCGCCCGCAGGATTGCTATGGTGCTTGCCGGCGTGTCGTAGCCAACGCCGTTGGCGATGCGTCCATCCTTGTTCGGATAGTTGGCGAGCACAATGGCGGCTTTTCGCTCGGATGCCGGTGCATGGCGCAAGCCGACCCAGTTCGCCGCGAGATCGGCCACATAGGTCACGCGGTCGCCCACTGGCTTGTAGGTTGAAATCCGGCACTGGGTGGCTTCGTGGAAATGGCTGTCGCTCTTGAAGGAAATTGCGCGTGAATGGATGCGGCCATCGAGTTCCGGCAAAACCACATTCATGGCGAGGTCGCGGGAGCCCAGTCCTTGCGCGCTGGTGCGCCAATTGCTTTCGGCGGTGGAAGCCAGAATGACCTGCAGCACGGGACAATTATAGTCCGCGAGTGGATCTCCGGAAGAGGTGGCGAAGGACGTGGCGTTGAGCAGCAGGCTTGGCTTGCGCTGGGCGAGGGTTTTATGAATGAAGGCAGCACTTGCCGCGTCTTTCAGGCTGCTCACAAAAATCGCGGCGCAGCCAATGCCGCGTTCCGCGAGCGCGTCAACGAGGGCGTCGATGGGCGCGGTTTGCGCGCCTTCGATGACGGAGCGATAGAATATGATCCCGGACGCGAATTCGTGCTGGTCGCGGGTATCCCTGTAAACGCCCACAGGCTGCAGGGGTTCAGCCGGGCCCGGATTGTCTGTGCCGTCCAGCAGATGCCTGCAATAGTTCAGGAATTTCACGGCGTTGGGTCGGCCTCCGGCGGTGAGGTAGCTGCGCAATCTTTCGCAGTCCATCAGTGGCAGGGTCGAACGGCTGGTCAGATCGGCGTCCGGCTGGCTGTCGCCCGGGAGCACGGCCAACATGATGTTGTTCGCCTTCGCCATGGCTTCGATTTGATCAAGTCCGTATGGCCAATAGCTTGCGCCGCCGAGCAAGCGCAGGACAATGAGCCGCGAATGCGCAAGGGTTTTCTCGATGTAGAGATCAACCGACAGCGGATGTTGCAACGCCAGGAAATTTGCCAGCCTGAGAGTGATGACGGATGTTCCATCAAAGGCGGCCGCAAGGGATGCGATCTCGCTGTCGGCTGCGGTTAGAACGACGATGTCGGCAGGTGACTGCTTGAGATCAACGGCATCCGCTGCCCCATCCATAACCCCGCTCGTCGTCGCCAGTAGGTGCATCAGCCTCTTAGCGCCGTTGTGATTTGCTGTTCGTTCATCCCCTTTACGCCAATCACCACGAGGCTTGTCGAGCGAACTTCAGTGTCAATCCACGGCCTGTCGAAATAGCTGCTGAGGCGCGGGCCCACGGCCTGAACGAGAAGCCGCGAGTTTGAGCCTGCGATGTTCGCAAAGCCCTTGAGCCGCAAAATCGCGCTGTCCTGGATGACGCTGGCGATGCGGGCAAGCAACGCATTCTTGTTTTCCGCGTCTCCGAGGGCAACCGTGAAGCTGACGAAATCATCGTGGTCATGCTGTTCTTCACCCTCCATCTCATGGGTTGACAGCCGGTTCGCCATATCGGCCTCGGATTGGGCGTTCAGGCCAAGGAGGACGGAAACATCGAGCTTGCCATGCTGGCTGGGAAGGATGTGCGTTCCATTGCGGACCTTTGTTTCGAGCTTTTGCGTGAGGCCGGATGCCTCGGCCGCGCTCAGCAAATCGGTTTTGTTGATGATCACCAGGTCGGCGCAGTTCAATTGGTCATTGAAGAGCTCTTCAATGGGGTTTTCGTGTTCCAGGTTGGGATCGGCTTTGCGCATGGCCTGGATGGTTTCCTCATCGTCGGCGTAGCGGCCTTCCGCATTGGCCTTGCCGTCAACAACGGCGACGACGCCATCAACGGTGACACGTGATGAAATCTCCGGCCAGCTGAAGGCGCGGACCAGAGGCTGTGGAAGAGCAAGGCCGGAGGTTTCAATGACGATGTGATCGAATGGGATCGGGCGGTCCAGCAGCTTCCGCATCGCTGGCGCGAAATCGTCCGCCACCGTGCAGCAGATGCAGCCATTGGCCAGCTCGATGACGTCTTCCTGCCTGCAAACAGCTTCGCCGCAGCCTTTGAGAACTTCGCCATCAACGCCCACATCGCCAAACTCATTGATGATCAGCGCGATTCTGCGGCCCTTGGCATTTTCCAGCATGTGCCGGATCAGCGTGGTTTTGCCGGCGCCGAGGAAGCCGGTGATGATTGTCGCGGGGATTTTTGCACGGCTCATGAGGCGTAAATCTCTTTGGAGAGGCGCTCAGTTGCCAGTCCGAGGAACAAGCCAATCAGGCTCCACAACACGGCTGAGGCCGCGATGGTGTTCGCGGCAAAGCTGGCGGCAAGGCCAGCGGGCACCGCCGTTTCATGGGTGAGCGGCTGGGGCGCGCCAATGATGTGGGGCAGGGCGATAAGAGCGGCCGCCGCGGCCAGCCAGAGGAGTTCGCGCCTTGTGGCGATCAGGAATATCCCGGCCCCTGTGGCGACGATTGTTGCCACCCACCAAATCTGGCGTGAAACCAGATCGCCAGCCGGCATTCCCGGCAGTTCTGGAGCAAGCCCGGCGCCGGGCGCCACAGTTGCCGCCAGAAATCCGCACATGCCCCAGACCAAGCCATTCCGGGAGGTAATGGGAAGTCCGGTGAGCAGGGAAACACCTGCCAGCAGGACGGCAA
Source organism: uncultured Alphaproteobacteria bacterium (assembly GCA_963816305.1). GTDB lineage: Bacteria > Pseudomonadota > Alphaproteobacteria > Rhizobiales > Aestuariivirgaceae > Aestuariivirga. Next base: position 78,513 of record CAWFJW010000008.1, read on the forward strand.
AAGCAGCGCCTGTGATGACGGATGCGAGCGTTGTCGAGAATGTCCGCTGCCACCCGTCATTGGGGGCCCACTCTTCTGCCGCATGTTCGTGTTGTGCTGGCGTTCCCGCCGCGTGCTCGTGGGGTGCGGGTTCGGCCGTGTTTTCAAGAAGCTCGGCGGCGAGAATGAGCGGCGTGGTTCGCACGTGCTGAATGCCGCCATAGATGAAGCCAGCCGCCATTCCCGCGAGCAGCGCCGCGAGCACAATTCTTCCAATCATGATGTGCGTCCCTGGTTAGTGGCAGGGAAAGCCGATGGCGTGGCGCGTGTCATGGGCGGCGTTGTGGGCGACGCTCACATGCGAGAAGCCTGCGGCAAACACCATCACTGCGCCAAGGAACACGCAGATTGCACCAGCCGCGACGCGCCGCGAAACGCTTAAGGAAACGGTAGAAGTTGTTGCTGTGGTCATGGACACCCTCCGTGCGACCGGTTTCGTATGGGGCGTGATAAACGCCCCGATTGATGCCCGGCAGGTCTCCTGACTTCGCGGGTCGCTGGTTCTGGCTGGGCCTTCCCGGTTTCCCAGTGGCATAGATCAACCAAAACCTCGCCGCTTACAGTTGCGGGGGCAGTCACGGTATTGGCCCCATTTGGGTCGTCCTCACCGTGTTCCCTGTTAGGCTCTTTCACCGTTTGGCTTTTGAGCACCGAGCGCGGGCATTGTGCCAGTTAACCCGATGTTCCGTCAACTTGTTTAGCAGGAGTTAAACATCTGTGTCATTTCAATCCCTTGCTCGGAAACGGAGTGTTAACCCTAACGCGCTACTAATCCACTCATGAGTGTTCGTTGTGTAGTTCTTGCGTCTGTTAGTTCCGCGTTTCTTGCTGCATGTGTGGCTGCATCCGGTCCGGCTTTCGCTGCGTCCAAAGATCCCAACCTCCTGATTGCCGAACAGGGTTACCAGGCGTTGGCGGCCGGAGACCAATTCTCCGCGATCATCGCCTATACACAGGCCATTGAATCTCAAAAGCTTCCGGCCGAAGCCTTGGCAAACGCGCTCGTCAATCGTGCGTTGGCGCATCAGCAGCGGGCCGAGCACGAAGACGCCATCAACGATTACTCTTCCGCGTTGCAGCTTGATGCCATGAGCGCAAAGGTTCGGGCGAATGCCTTGTACAATCGCGGTCTTTCCCATCAGAAACTCGATCAACCATCAGCGGCGATTGAGGATTTCACCAGCGCGCTGTTCCTTGATCCCACATTCGCGCTTTCCTATTACAGCCGTGGCAATGTTCTGCGCGAAAGCGGACAACTGCTGTTTGCGCTTTCTGACTACGAAAAGGCCCGCCGCCATAAACATGCGGATGCCTCTCGGGTCTATTACGCGGAAGCGCTCGCCTATGAAAGCTTGAATCGCCCAGACGATGCGCGGAAGTCATTGGAGCTTGCCGTTGCCGCGAACCCCAAGTTCAAGCCGGCAAGGCAAAAATTGGCGATGATGGCCGACAATGCGCCAACGCAGGTTTCAGCGAACCAGGCCGCCATGAGTGTTGGCGGGGAACTTGTCATTCGCAAGCCTGATTTGCCAAAGGCCGTCGAGCCCGAAGACGTCCTGCTGAATGCCGGAAGCGACCCGATCGTTACCGCATCAATTACGTCCGCCAAGATTGTTGATCGCATTCCGGTTGAAGAAGAAATGGCGGCGGCTGCCCCAATTCCAGTTGTGGAAGAAGAGAAGATCGTTGCCGTGGAAGCCGTGGAAGATGAGCCCGCTGCCGAAACTGCGCCGGCCGCAGGCGCTGATGACATGTCATGGAGCGTGCAGGTTGCCTCGACGGCGAGTGAAGAGTCTGCATGGTCGACATGGAAAAAAATGCAGACCAAGCATGACGCGCTGGCGGATCAGAAGCCAGTTGTGGTCAGGGCTGATCTTGGAAAAAAAGGCATCGTCTATCGCGTTCGCCTGGGCGGCTTCGAGGATCAAAATGCGGCGAAGTCAACCTGCGCCAAGTTGAAGGCAACAGGCGTCTCTTGCTTCGTCAGCAGGATCAACTCCTGATCTCCGGTTCATTAAGAGCTGTTTTTTCCGCTGCGGAGTTCGGATACAACCTCAGCTTCGATCCAACCACGCAGGTAATGGATCGCCGATTTTGGCGGTGAAGCGCAACCCTCCAGATTGGCGATCAAATCGCAAAGCTCTGAGAATGAAATCGCGTTTGCGGCTGCGTCCAAGGCCGCGGCTTCTTCACACCCCAGCATTCTAAATCTTGGATTGGGGCCCTGGCGCCAGACGATCAGCTCCAGGGGCTCGTCCAGCCGTTCTGGCCGGGGTGGAAGCTCCGCGCAGGTCAATGCGGCCCAGAGGCTTGTGGCATTGGTTGAAAAGCACAGGCGCCTGACCGAGGGATGCAGAACCATTGTGCAGGCAGACAATTCCTCCGGAGTGAACTTGGCAAAGTCAGCAAGCGACATTTGGGACACGTCCGGAGCCTCAAAAGCATCCTTCAATGCCAGCTCCAGGCTGGCCAGTTCCGCAAGTTCAGGCTTCTGGCTATAGGGCTTTGTCTGGCCGAGAAACTTTGGCAGGTTGCAGGAGAACCACTTGGTGTTTTGGATTTCCGACGGGTATTTGGCGGAATAGCTGCGGCCAACAGCGTTAAAGGCGGCGCTGCCCAAATAGCCCTTCAGCCTCTCGTGATCGCCGCCGAGAAAATCGGCCAAGCTGCTTTTGTCATCGTCGTCCATGCTGCCAAGATGGACATGCGCCCGGCTTTTCGCCAATCAAATGGGGTCCGGAAATGTCACGTTGCCGTGATTGCGCGGCTGTTAACAGCGTTAATATTAGGTTTATTCATTGGGCCGGATAGCGTAGGTAATCCGACATTGATCCCGGGGTAGTTGAACGCAGCATGCCGCTTCATCTTGTGAAATTATGCGTTGGTGTTTCGGAGGTTTCCCATCTCAGGCGATGGGTGAGGGATGCCCGCAAAGGGCTGGACAGCCTTGACCATACGACGCGCATGTTCCCCACGCGGGGCGCTGAAATTCTGGATGGCGGCTCGCTGTATTGGGTCATACGCGGGATGATCTTGTGCCGGCAACCCATTGCGGGTCTTGTCGCCGTCAAGGGAGAGGATGGCATCGGGCGCTGCCGGATAGATTTCAAACCGAAAATCATACTGGTGCGGCCAACGCCTCGGCGGGCGTTCCAGGGCTGGCGCTATTTGAGCGCTGATGATGCGCCGCCGGATTTACAAGCAGGCGGCAGCGGCGAAGACATGAGCGAATCCATGCGGCGGGACCTGGCCGAGCTGGGCTTGCTGTGAAGCCGTCAGCTCATCTTCTGCAAATATTCTTCGCATAGGCTGACCGTGCCTTCGGTGTAGGGGAGCCCCATGGATTTCGCCAGGTCGGTTTCGGAATGGGAGCCGATCCAGGCGACCAGCAGCAGGCGGCGGAACATGACGAAGGTCGGTATTTCGGCTTCGTCGGCTTTCGGCAAATTTCCCGCTTTGCGGTAACCGGCCTTCCAGGCCTCTATCAGCTCCGGCACTTGCGGTTCATGCTCATAAAATGAAACCGGAGTTGCCGCGTCATACATATACCAGCCGAAGCCGCAGTCATCGAAATCGATGGCCTTCACGTTATCGCCGTCAATGAGCAAGTTAGCCAGCCGCAGATCGCAATGAATGAGGCCGAAGCGATCATTGCCCTGGCCATAGGCGTTCAGGCGCTTGCCAATGAGATCAACCGTGCGTTGAAACAGCCTGGCTTTCTCGCCGTCAACGCCCATGCCACCGCGCCAGCGGCCCCAATGGGGTTTGTTTTCACCAAGGGCGGTTTCGAAATTCCAGGTGAGGCGTTCGAAATAATCCGGCCGCTTCCATTGCCGCGCGTGCGCGTGCATGCGGGCGGTGACTTCGCCGAGAATTTCAAATGGCTTGACGAGGTCCTGGCCAATGCCCGGCTCAGCGCCTGTCTCCCAATCTGACAGCACGATGTGGCGACCGGAAATCTCCTGGATGATTTCGCCGTTCAGGCCCTTTACGGGCTTAGGCGTAACGACGACACCGCTCTCACGCAGATCCATCAGCCAGGCAAGTTCGGAGGCGATCGCTGCCTTGGAGTGATATCCATCACGGTGGATGCGGAGGGCCCAGCGCTGGCCATCGGGCGCTTCCACCTTGTAGGTGGCGTTTTCAGAAAGATTGATCAACTTCACGTCAAGATGATCGGGCAGGGCGTAGTTTCCTGTGGCTCTTTTGGCTAGCTCCGGCAAATTATGAAGCTCCTGCTTTCAGAAGCTCACGGGCGCGGGGCATGGATGCATCAAAGCGCTCAAGAATTTCCTCGACACATGCCAGCGCTCAAAAGTAGGCCCGGCTTCCATTGCAATACGCGCTTATCGAGGGATGAGAATATGGCCCACACGCCATTTTCATAAAGGGCGCGGGAAACCGATACAGCGCCTTCCGGATGATTAAACTCAAGGCCGAGGATCAGACCCTTCTGGCGCACGCCGGTGAAAATGTCGCCATGGCGTTCCACCATTTCTTTCATGCCGATCGCGGAAGAAATCGGCGACGCTGCGGACATTGGCGATAGTTTCCGGCCGCAGCAGCATTTCAATGACCTTGTGGGCCACGATGCAGCCCAGTTCGGCGCCTCCCGTTGTGCTGATGTGGGCAGCGCCATCCTCGTTCAGCCATTCGCCGGTTTTCTCATTCACGAGACAGGCGCTGATCGGGTAAAGCCCGCCAGACAATCCCTTGGCGGTCACCATGATGTCAGGTTTAATCCCATAGGCCTGCCAGCCCCACATGGAGCCCGTGCGCATCAGTCCGGTTTGAACTTCGTCAGCGATGTACATGGCGCCATGTTTTTCGCATAATGCCTTGCAGGCGTTGAGATAGCCATCGAGGGGCATGGGGAAGCCATAGGTGGCCGGTATGGTTTCCATGATCAGCGCCGCGCAATCATTGCCTTTAAGGGCGCGTTCCATGGCGGAAATGTCATTGAAGGGCACATGAATGAAAGTGTCGGGTTGATCGCTCAGGAAAATCTTGGTGAAACGGTCATCGCCGGTGGCAACTGCCAGGCCAGAATGGCCATGATAACCCTTGATGATGGACACTACCTTGCGTCGCTTGGTGGCGTAACGCGCGCTTTTTATGGCGATGTCGACAGCCTCGGCGCCGCCGGGGGCAAATACGGCATACTTCATGCCAGGCGAAATATTGATCAGTGACTCTGCCAGCGCCGTGCGGGCTACGGAAGGGAACCAATGGTTGCCGATATCAAAGTGATCAAGCGCCGCTTTCAGGGTTTCCACCAACTCAGGGTGGCGATGGCCCAAATTATAGGTTCCGCCATTGAGGTGCAGGTCGATGAGCCTGCGCCCGTCCATGTCATACAGGCAGTAACCCTCGCGCTTGTCGATGACGAGATCAATGCCCGCCTTTTGCCAGAACCTGGTCTTATCAGGGATTCCAGTAGCGGATGGCCTTGTCAAAAAGCTCCTGCTTCGAGTTAAACCTGAAATGACCATAGTCAAACATAACCTGCTCCCGGGGCCCGCAAATGCCCAACCTGTAACATTAAATGATGAAAGCGCGAAAACAAGACTTGTCCCGGATTGCATTAAATTCGACCCTTGAATCCCTTTCTACTGTTCCTACCTATGTTGCTGTTGGATAATCAGGAGGACGTTCATGTCACACGCAGAGGCAGGCGCATTCGAAGAGAAGAAATGGAAATCATGCAGGGCCGGAAAATCGCGGTGGTCGGCTTATGAGGTCGGCGCCATGGTTCTGGGCTTTATCGTCTTTTGGCCCTTGGGTCTCATTGCGCTGTTCCTGAAGTGGAAGAACGGCGAGATGTGGCGCGGGGCCTCGGAAGGCAACGCTCCCTGGGCCGGCTGGAAGATGCCTTCAATGGGCAATTGGCAGCCTGGCTCGCACAGCTATTCGCACACCGGCAACACCGCGTTTGACGACTACAAACGCACCCAGCTGGCGCGTCTTGAAGAAGAGCGCCGCAAGCTTGACGAAGAACAGAAAGCATTTGGCGAATACTTGAGCAAGTTGCGCAAAGCGAAGGATCAGGACGAATTTGATCGCTTCATGGCTGAGCGCGGAACACCTGCATAAGTTTGATATAAGAAGAGGCCGGGCAAACAACCTGGCCTCTTTTAGTTATCGCCGTTTTCAAAACTGCGGTGGCTCATCATCTCAGGCTCCACCGGGCGCAGAACCGGGCGCCGGTCGCCAAACACGGGTGCGCGCGGCGCGGCGCGGATTGGTATGGGCTGCCTGGCCGGTTCACGATCCTCTTCCGACATCGGCGAAGTTGAGGCTGATTCCGCTTTCAACCACAATATCCTGCGCGCCGCCGATGAGCAGAAGATGCTCGGTTTCGTCTCTCCTCACAAGGACAAGCCTCCGGGTTTCATCTATCTCATGATACTCGCTGATCGCAAGCCGTTGCCCCTTTCGCCCGCGAACGCGGCGGTTGAGCAATCTTGTGATGACAATTCCGAGCAGTAAAATGGCTACAATAGCTGCCGCCGCCACCATGTAAATCCAGTATGTCGCAAGAAATTCCATTGGGTGTTTCCTCTGCCCGATTCACGATCAATGATTCTTATCACAAATTTTTTTATGGCGAGAGCAAAGTTTTGTTTTCCGCGCCATAAAGTCCGGGGAAGAATCCCGCGCCAGACAAGAATCGCCTATACTGCATTGATTCGGGATGGGAATTTGATGGCGGAAAACGGTCCTTCTGAGAAAATTGAGGCGGCCAGCAGGGCTTTGGTTGGAGGCAGCGGTTATGCGGTGCTGTCGCTGGCTGTGTCTATTTTGCTGGCGTCGATTGTCATCGCGACAGTCTGGGTCCTGAAGTCGCAATTTTCCCTGTGGCTGATTATCGTTGGCGCTTTGCTTTCTTTTGTGGGGTTGTTCGCCATTTTTGGATATCTGGCGGGATTTTTGCGGTTTGAAAGGAGAAACCAAACCCGCACATTCTTTGATGGCCTGACTGACGCGATCGGCGATGCATGCGTGGTGACCGACAACAAATCCCGGGCGGTTTATGGCAATGCGGCGTATCTCAAGCTCGTCAAGGCCGCAGGCATCGGCCGGCTTGTCGGACTGGATTTGATGTATTCAGGGCAAGCGGCGTTTGTGGAGCCAATCTATCAATTGGCCCAGGCGGCGCTGGAGGGCAAAAACGATTACCGCGAAATCCGCGTGCCTGCAGGTTCTTCCGCTCCGGGCGCCAGCCCCGATGCGCCGCGATGGCTTAAAATAAGCGTCGCTCCCGTCATTGATTTGTCCAAGCATGGCTATGTCCTCTGGCGCTTGCAGGATGTCAGCCATGACCGCGCGAAGCAGGAGCAGGCGTTTGGCCGCTTGCAATTCATCATCACCTATCTTGACCACGCGCCAGCTGGTTTTTTTTCCACATTGCCAAGCAAGAAAGTTGATTATCTGAATGCCACGCTGGCCGAGTGGCTGGGCCTTGATGTGGCCGAAAGCCAGGGCGGCGAGTTGCAACTCAGCGATGTTCTGGGTGACGAGGGGGCCAAGCTGTTGACCGCTGTGCAGCCAATCGCGAGTGGCGGGCGGACCGAGTTGTTCAACCTCGATCTCACCAGCAAGAGTGGTTCGGTCTTGCCGGTCGAGATCATTCACCGGGTGGATTTCGACGAGAACGCCAAGATGCTTCCGGCGCGAACCCTGGTTGTCCCCCGGCCGGATAAAAAATCCAGCAGGGAAGACAGCGACGCCCTGGCGCGGTTTGTGGCGGTTGCCCCCATAGGTGTCGCTGAAATTGATCCGCAGGGCGTCATTCAGTCGGCGAACTCCATGTTCATTTCCTTCTCGCCGAGGGCGCGGCGCGGCGCGAACTTGGATGCGATGGTCATTGAAGGCGATCGCGTTGCACTTAGCCTGGGGCTTGAAAAAATTCAGGCGCACAAGGATTCCATTGTCACTGTCGATGCGACCGTCCACGACAGCAATCCGCGGCTGGTTCAGTTTTCCTTCGCGCGGCTGCGTGGAGGCTCGCCAAACTTCACGGTCTTCGCGGTTGACAAGACCGAAAGCAAGGCGCTGGAAGTTCAATTGGCGCAGAGCCAGAAAATGCAGGCGGTGGGCCAACTCGCAAGCGGCATCGCCCATGACTTCAACAATGTGCTCACCCCCATCATCGGCTTTGCCGATCTCCTGCTGGCCAAGATGCGGCCAACTGATCCGGCCTTCGCCGACATCATGAACATCAAGCAAAACGCCAACCGGGCGGCGAATCTGGTTCGGCAGCTGCTGGCGTTTTCGCGCAAGCAAACCCTGCAGCCGAAGGTGCATTCGCTGACGGACGCCATGTCCGAGCTTGGAAATCTTCTGGGCCGGGTCCTGGGAGAAAAAGTCGAGCTCAAGGTCAGCCACGCCCGGGACCTTGGCTTGGTGCTTGTCGATATTCACCAATTTGAGCAGGTGATCATCAATTTGGCCGTCAACGCCCGCGATGCCATGCCACGGGGCGGAACACTTTTTGTGGCGACCAAGAATATCAGCGAAGAAGAGTCCAGGGCCATCGTGCGTGAGCCGATGCCGGTGGGCGAATATGTGCTGTGTGAAGTGCGGGACACCGGGTCGGGCATTCCCGCCGACATCGTCCAGAAAATCTGGGAGCCGTTCTTCTCAACCAAGGATGTTGGCAAGGGAACCGGGCTTGGCCTTTCAACCGTCTACGGCATCGTGAAGCAAACAGGCGGCTTCATCTTCTGTGACAGTGTTGTCGGCAAGGGCACGACCTTCAGCATTTATCTGCCGCGTCATTATCCAAAGGAAGCCGAAGTGCTGGCGGCTGTGGCCAAGGACGAGGCAAAGGAGAAGCGCTCTGACCTTACGGGCAAGGGCCGCATCCTGCTGGTTGAAGACGAGGACGCCGTTCGGGCTTTTGCCATTCGCGCTCTTTCGTCCCGCGGCTACTCGGTTGTTGAGGCCGACTCGGGCGAGCGCGCCCTGGAGGTCATGGCGGCCCAGAAGGAAGGGTTTGACCTTATTCTTTCGGATGTGGTGATGCCGGAAATGGACGGGCCCACGATGCTTCGCGAATTGCGCCGACGCGGCGTGAAAACCAAGGTCATCTTCGTTTCCGGCTACGCCGAAGACGCCTTCGAGAAAAATCTTGAAGGGCAGACGGATTTCGCCTTCCTGCCGAAGCCATTTTCGCTCAAGCAGCTGGTCGAAAAGGTTAAGGAAGTCATGGACAGCTGATTTTGTGGACTGGCAGAAAATAGTTCTTGTCTTTAGAACAAAATTAGAACATAACAAAAACATCGCTGGTACATAGTAATTTGATTGCGCCGGGCGAGGCATCTGAATAAAGGAGTATGGTGATGGGGCAGACGAACCTTAAGGTTGTTGAAAACACTTCTGACATGGACAAGAGCAAAGCGCTTGATGCTGCGTTAAGTCAAATTGAGCGGGCCTTTGGCAAGGGTTCGATCATGAAGCTCGGGGCCAACACGGCTCTCGAAATCGAATCAATTTCAACAGGTTCGCTGGGGCTTGATATCGCGCTGGGGATCGGCGGCTTGCCGCGTGGCCGCGTGATTGAGATTTATGGCCCTGAATCCTCCGGCAAAACGACGCTGGCGCTGCAAACGATCGCGGAATCGCAAAAACGCGGCGGAATTTGCGCCTTTGTGGATGCCGAGCATGCGATGGATCCGGCCTATGCCAAGAAGCTTGGCGTGAACATTGACGATTTGCTGATTTCCCAGCCCGACACGGGCGAACAGGCGCTTGAAATCGCCGATACGCTGGTGCGTTCCGGCGCCATTGAAATTCTGGTTATTGATTCGGTCGCGGCCCTCACACCCAAGGCTGAGCTTGAAGGCGAAATGGGCGACTCGCTTCCCGGCTTGCAGGCGCGTTTGATGAGCCAGGCGCTGCGCAAGCTCACCGCCTCGATTTCCAAATCCAATTGCATGGTTATTTTCATCAACCAGATCCGCATGAAGATTGGCGTGATGTTCGGCAGTCCGGAAACCACGACGGGCGGCAATGCGCTGAAATTTTACGCGTCCGTTCGGCTGGATATCCGCCGCATCGGGGCCATCAAGGACCGCGAAGAGGTTGTCGGCAACCAGACCCGCGTCAAGGTGGTCAAGAACAAGGTGGCGCCGCCGTTCAAGATGGTTGAGTTCGACATCATGTATGGCGAGGGCATTTCCAAGGTTGGCGAGTTGGTTGATCTTGGCGTGACGGCTGGCGTGGTTGAGAAATCCGGCTCCTGGTACTCCTATAATGGCGAACGCATCGGGCAGGGCCGCGACAAGGCCAAGGAATTCCTGCGGCAAAACCAGGATATGGCCAATGCGATCGAAGCTGCTATCCGCGCCAACGCGGGATTGATCGCGGCCAAGATCACGATTGGCGCCTCCGCCGCCGAAGACTCTGACGAGTAATTGCTCCTGACTTGATTTCCTGCCGCCTTTGTTAGGGGTGGCAGGCATTGCCGGTGTTTCCCCGCACCGCAGGCGAAGCGTCCTCCGTTGCCCCCGGAGGACGCTGTTTTGTTTTGGGGCATCACCGCCCCCACGCGGGATACGGCCTTTTTGCGAGTAATTCTGGACAGCGGGCCACCTTGCCCCTTAAAGAACATGCCATTCCTTGAAGTTTGAACTTTCTGAAAGAGACGTTGGAAATCACATGACTGGCCTTGCTCAAATCCGCTCCACATTCCTGGATTTCTTCAGAAAGCAGGGCCACGAGATTGTGGCCTCCTCGCCTCTGGTGCCGCGCAACGATCCAACCCTCATGTTCGCCAATTCGGGCATGGTGCAATTCAAGAACGTGTTCACTGGCGCGGAGCGCCGCCCCTACAGCCGCGCCACCACGGCGCAGAAATGCGTGCGCGCCGGCGGCAAGCACAATGACCTCGATAATGTCGGTTACACGGCGCGGCATCACACATTCTTCGAAATGCTCGGCAACTTCTCCTTCGGCGACTATTTCAAGCCAAACGCTATCGAATGGGCGTGGGAGCTGGTCACCAGGGAATATGGCTTGTCTGCGGACAAGCTCACGGTCACCGTCTTCTCCGAGGATGATGAAGCCTTTGGGCTGTGGAAAAAGATCGCGGGCCTTCCCGACAGTCGCATCATCCGAATACCGACATCGGATAATTTCTGGTCGATGGGCGACACCGGCCCGTGCGGCCCGTGCTCTGAGATATTCTATGACCATGGCGACAGGATTCCAGGTGGCCCTCCGGGAAGCGCCGATGCTGATGGCGACCGCTTCATTGAAATCTGGAACCTGGTTTTCATGCAGTATGAGCAGGTGAGCAAACAAGAGCGCGTCAGCCTGCCCAAGCCCTCGATTGACACAGGCATGGGATTGGAGCGCATGGCCGCGGTTCTGCAGGGCACCCACGACAACTACGAAACAGATTTGTTCCGCGCCCTGATATCGTCAATCGTTGAAAAGACGGGTGTCGCCGCCGAAGGCAAGAACAAGGCCTCCAACCGGGTGATAGCCGATCACTTGCGGGCTTCATCGTTCCTGATCGCCGATGGCGTGCTGCCTTCCAATGAAGGCCGGGGTTATGTTCTGCGCCGCATCATGCGCCGCGCCATGCGGCATGGCGAGTTGCTGGGCCAGCGCGAACCACTGATGTGGAAACTGGTGCCAACACTGGTTCGCGAAATGGGTGGCGGCCTATCCGGAACTGGCGCAGAACCAGGACATGATCACTGAAACGCTCCGCCTGGAGGAAACCCGTTTCCGCAAAACCCTGGAGCGTGGATTCCGCATTCTTGACGACGAGTCGCAAGGCATGGGCAAGGGCGATGTGTTCAAGGGCGAAACGGCATTCAAGCTCTATGACACCTATGGTTTTCCGCTTGATTTGACCCAGGATGCTTTGCGTTCGCGTGGCATTGTGGTTGACACGGAAAGTTTCAATGCGGCCATGAATGTGCAGCGCACCGAAGCGCGGCGCGCCTGGAAAGGCTCGGGCGAGGCCAAGACGGACACGATCTGGTTTGAAATCCGCGACACCGTGGGAGCCACGGAATTCTTGGGCTATGACACCGAGACCGCCGAAGGCGTTGTGACGGCAATTGTCGCTGGTGGGAAAAAAGTGGAGAAGCTGGAAGCGGGAGACACGGCCGCGATCGTCGTCAACCAGACGACGTTCTACGCCGAGTCCGGCGGTCAAACCGGCGACCATGGCGTGATCAAGACCGCCAGCGGCGCAGTATTCCGCGTGACCGGCACGGAAAAGCGCGTCGGCGACCTTGTTATCCATGAAGGCAAGGTGGAAAGCGGTTCGCTTGCCATTGGCGATGCCGTTGAGCTGCGTGTCGACCATGGCCGCCGCTCGGGCAACCGCCAGCATCACTCAGCCACCCACCTTTTGCATGAGGCGTTGCGCAAGACACTTGGCGCGCACGTGGCCCAGAAGGGCTCTCTGGTGGAACCTGATCGGCTGCGGTTTGATTTCTCCCACAACAAGGGCATGAGCGCCAGTGAGATCAAGGCCGTTGAAACCATGGCCAATAATATTGTTCTTCAAAATTCGCCTGTGAATACAAGATTGATGTCGGTTGACGCGGCAGTGGCGGAAGGCGCCATGGCGCTGTTTGGCGAAAAATATGGCGATGAAGTCCGCGTTGTGTCCATGGGGCGCAATGAAGAGGGCGCTGCCCGGCCGATTTATTCTCTTGAACTTTGCGGCGGCACGCATGTCTCGCGCACCGGCGATATCGGCCTGATCAAGGTTGTCTCTGAGAGCGGATCGGCGGCGGGCGTCAGGCGCATGGAAGCCCTGGCAGGAGCTGCGGCGCGTGAATATCTGGAGCAGCAGGATGCCCGAGTGACGGCCGCGGCGGCCGTTCTCAAAACCTCACCGTCAGAGTTGCTGGCTCGCATCGAAAGCCTCGTGGATGACCGAAAAAAACTTGAGCGCGATTTGGCCGAAGCCAAAAGATCATTGGCCCTCGGCGGCGGCAAATCAAGCGGAGAGCAAGATACGCAAGTTGTGAATGGCGTCAAGTTCATGACCCGCATCCTGGGCGAGATGGATCCCAAGGCGCTCAAGGGCCTTGTGGATGACTGCAAGGTAGCGATTGTTTCCGGCGTCGTGGCCATTCTCAGCCGAAGCGAAGATGGTAAGGCGGGTCTTTATGTGGGCGTCACCAACGATCTCACGGCGAAACTCAGCGCTGTTGATTTGGTGCGGGCAGGTTCCGCCGTGCTTGGCGGCAAGGGTGGCGGCGGCAGGCCTGATATGGCTCAAGCCGGCGGGCCGGATGCCAGCAAGGCTGAAGCGGCGCTTGACGCCATCAAGGCTCTTTTGAAATAGCTACGGCCAGTGGTCAGTGTCATGGTCAGGGTGCTGCAGGCTTTTCAGCCTGGCCAAATCCTCGGGCGAGCGGGTCTCTGCGGTTGTTTGCGCAGGCGCCAAATGCATGTCGTTGAACCAGGCAACGCGGCTTTCGATGCCCACCTGTTCTACGATCGGTCCAAGCCGGTTTGGCTCGTCAAAGGCGCCCATGGCGATCTCAATGTTGGGATCAGAGTCTTCACGCATGTAAAGCGGTGTGCCGCAGTCTGCGCAAAAGCCCCTCGCCACGATTGGCGATGACCTGAACTCTTGCGGTTTTCCACGAGTCCATCGGAAGTTTTTCAGGGAAACACTCACCAGCGCGGCCCCCCAGGAGCCGAAAGCTTTTTGGCACATGCGGCAGTGGCATATTCCGGCCCTTCCGGGACTTCCAGTGATGCCAAAACGCAACGCTCCGCATTGGCAGCCACCTGAGAATTTTTCGTCTTTCTCCAACGCCTTAGCCCAGTTCCTGAGATTTCAACCCTTTGTTTACCATAAGAGCCGCAATCTGGAAATTCAACGGGCCGGGAGGCTTGGCCAAAAGGGGCGCGCGGAATGTGGGGCAAGGCAACTTCGGGTATTGGGCAAAGACCATGGCCCAAGATGCACCGTGTCTATTTCCTCATCGCGGCGCTTAACCTGGCCACGATATTCTTTGGCTTGTATCTCAACAATCTGGTTTTGGGGTTTCACCAGAAAAGGCAGGCCGAGGAGGCGGAATTTGATTCTCAGTTAAGCCATTCGCTGCTGATTTCCAGTCTCGCGACCGACGCGCAGGCGGAGTATGGCAAGCCGCTTGCGGCGGGCGCGCTGGATAGCGCTGACGGTGTTTTCAATTCCAAAGTCCGGGAGTTGGATTTGCAATCCGCGGAATTGCGCCGGAAAATCCTGCTCAGCTTTGACGAAAAATCCGCCCAAAGGGCGATTTCGTTGCTTGATCACATGGACGCGGCGAAGCTGGCCATGCAGAATTCTGCGGCAAGCATTTCAACTGAAGCAAGGGCTGGCAATGCCAACACTGTCCAATCGGCCATTTCGCGGCTGCAAGCCAGCTACACGTCATTGCGGCTTGATTCGTTGACCCTTGGCCAGCTTATCGGGCGCGCCAAACTTGCGTCGTTGAATGGTTCTGAGTTGAACCTGTCCCGATTGCAGAAATTCGAATACTTCGTGAGCTGGGCGTTTGTCCTGGCAACATGCTGTTTCACCTCTTACGGACTTGTCATTGGGCGGCTGCTCAAACGAAAATTCACCGAACTTGAAAGGACCAATGCGGAACTTGCAGATTCCCATGAACAGGCGCTGGCTTTCTCCAAGGAAATACAGCTTGTCAATCATGACATGGGTGTTCTCAATGGCCAACTGAATGAGAATATCGCGAAATTGCGGGAAGCCCAGGAAGAAGCTCTGCGCAAAGGCAAGATGGCGCAGCTTGGAAATCTCACCGCCACGGTCGCGCATGAACTGCGCAATCCCCTGAGCACGGTTCGAACGTCAACCTATCTCCTGTCGCGCAAGCTCATGGACAAGGGGCTTGGCGTCGAGCCGCAGCTGCAGCGCATCAACAGCGGCGTCATCCGGTGCGACAACATCATAACGCAGCTGCTTGATTTCTCGCGCTCCAAGCCGGTGAAGCCCGAGCCCATTGTTCTTGACGCGTGGCTTGAGAAGCTGGTTCAAATGGAGGCCCAGAAGCTGCCTGAGATTGTTTCGATCGAATGCTATTTTGGCCTTGGCGACAGGACTGTGGAGATTGAGCCGGGGCGCTTTGAACGCGCCATCATCAACCTGATTTCGAATGCTTCGGAAGCCCTGGTCGGCAAGGGGGATGATCCAAAGTCCCGCTATACGGAAACCCCGGTGATTTCCATCAGCACGAGACTAACGTCGCGACGGGTCGAGATCACCGTCTCGGATAATGGCCCCGGCATTTCAGCTGAGAACCTGCACAAAATTCGCGAACCACTCTTTACCACAAAGAACTTTGGCACAGGGCTTGGAATTTCGGCGGTGGAGCAAATTCTCGAACAGCACAATGGCGGCCTTGACATCGGATCGACCGAAGGGCAGGGCGCGGTTTTCACCCTGTGGCTGCCCGCGCGGTCTGAAATCGGAGAGCATGCGGCATGACAGTTTCTCTTCTCGCGCCCATGGTTGATGATGAGCCGGACTTTTGCTAACTCAAGAACGGGATTCGTTGGGGAATGAGTCGCTTATCCGGTTGCATGGGATGGATCGCGCGAAATGGGACGCAAGCTTTCGATTCTGGTTCTCGATGACAACGTAGACAATGCCGAATCATTGGCCGAACTTCTTGCCATGGATGATCACACAGTGAGTGTCGCCTACAGCGGGCAGGATGCGGTGGATGCCTATCGCCTGCGCGACTTCGATCTTGGGTTTTTCGATGTCATGATGCCAGGCAAGAATGGCGTCGATAGTTTCCTCGAGATCCGCGCCGAAAGGCCGAACGCGAAAATCTATTTCATGACGGGCTATAGCGCGGATGACTTGTTGAAGAAGGCCATGGCGGCGGGCGCCATGGGCGTGTTTGGCAAGCCTATTGACCTGCCGGGCGTTCTCGATGCGGTGGAGCGGGCGGCGTAGCCTTTTCTTATCCGGCTGCTTTTTGCAGGTTCTTGTCAATTGCATCGATGAAGCCTTCGGTTGAAAGCCAGGTTTGCTCAGGCCCCACCAGAACCGCCAAATCCTTGGTCATGCCGCCTTCCTCAATCGTTGCGACGGTCACGGCCTCAAGGGTTGCGGCGAATTTCGCCAGGGCCGCATTGCCGTCCAGCTTGGCCCGGTGCTTGAGGCCGCCGGTCCACGCGAAGATCGAGGCGGCGGAGTTTGTCGACGTCTGCTTTCCCTGTTGATGCAAGCGGTAGTGGCGCGTCACGGTTCCGTGGGCGGCCTCGGCTTCAACTGTCTTGCCATCGGGCGTCATCAATACGGATGTCATCAGGCCGAGCGAACCATAGCCCTGCGCCACCAAATCTGATTGCACATCGCCATCATAGTTTTTGCAGGCCCAGACATAGCCACCGGTCCATTTCATCGCCGAGGCCACCATGTCGTCGATCAGGCGGTGCTCGTAGGTGATGCTGGCTTTGTCGAAATCAGCCTTGAATTCGGCGTCAAAAATGGCCTGGAAAATATCCTTGAAGCGGCCGTCATAGGCTTTGAGGATGGTGTTCTTGGTCGAGAGATACACCGGGTATTTGCGGAGCAGCCCGTAGTTCAGGCTGGCGCGGGCGAATTCCTTGATCGAGTCATCGAGGTTGTACATGGCCATGGCGACGCCTTCGCCAGGCGATTTGAACACTTCCTTTTCAATCACCTTGCCATCGTCGCCCACAAACTTGATGGTGAGCGTGCCCTTGCCGGGGAAGGTGAAATCCGTGGCGCGGTATTGATCGCCAAAGGCATGGCGGCCGATGATGATGGGCTTGGTCCAGCCGGGAACGAGGCGGGGCACGTTTTTGCAGATGATGGGTTCGCGGAAAATGACGCCGCCCAAAATATTGCGGATTGTGCCGTTGGGCGATTTCCACATCTGCTTGAGGTTGAATTCCTTCACGCGCGCCTCATCAGGCGTGATGGTCGCGCATTTGACGCCAACGCCATGCTTTTTGATGGCGTTGGCTGAATCGATGGTCACCTGGTCATTGGTGGCGTCCCGGTTTTCAACGGACAAGTCGTAGTAGTGCAAATCGACATCAAGATAGGGGTGAATGAGCTTCTTCTTGATCAAATCCCAAATGATCCGGGTCATTTCATCGCCATCAAGCTCAACAACAGGATTGGCGACTTTTATCTTGGCCATTTGGGAAACCTCATGATTTGCGCGGGAATTTGGGGCTGCTATAGCAGGCGCATATGCATCTAGAAAGAGAGTTTTTGACAAGCATATCCGCCCCGTGGCACGAGGGGACATGCCGGCGTCTTCCAATGCTTTTCACCACATACCTTACGTATTCTACATGCTGGCCCTGGGTGCCGCCGGATTTGCCGTGCAGATCATGTCGGTTTCTGTGGGCTGGCAGGTCTATGACCTGACGCGCAATCCATTGGATCTTGGGTTTGTGGGTTTGGCGCAGTTCCTGCCGGCCTTGTTGATGGTGCTCGTCACCGGATTGGTCGCCGACAAATTCAACCGGCGGCTGATCATCAGCGTTTGCTTCGCGATTGAGGTGCTTTGCGCCGCTGGATTTCTATACATCACATTCAACGCAGGCCTTGGTGTCTTGCCGATTTTCGGCATCCTGGTGGTTTTGGGCTTCGCGCGAGCCTTCATAAATCCGGCGGCTGATGCCTTGGCGCCCAATCTCCTGCCGCCCGAGGCCATCGCGCATGGCATTTCGCTCAACAGCATGATCTGGCAGGTAACCACCATTACGGGCCCTGTTGCAGGCGGTTTGCTGTACGGCGTTTCCGGTTCATCGGCTTATGGCACGGCGGTGGCACTGCTGCTGCTTGCCGTTGTGTTTGTGAATTTCATCGGCTCGGTTCCACAGAAAAACCATGCCCAGGAAACCAATCTCGCAACACTTCTCGCAGGCTTCAAGTTTATCAGGCATGAAAAAGTTGTGCTGGGTGCCATCTCGCTTGATCTTTTCGCGGTGTTGCTGGGAGGCGCCGTGGCGCTCATGCCAGTATATGCACGCGACATCTTGGATGTAGGGCCGTGGGGGCTTGGCTTGTTGCGCTCAGCGCCTGGCATTGGCGCAATTGCCGTCGCGCTCTATTTGGCGAGTTTTCCGATCAAGGACAAGGCGGGCGCGATCCTGTTCATTTGCGTGGCGGCCTTCGGGTTTTCCACCCTCGTGTTCGGGCTTTCAACCTATGTGCCATTATCTATCACAGCCCTCATGCTGATGGGCGGGTTTGACATGGTGAGCGTCTATGTGCGCGAAACACTGATGCAGCTCTGGACGCCGGACAATGTGCGCGGCCGCGTCAACGCTGTGAACCGGGTTTTCATCGGGGCGTCGAATGAACTGGGCGAATTCCGCGCCGGTGTCATGGCGGCTGTCATAGGCACGGTGGCGGCGGTTGCCGTTGGCGGCGCGGGAACCATGGCGGTTGCCGGCCTGTGGGCCCGCTGGTTTCCCGAATTGCGGGTGATCAAGAGGCTGCAAGGAAAAACCTAGCGCCGCGCTTTCAACTTCGCTAATTCCCGTTTTGACATGGCAGGCACCGACAAAACGCAAAACCAGATTCTAGGTCCCGCACCCCTTGTGGTGCTGGCGCATCCGCAGCTTGGCGAGAATATCGGCACGGCGGCGCGCGCCATGGCGAATTTTGGCCTGCACGAGATGCGGCTGGTGGCGCCCAGGGATGGCTGGCCCAATGAAAAAGCACTCAATGCCTCATCTGGCGCCCATTGGATTGTTGAGGGGGCCAAAGTCTACGATGATGTGGCGGCCTCGCTCACCGATGTGAATTATGTCTATGCCACCACCGCGCGCCCCCGCGACATGATCAAGGAAGTGATCACGCCGGAACAGGCGGGTCATGACATGCGCGCGCGCATCGGACGCGGCGAAAAGATTGCGATGCTCTTTGGGCGCGAGCGCTTTGGCCTGAGCAATGAGGAGATTTCGCTGGCTGACATCATCGTCACGGCGCCGGTGAACCCGGCCTTTGCCTCGATCAATATCGCACAGGCCGTTCTGCTCATGGGGTATGAATGGTTCAAGAACCAGGCTGAAACGCTGGGCCAGCAAACCCATGAACTTGCAGCCCTTGATGGCCCTGGCTTGCAAATGCCCGACACACGGCCTGCGACCAAGGATGAGCTCTTCGGATTCTTCGGCCATCTTGAGCAAGAGCTTGATGAAGCCGGATTCTTCAAGACTGATAAGAAGAAGCCGACGATGCTGCGCAACATCCGCAACTTGTTCATGCGGGCAGAGTTGACCGAACAGGAAATAAAGTCATTGCGGGGCATGGTGTCTTCACTGACCCGCACCCATCTCCGGCGGAAGGAGCCGCAAGAGTGATGGCGCCGCGCATTCTGATTTTTGATTCTGGCATGGGCGGATTGACGGTCGCCAGCTGTGTCCGCGCCCAGTCGCCGGAGGCGGATTTGGTTTATGCGGCAGACAATGCCGGTTTTCCCTATGGCGCCTGGAAGGAAGATGCGCTGGTTGCGCGCATAGTTCTTGTGGTGGGAGCGCTGATCGCCCACACCAAGCCAGACATTGTGGTGATCGCCTGCAACACGGCTTCAACCCTTGCAATGGGGGCTCTGCGGGAAAAATTTGCTGTTCCTTTTGTGGGCACGGTTCCCGCCATCAAGCCTGCGGCGGCTCTGACCAAAACCAATGTCATCGGCGTGCTGGCAACGCCCGGCACCGTCAGCCGGGAATACACCCGCGCCCTCATTCACACCTATGCGTTTCATTGCGAGGTCATATTGCATGGGGCCGGGCATTTGGCCGAAATCGCCGAGCGCAAGCTCAAAGGCGAAGCGCCCGATCTCGAGAAGGTGCGCCAGGAGATTTCCCCTGTCTTTCGAACCAAAGACGGCAGGAAAACCGATGTGGTGGTCTTGGGCTGCACCCACTATCCACTGCTCGTCGAGGAAATGAAACTGGTTGCGCCATGGGAGGTTGACTATCTCGACCCTGCGCCTGCCATCGCGCGGCGCGTGAGTGATGTTTTGTCGAACACCAGGCCGTTGGGCGCCGGCCGGGTGGCTCCAAGGGCTAATAGCGTGCTTCTGACCTCGCCAGATGGCAATGCCTTGAAATCGCTAACCGCTTATACGAGAATGGGTTTTTCGACCCATGAAATCATTGATTTGCCAGTTTGACATGGGGTGGTCCCTCCGCTAGAAGCCCACGCTTGCTTGCCCGTGAGCTTTTCGAAGTTCTGTCGGCCGGGAGACCGGAAGAGGAGGGTGGGTTCCAACTGAAATGGTTATGGAGAACCGTAAATGACAAAGCGCCAACCCGCTAAGCACAAAATCGACCGCCGCATGGGTGAAAACATCTGGGGCCGCCCCAAAAGCCCCGTTAACAAGCGTGAATATGGCCCCGGCCAGCATGGCCAGCGCCGCAAGGGCAAGATGTCGGATTACGGCATTCAGCTCAAGGCCAAGCAGAAGCTCAAAGGCTATTACGCCAATATTTCCGAGCGCCAGTTCTCGAAGGTTTATGAAGAAGCCTCGCGCATGAAGGGTGACACGTCGGAAAACCTGATTGGCCTCCTTGAGCGCCGACTGGACGCGATTGTCTACCGCGCGAAATTTGTTCCCACCATGTTCGCCGCCCGCCAGTTTGTGAGCCATGGCCATGTGAAGGTGAATGGCCGCCGCGTCACCATCGCTTCCATGCGGATCAAGCCGGGCGATGCGCTTGAGCTCACGGCGAAGTCCAAGGAACTCGCCGTTGTCCTGGAAGCCATCCAACTGGCCGAGCGCGATGTTCCTGACTATGTGGAAGTCGATCATAAGGCAATGACGGCGAAACTGGTGCGTGTGCCGGCGCTGACGGACGTTCCCTATCCCGTTCAGATGGAACCGAACTACGTGGTGGAATACTACTCACGCTGATAACTGAAGGGCGGATGAGGGTCCTTTACAACTGCGAAGCCAAATAGGTCGCGAAATCGTAATTCGGCCTCTCGAGATGCGAGAGATGGCCGGGTTTGGCCATTTCGGAGCAGAGGCCGCGGTAGACGCGCTCGGTGCAGCCCCTGTCTTCGACATTGACTTCGTCCAGCAGGGTTTTCAACTGCTTGAAATGGGCTTGCGCGTCCGCGTCATGTGCGTAATCCGGGGACATGCCGCCGCCGAAGATGATGCGCACCTGGCCGGGGCCTTGCGGATGCAATGACAGATACCAGAAGTAGCCGGGCGTCAAAGTGATCAGCAGGCTGGGGTAGATGGCCAGCAGGAACGTCATCCGCCGCCGGTCGCCTTGCATGCGCGTGTTGGAGGGGTGCGCCAGCGCTATCTTGAGGCGGTCGTCCTTCAGGATGGTGTGATAGTTGAACGTCGGCAGGCCGGGCGGGCAGACCATTTCATCGAGCTTCGACAGGCCGCCAATTGTTCCGGCATGGCAGACGGGCAGGTGGTAGCTCTCCATGAAATTTTCAGCGAGCACTTTCCAGTTCGTATCCCAGACGTGATGCTCCTGAAAACTCTCGACATAATCCTCCATGCCATAGTCGGCGATCAGGTCCTCGACAGCCGCGAATTTTTCCTGTGGCAATACGGCATGCGGATTGAGCGAAACCATGATCCAGCCGAGCCACACCTCGCAGCGGACCTGCGGCAGGCTGTAATTGTCCTTGCAGAAACCATCGTTCAGCTTCATGGCCGCGGCGGCCCGCAGGTTGCCGTTCAAATTGTAGCTCCAGCCGTGATACGGGCACACGATGCCTTTGGTGTTGCCGGAGCCTTTGAGCAGAATTGACATGCGGTGCAGGCAAACGTTGGATTGGGCGCGAAGCTTTCCGTCATGATCGCGGATGACCATGATCGGCTGGTGGCTCAGTTCGAGTGTTGCGTAGTCACCGGGACTTGCCAGTGAACTGGCGCGGCCCACGCAGAACCATTCCTTGCGGAAGATGTTTTCTTCCTCAGTCGCCACAAATTCCGGCGAGGTGTAAACAGCCTTCGGCATGGCCCGCGCTTGGTTGAAAGGCGCGGCCACATTGGCTTTGAGCTGTTCGATGGCATTCATCGCAGGCCAGTGTATGACGCAATTTTTGCGTCAGCAAGGGCGAAGCAACCGGCAATAGAAGGGTTCAATGGCAATTCGCGGTAGGCGCCGATGGCGCCTTGCCCCGCCAGCCTTCCGGCAAGCCCCGGTTCATCGCCCGCCACAACCCAGATGAAACCGAAGGCCGTTTCCCGAATTGGCTTTGCGCCGGCGTTTACAAGTTTCGCAAATATGTCATCAGGCGCGGTGCCGGGCTCAAACACGGCAAGCATCGGGCCGGAGGCTTCGGGAGGCAACGAACCCTGCCGCATGAGAACCGCCATGACGATGATCCACAGTCCGATCACACTTAGAAAAAATGTTATCGCGAGACGGTGGCCAGACCAGCGCATGGATCTAACCAGCGGCGAATTGGGGAGCGCGGGGACTCCCTGATTGGCAAATGTACCAGGGCTGCGAAGATGCCGAGCCCCACGCCCATCCACCAGACAGGATCATAGGAGCCGAATTGATCGTAAAGCCTGCCGCCCAGCCACACACCGAAGAACGACCCGATCTGGTGGCTGAGGAACACAAAGCCATACAGCGTTGCCATGTAGCGCGTGCCAAACATGACGGTGACAAGCCCCATGGTGAGGGGCACGGTCGAGAGCCAGAGGAAGCCAATGACCGAGGTGAAAAGCAGAGTTGTCAGTGGCGTTATGGGAAACGAGATGAAGGCCGCAACCGCCACTGAGCGCAGGATGTAGATCAGGCTGAGCGGAATTCTCTTCTGGAATTTTCCGCCGATCATGCCCGAAACATAGGAACCGGCCACATTGAAGAGGCCAATTGCGGCGATGGCGAAGCCTGCTTCCTCAACGCCGATGCCATGTTCATTCAGATAAGGCGGCAGATGCACCGTGATGAAGGCAAGCTGGAAGCCACAGACAAAAAAGCCGGAAACCAGCAAAATATAAGAGCTGCTGCCAAATGCGCCAGCAATGGCCTGGCGCATGGTGATATTGGCCTCGCCTGCGTCTGCCTTGCTGCCGGAAGTGTTATGGGCCATCAGGGGCAGGGCAAATATGAGGATCAGAAGTGTCGAGGCCGCCAGGACGATAAGAGCGTTGTGCCAGCCATAGGCCGCGATAAGCGCGCCGCCGATGGGCGCGAAGATGAACTGGCCGAGGGAGCCCGAGGCCGTTGCGATGCCAAAGGCCCAGGAGCGTTTTTCAGGCGGCACAATGCGGCCGAGAGCCGCCATGACGATGCCGAAGGAGGACATGGCCACGCCGATGCCAACCAGGATGCCGGCGCTCGCGTGAAACAGCAGGGCTGCCTCGGCATAGGCCATGATGAAAGTGCCAGCCGCATAGAAAATAGCGCCGGCCATCAGCACGCGGGCCGAGCCATAGCGATCAGCCAATGCGCCTGCCAGTGGTGTTGCGAGGCCCCAGAGAAGGTTCTGCAACGCGAGCCCAAAAGAGAATATTTCGCGCGGCCATAGATGGGCTTCTGAAATGGGGGCGGTGAACAGGCCGAAGCTGGAGCGGACCCCAAAATTCACCATGGCCACGAGGCAGCCGGAAACGATGACGAGCGCTGGGGTGAAATACCAGGGGAGTGGTGTTCTTGCGGTGTTCATGATGGGCGCGATAGTAGCCCGGCATCCTGATTGCGCAAGTCATCTTCGCGCATGGCAGGTTTTTGAAAACTGGGGCCAAATTGGGCGATGGCCACGCCTGTTATGATGAACGCGCCGCCGGTCACAAGTGTGAGGCTAAGGCTTTCGCCGAGAAGGAGGATGCCGCCAATCGCCGCGACAAGGGGTTGAATATAGAGAAACATTCCAGCCAGCGCGCTCGACATGTGGCCCAATGCGAAGTTCCAGGCGATGGTTCCGAAAAATGTGCAGAAGACCACGACAAATGACATGACGCCGATTTGTTGCAGGTTCATGCCTTGCAGGGCTTGCGGAAACTCAGGCGTGAGAAACAGCAGCATGGGGAATGCCGAAATGCCGAGGGTGAGGCAGGCGACCTGCGTTGAGCCAAACTCAGCCGAGACGGGGCGGATGAGGACCGTGTAAATGCCCCAGCCCATGGAGCCCATTGTGACAAGCACGATGCCGAGCAGGCCCACATCCTTGGCCGGGGCCACGAGGTTTCCGAGCATGAGGGCCGCGGTTCCGGTCAACGCCAGGATCAGCCCGGCGATCAGCGACGAAGTCATCCGGTCGCCCGCCAGCATCACGGCAAACAGCGCTATGAAAACGGGTTCAAGGCCGAACAGCATGCCCATCCAGCTTGCCGGGATATGTTGCGCGCCGAATATCGAGAGCACCTGATAGCCGACGTTTCCGATGACAGCTGCGGCGATGATGCGGGCCCATGCGTCCCATGGCATGGGCCGCACGCCCAAGTAGGCAACGGCAAGCAAGCCAATGATGCCCGCCGGAAACACCCGCAGGATCATCACGGTTTGCGGCTGCACATCAAGCACCAGAAAGCGGGTGGCGACGGGAACCATGCCCCAGACCGATACGGCGAACAGCACGGCCGCGATGCCGCCGAGCTTTCCCCGCCATTTCAGGGAAGGGCCGAACTGCGCGATGGCGACGCCAGCGAGAATGATCGAACCGGCGATGAGCGTGTTTCTGGTGATGGGTTCGTTCAGAAAAAGGTAGCCCGACAGCACGGCGAAAATGGGAACGAGGTAAAGCGATGCGCCAACGGTTGTCGGTCGAAGCGCGCCCGTTGCGTAGTTCCACAGCATCAGGGAGATGAATGTGGCAATGACCACGAGGAAGAACAGTGAGAACAGGGCGCTGGAATCGAGGCTGAGCGCCACGTCCCAGGTTTTTCGTGACGCGAAAACAAGCAGAGGCGGCGCGGCGATGGCCAAGGTCAGCGCGCTGATCTTGTAGGACCCATAGCGTTGGATGAGAGGCTTGCTGAAGATCACATAGACGGCCCATGCAAGCCCAGAGAGGAAGATCAATCCGCTGCCGAGCAGGATTTCGCTGCGGGGGATTTTGGCGGCTCCATCATCCTGGAACAGGACCAGCGAGCCGGCGAAGGAGATGGCGAGGCCGAGGATTGCGGCGGCGGTGAGCTTTTCGCTGCCCACCATGGCAGCCAGCACGGCAATCAGAAGCGGTTGGGTGGCGATGATCAGGCCGCCGATGCTTGCCGGGGCATAGAAAAAGCCGAACACTGAGCCGATGTTGTAGCCGAGCATGCCAACAAGGGAAACCAGCGCGAGGCGGCCCCAATCGGCGCGGGCGATGTGATAGCCGCCGAAGAACGGCAGGAAAATCAGGAACAGCAGCGACACCAGCGCATTGCGGATGACGAGAGAGTCGGCGGCTCCGGCGGCCAGGGCGAAAGAGCGGATGAAGACCGGCGTAATGCCCCAAATCAAGATGACAAAGGCGAGCGCCGCCACGGCAAGGAGTGTGCTGCGGGGTGTCGCGCCGGAGTGAGCCATCTTGGCGTCATGACATGGCAGGGGAAACCAGCCCCGTCAATCGCCGACGGTGCTAGGCTGCCTCGCGGCTCAGAACCTTTTGAACCGCTGGGCGCGCCGCCATGCGGGCGCGGTGCGCCAGCACTTTTGGAAACTGGGCTGGATCCACACCATCGCCCTCCAGCCAGCCCGCGATGGTGAAGAGATAGGGATCGCAGATGGTGTAAGACTCTCCCATCACCCATGGCCCCTTGAAATACCCACGTTCGATAATGCCGAAACAATCGCCCATGTTCTGCGGCACTTTCAGTTTCATGGATTCGATCGCCGCGGGATCATCCGACCAACGGGAGCCGCGTGGGCGGTGGGCATGGGCGACGTGCACTGTTGAGCAGAGGTAACTGTTGAAAGCTTGAATCTGGGCAAACTTGAAGGGATCGTCCAGTGGCGCCAGATTGGCCCCGGGATAGGTTTGCGCGATGTAGGCCAGGATGGCCGGTGTTTCAGTCAGAATGCCATGACCGGTAATGAGGGCGGGAACGCGGCCCTTGGGATTGATCTTGAGATAGTCCGCCTTGCGTTGATCACCCTCAGCAAAATTCAGGCGCCTGGCCTCAAAGGCAGCCCCCGCTTCTTCCAGCGCGATATGGGAGGCCAGTGAACACGTGTTGGGGGCGTAGAAGAGGGTTAGCATAGTGGAGTTCCGCTTGTTGAGTGGCGCAAGTTTGAGCGGATGCTTCGAATTTGTCTAGGGCCTAGCTTGCCTTGATAAGGGATGGACCGAACTGGACAACCGCGACGCCTGCCAGCATGAGCAGGCCGCCAAGAACAATATTGACGGTTACGGGTTCGGCCAGGATCAATGCGCCGCAAGCAACCGCGACAACGGGAATGAGATAAAGGAACATGCCGGTTGCGGCGCCGGTCAGGGTCTTGCTGCCGTAGTTCCACAGCAGTGTTCCAATCAGGCCGCTTGGCCCGATCAAGTAAACCAGCTCCGCCCATTGGCGCGGATCGAGGCGCTGGGCGAGCTGCAAGAGGGGATCCGATGCCAGCGCAATCATGAACGGCGCTGCGATTGTCATCGTCATGGCGGTCACTGTGAGGCTGTCGTAGGTTTGCAAAAGGGGCTTTGCGGCGATGGTGTAGATCGCCCAGCACAGGCAGCAGAACAGCAGATAGATGATTCCACGAACTGAAACGGTTGAGCCCGTCGCCGATGTGAGATCATCCCAGAACAATACGATGGCGCCGATCGAGGCAATGGCCAATCCGAGCCACACGAAACGCGAAAGTTTTTCACTGAGCAATGCCCAGGCGAGCACCGCTATCATGAACGGCTCCACCATGGTGATGATTGTGCCAAGTCCCGCCGGCACCAGCGCGAAGCCCTCATTCACGAACCAGTTGTAGCCGCCCATTCCCGCAAGGCCTGCGATCAGAAAGCGGCCCCAATCAGCGCGTGGGATGCGCCAGGTGCCGAGCGCCAGAAGCACCGCCACATTGATGGCCGTTATGAAAACATAACGCAGCGCCAGAGAATTTTCGGGTGAAAGGGAGAGCGCCAGCGTGCGCATGAACACGGCGGCCGAGCCCCAGAAAATCATGGTGGCAAGGAGGGCGAGAATTGCCAGCTGTTTGGAGGAGTAGGTGTTGGTCATCGGGCCCCCAACACTTGCCGGGCACCTGACCTGATGTCAACTGCGGGAGTTAGGCAATCGCTTTTTCTTCCATCAATTGCTTCAACTCGCCGGACTGGAACATTTCCACCATGATGTCGCTGCCGCCGACAAATTCGCCTTTGACATAGAGTTGTGGCACGGTGGGCCAATTGGTGTAGTCCTTGATGCCCTGGCGCACGTCGTCGCTGTCCAGCACGTTGATGCCCTTGAACGGCACGCCCATGTGAGTGAGGATTTGCGTCGCCTTGTTGGAGAAGCCACACATGGGCGCATCAGGCGTACCTTTCATGAAGAGGACCACGTCATTGGTCTTCACTTCATTGTCGATCCAGTTTTAAATGTCAGACATTGTTTTTCTCTTTCGCTGCAAAATAAACTCGCTTTTCTTCGTCGAGCTGTCTTGGATTTTGGGTTTCTTCTAGCCGAAATCCTTGACCGCCGTAAGCGCCGCCTGAAGGAATGGATGACTCATATGAGTGGAAACGACGCCACGTTCTTTCGTTTGGCAAATTCCGGCAGCCAAACCGTTGGGTCGTTTACTTCATCGAGGTTCGCTTTAATCACTGGCTTGGCTGCTTTTTGTTCTTCTTCAAATTGATTGTCTGTATTTGGCCACCTGCCACTAACGTTCATCCATAGGAGATAAGCAATTCCGCAAATGGTAGCCACGACCAGGCCAAGAAATCCGATTACTAACGAAAACCAAGGATTGCTAGTGCCATCTATCCCTACAAAACTCCAGTCGTCAAAGTTCCTGCTCTTGCGGGTCGGCTGCCAATACGAGCTTTCCAGGGGATGCTGCGGAGTTACTATCCGTGTGACTGATGAACAAAGCGAAGAAGAACTTGAGTTTGTTTTCAGTGCCCATTGATAAAGTGAGTGGTATGGTGCGTACAACGTAATTTTTTGCGTCTCGCCTTATCATCGTGGATTGGAACCGACAACTCTATGTAATCGGGAGATGTTTGCCTTGCAAAACTACAGGGCGGATAGATGTGCCTGTGGGCAAAGTCAGAAAAGTGTTATCGATTTCCAGAAACAATTACTCATTAAAAGGCTCAACCCGCCATATAATCCGGGAACCAGCCTTCATGGGCTGATTTTCAGTTCTGCCAGTTGATTATCAGTTCCGCTGGACTTCAAAGCCGCATCCGCCTGTTACCGTTCCAATGCGCATGACATCAATGCCTTTGACATGGGCCTGGGTGATGATTTTGGCGGCTTCCGAGACCCCGCAGGTGAGCACATAGCGGGCCTGATCCTCGCCGAAGAGGGATTCATGGTTCATGGCGTCGAGATTGGCGCCGAGGTCTGAGGCCATGGCCATTTCGATGACCGCTGCGGCCAGGCCGCCGTCGGAAATGTCATGCACAGCAGTCACTTGGCCATGATTGGTGAGGTTTCGCACGAACTCGCCGTGGCGCTTTTCCCGTGCCAGATCGACAGGCGGTGGCGCGCCTTCTTCACGGCCCAGCACTTCGCGCAAATATATGGATTGGCCCAAATGGGAGCCGTGGCCACCCAACAGCAGGACGGCATCGCCTTCATTCTTGAAGGCCAGTGTTGTCATTTTGCTCAGGTCGGCGAGCAGGCCAACACCGCCGATGGCCGGGGTTGGCAGAATGGCCTGGCCATTGGTTTCATTGTAGAGCGAGACGTTGCCGGAAACGACCGGGTAGTCCAGCGCGCGGCAGGCCGCGTCAATGCCTTTGATGGCAAGCACGAGCTGGCCCATGATTTCAGGGTTTTCCGGGTTGCCAAAATTGAGGTTGTCCGTGATGGCCAGTGGCTCGGCCCCAACGCATACGAGATTGCGCCAGCTTTCGGCCACAGCTTGCTTGCCGCCTTCGAAGGGATCGGCTTCCACATAGCGGGGTGTTACGTCGGTTGTCAGCGGCAATTGCCTTGTTGGGCCCCACCCGCACCACGCCCGCGTCACCGCCGGGGATTTGCGCCGTGTTGGAGCCGATCAGATGATCATATTGTTCCCACACCCAGCGCCTTGAACACATGTCGGGCGAGCCCATGATTTTCAGGATCGCCGATTTCAGGTCATTGGGGGGCGGCACGTCATTGAGGACGGGCAGCTTCTTGGGCTCGACCCATGGCCTGTCATATTCCGGGGCCTCGTCGCCCATCTGCTTGATGGGCAGGTCGGCTTTCACTTCGCCTTCGTGCTTGATCACAAAGCGCAGCGTGTCGGTGGTTTGGCCGACGATGGCAAAATCCAGGCCCCACTTGTGGAAAATGGCTTCGGCCTGTTTCTCCAGTTCCGGGCGCAGCACCATGAGCATGCGCTCCTGGCTTTCAGACAGCATCATTTCATAAGCCGTCATGTGGGGTTCGCGGCAGGGCACCATGTCGAGATTAAGTTCGATGCCGAGATCACCCTTGGCTCCCATTTCAACCGCCGACGACGTGAGGCCTGCGGCCCCCATGTCCTGAATGGCGATGACAGCGCCTGAGGCCATCAATTCGAGGCAGGCTTCAAGCAGGCATTTTTCGGTGAAAGGATCGCCCACCTGCACCGTCGGGCGCTTCTCGTGCGGCGTCGTCATCGAATTCGGCGGACGCCATGGTGGCGCCATGAATGCCGTCGCGGCCCGTCTTGGCGCCGAGATAGACGACGGGGAGGCCAACGCCCCTGGCTTTGGAATAGAAAATCTTGTCGGCGTCGGCGAGGCCCACGGCCATGGCGTTCACCAGAATATTGCCATTGTAGCGGCTGTGGAAATTGACTTCGCCGCCGACTGTTGGAACGCCAAAGGAATTGCCATAACCGCCAATGCCAGCGACGACGCCGGAAACGAGATGGCGGGTTTTGGGGTGATCGGGCGCGCCAAACCGGAGGGCGTTGAGACAGGCGATGGGGCGGGCGCCCATGGTGAACACATCGCGCAAGATGCCGCCAACGCCAGTGGCCGAGCCCTGATAGGGTTCGATGAAGGAGGGATGGTTGTGGCTTTCCATCTTGAACACCACGGCCTGGCCATCGCCAATATCCACAACGCCGGCATTTTCACCCGGTCCTTGGATGACGCGCGGGCCTTTGGTAGGCAGGGTTTTCAACCATTTCTTGGAAGACTTGTAGGAGCAATGCTCGTTCCACATGGCCGAGCAGATGCCAAGCTCGGTGATGGTGGGTTCGCGCCCCAGCAGCTTGATGAAGCGTTCGTATTCATCGGGCTTGAGGCCATGTTGCTTGACGAGTTCGGGGGTGATCTTGACAGAGTTTGAATGGGGCATGTTGCGGGCGGTTTAGCCACAGTGGCGGGGATTCACAAGCCACCAGCATCGCCACACTACGCCGCACGCATCCGGCAGAAGCAGGATGATTTTATGGGGACATCGGCGCGGGCGATGGCGAGATCGAGCCGTTGTTTGATCATGGCGGCTTCGGCATTTTTGCCCAGACGCGCCAGGCATTCGTGGTAGCCGTGGAGGCTCCAGACGTTGTCGGGGTGCTGGCAGGCGCGGGCCAGCGTACTGTCGAGGCCCAGATCGGCGCGGTAGACGGCTTCGGCTTCTTCGACATGGCCTTGCTCCAGCAACAGCGCGCCCAGCGCGTGGCGGGTGGGTTGCATCCAGCCCCAGGGTTCGTCGTAGCGCATGTTGTCATAGATATCGACGGAGGTTCGGAGATGGCTGAAAGCCTCTTTGAAATTGCCCTTGCGGTATTCGATTTCGCCGCGCAGCATTTCGGCGGGAACCTTTCAGAATGTCGAGGCTGGTGTTGTTGAAAAGCGCGCGCGACTCTGGAACCCGGGCCACTGCGGCTTCGAACAGTTTTGCTTGCTCTTCGGCAGCGGCCACGTTTGAGGTGGCGGCGTAGGCCACGGCCGTGGCGTAATGCAGCATGGCGGTCGTCACGCAGTACAATTTCTGATCGGAGGGCAGGGGCTCGGCCAGGATCTCCGTCCACTTTCCAAAGCGGATGAGCACGTGAAGCTTGGTGGGCACGAAAGCCTCGAGCCAGTCGGCCATCGGGGGAGACTCAAGCCGCAGCAATTCTTCGGGGATGGCTGCGATCATTTGATTGGCGGCGGCGATTGCGGGCGCATATTGGCCCGAGAACATGGCGCCATAGATGATGAAATGAATGTTGTGGCAGCGATACAGCGTGTAGAAATTGATTGCGCCCTCGCGCGCCAGATATTTCTGGTCGGCGACGGTGGCCTCGGCATTGCGCTCGATCACATCCTTGTAATGCCCGCACAGCACATCAATGTGGGTTGGCATGTGAATGAGATGGCCTGCGTCGGGCACGAGGTCCTTCAAGGCGTCGCCGGCGCGCAGCGCCCGCTCAGGGTGCGGCGACATTTCCATGAGATGCAAATACATGTGAAGCACGCCGGGATGGCGCATGCCTGCCTCCATTCGCATGGCGCGCTCCAATACCGCGATGGCTTCAGCGGTGTCAGCGCCAGCGGCGGGCTTTCCGGTTTTGATATCCCAGAGCTGCCAGGGCGTGCGGTTCATGATGGCTTCAGCGAAAAGGGCTGTGATGTCGAGATCATCCTTGTTGTTTGCGTAGACGTCCCGCATCGCGGAGGCGTAGTCGTCATTCCAGATCGGCGTCACGACGCCCGGATCATTGACCGGATAGCGCTTGGCGAGCGGGCGGATGAGGGCTTGTTCAGTGGGGCTGGCGTTTGCCGACAGGGCAAGGGCGCGCCCGGTCGCCGCGTGGGCGAGGCCCAAAGAGTGTTGCAGATCAGTCGCATCGAAGACTGCCCATTGCTTGTTGTAGTTGGGGCCTGCCGCGTAGGCGATGCCCCACTGGGCCATGGCGCAACTGGGATCGGCTGTGGCTGCCTTCTGAAAACAGCGCACGGCTTCATCATGGTTGTAGCTATAACACCAGAGCAGCCCCCGATCGAACCAGGCCTGTGCTTCGTTGGAGTTGGTCGTTACTGGGCGGGTGTGGTGGCCGAGATTATAGTAGTCCGACATGGTTTTTCTCCACATGTGGAAACTGCGAGGCCGAAAACTTAACATGGAATATTGCGGGCGGCTAGAAAGGGTTGATCATGCATGCTAGACAGCGGACACATGCAGTTCCAGCCCTTCAGCTATCGCGGCGATCCCGATGTTCCAGCTTTTCCGGATGCTTCTGCGGTGCTGTTTTTCGATGGCGTCTGCGTGCTGTGTTCGGGCTTTGCGCGGCATGTCATTCGCCATGATGTCAATAATCGCATCAGGCTGTGTTCGGCGCAATCGCCGCTTGGGCAGGCCATCTACCAGCACTATGGATTGAACCATGTTGTGTTTGAGACCAATATTTTGTTGTCGGGCGGAAGGCCATTTTTCAAGTCGGAAGCGTTTATTGAGGCCATGTCCATTGTTGGAGGCGTGAGCGCGGCGGCCAGGCTGCTGCGCCTTTGCCCCAGGTTCATCCGGGACAGAATTTATAATCCGATTGCCCGAAACCGCTATACCTGGTTTGGCGAAAGGGATGTTTGTTATTTGCCAGAGCCCGCCGAGCGCGAGCGGTTTTTATCGTGAAGGTTTTGATTGTCGGTGGCTATGGCACTTTTGGGGGAAGGTTGGTTGATCTTCTGCTGGGTGAAAGCAGGCTTACAATTTATGTCGTCGGGCGAAATCTGAATGCAGCGCGGGCTTTCAGCGCCGTACGGCAAGGCGCCGCCACTCTGGTTCCGCTTGAACTTGATCGCTCCAACTGCGGCGCGTTGCTGAAGACGGTCAAGCCTGATCTCGTAGTCGATGCTTCGGGGCCGTTTCAAGTCTATGGCAATGATCCTTATAGATTGGTGCGCGACAGCCTGGCGGCGGGCAGCGACTATATTGATCTGGCCGATGGCGCGGATTTTGTGGCCGGCGTATCCGTGTTGAACGAGGTTGCGCTGCAATCAGGGCGTTTTGTGCTTTCGGGGATGAGCAGTTTTCCGGTGCTGACGGCGGCTGTGGTTCGCAATCTGGCCAAGGGCATGGAGAGTTTTGACGAGATTGCGGCTGGCATCGCGCCTTCGCCATATGCTGGCGTGGGGCTGAATGTCATCCGTGCCATCGCCAGCTATTCCGGCAAGCCCGTGAAAATACTTGAGGGTGGGGCGTGGCGGGATGGGGCAGGATTTTTTGATAGCCGCCGCTTCGTGGTGAATGTGCCGGGCGAGGTGCCGTTGCGCTCCATCCGGTTCGCGCTGACCGATGTTCCCGATATCAAGGTGCTGTCGTGGGATTGGCGCCACGTGAAATCCATCTGGGTGGGGGCTGGGCCAACGCCTGCCTTGCTGCACCGGCTCTTATGGATTGCGGCGGGGCTGGTGAAATTGAGGTTGTTGCCATCGCTTCTGCCTTTGGCATCGCTGATGAATTGGGTGGTCAACACGGTGCGCTGGGGCGAACACCGGGGTGGCATGTTTGTCGAATTGAAGGGGCCGGCCTCAAAGCGGAGTTGGCATCTCTTGGCCGAGGGGGATGTCGGGCCTTACATCCCTTCGATGACGGCGGAAGCGGTTATCCG
Source organism: uncultured Alphaproteobacteria bacterium (assembly GCA_963816305.1). Lineage (GTDB taxonomy): Bacteria > Pseudomonadota > Alphaproteobacteria > Rhizobiales > Aestuariivirgaceae > Aestuariivirga. The sequence continues at coordinate 112,188 of CAWFJW010000008.1, forward strand.
GAAATGCCTGGCAGGACAACGGCCAAAATCTGGCGCGCGTTCGGGGCATCTGGATCTTGAGCTTGAAGATTACGCCCCTTTGCTGGCGAAGCATGGAATCAAGACTGGCATCCGGGAAGAAAACGAAGCCACAAAATCATTGTCGGTTTATGAGAAAGTGATGGGCGAGGCCTTTGCACGGCTTGCGCCGCCGCTGCAGGATTTTCACCGGAGAAAATCAAGTTTCACGATACGGGGGAAAGCAGAAATCATGCGCGGGAAATCGCTGGCGAGCAGGCTGGTGGGGAAACTGTTTGGTTTTCCGGCTGCGGGCGAGAATGTTGATGTGATCGTCAATATTGATGTGGCGCCAAGGGGTGAAATTTGGGCGCGGACTTTCGGGCAAAGCAAATTCTCGTCACGGCAATCCTTGGGGCGGGGCAGGCATGTGGGGCTTGTTGTTGAAAGCTTTGGACCCTTGAATTTCGCCATGGCGATTGTGGAAGACGGCGGAAAATTGCGTCTTAAGCTCAGGGGATGGAATTGCTTGGGATTGCCGCTGCCAAACTGGCTCATGCCGGCAAGCACAGCTTTCGAGCATGGCGCGGACGGGCACTTCAATTTCGACGTCGATATCGGGTTGCCGATGGTGGGCAGGATTGTACGGTATGCGGGCTGGCTGGAACACAAGTAGTTAGGCGGCCAGCAGGCTTTCAAACAGCGGGCGGCAATCCGTCTTCCCGTGCAATGGCTCAATCATGTTCTCGGGGTGGGGCATCATGCCGATGATGTTGCCTTGTTCGTTGATGATTCCAGCGATGTCGTTCATGGCGCCGTTGGGATTGGTTTCGTCGATGTAGCGGAAAACGACGCGGCCCTCGCTTTCGATAGCTTTCAGGGTTTCCTCGTCGCAGATGTAATTGCCTTCGCCGTGGGCAACAGGGCAGGAGACGACTGCGCCCTTTTTCATTTTCTTGGTGAAGAAGGTTTGGTTGTTTTCGACTTTCAACTTCACTTCGCGGCAAACGAAATGCAGGTGCGAATTGCGCACCAGCGCGCCGGGCAGGAGGCCTGCCTCGGTGATGATTTGAAAACCGTTGCAGATGCCCAGAACCTTGAGGCCCTTCAGAGCCTTGGCGCGGATATCGGTCATGATGGGTGAGCGCGCGGCGATGGCTCCGCAGCGGAGGTAGTCGCCATAGGAAAATCCGCCGGGAACGACGATGAGATCGACTTTTGGAAGCTCGGTTTCCGCGTGCCAGACCGCGATGGGCTTGTGGCCCGTGACAGTTTCAAGCGCCACCATCATATCGCGCTCGCGATTGATGCCGGGGAAGACGACGACGGCGGATTTCATGAAAGTGGATTATCCACAAGCCCGACGCGGCGCTCCATGCGATCTAGGCGATCATCTATCCGGTCCAGCCTGCGATTGATGGCGGCCTGGCCTTCTTCCAAGTTAGTGACGCGAATTTTCACATCTCGCAAATCAGATTTGATTTGCGAGACATCTCCCTGAATTTGTTTCAGGACTTCAAATATCAGCTCATTCGTAACTTCGGCCATGGAACCCTCTAGGCCAGCTCTATATCATAATTTTCGATCACAGTATTCGCGATCAGCTTCTCGCACATGGCCTTGACCTCCGTCATGGCTTTGGCCTTGTCAGTCTCCGCCACATCGATTTCGAAGTATTTGCCCTGGCGGACGCCTTCGACACCGGCAAATCCCAGGTGCCCCAACGCGCCTTCGATGGCTTTGCCTTGCGGGTCCAGCACGCCCTTTTTGAGGGTTACTTTAACGCGCGCCTTCATTGCTAAGTGTCGCTCTTGACGAGTTTCGGCCTGGCGCGCTCGGGCTTCTCGATTGAGGTGATGATCCCCAACCGCTTGGCCACTTCCTGATAGGCTTCGATGAGGCCGCCCAAATCCCGGCGGAAACGGTCCTTGTCCATCTTGTCATTGGTCTTGATGTCCCACAGCCTGCAGGAGTCCGGGCTGATTTCATCGGCGAGCACAATCCGCATCATGTCGTTTTCATAGAGCCTGCCGAACTCGATCTTGAAATCGACGAGCTTGATGCCGATCCCCAAAAACAATCCCGTGAGGAAGTCATTGACGCGGATCGCCATGTGCATGATGTCGTCGATTTCCTGGGGGGCGGCCCAGCCAAAGGCGGTGATATGCTCTTCCGACACCATGGGGTCGCCCAGCGTGTCATTCTTGTAGCAGAACTCGATGATGGAGCGGGGCAGAACCTGGCCTTCCTCAAGGCCCAGGCGGGTGGCGAGCGAGCCTGCCGCCACATTGCGCACGATGACTTCCAGCGGGATGATTTCAACCTCGCGCACCAGCTGTTCGCGCAAGTTCAGCGAGCGGATGAAATGGGTTGGAATGCCGAGGTCATTAAGCCGCGTGAAAATATATTCGGAAATGCGCTGGTTGAGCACGCCCTTGCCTTCGATCACGGCCTTTTTCTGGGCGTTGAAAGCGGTGGCGTCATCCTTGTAGTGGACGATCACGGTGCCAGGCTCCGGGCCCTCATAGAGAATCTTGGCCTTGCCTTCGTAGATTCGGGTTCTTCGGGTGGTCATTTGAATTATCCTCATCAAAACCCTTAATCATCGCCGCAGTGTAAAGCCAGCGGGGGCTGCGCAAAGTTCACATGTTTCGACAATATGGCTAGGAACGCCATGAAATGCCATGGGCTTGTAGTCCAACTTATTGCAGCGCACAATGGTTTTGAGCAGTTGATTTGGGTCGGTTGACTGGCTATCTCAACGGGGATGCGGAAAAGGAGTTCGTCATGACTATGGATAAGCGTCAAAAAGGCTTCGAATCGAAATTCGCCCATGACGAGGAGATGTTGTTCAAGGCCAACGCCAGGCGCGCCAAGCTTGTGGGGCTTTGGGCGGCCGAGAAAATGGGTCTTTCTGGCGATGAGGCTGCGGCCTATGCCAAAACGGTTGTGGTGGCCGACTTGGAGGAGGCGGGCGAGCAGGACTTGTTCCGCAAGATCAGGGCCGATTTCGATGCCAAGAAGATTGAGCAGTCGGATCACCAGATTCAGCGCCAGATGGAAGAGTTGATGGCAACCGCCATCGAGCAGATCAAGGCCGGATAAGTGGCCACCCAGCATTTTGACCTGCGGGCGCGGCTGGCGGATAAAGCCACGCCGTTACTGTTCTCGTGGATGTCCATGTCTGGCGCGCAATTGGCGGGGCAGCTGGCCAGGCTTCCCATTGAAGGCGTTTGCCTCGACATGCAGCATGGCATGATTGGCTTTGCCGACGCCATCAACATGATCGCCGCCATCAACGCGGCCAAGCGGCCGGCGATTGTCCGGATATTGTGGAATGAGCCGGGGTTGATCGGGCAAACACTGGATGCAGGCGCATCGGCCGTCATTGCGCCCATGATCAACAGCAAGGCGGAAGCGGTGGCATTGGTCAGGTCAGCGAAGTACCCCCCGATGGGTGGACGAAGCTGGGGCGGCTATACGGCGCTGCAGGCTTTTGGCCTCTCGCCCGCAGAATATTTGAAACAGGCGAATTCCGCCACGCTGGTTTTCGCGATGATCGAGACCCAGGCGGCCCTTGACGCGGTGGAGGAGATTGCCGCCGTGCCGGGCCTGGACGGCCTGTTTGTGGGTCCGAGCGACCTTTCGATAGCGCTATCGAATGGCGCGGGAATTGACAGGACGGGCGCTCCCACCCTCGAAGCGATGAAGCGCATTGCCGCTGCGGCGAAGAAGAATGGCCTGGTGGCCGGCGCTTTTGCCGGAGCAGCGGATATTATCACGACCTATGGCGCGATGGGCTATAGTTTCATGGCGGCTGCGGTGGATGCGGATTTGTTGCAGTGGGGCGCCGCCAGCCTCATGAAGGCCTTGAAGGACAATTGACGTGGACAGCCGCGCGCCGCTCATACCGGGCTACGAAAAGATAATCGACAAGCTGGTGGATATTGCCCTGGCGGCGGGGCCGGTGGCGAGCCAGACGGACAAGTATTTCACCAACACCAGCCGCATTGTGGCGGCCCATGGCGACATGGATGTGACCTTCGCTGTGTTCATGCGAACGCGCGTCGTGGCGGCCCTTGAACCCACAATCCGCATGATCCAGCGGCTGGTTCCACCGGCCCGCGTCAAGCGTTTTTATCAAGAGGGCGATGTTGTTCCATCCGAGAGCAAGATGCTTGAGATCACGGGGTCAATGGCCGGGCTTTCGGAAGTTGAAACCCTGCTGCTGCAGAAGATCGGCTTTCCCTGCGTGTCGGCCAACAACGCCTATGAAATGTGCCGCGCCATTCCGGGCGCCGCCTTCATGGACATGCACGCGCGCCACGGCAGCGGGGCGGAGATGAATATTCTGGCCGCCTATGGCGCGGCCGTTGGCAGCGAGGCGGCGAAGCGGGCGGATAAGAACGTGCGGGGCTTTGTTGGCTCTTCGCAGGACCTGACAGCGCCCTTGTTCGGCGCGGATGGCGGCATGGGCACCATGCCCCACGCGCTGGTGGGCTATGCCAATGGCGATGTTCTGGCCGCCATGAAGCTGTTTGCCAAGACTATTCCCGAAGCCCGGACGCTGGTGGCGCTGGTGGATTACACGGGTGAGGAAATCACCGATTCATTGCGCTGCGCCAGGTGGTTTTATGACGAAGCCAGGCTGCATGAGGCGGGCAAGGAATTTGGCGTGCGACTTGACACGCATGGCGGGCGCTTCGCCGAGGGGCTGGACTACGAGAAATCTGTCGAGACCGTTGGCCACTGGCTGGGCGTTTCCGGCGAATACAATATCGTCGAGCAGGTCTTGGGCGGCAGGGCCTTTCAGCTCGATCCCAACAACATTCTGGTTGATAAAGTCCGGCGCATTCTGTTCGGCAAGGGCGTGTCGGTGGCAGCCGTTATTCATGCGCGCCGGGCCTTGGACAGCGCCGGCTATAAACAGGCGCAGATTGTGGCGTCCTCCGGATTTGACCCGCAAAAATGCCAGATCATGGGGGCGGCGAAGGCTCCCTTGAACCTTGTAGGCACGGGAAGTTTCCTGCCCGCCACGTTAACTGAAACTTATGCGACGGCGGATATCATCGCCTACAACGGCGTGCAAAGAGTGAAGGTGGGGCGCGAATTCCTGTTCGATTGACCCAGCGGCTTTGAACGCCGCTTTGTCGTGAAAACAGAATTGGGGCTTCAATCTTGGCTAAATTCGGATCAAATCTTTTCGTCGCGCTTGCATCAGCGGCGTTTCTTTCAATTGCAACGCCTTCCCTCGCCAGCCCGCCCGCGAAAAATGAACCGGCTGTTTATGTGGTCATTGATGTGTCGTCGCAGGTGATGCGCGTCGAAGTGAATGGCAGGCGCTACTCCAAGTGGAAGGTTTCAACCGCTGGCAAGGGCTATCATACGCCACGCGGGACATACGGGGTTCAGCGCATGGCCAAGGAGTATTATTCGCAGAAATATGACCTGGCGCCGATGCCTTATTCAGTGTTCTTCAATGGCGGCTATGCCGTTCATGGCAGCGCCTATATCAAATCGCTGGGCCGGCCCGCGTCCCATGGCTGCGTCAGGCTCCATCCCAAAAACGCCGCCAAGCTTTTCAGCCTGGTGCAGAAGCATGGCGCCAGGCAGACGAAGATCGTCATTGTGAATTGAACTGCCACGCGCTTTTCTGAATCCGGCTTTCCGGCGAAAGCTGGGAGGCGCTTTGATTTTGAGGCGCGGCGGCTGGCAGATGCTCGGAGCAAACCCGGCCCGGCGATTGATAAATCCACGACCAGCGCCGCACTGTTCAAGATAAATGCGCCGACGGTGGAAAACTGTCGGAACGCAGCAGATCGGCGACTGGACGTGGTGAACAGAGAAATGCCAGGCCTTGACTTGCTGGGGGCGCTGGACAAGCATATTGAGGGCGCGAAATCGCGGGCCGCGGCAATCCGGGAAGTGCTGGCTGGCCAGTTTGGGTATTTCAAGCGGAAGGGTTTGATGCAATGACAAGACTGTTGTTCACATTCACCGTAGCCTTTTACTTGATGTTTCAAAATTTGAGTAGCGCAATGGCGCTGACTGCTTCTGAGTATTCGAGTTCCGATGAAAGTTTTAAAGAGGGTTACGTTTTCGGAATGATGGAAGCGCTAACACAAATTGCTTACAACAATCCAAATTCCGACCAACACAGCTTGAAGTTGTTAAAGTGCTTCTTGGACAACAAAATTAATTCTGTGGAAGGTGTGCGAATTGTTGGCCGATATATTCTTCGAACTCCAGACGCGAGCACTACACTGATGGTTGGGGTAGTCACTAAGGCATTCAACGAGGCTTGCGACCGTTATCTAAAGTGATTGGCCTTTAGTTTTGGCCACGTTTTCGATGACCGCATCAAGCCGCCTTCAAGGTCCAGCCCTTTGCCGTCTCACGCGCTTCGAAACGCTTTGGCAGTGACTTGTTGTTTTCCAGTTCTGCCACTGCCTCAATGAGCTTTCTGATTTTCACGTTCTCGCCCATGTGTTCACGATAGAGCGCCCGCATAAGCCTGTCGGCCCATGCCGGAACTTTCACCTTGGATTTTTCCCACAGGGCCACGGCTTGCGCGTCGTTGCCAAGAAGGGCGGCAAGGGCGGCTTGTGACAGGTCCAGCTCATGGCGCAAGAAACGAAACTCTGGCCCGGTCAAGCGCGGGCGATAGGCGCAGAGGTGACGGCCAATCTCGCGGTGAAGCCCTTCTATGTTATCGAATGCAACGCCCTTGCCATGGGCCGTCTTGTGCTGCTTGTAGCCATTGGCCAGCCAAATGTTGCGAAGGCCGCTTTCGGTGTAGTGGTGCATGGTTCAATTCCTCATGTCATAGACGGTTATGATGATCAGGCGGCTTGGCATGTCGATGGCCAAGGCAACCCGCAATCTTTCTCCCGCCGCCATGCGCTGCATTGCCAGTTCCCATGTTCCTTTGAGACCGAGAACCGGGCCTTCGACAATCACGCCGCGCAACAGGCACTCCAAAACCATCTTCGCTGATATGTGCCGTTGCCTCATTCGCATCGAAGCGTGGGGCAGGAAAATGATGTTGCCGCTATCCCCTGCCAACTCTCGCACCAAGGCCAATGCCTTCGGCCTGGAAAGCGTGAGATGGACAGGCTTTGCCATGCCTATAAATAGTATAGGTTGGCGGAAAATGCAATGGGCCGGACGTTCGTGGCAGCACCCATGTCAAAGCGCTTTCTTGATCCGCTGTCCCGGCGAAAGCCGGGCGGCTATTGGCATTTTGGGGTGTGCGGTGACTGACAAAAGACCAGCGCGGGCGGTTGCGCTGAAATGGTGCCGCTTAGGTGACTCGAACACCTGACCCCCGCATTACGAATGCGGTGCTCTACCAACTGAGCTAAAGCGGCATGAACTCCGAACCAGCGTGGGATAGACGGTTTCGCCGGACGTTTCAACTGTCAGTTAGGGGGACTTCAAGGGCGCGCCGGCGGACAGCTCTGAGCCCTCGAGATCGGGATCGAGGCCGGGGTCGTCCGGCAGGTGGGCGAGCGCGATGACGGGCGGCTTGGGCGTGGCGGTCGCCACCGCCTCAATGGCGGGCGCTGCCGGGGCGGCCAATTGCTCCGCCTGCTGCTGGGGCGGCATTTCAAAAGGGGTTTTCCATTGGCAGGGCACAATCTCGCCGGAGACCGGCGAGATGGGAACCCAACGCGGGCTGGCGACGCCGTCCGACACCCACATGGGATCGCGCGGCGCATGCAAGGCCCGCGCCAGCCATTCACGCGCCCGGCCCTTGTCGCCCGCCGCTTCTTCAACATCGGCCATGAGGGCGCAGATGCGGGCCTGGGGCTGGGCGGCGAGAAGCGGCTCGAGAATTTTGCGGGCCACGTCGAAGCGCTGGGCGGCGACGGCGGCGCGCGCCAAGGCATAGATGCCCTCAAGGCTTTCGGGCGCGTTGCCCACGAGATCGCGCACCCGCTCGAAGCGGGGCTCCGGGCCGTCGCCGGGTTTGGCGTGAGCCAGAACTTCCACCAAATCCGGATGCGGCGTCAGTTCCCAGGTGGCGCGGATGATTTTCACGGCCTTGCGGGGCGAGCCCTGGCTGGCGTGGATGCGGGCGGCGACAAGGGCTGCCGGCACAAGTCCGCCATCAAGCTTATGGGCCTTGAGGGCAAGGTTGAGGGCTGCCGCCGGATCCTTGTCCTCGATCGCCAGCGCCTGCGCCGCCAGAAGTGCTGCCTGTTTTTGATTGCTCTCGGCGTTGGGCGTCAAGCCGGATTTCGCCTGCTGCTGCAATGTGGCCACAGCGCCTGCCCAATCCTTTCTGATGGATTGCAGCTGCAGCACGGCGGACGAGGCCCAGGCGAGGCGCGGATTCAGCTTGAGGGCGCGGGTGGCGTGGGCCATCGCGGCGGTGACATCGCCGTTCTTGCGGGCTTCGGCGAAGAGGCCGCGCAGCCCCAGGGCCTCGGTTTCCGCCGACTTCGTCATCGCTTCGAAGATGCGCTTGACCGACGCATGATCGCCTTTGAGCTGGGCGGCCTGGGCTGCCAGAACATTGACGAGGGGTTCGTCTGCCAGCGCATTGCCCGCAATGGCCGCATGTTTGGCGGCGGCTATGGCGTCGCCTGCGCCAGCCGCGATGATGCCGTGCGACAGCGACTCATAGCCTTTGCGGTTTTTGCGAAAACGCCAGTAATCGCGCACAGCCAGTGGACTGTGAACGAGCCTCCGGAACAGGTTCCAGATGAACCACAGCAAGGCGGCCGCCACAAAGGCGAAGCCCACGGCCACCACGAAGCTCATTTGGATTTCGCGGCCCAGCCATGCGATGGTGACCGTGCCTGGCCGGTCGGCGAGCCAAGTGAAAAATATCGCGGCGAGGACGAGAAGGCCAAAGCGCCAGAAGAGCTTTATCATGGCGCGGCGCCCATGGTGGCGATCTGGCGCAGCACCGCGTTGGAGGTCTCTTCCAACGCGGCTTCAAGTTCAAGGCGCGCGGCGGCCCGGTCGCGCCATTGGGCGAGCGCTGTTGGCTTCGCGCCCTCGGCGCTGTCGATCTTCGCGATGGCCTGGGTGAGGTCGCCCGCTTCCGCCAGGGCGGCGCTCTGGGTTGCGAGGCTATGCCAGTCGCTGTCGCCGATATCACGGATCGTGATGACGTCGCCGATGGCGTTCCAGAAATCATTGAGGTAGCCGCTTTCAGCGGCGGGTGCTGCGGCGGCGGGCTTGGGGAGTTGCTGCGCGATGGCGGAGAGTTCCGCCGCGAGACCCGCCGCATTGGGCAAGCCTGCGTCGGCTCTGGCCAGGAGCGTATCGAGGCCGGCGGCGGCGGGAACCAAGGCGGCAATGCGGTCGATCTCGGCGCGGTAGGCGGCACCCGCCGCGATCTTGGCCTTGAGGTCCGAGAGGGACTGGGACAAGTTCGCTGAAACTGCGGACTGATCGCTGGGTTTGCTGACGGGTTGTTTCTCAAGAACGTCAAGGCGTTTTGCCAACAGGGCGAGGGCCCCGGAATTGTCGCCCGGTGCGGTGCCGGGGCTGCCTGCGGCCATGAGGGACCGGAGTTCTTCAAGCTCCGATTTCGCCGACTTGGTCGCGGCTTCAGCAGCGGCAATCCGGGCGCCAAGGGCGGCGCTTGCATTTGCGTCGTCTGTTGTCTTTTCCGCCATGGATTTGACTTGCGTTTCAAGCGATCCGAATTGGTCTTTCAGCTGGTCGGACCCGCTGGCCATGCCGGCAAGCTGATCGGTGAGCGTTTTGGCCTGGGACTCAAGGGCATCAATGCGGTCACGAGCCGCCACCATTTCATTGCTTGGCAGATAGGATGCGAGCACATCCTTGTAGAGCCAGCCTCCGCCAAGGGCGCCAGCGAGCGCGGCAAGGGCATAGAAGGCGATGGGTGTGCGCGAAGTCCGCGCCGCAGATGGCGGCGGCGGTGGCGGCGAAGGCGGTGTCTCGTCCTCAACAGTTATGTCTTCCGCCTGCAAATCAATGACTTGCGGCTTGATGGGTGAGTCAGGTGCGTCAGTGGTCATGGGTCAGGCCTAACTGTTTCGCGGGATTCAATCAAGAAGGGCCAGCATCGCCGATTTGTCGGGCGTTTTCGCGACCCGTTTTTTCCAGTGTTGCGGCAGGATTTTTGCCACGTTTTCCGACAGGCAATAATATATGGGCCGTGCCGCTGGCGTTTCCAGCCCGGCCGCAAGATCACACCAGATGCGCGCGGTGCGGGGCGAATACAGCAGCACGCCATCGGCTTGGCTCAGGGCATTCTCCAGCCCCGCCGGTTTTTGAACCACGGCGTCATAGGTGATCACCCGTTCGACAGTGAAACCGCTAACCTGCAGCATGGCGCGCAAGTCGGCGGAGGTTTCCGCCCCCGAGAGATAGAGAACAGGCCCGGCTTGAGGATCGAAGTTGGCTTTCACCGCAGCGCTGAGGCCATGGACATCGCCGCCAGGAGCGCTCGCATGCGTGAAGCCCGCCTGCCTTGCGGCAGCGAGGGATTGCGGGCCGACGGCGAGCAGGGGAATGTTTTTGAATCGGTCAGCGACACCTGGAGTTTTCAAGGCATTGGCGCTGGTGACGCAAATCACCTGATAATTTCTGGCCGGAATGACAATGTCCGGGCGCGGCGCGATTTTCAGCAGCGGCATGAGCGTGGCGGAGCGCCCCATGCTGGCCAGCTTGCCCAGCAGCGCCAGCGCGTCTTCTTCCGGCCTTGTGATGATGAGCGTCATCAGAATGCGATGAGCGCGCCGCCGCGGGCCTTGACTTCGGCTCCGGCATCGGCGCCCATGCGCGCGGCATCGCCGAGGAGGGCCTTGCCGGGTGGTTTCAAAGCAATGGACGCCATCAAGGGTGAGCGCATGGCCACGAAAATTCAATATGTCGCCATCAAGGGATGGCGTGGCCCGCCAAGGGTGTGCGGCAGGAGCCATCAAGGGTTTGCAGGAAGGCGCGTTCGCAGGCAATCGCGATTGAGCTTTCCGGTGGTTGATTGCCGGACAATAGCTGCTTGGTTTCTTCGTCGCCTTCGCGGATTTCAATTCCAATGGCCCCTTGGGCTATCGCTGGCAGCATGATTTCCGTGGGCATGGCGGCGGTGATTTTTTCCGCGAGGCCCAAGCGATTGAGGCCGGCGCAGGCGAGGAATGTGGCATCCGCCACACCTTCGGAAAGTTTCCGCAACCGGGTTTGAACATTGCCCCGGAACAGAACGGTCTTCAAATCAGGTCTCATGCGCAGGAGCTGGGCCGTGCGTCGGACGGAGGAAGAGCCAATTTTTGCGCCAACGGGAAGTTCCGCGATGGAATTCGCCGTCAAACTCAAGAATAGCGTCGCGGGGGTCTTCGCGCGGCAGCACAGCGGTGATCACCAGTCCATCTGGCAGAACGGCGGGCAGGTCTTTCATCGAGTGAACGGCCATATGAATATTGCCAGCAAGCAAGGCTTCTTCGATTTCCTTGGTGAACAGGCCCTTGCCGCCGATTTCCGCCAGCGGGCGGTCCCTGATCTGATCGCCGGTGACACTGATCACGACAATCTCAACATCGGCTGGGTTCAGTCCATGGGCTGCAACCAGCCTGTCGCGGGTTTCGTGGGCCTGGACCAGAGCCAGAGGCGATCCCCGCGTGCCTATTCTTAGTTGAGCCATTTGCCAGTCATATCCATTGAATGCTAGAGCGATTGTTTGTTCTAGCCGCTAATCTTTGAGACGTCATCCGCTTCATGGTCCCTTCATACATCCTCGGCATCGAGACATCCTGCGATGAAACGGCAGCGGCTGTGGTGCGCAGAAATGCCGATGGCAGCGGTGAAATCATCAGCAATATTGTGCTGTCCCAAATTGCCGATCACGCGCCCTATGGCGGCGTGGTGCCTGAAATAGCGGCCCGCGTTCATATTCGCCATCTCGACCGGCTCATTTCGGAAGCTATGGGGCAAGCCAGGTTGAGATATCCGCAACTCGACGGCGTGGCGGCAACGGCGGGACCCGGCCTTTTAGGAGGCGTTATCATTGGCCTTACAACCGCCAAGGCCATCGCCATGGCGCATGAAAAGCCATTGCTCGCCATTAATCATCTGGAAGGCCATGCGTTGACGCCGCGCCTGCTGGGGCCGTGCCCGTTTCCCTATCTGCTGCTGCTGATTTCGGGTGGGCACACGCAGTTTCAATTGGTGGAAGGGGTGGGGCGTTATCGCAGGCTGGGGACGACGATTGACGATGCCCTGGGTGAAGCTTTTGACAAGACGGCAAAACTCCTGGGGTTGGGCTATCCCGGAGGGCCACAGGTCGAAGCCCTTGCCCGAAATGGAAAAGCCGGTCGATTTGATTTTCCCCGGCCCTTGAAGGGCCGCAAGGATTGCAATTTTTCCTTTTCCGGGTTGAAAACCGCCGTTCGGGAGGTTGTGCATGATTTGGGGCGCCTCACGCAGCAGGATATCGCTGATGTCTGCGCCAGTTTTGAAGCGGCGGTGGCGGAGACTTTGCAGGATCGGTTAAAAATGGCCTTTGCGGCTTTTCGCAAGGCATATCCTGGTGTCAGGTCGCCAGCCCTGATTGTCGCGGGAGGCGTTGCCGCCAACGCCACGTTGAAGGCAGTATTCGCGACATCTGCAATGGCGCATGGATTTCGAGCTGAGTGTGCCGCCCCCAGATCTCTGCACCGATAATGCGGCGATGATTGCTTGGGCGGGCGCGGAGAGACTGGCTTTGGGTATGACGGACAATCTGGATGTGATGGCACGGGCGCGCTGGCCTTTGGATGAGGTTTCGGCCCCGGTTTATGGTTCGGGCAAATTGGGTGTGAAGGTATGAAGCGCAGGATTGTGGTTGCGGGCAATGGCGCCTGGGGCCAGGCCCTGGCCCATGTGGCAAACGAAGCGGGCCATAAGGTTGTGACGTGGACCAGGCAGGGTTCCGACTATACGTCTTTTGCAAATTTCGATGCGATCATCCTCGCCGTGCCGGCCCAGTCGCTGCGGGAAGTTGTAACGGCGCTCAAACCACCAAGGCATGTGCCCCTGATCATCGCGGCCAAGGGCATTGAGCAGCAGAGCGCCCTGTTCATGAGCGAAGTGGTGAAGGAAGTGGCGCCGGACTGCAAATCCTACGTGCTGTCCGGCCCAAGCTTCGCCGCCGACGTTCTGAAGGGACTGCCGACAGCCGTGACCCTTGCCGCGCCGACGCAACAGGAAGCCAGCGCATGGGCCAATGATCTGACACTGCCAACGTTTCGGGTTTACGGCTCCGATGACGTGCTGGGTGTTGAGATCGGCGGCGCGCTCAAGAATGTCCTGGCCATCGCGTGCGGCATTTCTGACGGGCGCGGCCTTGGCGACAGCGCGCGCGCGGCGCTCACGACGCGGGGCTTCGCGGAGCTGATGCGCTTTGGCAAGAAACTGGGCGCCAAGCCCGAAACGCTGACCGGGCTTTCGGGCCTTGGCGACCTGCTGCTCACCTGTTCCAGCAAGCAATCGCGCAATTATTCCTTTGGCTTCGGCATTGGCCGCGGCCTCACGGTGCGCGAGGGTCTGGCGTTGGCGCGCGGTGTTGTTGAGGGCGCTCACACGGTGAAGGTGGCGCATATGCTGTCGCTCAGCCACGGGGTGGACATGCCGATAGTGTCCGCCGTCTCGGCCATTGTCGTGCGCGGCATGGATCCAGAACAGGAAATTGCGCGGCTTCTGGCAAGGCCGGTGCGCGAGGAAATCAGATGAAGGAGAGCGAATGCTGTTTGCATTGATATGCGCGGATAAGCCCAATAGCCTGGAATTGCGGATGAGCTGCAGGCCAGATCACGTCAAGTTTCTCGAAGGCCTGGGGAGCAAGTTGAAAGCCGCTGGCCCTTTTACTGATGACGCGGGAGGCCCGGTTGGAAGCCTGGTGATCATCGAGGCGGAGGACCGCGCGGCGATTGCGGCCATTGCGGCGCGCGACCCCTATGCCGTCGCCGGGCTGTTCGCCTCGGTCGAAATCAAGCCGTGGAAGTGGCTGCTCAAAAATCCGGAGGTTGCGTGATGGCCTATTGGCTTTTCAAGTCCGAGCCCGGCGTGTGGTCATTTGAGATGCAAAAGGCCAAGGGCGCGGCCGGCGAAGAATGGACCGGTGTGCGCAACTATCAGGCGCGCAACAACATGCGGTTGATGAAGCTGGGCGACAAGGGTTTTTTCTATCATTCCAATGCAGACAAGGCGATTGTTGGCATCGTTGAAGTGTGCAAGCTCGCCCATAAGGATTCAACGGCTGACGTGGACACTTGGGAATGTGTCGATATCCGCGCCCTGATTGATGTGCCGAAGGCGGTGTCATTGGATGAGATCAAGCAGGACAAGCGGCTGAAGGACATGGTGCTGGTGAAAAACTCACGGCTTTCGGTGCAGCCCGTCACCCCTGAGGAATGGAAAATCATTTGCGATCTTGGGGGCGTCAAGTCGCCGCCCCGCTTGACGTGAACAGAATCGAATTCATTCGCCGCAACACATCCATCATGTCGCCGCCGCTGGTGCCGGAAATCAAGCTTCATTTGGCCCATGAGGCGGTGCCGCTGTGGCAGAAGACCGAGGATGAACTCGGCGAAATGGGTCTGCCTCCGCCACTCTGGGCCTTTGCCTGGGCCGGTGGACAGGCTCTGGCGCGCTATGTTCTGGACAATCCAACGGTGGTCCAATCCCTGAAAGTCCTGGATTTGGCCACGGGATCCGGCCTCGTCGCCATCGCGGCGGAAAAATCCGGGGCTTCCCATGTGACCGCCGCGGATATCGATGCGTTCGCTGCAACCGCCGCCCAGCTCAATGCTGAACTCAATCAAGCGGTTATCGATATCAAGCTGGAAAACTTGTTCAACGCGCCGCCGCAAGCCTTTGATGTCATTCTGGTGGGCGACCTGTTTTATGAGAAGGCCGTGGCCGGGCGCTGCCTGGCCTGGCTCAGGCGAGCCGAAGGCGCCACTGTTCTTATCGGCGATCCGGGGCGGAGTTACTTGCCAAAGGACGCGCTTGAAAAACTGGTGGAATACAATGTGCCGGTGTCGCGCGATCTCGAAGACGCGGAAATCAAGCGGGGCGCTGTCTGGCAACTTGCCCGGAATTGTTGAGCCATAGGGCAGCCATCAACAGGGCCAGCGACATCCACAGCCAGTGATCATTGGCCCCGCCAAAGAAAATGGCGGCAATCGCCACTGCGGCGGGCGTGGCCACATAGGTGGCCTGCACCGTGTACACAGCGCCCTTGTCGCGGATGAGCGTGAAATAAGCAATGCGCTCGACGATCCACATGAGGACCGCGAGCCCCAATATCCAATAGCCCGAGAATGATGGTCCGTCGGCGGCTCCAAAGGGCGCGGCCAGCAGAATGACGGGAATGACCAGAAGGCCGGACCAGATGCTTTCGGCGGCGCCGACGCGCAGCGTGTCGGCGTTCGCGGGCCAGGCCTGCGCCGCATAGGTGTTGTAGGCGCAGTAGAGCAGCGGGATGGACAGCGACGCGATCAGCCACCACGACACGTCGCCGGCCAGCATGCCGTCGCGCGACAGGATCAGGACCAGGGTGGATAGAAATCCGGCTGTGATCGCCAGCAGCCGCCGTGGCGCGGCGCTCTCCCAGCCTGTCAGCAGCGCCAGGGAATAGTTGAAGAAGGGCGCCGTGGTGATGATGATCGCCAGCTCCGTTGGCGGCACATGGCCCGCCAGGACGAGATTCAGGCCAAATGGCATGTTCATCAGGAAAGCGCAGATGGCGCCATACCTGATCGTTGGCCAATCCACCCTCCAGCGGCCCGATTTTGCCGCTGCGATCGCCAGCATCGCAACACCGACGCCCAGGCCCGTGATGAAGATCGTATGGCTTGCCGGCATCTTGATGTCCGCCAGGTGTTTGTAAAAACTGGGCGACAGCCCCCAGAACAGCCCCAGTGAAATGAAGTAGAGAAAATGGCGGGAAATCAGCATGGCCGCTGATATGGCACTTGGTTGAACTTTAGGCTACTTGATAGTTACGCTGAAGCCATCTTACACTGCGGAAAAAAACACAGAGGAAAGCGTCCATGTCCGACAAAACCTACCCCGTTCCCGCCCAGTGGAAAAAGCGCGCCTTTGTCGACAAGACGGAATATGAGGCGATGTACGCCGAGTCGGTGAAATCTCCGGCCAAGTTCTGGGCCAAGCACGCCAGGCGGCTGGACTGGTTCAAGGCGCCAACCAAGATCAAGAACACGTCCTTCGCCCATGACAAGGTTTCTATCAAGTGGTTTGAAGATGGGCTTCTCAATGTCTCGTGGAATTGCATTGACCGCCATTTGAAAAAGCGGGCGAACCAGACGGCGATCATCTGGGAGGGCGACAATCCCTACGACGACAAGAAGATCACCTACGCCGAGCTTCATGCCCATGTCTGCCGCTTCGCCAATGTGATGAAAGCCAATGGTGTCAAGAAGGGCGACCGGGTCACCCTCTACATGCCGATGATTCCTGAGGCGGCCTACGCCATGCTGGCCTGCACGCGCATTGGCGCGGTGCATTCCATCGTGTTTGGCGGCTTTTCGCCGGAGAGCCTGGCGGGCCGCATCAATGACTGCGCCTCGAAATTCATCGTCACGGCGGATGAAGGCATCCGGGCGGGCAAGAAAATTCCGTTGAAGGCCAACACCGACGAGGCCCTGAAGAAATGCGCCGGCAATGAGAAGGTTCTGGTCATCCGCCGCACGGGCGCTGCCGTTCCCTTCGATGCCTCGCGCGACCTCTGGTATCACGAGGAGGCGGCGAAGGTTTCGGGCGACTGCAAGCCGGAGAAGATGAAGGCGGAGGATCCGCTGTTCATTCTCTACACCTCAGGCTCGACCGGAAAGCCCAAGGGCGTGTTGCACACCACGGGCGGCTATCTCGTCTATGCCGCGATGACGCATCAATATGTCTTCGATTATCACGACGGCGATATTTATTGGTGCACGGCGGATGTGGGCTGGGTGACCGGCCACAGCTATATCGTTTACGGCCCGCTGGCCAATGGGGCCACCACGCTGATGTTCGAGGGCGTTCCCAATTACCCCACGAATTCCAGGTTCTGGGAGGTGATCGACAAGCACCAGGTCAACACCTTCTACACGGCCCCCACAGCCATCCGCGCGCTGATGAGCGCGGGCGAGGCGCCGGTCAAGAAGACGTCTCGCAAGAGCCTGCGCCTCATGGGCTCGGTGGGGGAACCGATCAATCCGGAGGCCTGGGAATGGTATCACCGGGTGGTGGGCGATGGCCGCTGCCCGATTGTCGACACGTGGTGGCAGACGGAAACCGGCGGCATTCTGATCACGCCGCTTCCCGGCGCCACGAAGCTTAAGCCGGGTTCGGCGACGCTGCCGTTCTTTGGCTGCCAGCCGGCATTGGTCGATGACAAGGGCGCTTTCCTGGAAGGCGCGGCTTCCGGCAATCTGGTGATCAAGGATTCCTGGCCCGGCCAGATGCGGACGGTGTATGGCGACCATGACCGTTTTGTGCAGACTTATTTTTCAACCTACAAGGGCCTGTATTTCACCGGCGATGGCTGCCGCCGCGACGAGGACGGCTACTACTGGATCACCGGCCGGGTTGACGATGTGATCAATGTGTCCGGCCACCGGCTGGGCACGGCGGAGGTTGAGTCAGCGCTGGTCAGCCATGCGGCGGTTTCTGAAGCCGCTGTCGTGGGCTATCCCCATGACATCAAGGGGCAGGGCATCTACTGCTATGTCACCCTGATGGTGGGGCAGGCGGGCAGCGATGACTTGCGCAAAGACCTGGTGGCCCATGTGCGGAAAGAAATCGGCCCCTTGGCCACACCCGACAAAATCCAGTTTTCGCCGGGCCTCCCCAAGACCCGCTCCGGCAAGATCATGCGGCGCATCTTGCGGAAGATCGCCGAAGATGATTTCGGCGCGCTGGGCGACACCTCGACCTTGGCCGATCCGGCGGTGGTTGAGGATTTGATCGGGAACCGGCAGAACCGGAAAGGGTGAGGCGCGACGGAGCCAAGCTCCGGCAAACCATGCCAGTGGCATGATCTGGGCGCCGAACGCCCCAAGCAAAAGCGCGGGGGCCGGAAGCGAAGGGTCCTCGTGGGCCGCCTCAGCTTGTGTTGGGCTTCAGCAGCGCGTTATCGGCGAGCCGGTCGCATTCGATGAGCACGTCATCGACTTCGTGAATGGGCTTCCGGCGGTAGCCGGGCGGACGGCCCGGACGGAGTGGCGACAGGAACTTCGGCCATGGCGACGCCATCCGCCTCTGCTCCCATCGCGCGAGCCGCTTGGCCTGGCGCGGCAGATCGTCAAGCGCCAGCTTGAGGGCCTGGAGCCTGCGGTGGAGGCGCGCGGCACCCACGAGGCCATCGGGCGGCGGCGGGGGTTCAACCACGGGCCGGGGCGCTGGAAACAGGGCCGCCACCCTTGGATCATAGGGGAAGAAATGAATGCGTGGGCGAAGCCGGGTGACTTTCATGGCCCGCGCGAGCTTCACCCGTTTGCGCGGATCGAAAAGCTGGAAGGCGGGAAGTGAATTTCCACCGCCCTTGCCGATGATTTTCCCCGCTGGCATGGGACGCGAAGGCGCCAACTTCACCACAACACCCCGCGCCGTGATGGCAATCAGGCGGCGCACGGCGGATTCGGCGGGCCGCAGCACACCCAGCACGGCGCTGTGCAGCGAGCGCGGAATCCGCGAAGCCGCATCCGTGCCATCCAGCCCCAGCAGGGCGAACAGCACTTCAATTATAGCTTTCAGCGCCTTGCTGTTGCGTTTGATGGCCAAGTCCCAGTCCATGGTGGTTCTCTGTACAGAACATAACAGGAACGCAAATGCCATACTAGGAATATACTTATCAAGGGGACATATGCGGATTTCTCAATCTATTGGCGTTCAGACGAGAGCCTGTCCTCAATTGGGGGATGCGCGAAGCACGGAGAGCGCAGAGAGGCCAGTCCAAAGAAAACTCGCAGCGAAGATCAGCCTGTTCGCCCATCCAACATAGCCAGTCACACCAGTAGGCAGCTCCTTCAGGGGCCCCGTTTGACTGGACATGTCAACACCCGCTGACTTCAGGGCCGAGAAGAACAGCATGAAGGCAGCAATCATCAGGGCAAAGCTGATCCATGGAAGATGCGCCGACCAGGTTGGCGGAGCCGTGATGCCTTCAAACTTCGCAAGCACAAGTGTTGTAAGAACCGCAGCAATGCACAGAGATGGGATCCCGACCATGGCGGCGGGTCCATGGAGCTTGTGATTGATGTCGAACACGCCACCCATGATTTGCCCCACGCCCGCAAGGAAAAGAAACAGCAAAGCGAACTTGCCAAGTGTCATGCTTGTCACCGGCCATAACGCCGCCATGAGCGCAAAAGAACTGACCGCCCATCCGGCGAAAACAACAAACAACAGCAAGCCCCATTTGCCATTTGCATATTCACTGACCATGCGCCAGGACGGGGCAAATTCAGGGCTTGCGACATGAAGCGTGAAAAGGGCCGCCGCAGAAATGACAATTCCCGAAAGCGCAACATAGGCGGCGGTGGTGGACCATGCGCCGGCGGGCGCGAGCACAAATTCCATGTCAGTCACTCCGGTCGAACAGTCTAACCAGCCTCTGCGTCACATCAAGAGCTGGCTTGCTAATTAGATATAATGTAATATATTCAATATGTCAAACCGCAGGAAAAGACCTTACGATTCGCGGCAACGAACCGATGCCGCCGGGGCAACACGCAACAACATCGTGAACGCGGCGCAGTGGCTGTTCGGGCGCAAGGGCATCGACAAGGTGACAGTAGCCGACATCGCGGCGCGCGCCGACGTTGCTGTGCCCACGGTCTACGCAAACTTCAAATCGAAGGATGGCATCTTGCGGGAGATCATGAAGCGCTCCCTGTTCGGCGGGCAGTTCCAAAGCGCAGAAGGCTTGCTGCAAGGTGTCGATGATCCCGTGAGGCTAATTGAGCTGACGGCGCAGGTGGCCCGCGCGATCTATGAGAGCGAAAGCAAAGACCTCGGGTTGCTGCGCCATGCCTCTGGGTTTTCGCCAGCGTTGAGGCGCATCGAACAGGAATTCGAGCAACTGCGCTATGACATGCAAGGGAAACGAATTCAGATGCTTTTCGAATCCGGCATGCAACGCAAAAGTCTCACATTGGAAGAGGCGCGGCGCATTCTATGGATGCTCACTGCGCGCGATCCCTTTCGCATGCTTGTGCTGGAAGGAGGCTGGACGGCGGACCGATACCAGGCCTGGCTGTCGCGCACTCTGCTCGAGGCGCTTGTTGAACAAGGCTTCGATTAACCGCGGCAACTTGATCTCAGCCTCCGATCCTTGGACTTCCGCATGCCGAATGGCACAGTTATGCGCAAAAGGGACGCCTCCCTTTATTTTCTTCGCATTCGCGGGCAGCTGGGCCATGCCTGGCAGTGGCGTTATTTTTCGTCAGCGCTTGTCGGCGACTATTTCCGCGCGCCGCCGCGCTATTCGGTCTGGCTGCGCGGCTGCCTGAACAGGCCGGAGATTGAGGCGGCCATTCGGGGCACAAGGGCCACGGGCTGCGGCGCCGGCAGGCTCACGGACGCGGCCATGGTGCCCAGGAGGGAGACGACAAGCTCTTCCGTGTCGCCGATATTCTCGTGCAGGATGGCGTGGCGCTTCGACGGGATCATGTGCAGGGATTTCTCAAGCGACCCGATGCGGCTGTGAATGAGCCTGGCGCTGGCCGGATCGACGGCGGGATCGTCCGTGGCCTGAATAATCGCGACCGGGCATTTGATCTCGGGTAGGCTGGCGTCGAGCGCGTCGATCACCTTGCGCAGCTCGACAAGGGCGCGCACCGGCATGTGGCGGTATTCGAAATGGGGATGATCCGGTTCGGTCACGTGAAAAGGCTTGACGCCGTCCTGCGCGTAGACCCATTCGGCGAGGCGGTTGATGCCGTGGTAGAGCGGCGCGTATTTGACATTCTGGTCGCGGAACTTGAGCGGGGCGGAGACCGCCACGACGCCGCGAAGCCCCGGCGGCCGTGACGCCGCCACCTGCAGCGCCAGCGACGCCCCCGTGCCAAAGCCCGCAAGCAGCACGGTTTCACTCAGATGCGACATGATCTCGTAGCCGCGCCGCACGGAGGCGAGCCAGTCCCGCCAATTCCGCTCGCGCAGGTCCCAGGGCGACGTGCCATGGCCTTTCAGCCGCACGCCCAGGACAGGATGGCCCGCATCGACCAGCCGCTGCGCAAGCTGGCGCAGGGAAGCCGGGTTGGCCAAAAAGCCATGGGCCAGCACGACGCCTGATTTGCTGGGCGCCTCGGGCATCAACAGAAATGGCTCGCCATGATCGCCCGCCGTTTCCAGCTTGTTGACCGTGGCATGGCGGGCTTCGGCGTATTTTTGCCGGCTGTGCGCCCGGCTGCGGAGCTCGTCGTCAAACAGCAGTTTCGCCGCAGTCTCGCCTGACGCCGCCACGGCGCGCTCCACAATCTTGATGACATTCGTGAGCAAGGCGATTTCATTGGCGTAAACACCTATTACATTTTCGAGGCGGGGATCGCGCTGGCCGCCGCCTCCTTGAATTGCTGGCAGCAGGCGGTAGTGGCTGGGGGTGACCGCAATCAGATTGGCGGCTTCGGCGGCTGCAAAAAACTGCGTGAGCGCGGGGACGGCGCCGGCATGCAGGCCGTCATAGGCTTCCGGGTCAGCCAGCGTGCGGTGCAGATGCAGGCCGGGCTCCAGCTGCACATCCTTGACGATGCGGTAGAGAAGGCCGTGGAAGCGCGATTTTTCAATTTCAGTCTCGCCCGCTTCCAGCAGGCGCAGGACCAGCCGCGCGGCGAGGTGGCTGAGGTTGACGGTGACGCGGGCATACATTTCGCCCATGCACAAATCGCGCAGGCGCCGGGTGGCGCGGCGCATGGTGAGGGCGGCCATGCGTTCAACCCAGCGGCTCGCCGTGTCATTGAGGCCGAAAAGCTCATCGAGGCTGTCGATCTGCTCGAAGATGCGGGCGAGCATCACGCGCTCCGCCAGGTTCCAGGCGACATCGGGATGAAACGGCTGGCCGAAGCGGATATCCATGTCGGTGTTGCGCAGCACCAGGTTGCCTTCGACCAGCAACTCCTCCTCGGCCCGCTGGCCCAAGTCGAGGTGGAGGAATTCCGCCGCCTTGCGGAGGATGTTGTCGCCGGTGTGAATGGGATGGAACGTGATGTTGGAGGGCACGATCAGGGTGGGTTTGCGCGCCGCCGCGATGAGCGCGTCGCGGCCGCCAAGCCCAAGGGCCGCCACCCAGCGATCAAGGCGGGGCAGGTCGCCCGCCTCATGCACGGAGAGAATGCGCTTCTTGAAGATCTCCAGAATGATCGCCAGTGCTGCCGCACCTTGCCGATGGGCCGATGAAGGGCCGAGCGACGGCAGCAAAGCCGATTGCGGGGCCGCGGCAATGCGCCGGTCCTTGATCATTGATCCTTCCGGAAAGATGATCACCTTGCGCCCGCGCAGGATTTCAGCGGCGAGGAAGGCCAGCAGCCCCGGATGGTTGCTGGGCACCGCGCCAACGCTCCAGAGGAGCTTGGCCAGGCGTTCGTTGCCGGAAAACAGGCTGTGGTGGGCGACACAGCGGCAGAAAGCGCCGGTCGCCTGGTGAATGAAATACTGGGGAACAATAGTTTCGAAGCGGGCAAAGTGATTGAACTGGAAAATCTGGCCCGCCTCGATCAACCCGTCGGCGGCATGGGCCGTCATGTTCAAGCCAACCCGGCGGCGCAACAGTGAAAAGCCGCGCACGCACCATTCGTAAAGGGATTGGTTGATCTGGTGTCCGGGGTTGCCGCTCATCGATCCGACCTTTCATCCCTGATAAGTCCAGGCATTTTAGAAGGCATCCTCGGCGAGGGCCATAACAGATTTTGAGCCGGCGGTGATGCTCACCAGCAGGCTGCCGGTTTCGGGAATGATCTTCGCCATGTAATAGCGGGCGCATTCCAATTTGGCGGAATAGAAATTATCCGCCTTGCCCGCCAGGGCGGTTTCCGCCATCCGGCACCACATGTAGCCGATGGCGACCAGGCCGAACATGCGGAGATAATCCGTCGCCGCGGCGCCCGCGTCATCGGGGTTCGCAAGGCCGGCTTTGCCCAGCCAAAGTGTCGCCTGCTGCAAACGCCCAAACGCCTTGGCCAGCGGTGCTGCAATTTCGGCCATGGCGGGAACACTGGCCATCTGCTCCAGATAGGCGCCAACCGGGTGGAAGAACTGGCGCGCCAGCCGGCCCGTGCCCATGGGCAGCTTGCGGCCCACAAGATCAAGCGCCTGAATGCCGTTGGTGCCTTCATAGATCTGGGCGATGCGGGCATCACGGACCAATTGCTCCATCCCCCACTCGCGGATGTAGCCGTGGCCGCCATAAATCTGCACGCCGTCATTGGCGGCGCTGAATCCATGGTCGGTGAGCATGGATTTCACAATGGGGGTCATCAACGCAACCAGGTCGTCGGCGTCCTGGCGTCTCTGGGGATCGGGATGGCCGGTTGAAAGGTCAAGCTCGTGGCCAACCCACAGGGCCAGGGCCCGGCACCCCTCGGTCATCGCCTTCATCCGCAGCAGCAGCCGCCTGATGTCGGGATGAACGATGATGGGATCGGCCGGCTGGTCTGGATATTTGGGGCCGGTGGCGGCGCGCATCTGCAATCTGTTGCGGGCGTAGCTGACAGCACCTTGATAGGCCGCCTCGGCGACGCCCAGCCCCTGAATTCCCACCATCAACCGCGCCGTGTTCATCATGGTGAACATGGCGGCCAGCCCCTTGTTGGGAACGCCCACGAGCCAGGCCGTGGCGCCATCGAAATTCATCACGCAGGTGGGGGACGCCTTGATGCCCATTTTCTTCTCGAGCGCGCCACAGGCGAGGCTGTTGCGGGGCCCCACACCGCCGCCGGGCAGGGGCAGGAACTTGGGGCAGACGAAGAGCGAGATGCCGCGCACGCCCGCCGGCGCATCGGGCAATCGCGCCAGAACCAGATGCACGATGTTTTCAGTCAGATCGTGCTCGCCAGCGGAAATGAAAATCTTGGTGCCGTGGAGCCTGTAGGAACCGTCATCAGAGGGTTCAGCCCGGGTTCTGATCAGGCCCAGGTCCGTGCCGCATTGGGGTTCCGTCAGGCACATGGTTCCGGACCAGCTGCCGCCCACCATGTTAGGCAGATAGGTGCGTTTAAGCTCATCGCTGCCATGGGCCTGAAGCGCATTGTAGGCGCCATGGGTCAGGCCGGGAAACAATCCGAAAGAAAGATTGGCCGAGCAGATCATTTCCTCGAACGCGAAATTCACCGTGTTGGGAACGCCCTGGCCGCCATGTTCGGGGTCGCAGGCGATGCCGGGCCAGCCGCCTTCGACAAATTTCGCGTAGGCCTCCTTGAAGCCCGTTGGCGTGCGCACCGATCCGGATTCAAGCACGCAGCCTTCTTCGTCGCCGCTGCGGTTGATGGGTTGCAGCACATTTTCGCAGAAACGCCCCGCTTCCTCGAGGATGGCGGTCACGACATCAGGCGTCATCTCGGCATAGGCCGCCACGGCATTGCCGGCGTCCTGAACTTTCAGGACGTCGAAGAGAATGAATTGCATGTCGCGCAGGGGCGCTTTGTAGCTGGGCATCGCTAACCTCAATTCCGCAGTGGCTTGCCGGTGGAGAGCATGACTTCCATCCTCGCAAGCGTTGGCAGTGTCCGAATGAGCGCCATGAACGCCGCTTTTTCAAGATCGCATATCTGGTCCTCGCTGACGGCATCCATCATGTCGGTGGCGCCGCCCGAAAGCACGTCGGCCAGGCGGCCCGCCACAACCACATCGTGGGGAAGCGCCAGGCCTTGCCGGGCGAAACCATCTATCGCCAGGCCCAGGGCGGCGCGCGCCGTCGGTCCCGGCAAGTGGAGTTCCACCGGAGCAGGGGGCTTGTAACCCGCAGCCACGAGCTTGAGCGCCAGCGCCTTGGCATCGGCGAGCAGGCGGTCGCGGTTCATGGTGACGCCATCGGACTGGCGCAGGTATTTCATTTCCTTGGCTTCGGCCGCTGACTTCGAAACCTTGGCCAATGATATCTGCTCGAAGGCAGCCATGACGCCCGGCATCGGACCCTTCGGATCGCGCGGACCCGGCAGGTGACGGATCAGCATTTCCTTGCACCCGCCCCAGCCCGGCACAATTCCGACGCCCGTTTCAACCAGCCCCATATAGGTTTCCGCATGGGCCTGCACGGCGGCGCAATGCAGGAGAACTTCGCAGCCGCCGCCCAGGGCCATTCCACTCGGCGCGCCGATCACGGGGAAGGGGGCGTATTTCAACGCCCTCATGGCCGCCTGACCCTGCGAGATCAACAGGTCAAGGGTTGGCCACAGGCCGATGTTGGCGGCAAACAGCGCCAATCCAATATTTGCGCCAACCGAGAAATTGTCGCCTTCATTATGGATGATCAGGGCTTTCATGCTCCGCCCGGTTATCTCCACGGCCTGCATCAGCATGGCCAGGCTATCGGGATCAAGCGTGTTCATCTTGCTGTGGAATTCCACGCAAGCGACACCGTCGCCCACGTCCCAGACGCTGGCGGAACCATTCCTGGCCAGCGGCTTGGCCAACCGTTTGATGTCAGACAGCAGCACTGCGCCGGACTGCCGCGCAACCGGATTATGGGAACCACCCGCGTCAAGCTGGGAGATGCCTTTGTCCGTCAATTTGTAGAAGCCGCCTTTCGCCGCAGCCAGCGCCAGAAGCGGGGGCACTGCGATGCCTTCAGAAGCGAGCCGCTCGGCGAACCACCCCGCGCCAAGCCGGTCGATCATTTCGAAAGGGCCATGCTTCCAGTTGAAGCCTGCCTTCATGGCAAGATCGACATCGACGGCGGCATCGGCAATTTCCGGCACCAGTGAAGCGGCATAGGCCAGCATTTTTGAAAGGACCGCCCATGCGAATTGACCACCCCGGTCCTTGTGGGTGACCAGCGCCCGCAAGCCCGCCTTGGCCGCGTCAACGGATTCGAGCTTTGAGGGCGTTGAGGCCGCATACTCACCGGTCTTGAGGCTGATTGATTCCTTCAACTTTTTTCCGCCAGCCGTATTGAGGCGATAAAAGCCGCCCTTGCCCTTGCGGCCCGTGTAGCCGTCGGCGATCATTTTGGTCAGCAGCGGGAAATCGGACGGCAATGACTGATAGGCATCAGTTTTCGCAAGCGCCATGCGGAGCGACTTATCGACATGGGGCTGCAGGTCAAGGCCTATGATATCCATGAGTCCAAAGACGCCGGTCTTGGGCGCGCCAATCGGCTTGCCCATCACGGCGTCGGCCTCTTCCACTGTAAGACCGAGCTCGCGCGCCGCATTGACGGCGGCTTGTATCCAGAACACGCCAATGCGGTTGGCGATGAAGCCTGGCGTGTCCTTGGCCTTGACGACGACCTTGCCAAGCCTCTCATCGGCGAAGGCGGTGATTGCCGCCATTGCTTCAGGCTTGGTTTCCGGGCCGCCCACAATTTCCATCAGCCGCATATAGCGCGGCGGATTGAAGAAGTGGGTGATGCAGAAATTCTGCTGGATGCTCTCCGGCATTCCGGCCATCAGCATTTTAAGCGGAAGCGTTGAGGTATTGGAGGACAGGATTGATCCCGGTTTGCGAAACGGTTCGATCTTGCGATAGAGGTCCTGCTTGATATCCGGCCGCTCCGCCACGGCCTCAATGATCCAATCCACGCCGGCGAGCTTGGCGAGGTCGTTGTCAATGTTTCCGGGTTCAATCAGTTTTGCGGCGGACCGCGACATCAACGGGGCTGGTTCGGCTTTGCCCAAGCGCTCCAGCGCCGCCTTGGCAATATCATCCTTGTCGAGCAGCAGGACCGGCACACCGGCATTGGCGATCTGGGCCGCGATGCCGCTGCCCATGACGCCCGCTCCAATCACACAGGCCTTGGCAATGCTCACGATACGGCCTCGAGAATGGTGGCAATTCCCTGGCCGCCGCCAATGCACTGGGTCGCCAGCGCAAACTGTTTGCCTTCACGTTTCAACAAAGACGCGGCCTTGCCCGTGATGCGGGCGCCTGTCGCCCCCAGGGGATGGCCCAGCGCCAAAGCGCCGCCGTCCAGATTCACCTTGCCGATGTCGAGTTCCAGGTCGCGGATGCAAGCCAGCGCCTGCGAGGCGAAGGCCTCATTCAGTTCAATGATGTCGATGTCGCCCATTTTCAGCCCTGCCCGCTGCAAGGCCTTGCGGGTGGCGGCGACGGGTCCGATCCCCATCATTTCCGGGCTGCACCCGGCGACAGCAACGCTTTTGATCCGCGCCAGAATTGGGAGCTTGTGGTCCCTCGCGTATTTCTCCGACACCACCAGGCATGCCGCCGCGCCATCGGTCAGGGGCGAGGACGTTCCCGCCGTCACAACGCCTGCCTGGTCAAAGGCTGGTTTCAGGCTGGCCAGCGCCTGCATCGAGGCATCCGCCCGGATGCAGCCATCTTCCGCGCCCGCAGGCATCGCGATAATTTCATCGGCGAAGTTGCCATTCTGACGCGCATTCGATGCCTTCTGATGGCTGGCAACGGCGAATTCTTCCTGAACCTGCCGCGGGATCGCATATTTCTTCGCCACATTCTCGGCGGTGATGCCCATCGAGACATAGGCCGCTGGCATGCGTTCCGCCAAGGCAGGGTTGGGCATGGGGTTGAACCCCATCATCGGCACCCGGCTCATGCTTTCAACCCCGGCGCAGACAAAGGCGTCGCCCGCTCCCATGGCAATAGCGCCCGCCGCTGAATGAATGGCCTGCATGGAGGAGCCGCAGAACCGGTTGATCGTGGCGGCACCAGCGGCTTGCGGCAACCCTGCGATGAAGGAAACCAGCCGCGCCACATTGAGGCCCTGCTC
Organism: uncultured Alphaproteobacteria bacterium; assembly: GCA_963816305.1. Lineage (GTDB taxonomy): Bacteria > Pseudomonadota > Alphaproteobacteria > Rhizobiales > Aestuariivirgaceae > Aestuariivirga. The sequence goes on from CAWFJW010000008.1 coordinate 140,050, forward strand.
ACCTTCGGGAAACGCGCAGCCAAGCAGCAAATCCTCAAGATCATTCGGGTCGATCCCGGACTTCGAGACCATGCCCATGACCACCGCCGCCGCGAGGTCATCGGCGCGGGTTCGCGCCAAGGCGCCCTTAGCCGCAAAATGAAACGGCGACCGGGCATAGCCCACAATCACGGCGTGGTTCATGAGGCTTTCTCCTGCGACGCTGTTTTCATTTTTTCCTCTTCGACCAGAATCTTCTTATGAATTTTCCCCACAGCCGTCTTTGGCAGTTCGCCCCGAAAGTCATAGCTGCGCGGTTTTTCGATATGCGACAGGCGCTTTTCAAGAAATACATCCAGATCATGGCCCGAAAGTGTTGCGCCAGCCTTAAGGCAAATCACTGCCTTGATGGCCTGGCCGCGATAGGCATCGTCAACGCCGAACACCGCGCATTCCTTGACCAGGGGATGCTGGTAGATCGCTTCTTCAACCTGGCGGGGATAAACCTTGTAGCCAGACGTATTGATCATGTCCTTGAGGCGGTCGGTGATATGGACGTAACCATCAGCATCCATATGACCGACATCGCCCGTATGGAGACGGCCGTCAATGATGACGTCTGCGGTGGCGGCGGGGTTGTTCCAATAGCCTTTCATGACCTGCGGACCGCGAAAACAGATTTCTCCGGTTTTGCCCAGTTTCATCAATGTGTGCTTGTCTTCGATGGAGACGATCTCGCAGATGGTCTGCGGCAGCGGCAGGCCCACCGACCCGGAACGGTTCGGAACATGCACGGGATTGATGCAGCAGGCGGGGGAGGCCTCACTCAGGCCGTAGCCTTCCCAGATCGAAACGCCGGTTCTGGATTTGAAGTCTTCCTGCACTTGAAGCGGCAAAGGGCCGCCGCCCGACACGCAGAACTTGAGCGAGGTGAGATCGTACTTGTCGAAATTTGGAACATTCATGAGGGCCGTAAACAGCGTCGGCACGCCGACAAGGGCCGTTGGTTTCTTGCGATGGATGAGGGACAGCAGTTTCACCGCGTCGAACCGCGGCTCCAGCAAAATAGACCCGCCAACCGCCAGCGACCAGTTCATGATGCTGGTCATCGCCAAGGCATGAAAAAGCGGCAGGACACCCACGGATTTGCTGGCGGGTGAATCAGCCACATAGAACCAGCGCCTGCACTGCATGGCGTTGGCGTAAATATTGGCGTGGGTGAGGACCGCCGCCTTCGGAATGCCGGTTGTTCCACCCGTGTATTGCAGAACCGCGACAGCCGTCGCGGGATCAACAGGAACAGGGACAATCGCGCCGTCATTGTCCAGCAATTGGCGTCCGTGAAGGTAATGCGCGTCTTTGGGAACGGCGGCGATTTCGCGCCACTTGGCGGCGCGGAACAACAGGCCTGAAACCGGCGGAAGCTGCTCCGTGAGAGAACATACGATCAGGCGCTTCAGGCCCGTGCGCTCGAACATCGATGCGAACTTGTTCAGCAGCATGCCAAGATCGAGCGTCACCATGAAATCCGTGCCCGAATCCTTGATTTGCCGCGCGATTTCGTCTTCGGCATAGAGCGGATTGTAATTCACGATGGTTCCGCCAGCCTTGAGGCCGGCGAAGTAGAATATCACGAAGTAAGGGCAGTTCGGCAGGAACAGGCCAAGTTTCATGCCGGACTTGAAGCCTGCCAGCATGAGGCCCTTGGCGACCTTGTCGCTTAGGGATTTGATTTCCGCGTAAGTGAAACTCCGTCCCTTGAATTCAACGCAAGGCCGGGTCGCGTGGAGCGCCGCCGCATCGTCCAGCAATCTGTAGAGGGGAGTCGATGGGAATTCGGCTGCCCAGTCAACTTCCTTTGGATAGCTTTTCAGCCATGGAAAACGTGGCTTAGCCGCCGGACTTTTCCGGGAAGCGACGGCAGGCGTCCTTCCCGTCGTCGTTTTACGTCGTGGGTTTCTGCTCATGCCAGGGCCCAGTTCATTTTTGCGACATGGCCGTTGCTCACCAATTCATGTCCTCAAATCCCCATGCCGTCCGATAAGTCTAACTAAAGCAGGGTAAGGCGATTGAGTTCTTGGTCCTTATCTTCGTCAAATAGCGTCAGCAAGTGGTTAACATTTTTCATGGCCTGCGAGGGTATCGTCAATTATTCTTCCACAAAGCATTAAATCGGCATTTGCTAACAGCAAGTTAAGGTATTTCGATGGAACAACATGCCTGAAACGGAAAGCGGAGGTTTGGCGGCAAGCACGGCCAGATAGTGACAGGGCCAGCTTGAGCGAAAATTGCGCCTGGTCCGTTGCGCTGAGCCACTTCGGCAGCGTCCGGTTGGCTGATTGGCCTATTTGCAGAGTCGCGAATGGTCAGAGGCGTCTCCTTAAGTCGGCCGAATTCCAGGCTCCGTTTGCTCACGGCTTTTCCCATTGAGAAGTGAGGAGAAGCTGGATTGCAAAAGCGTGCGCGATGACTTCCCGTTCCGTGGACCTACTTTGACTCACATCTGAGTTCCGGGCTGTCCGGAGCAGCAAGTCCCTCGCCATGAGGCGAGCGCAAGGACTTTTGGCGGCCAACGTCATTCGCTTGCTTTGTCGCAATGCGTCAGATGCTATTGGATTGGGAGTTTCGTATTCATGACCGGCGTGACAACGTCATTCACATGATACTCGTGGCACAGGAGACAGTCTTGACGCGCCATGCTTCTGGTGTGACAGGTCTGGCAGAGGTCCTTTTTCACCGCACCGAATTCCGATGCGAAATTGAGCGGATTGCCCTGTTCATAGCCCTTCAAATAGGGGCTGCCTTTTTCAAGATCATGACAGGCCAGACAACCGCGGTTCTCCTGGCTGCCTGCAAGATTGTCGACGATGCCCATATGCGGCTCGTGGATGAAATTCGTGAAGCGTCCCTGTTTGCTTTCGACTGAAGCCTGGGAGAAATTGACTAACCGCCCTTTGCCATCGCTATCGTCAACACTGTGGCATTTCGTGCATGCCCCCTGCGCGTCCTTGCCCGTAAGATAGTCGAAGACCGCCGCCGGCGGGCTCGTGTCGCCCCTCGGGGCCAGGGGGCCGGTCAAGAAGAGCCAAGAATAGGTGAATTTGTCCTTATGGCCTGTGGGGCGGTAGAAAATCGCGTGGTCCTGCCGGTACCAGCCGCCATAATCAGCCCAGTCCTCCGGATCCGTGTCGCTTTCGATGCTGATCACGGGCGCAGCCCCCGTTTGAGCGCCTGTGGACTCGGCGCCTGAGTCCGCCGGAGCGCCGGCCAACGCATCTGCCTCTGTCCCGGAGGCGGCATCCGCAGGCACGGCGCCATCGGGCTTGGCGTTCGCGCCAGGATCTTCATTCGTGGGGAAAAGAAGATCGTCGAATTGTTCCGCTGCCTGATCGCCAGGCTGTTCGTCGGAGGAGGGCGCTTCGTCGCCGCCATCAGCTGTGGCCCCCGCGGAGTCAGTTTCGCCCGCCGCATCCCCGGCGTCGGCGATAGACTGTTCGTCAGCGCAGACCGTTTCCCCGCCGTCGTCGGGTTTGGCCTCCGCAGCATCGGTTTCTCCGGCCGCTCCTTGAGACGGGGCTTTTTTCTTGACGTCCTCGCGAGCTTTGATCGCGCGAGGCGTGCCGGTCGGCAAGGGCAATTGTCCCTCGACCGCCACCGCGCTGTTTTCGTCGGCGGCGATCGCTTCATCCTCGACGCCATCGGGTTCTGCCTCTGCGGCGTCGGTTTCCGGCGCCGCTGCTTCGGCCGCATCTCCATTCTCGGCGCTTGGCTGTTGGTCAGCGCAGGGCGTTTTCTGGCCGACGTCGGACTCGGTCACGGCGGAATCCGTATTTCCAACTGCTTGTTCTTCGCCATCAGCGGCTTGTGCGCCGCCGCCCGGAGCAGGCTGCGGCGCGTCCGGGTCAGACGGCTCCCCGGAAGGCGCCAATTCGGTCAGGTTCGGCTCTGCAATCGCCGGGCTCCCGTCGCTTTGTTTCTGATCATTCGCGCCTTGGCGCGTGGCCATTTCAGTTGCGAGATTGGGAAGCCACTCCTGTTGCGCTCCGACGATCGCATCGCGCGGGAGATTCGCAGTCAGATCCGCGACGAGATTCGGACTTAGCTTTGCCCCGCCGCCAACACTGAAGTCGCCCAGCACGTCCGACGCTTTGCCCTTGATCAATGCATAGAACAGTCCCTTGATCTCCCAGGCCAGATTTGTCACCGCCTTGATCTGTTCGTCGCTTGCGTTGGTCAGATCCTGGAGGTTCAGGCCGTCCACGCTTTTGATCAAAGCGCGTCCCGGCTCATTCCGGCTGATCAGCACTTTCATGAATGGTGTGAGCGGGGCATCGGACTCGGCTGGCCATTCGCCGATAAAGGCTTTCTTCTCATCAAGTGTTTCCAGGTCGAGGCCCGGCACGGCCAGGAAGCCAATCCCTTTCGGGCCGCTGGCCCGCTCTTTGCCGACGATTTGGTCGAGGTGGCAGGTTGAGCAGGTCTGCTCGAACGGCGCCAGGGCCATGACTCGCTTGTCGTCATTAGCGTTGTGACAGGTGGAGCAGGTTGCCGGAATGCGCTTCGCCGGATCCTTCTTCGCCAATTCCGGGTAGTGCTTGCCGAAATGGCCGGCGTGGTCGTAGATGATCCGTGTCCGCCTCTCGAACGGATATTTGTCGAATTTCGGGTGATGGCCGTCAAAGCTGTCGAACTGCAGCACATGGCATGAGCGGCATTGCTCGTTGGATATTCTTTTCAGATCGAAATTGACGCCCTGATGCTCCTGGTGGCAGGTTGCGCAATAAAGGCCTCCTGCCATGACATCATGCATCGGGAAGGCGGCGCTCTGGGCGCGGGCCGATTGCGGCGCGGTGGACACCGCAGCGATTTTCGTCAGCCGCTTTGTGCTTTGCTTCAGCGCTTCGGCCGAAGCGCTGTGGGCGTTGAAGGCCGTTGCCGGCATTTTGTGGCAGGTGAGGCAGGCCTTGCTGTCGGCGAGCGGATCGCCGGCGACAAGGCGATAAATCCAGCTCAATTTGCCGCTGCCGCTTTTGGTGTGGCAGGCGTCGCACTGCTCGATCGCGCCGTGAGCGCTTGCCAGCGGCCCTGGCATTAGCAACTGCGTGCCCTTGGAGAGCAAGAGAGCCGGGACAAGGCAGACGATTGTCACGAGCGCCAGCCCCGCCGCCAAGCTGTTGCGCCGGGAGCTGGGAGCCGCCTGCCTCTCGGCATTCGGCGGCGGAACTGATTTGATTCGCCCCAGCGGCCACATCACCAGACACTCGATGAAAAGGCATAGACGACCAGGACGTGCGGTATCGTCAGCACGATCAGCGCATAAGTAACGGGCACATGCACGAACAGCCAGCCTCTGGTAAGCCCGAGATTCACTTGCGCGAAATCGAGCCGGTCCTTCTCGACCATCAGGTCCTTTATGGCGGCAAGCTTCGCCTGGCTCTGCTGGTCGACATAGCGTGACAAATCGTCGATCTCGTCAATCAGCCGCTTAAGTGGGCGTTGTGAACCTATGAGATGAGCTGTGAAATTGCGCGGCCCCTGGAAAAAGTCCCGCAAGTGGGTGGCGTGGAGGTCCCTTATCCAGGCATCATGGGGCAGCCCGGGCAAGGCGATCACAGCGGCGGCCCGGTCGGTCTCAGCGACGGCGGCGTTGACTTGCCGCTCCAGCTCGGCGCGGAGGGCCGGGATGCGATCATAGCTGATGCCCTCGATCTGGCGCTTGGCTTGCAGCGCCCATGTAAGATAGGCGCCAAAAATGCCGCTCAGCGCCACCAGCACGGAGCCCGTCCACAGCGCCAATTCGAAACCAGTGTCCGGCATAGAGAAATCCGAATGCGAGATGAAAGCGGCGATCAGCAGATAACCTACAAGAATGTGGATCTTCCGCCAGCGTGCGGCTGACTTCAGCGACAGGCCGAACGTCTTGGCAATTTGGAAAGAGATCTGCAAAGCCATGCCGCCAGCCAGCAACCAGCCGTCGAGATAGCGCGGGTCACGGAGCCCGCTGGCATAGATCCAGACGAGCCAGAACAGGCCGCCGGATATGGCCGCGATCAGAAGGCTCTGCACGATCTGGCTACCGAGATGCCTCGCCGAGCCCGGGGCCCGTCTGCCGATCGAGGCGCCGGACGAGCGCGATCTCACGATCTCCTCCAAAATTCACTCATTGCAGTTGTTCTTTCCCCATCGCGCCCATCCAGTTTGTTGTCGTTGCGAGCCGGCCGGAATCAGTTCAATTGGCTGCGCCGGCTTTTCTCGCCGCGCCCTTGAACTTGTCCGGTCCGGGAATCAGGTTGTCGAGTCCGGCCATGGTGCTGCCGTCATACTTTTCAGCAATGCTCGTGAGCAGCTTGGAAATGCCGTTGGCAGCGGCCGTCAGGCGGCTTTCATTGTTCAGCTTCAGCCCGGCCGAGTGGCCAAACTCGACCATCTTCGCGATTTCCTGAATGCTTGGCGCCGCCTTTGCCGCGACGGCGAGTTGCTTGCGCGCCACGTCGGCGCGCTTGGCCATTTCGAACGCATAGGCCTTTCTCGCAGTCGCTTTTCCGATAGCGCGCAATGCTGTCTCAAGTTCGACGCCGAGTCCAATGAGATAGAGCATGCGCTTGCGCGCCGCGCCGGCTGGCACGTTCTCCTTGCCTTTGGAGCGCCAGGTGTTGTGCCGCACCTCGCCCTGCGACCAGGACACCAACTCAAAGGCGCTGCCGGCCTGATGGCCGCCCTTGTTCACCAGATCCTCTCGTGGCACGACATGGCAGCCGTAGCAGTTCTTCGCCAGTTGGTAGAGCGATGACGGCCTGATCATTCCTTTCGAAGCGGCGAGCTTCCAGCGCGCCGCCGCTTCGGCCTTGCTCTCGGTCTTCACAGTCTTGCCGCTGTATCCGCTGTGGACCTTGATCCAATCCCGTCCGGCGCTGTGGCAGGATTCGCAGGAGATGCCGGAGATTGGCTCCTTCTTCGCGTCCTTCTGCTGAACCGTGAAATGGCAATTCAGGCACAAACTCTCCGACTTGATGCGCCGCACCCCCATTTTTTTCGCGATCGCGTTCGCCTTGGCGTTGCGCGGCATTTCACGAAAGGTCTTGAAGTGATGCGTGCCCTTCCAGGCCTCTACCTCCTGTTTGTGGCATTCGGCGCAGGCATTCGGACCGACAGTCTTGGCCGGATCGGGCGCAGCGAAACCGTCCGCGGCAAAACCAAAAATCATCAGCATGCCACAGAGATACGGAACGCCAGACTGGGGAGGGGCGCCGAGCCCGAACCCGATCGGCCAAAAGTTACGCGCTTTGAGAACGATATTGACCCCTCACTCTTGCTTCAGCCATCCCATACGCCTGAATAGGCTGTTCCCGCCGGTCGCGGGGGTGATCAAGAACGAGCGGGTCCACGTGCCGTCTGGTGAGCGCAGCGAGCCATTTCGTCGTGCGGCCCATAACGCTTTCCTCGATCGTGCCGCCGGTGGTTGGCAGAAACGGATCCGCATAGCAGACCGCGCCCAAGCGCGCCGCGATAGATTTGATCGAATCGACCATCGCCGGCGCGCCGCAGGCGTAGAGCACATCGGTCGGCAACAGGTGTGGCAGATAGTCGGTCGGCCGCCCGAGCCACACTGCATTGGTCAACGTCTGAGGTGTGCTGCATACAGGCACCACAACGACATTGGGAAATTTGGCCAGCCGCTTGAGAGCCGGCCACATGTAGAGCGACTCGATGATACGGCCGCCAACGATGATCATAATCACGCGCTCCGGGCGCTCGCGCAGAGCAGCGACGGCGATCGACCAGATCGGCGCAAAACCGGTGCTGGTGGCGACGAGAATCAGAGGGTTGTCCAGATTGGGCCGGAAATGCGCCGAGCCATAAGGCCCAGTCAGCGTCACTCGGTGGCCCGGCTTGATGCGCTTTCCAAGCGATGAGGTGACACGCCCGTCCTTCATGCGCCGGACATGGAACCAGACTGAACGGTCGCTCGGATCGCAGTGCAATGGATGGGTCATGCTGAAGGGACGGCTTGGATAGCCATTGAAGCGGACCTGCGCGTACTGGCCCGCAAGATAGGGCAGCGCGCGATCCGTCCTGATGCCGACTTCCATCACCTCGGGTGAGAGTGGATGCAATGAGCTCAACACGCCTTCAACGGTGCGAACTCCCGTCCGCTGATCTGTTTCGATGTCCGCATCGCCGACGATTCGGCACTGGCAGGCATGAATTATGCCGGGTTCGGCGCCTTCGCCACCCTGCACTTCGCCTGACACCAGCCGCACGCAGCAGGCGCCGCAGTGGCCGGCGCGGCAGTCATGGGGCAGCTCGATGCCGTTGCTCAGAGCGGCGTCCAGCAACAACTGGCCGCGGGGGGCCAGAAAGCTATGGCCATCAATGGTTACCTGGTGACTTCTTGCCATTGTCTGATTCCTGAAGGGCTTTCGCAAGTATCGGCCCCAAACATGGTCTGTTTTACGGCGACAATCGGGCGAAAAGAGTGAGGCAATCTGGCGAGAGAGTGGCCGCATTGCTCCACAAACAATTATGCGGGAAAAATCAGAAGGTCCTGGGTCCGCAGCATCCTAATTTGCCACTTAAATTCTGATTTCCTGTTCCGATCATTTTTACATCCGATTGGCGCGATGATGCCTGCGACTTTGCGAGAGTTTAGCGCCGTCAAAGTTTTGCTTGGTCACGGCCATATGATGGCCTTTTTTCTTATTAATACTTTGTTAATCAATCTTACGAAGTGCTTGAGCGTCATATTCTCGAGCGACGAAATTGGGGCGGCCCACTCTGACAGTAGCTGAGGGGCTAATGAAAAGACTATCCATAACTTCAATGCTTTCCTGCGCGTTCGCGAGCGTTTTGCTGACAGGCGCGGCATTCGAGCAAGCTTTCATTGCCGACGCTCAAGCGGAAAGCAGTGGAAAGAAGCCAGTGCTGTTCGAATCAGCAAGAGCCTCGGATGGCGATGGAGCTCCCGTTGCGGCGGTCGATGATGACACTCTATCCCTTTATCCCACCGCTGCGACATGCGGCGAGTGCCACAAACAGATTTACAAAGAGTGGTCCTCGTCACAGCATGCTTATGCGTCGATCTCGCCCATGTTCCACAAATTCGAGCAGAAGTTCCAGGAGCTGACCCAAGGCACGGTTGGCACCTTCTGCGTGCGTTGCCACCAGCAGGTTGGCACCCAGCTTGGCGAGGATCGTGATGCGCCGCTTTGGGCGCGCAGCCAGATCTCGCGCGAGGGCGTGACCTGCATCACCTGCCACCGGGTCAAGGAGCAGTACGGCAAGGTCAACGGTGAGCGCCGGGTCGAGCCGGGAAAGATTTACGAGCCGGTCTATGGCAGCGGCGAAAAGAGCGCGATCAAAGAAGTCCTTGCCGACAAAGAAACCTACTCCATTAAAACCAGCGCTGCCGGGCGCGGCAACGACATCCACAAGGGCATGATCACAAACGACCAGATGACCAAGTCGGAGTTTTGCGTCAGCTGCCACCAGGTTGCTGTCAATCTTGGAATCAAGCTGGAGATCGTCTGGGACCAGTATCGCGACAGCCCGGCGCGCAAGGCCGGTGTTACCTGCCAAAACTGCCACATGGGCAAGGTTCCCGGTGTGTCCAAGGGCTACGCGACCGCGCCTTCCGCCGTGGTCGGCGGCAAGCAAATCAACCCGGGGCGCAAGCATGCCAATCACAGGTTCATCGGCCCGGGCTATTCAATCGCCCACCCTGGCGTCTTCCCCCACAACGCGAAGGCCCAAGCCGTCAGCATGAAGGACTGGCTGCAGTTCGACTGGCGCGCTGGCTGGGGCACCATCGAGTTCGAGGACAAAGTCGCAAACGGCCAGATCAAGGTCAAGTTTCCCAAGCGCTGGTCCGATCCGCTTGATCGTGAAGAGGCGAGGACGATCATCGACGAGAATCTCACTAAGCTCGACGAGCGTGACGAGATCAGGCAGAAGGTCCTGGAAAACGGCAGCCACGTCGACGGCCCCGACATCAAGGGTGACCCAAAGGTCGGCAAGGATCTGGCGTTTTCCTACAAGATCAAAAACACCAATTCGGGGCACAATCTGCCGTCCGGCTCACTGGGCGCGCAGCCGCAGCTCTGGGTGAACGTCGCCCTCATCGATCCCGACGGCAAGAACATCTGGGAGTCTGGCTACCTCGACAAACACGGTGACTTGGCCGATCTGCACAGCCTGGAAGTCGCGGCTGGCAGCATCAAGAAGGATCAACAGCTGGTGCACTTCCAGACCAAGTTCCTGACAACCAACCTCAAGGGCACGGACCGCGAGATGTACTTGCCGGTGAACTTCGACATCGATCCCCTGCCGCATCTGCGTCCGCCAGGGGTCCCGACCACCGTTCTCAACCATCCGCCGCTGGTGCGCATGGAGAACCACTCGCTGCCGCCACTGGGTGAGAAGGTGGCCAAGTACAAGGTGCCAGGCAAACTGATCACGAAGCCCGGAAAGTATAGGCTCGCCTTCCGTATGCGGAGTCGTGGCGAGCCGATCTATTTCATGCGCTTCGTCGAATCCACCAAGGAAATGGAGCAGAGCATGAATGAGCGGATCATGAACTTCCACGCCTTCGCGGTGGAACTCGAGGTGACGGACTAGTTCCGAAATACCGAAGGTTGGTTTTTTGGGGATCCGTAACGGATCCAAAGAAGTGGTTTTGGAGTTCTCATATGTTTAGTATTGCTTACCTTGCCAGGACAATGTCCGCCACTATTGCGCTGGCAGCCTTTAGTTGCCTTGTGATGTCCGACACGAGGGCGGACGCCGCGAACAGCGTAAGCAGCAGCAAGGTCCAAAAGGAAAACACGAGGATAGAACCCGCGAAAGGTGAAAGCAGCAGCGAGGCCGACGAGGAAAACACGAGGATAGAACCCGAGAAAGGGGAAAGCAGCAGCGAGGCCGACAAGGAAAACACGAGGATAGAACCCGAGAAAGGGGAAAGCAGCAGCGAGGCCCACAAGGAAAACATGTTGACCCGGGCGTGGCAAGCACTCTTCAGGTCGAGGCCCCCACTCTTCCCGCCTAATTCCGCCGAAGACCAAGCCGATACGCAGGACGCAGACGCGCAACTGGAAGAAAAGACCGCAGACTCAGAAGCAGACGCCCGCAGCACCGAGAAAGGCAAGGGGGACCTTTTCCGATCCGATCCGCAGTACGAAGCCAACTACAATCCCCAGGTGCAGGTCGACGTCTACGGCGCCAAAACCGCAGTCGAGCCGCCGCGCCCTCTGCTTGAGCTAGGCCGCCTGCAATACACCTCCGGCGCATACGACGAGAGCAGCACCCTGCTGGGTGAAAAGAATCCGCTGCTCCCGGGCCTTGCCATCTACGGCGACTGGCGGACAGCGCTCGCCTACAACAAAAACAATGGCAAGAAAATTGCCCAGGTCGCGACCCGGCTGAACCTCGACGTCGACCTCAAGATCACCGCCACCGAGCGAATACACGCCTTCTTCACGCCAATTCAAAAGAACAACCAATTCACTCGCTTCGAGTTCGGCGTCGGCGACGGCAATGGGAAATTCAACGGCGAGTTCGATCCGGAGCCGCAAACTCTGTTTCTCGAGGGTGACTTCGGTTCGCTTTACTCCGGCATCTCCGGTCAAGAAGCCACTTTCGACCTGCCCTTCACTGTCGGTCTCTTCCCGCTGTTCCTGCAGAACGGCATTTGGGCGAACGATGCGATCCTCGGCGGCGCGGTGAGCTTCCCCGCGAAGAACTCGGCTGCGTTCGGCCTTGCCAATTTCGACACCACCTTCTTCGCCGCAGTCAACGATGTTGACAACGTGGGCATCATTGGAGCGGACGCGGGCGACAACAACAACGCCAATCTCTATGGCGTCACCGCCTTCGTCGACGCCTTTGATGGCTATGTCGAAACGGGCTACGGCCTGATACAGGGCCGCGACGATCAGAACGGCCTTTTGACGCACTTCCTGACTGGCGCTTACACAGCGCGCTACTACAACACCTTCTCGAACTCGACCCGCGTGTTCGCAAACTTCGGGGAGGATCCAGAAGGCGAGAGCGACGGGGTGGCGTTCATTTCGGAGAACAGCCTGGTCACAGGCTTGCCGAGCACACTGCTTCCCTACGCCAACGCCTTCGTCGGCTTCGGCAATCCTCAGCCCCTGGTCGACGGCAATGGCGTGGGCATATTGAAAAACGTCGGCATCAACTTCGAGACCGATGCCCTGACCGGTTACCCGAAACTCGACGACACTGGTTCCAACGCCTGGGGCGGCGCCATTGGCTTGCAGTATCTTTTCGATTTGGATCAGCAGCTTGCCTTCGAAGTAGCCATGGTGCAGCCCTTCAAAGATGACGGTATTGGCGCTCAGGACGGGCAGTACGCCTTCGGGGCACGCTATCAGATCCCGATCGACCGGGCCTGGCTCTTCCGCGCCGATGCCACCTATCAGATCCTCGAAGGCGAGGACGAAGACAACTTCGGAATCCGCGCGGAGATTCGCAGGAAGTTTTGATTCTGTGTCGCTGTGCGAAATACTCGCCTGAGCAGCAGTGATTCCGCCAAGAGTTTGGGAGCGCGCAGATGCCTTTGACGTTCTCGCGATGGTTTTTTGCCGTCACTGCAATAGCGATGTCGCCGCTCTTTCTGCGTCGATTGAGGGGTTTGCGCTGGGAGCAACTTGGCTTGGAGGGCGGCAAAGCCCGTCTCGAAGAGTTCGGTGCTCGCCTCAAACTGGGGCGTTAATTCTTGGCCTGCTGCCGGTTTCACAGACATTGAGCCAAGGTGTTTGATGGGACTTGAGGTTTGAGCAGAGCGCGGTTTGATAACTTTTGGATCCGGGCCCTTGTTGACTGTGCGTCCTGTTTCCAGCGCTGAAGTGTTAGGATCAGCTCTTCGCCGAAGCGCATTGCTGATATTTTTCCGCTTGCGCCGATGATGGATGGGACAGACAATTCTGATAGAAAACAAAACGTTAGAAGTGCGCCCTGTGCTCATCGTGTGCAGTGACGAACGAGTGATTTTCGCGACAGATTTGTCCGCAGTGACGATCTGGAAATTCTTCCGTCGGATAAAAGGCTTGGGTTTACCAGACACCGTTACCGGCATGCATGCGTTCGCGCGGCAAGATGATGTTGTATTGCGCCCGGATCCTTCCATCAGGCGTCTTCACCAATATGGCGCGGATAATGGTTTGAAAGGATTTTGCGCACGCGGTCTCGTGCTGGTGCGCGGGCGTCTCGTGCACCTGCCTGTTGCCACTCATTTGCGCTGCGTCGACAGGCAATTTCCGGATAGACATAGTCAGTCTTCATGCGTGCCAGTGTTTGCGCATGGCCCAAGATAATGGCCTGGCCCCAGGACAGTGTCGCGGATGACATCGAAGCTTAGCGTGTCATCACTGACCTCAATGCCCTTAACTGTGCGCAGGATGGCGCCGAGCAGGTCGTTGTCGATGACATAACTTTCAAATGTTGTGCCCATCAGTGAGGCTTGCATGCCCGCACATTCATGAATCATCGTGGCGCCCGCATGGGCCGCGAGGGAAATGGTGTAGCCTTTTTCTCCGCCACTTTGAGCGTCTGGCAGTTTGCTGTCGGTCATCCCGGCAGGAACAGAATTCGGAAGGTCATAAAAATTGGCCATTTGCGCGCAGGCAGCGGAAAGTAGAGCCTGTTCGCCGGAACCACCTGACATCGCACCCGTGCGCAAATCGGAAACGAATGGCCATGCTGCAAAGATGCCGCGGCAATTAGGGTCAATGATATTGCAAAGAACAAGCCCGGCAAGAACTTCCGCACAGGCCTGCGCCACGGCACCGGCGAGTGCGGCTGGCGCCGTGGCGCCGGCTTGTCCGGCAGACACGAGCAAAATTGGCATTCCTGCAAGAACTGCCGCTTCCAGCGCATCGCAGCTTTCCGTGGCAAAGCGCATGGGTGGCACCACATGACAGCAAACAGCAGTGCAGAACGGGCGTGCGCGATGCTTGCCTTCACCGCCCGCGACGGCATCCAGCATGGGCTGCACGGCGCGCACGCTGCTGCCATCGGTGTAGCTCACGGCAATGGACTTGGTTGTGCCCGAGAGGCAGGCATAGGTCGTGTTCATGTCGAGATCGAGAATAGTATCAGCATCGCGCGCCACGACCGAGCGGTGATACCAGTGAATGTTGTCGAGCCTGTCCACCAGCCGCGCCACATCGTAGAGATCGGCAACGGTGCTTTCGCGATATTTGCCAGTTTCAAAATCCATGATGGTCGGCGCAGCACCGCCCGTACCGGTGTGAACCCTTTTGCCGCCGATTTCGATGTCATGTCGGGCGTCCTGCCCATGCAGTGTAAATGAGCGCCGAGAGCGAGCAATCACGTCTTCGACGAGGGCGCGCGGAAAGTGCAGGCGGCCCTCATTATCCATCCGGCAACCGGCGGCTACCGCGCGCCTTTCGAGGCTTGGCGTAATCTGCGAAAGGCCAAGTTCTTCAAGCAGCTGAAGCGCCAGGTGATGGACGCGCATCACTTCATTGTCGGTCAAAGGCTTGTATTTGCCGCCCACCATGCCCGGCACGATGGGAGAAGTCGTTTGGGACGCGTCTGCGCCAGAGCGCGGGCGGCGACCGGTGCGGCGGGGGGCTTCGGAAACTGTTGATGTCATCCGTCCATCTTATCGCCAAAGCGGGCTGGGCTCAAATCAGGAACCAGAATGTTTCGCATTCCAGTTGCTCATGCGAGGCTGTGCGGCGGCATCCGCTTCGCACTTGAGCCAGTTCATAAAGGCTACAACTTCCGGCCGATTTGCCGATCCTTCGAATATTCCCAGGTAGTAGCCGTCCTTCGTCTCAATTTCCGGCCCGGTTGGCCTCACCAGTAGCCCGGCTGCCACCATGGGGTCAGTAATGTAGCTCCAACCCAAGGCCACGCCCTGACCGGCCTCGGCGGCCTGTAAGACCATGGGATAGGAATTGAGCCGGATCCCGCTATGAAGCGATTGGTCAGTGATGCCTTGCGAAGCAAACCACGCCGACCAATCAACGCTGCCCCACTTGGCCGCACCATAGTCGAGATGCAGCAGCGTATGATCACGCAAATCCTGGGCTGTAGAGAGTCCTGGGTGCTTTTGCATATAGGCCGGGCCGCAGACGGGATAGACACACTCGCCGAACAGAAGCTGGGTCTCGATGCCCTTCCATTGTCCGCGGCCGAACAACACCGCCACGTCCACGTCGCCGGGTCTGGGCGTGGCCGGAAGATCGCTGGCAAGAACGCGTAAGTCAAACTCCGGGTGAATTGCCCGGAACCGCGAAACCCTGGGCATGAGCCAGAAATGGGCAAAGGCCACGGATGCGGAAACTGTGACTTGAGGAATTTTTTGAACAGTACGCAAAGAATGCAGGCCGCTGTCGATTTCCACGAGGCCGCGGCTTACCGATGCCAGGAGTATTTGACCTTCTGCGGTCAGTTCGATCGCGCGATGCAGTCTTCTGAAAACGAGCACTCCGAGTTCTTCTTCAAGCAGCTTGACCTGTCGGCTAACAGCGCTTTGCGTCAGGCAGAGTTCGTCTGCGGCGCGCGTAAAACTGCAGTGGCGCGCAACCGCCTCAAATGTTTGCAAGAATGTGAGTGTGGGACGCGTTGACCGGACCAAATGGGCGACCTTTTGTGCGGAAGCGGTATTAACCGTGCAGTTCAATTAGATTGAACACTTGAACTATGCAATATGCCTTGTTTTTCCTGCCATTTCCAATTGAGCATCTCGCCCGAGCCAGCTAAACAGCTCCCATGAACGCCGCAGAGACCCTCTCCGTGGCGCGCGGAAAGATGTTCGCCGTGGCGCCCATGATGGATGGGAAGGACAATTCAACGAAAACAATGATTTAAAATCTGCCGTGTGCGCAACATGTGCAGTAAGGGAAGGCGTGTTCCGTGAAGTCAGGTGAAAAGCCCCAACCAGCATTTGTGAGCACGCAGCCCAAATCAATAGAGAATCAGTCAGTTCCAATTTCCATGCCAAGTCACCTTGGCAGGCCCTGCCGGTATTTCTCGGCATCCCAATTCACCAGTCGGTCGATATCTTCTGCCTGCAAGCCGACCAAGATATCGCTATGGCCCACACGGCGCATGACATCGGCAAGGCAGCGGCCCATGGGCTCAACCGCAGCCTTGGCATCTTTGCGGATTACAGTACCTTTTCCCGCCAGCGCGACCAGCGGCGCTCCGCCGGCCATTCCGGTTGCAACGCCGACACCCAGAAACACGACGTGATCGGGATAGAACACCGCGTTCGCGCCGTGGGCAAGTGCGGGGCCATCGGTGGCCAGAGCGTGGGTTTCATCACTTGATGCCGGCGCGTAGTCAGAGCCCGCACATGCGGCTGCAAGAGCCGCGCGATCGGGAGGAACTGCGTCACGCACCGGACGGCGCAGAGCTGAAACAACGCGTTCCAGCAAATATTCCGCCGCCTCCACGGTCTCTGCCGCCACCACGAGCCCGTGATTGCCCAGCACGAGCACATCCACTTCAGGGCGCAGCCGCTTTGCAATGGCGCCCGCGAGTGACAGCCCCGGCATCGCATAGGGGATGAACGCCCAGTTGAAACCGGCAAGCTTGCCGCCGATCCGCAATTCGGCATCTTCCTGAATGGCCCACGCAATGGTATTGACGCAATGCACATGGACAACGATGCGCTGTGGCAGCAGTGCGTGAACAGTTGTCTCGATGGATGGACGAAGGCCTCCACTGATCATGGATGAACAGATGAAATCAGTACAGGTCTCGCAAGCCGGATCACCCTGCGCCAACGCGGCCATGAGCCTCGCATGATCAATGGGTACAAAAATATTTGTGGCCTCCGCATCGCGGAGCCAGGTGCCCGAGGCCTTGATCCACATGACGCCATCCTGCTTGAGCGACGTATTGCCGCCCGCCGCCTGCACCAGCAGCGGATCAGCGCCAACGTGCGCCGAGAAGCGGCGGAGCTGGTCAAGCGTTACCATTGAAAAGATTCCATCCAATAGTCAGGCGTCGGCTTGGCCATGCCCGCATCCAGCCCTGCCGAAACGCCTTGCATCACCAGCAAAGTCGATAAACCCGCTGCCCGCCCACCCGCCACATCATGTTCGGCGCTGTCACCGATGCACAGCACACGGCCGGGATTTCCAGCCAGTTCGCAAGCACTCTGGTAAATCGCGGCATAGGGTTTGCCAATCCACGTCACCTTGCCCCCCATCTCTTCATAGAGTGCAGCGATTGCGCCAGGGGCCGGTTGCATGCCTTGCGGCGTCAGCATCTGCTTGTCGGGATTGCCGCAAATCGCGGGCAGTGTGATGCTTTTGAAGAGTTTCCGGTAGTCGGCAAGCGTATACTGGGGCGCATTGGAACCCAAAATTAGCATGACGTCAGCTCGGCGTGCGTCATCGGTGATGGTCACACCGTCCAGGCCATAATCCTCGTCATCGCGGCCGATGAGAAATATCTTTTTCGCGGCCAGCGAACGATACAGCGCTTCGCCGGAGCTGATCACATCCACAAAATGCGCGCGGGGAACACCCATCCTGACTATTCGCTCACAATTGGCCTTGGCGCGTTTTCCTGAGTTAGTCATGATGACAACCGGAAGCTTGAGTCTCGCCAGATTGCTCAGCACGTGGAGCGAACCGGGATAAAGCGTCTGGCCATCATGAATGACGCCGAACTGGTCGATCAGCATCGCATCAAAGCGGCCAGTGATTTCGGAAAGCCCATTAATTTTCATGGCCCAGCCCCCGCCAGGCAAGGCGCGCCGTGCCAGTTGCAGCGTGTTCACTGCGGGAATTCCTGGCCCCAACTCCAAGCCGGTTCAACCTGATCCTTGTCCACGCCGCATTGCCTGCCCCGCCGCCAGCGCTTCGAATAGAGGCGAGAGGGGTTGCCCCAAGTTCAGCCAGCCGCTTATAGCCCAAAGCTTCGACGGCAGCGATGCCTTCCAGAATGGCCTGAAAGAATACCCTCTCATCGGCGGGCCGGGGTTCAAGGCGCGGCGCAAATTCAGGGTCATTGATTGGAAACCGCTCGCCCGGCTGCAACAGCGGATAATAGTCAAGACCGGTCGGGCGATCAGGTTCCAGCAGCAGCGTTAGCCTCGCAATATCATCGCCGGAGAAAAATTTGCCAAGCACAGCGCCACCCGTGTTGGACGCGCCCCCCGCCAGCCATTGGTCACCAATGCGATGACTGTAGATGCCATAGCGCGGCGCAAACACCGGTCGGTCGGAAAGCAGCTTCAATGTGAGCGTGGTGCCAAGCGAGGTGACGCCGTCGCCGGGGTCACGCGCCCCGCTTGCCAGAAAAGCCGCACATCCGTCAGTCGTTCCTGCGATAATGGCTACGTCAGCGGGAAGTCCAAAGTGGCGCGCGACAGCAGGCAGAATTCTGCCCGTGTGCTGACCAGCGGCAACCACATTCGGAAAAAATACAGTATCAAATCCAGTCTGACCGATCCACTCAGGCCACGCTCGCGCCACCGGATCATAACCCGACTTCAGGGCGTTGTTCTCGTCGGTCACGTCAAAGCGCCCTGAAAATTGTCCCGCTATCCAGTCAGCCTGATGCAGAATGCGGGTTTTCATCGACAAGGCCCGCGCCAGCGGCGATGTCGCCCCCCGTGCAGCAGTCTTCGCTGGCGCCACGCGCATGACCACTGCAGCATCGGCAGCGCTGGCCACATCATTGTACATCGAGGCAGGTCCCAGCGGGGCGCCGTCCTCGCCAATCGGGATGATGGTTCCCGATGTCCCGTCAACCGCGATTGCCTTCACATTGACCGCCGAAAGATCGAGTCCCTCCAGCGCCTTGGCGACCGTGTCCCACCACAGTTTTGGGTCGCGCGAAGGTGTTGCGTAGGATGCCGAGGACATGGCCATAAGCTGGTTGGCTTGATCAACAGCGGCGATGCGAACCCCCGATGTGCCGACATCAATGCCAAGGGCGACATCGCTCATAGCGGGCTTCCGGAAGCGCGCAAGGGCATTTATGGGCTGCTGCGCTTGGCGTCGAGCCTGTTGAGAGCTTCGACATTTTCAGCTGATGGGCCTTTTGGGTCGAACGAGGAGGCGAGCCATGTGTCGACGATGGCCTTGGCGAGCTCAGGGCCGATGACGCGGGCACCCATGGTGATGATTTGCGCATTGTTGGACTTGGCGGCGCGCTCGGCGGAGTAGGTGTCGTGCGTGAGCGCCGCGCGGACGCCGGCGATTTTGTTGGCTGCAATGCAGACACCGATGCCGGTGCCGCAGCAGAGGATGGCGCGGTCATATTCGCCAGCGATCACCGCTGAGGCGACATTGCCTGAGAGATCAGCATAGAATCCGGGCTGGCTGAGATTGCTTACAGCGAGATCGGGTCTGGTCCTGAGATGGGCTTCGATCACGTCGATGAGCGGTTTCCCGGCGCTGTCTGCGCCTAGTGCGATTTTCATGTCGTGCCTTTCGTTACAGTTTCGATGATTCCAATATAGCCGTCGGCGTTCCACGCCGCACGTCCGATAAATAGCCCGTCGATATCAGATTTACCTGCGAGTTCGCGGCAGTTTTGCGGGTTGACGCTGCCGCCATAAAGCACGGGCAATCCGCCAGATATTTCCTTGATGCGTTTGTGCTGCTCATTGGCAAAATCAGGATCAGCCGGAACACCGCCTTCGCCGATCGACCACACAGGCTCATAGGCGATGATGATTTGGGCACCCCTGTTCGCGTGGGTGAGCGCGATCCTTGTTTGGCGCTCCAGGATCTCTGCCGTGCGGCCTGCTTCATATTCAGCTTTGGTATCGCCGATGCAGATCAGCGGCAAAAGCCCATGTTTCAGGGCAGCCATCACTTTGAGCGCCACAGTCTCGTCAGTTTCGTTGAAGAAAGTCCGGCGCTCGCTGTGGCCGAGCTCAACCATGGTTGCCCCGCAGTCCATCACCATGAGCGGCGAGATTTCACCGGTCCACGCGCCCCGATCATCCCAGTGCATGTTTTGGGCGCCGACTTTGACGCCGGTGCCTGCGAGAATTTCGGCCACGTCCGCGACATAAGTAAAGGGCGGGATGACGAAGGGCTGAACATTGGCGAAGGCATATGATTTGAGCGTTTGCGCGAAAGCTTGCGCTTCGGCGCGAACCTTGTTCATTTTCCAGCTTGTGCCGATCCACGGGATTTTGCCGCTCATCAGTTGAAACCTGTTTTTGTGTGGGGCGCCCAATAGGCCACCGACTCGCGCAAGGCTGCGACGACACTGCGATCAGTGGGTTCACGCTCGCGGAATGCAAGCTCAAGGCAGAGTTCGTTGTTGGCGCCTCCACCAGCCTCGATCCCGGCCAGCAGTTTCTCCGGGGTGATGCGGCCATCCTTGTTGTATTGCGCGGTGAAGGGCCAGTGGCCGCCCTTGTTCATGGTGCTCTGCTTGATGTGGATGATCGGGGATTGCGTGGCGAAAGCCTGTGCCCAGGCATAGGGATCAACATCAGCGGGATTGGTCGAGGTGACATCGCCGTGATCGATGTCGACCATGGGTTTCAAGGGAAGGGGGAGTTTCGCGGCGTTGATCCAGTCCTGCAATTCCTGTGTCGCTGCCAGCGTGTGGCCGAGTTCGCGGCCTACCGACATTGGCTCCCAGAAAAGCCATGTGAGGCCGCGCGACTGCGCGTGGTCGGCGACACTGCGCCAGCAATCGAGGGCGACTTGCATGAGCTTGGCGCGGCGCGCGGGATCGTCATAGTCGCGAAAAGTGAAGATGCCGAATTGCGTGCCGATGGCAGGACAATCCAGGTCGGCGGCGATATCGGCCATGCCTTTGAACCAGGCGACATAGTAGTCCCGGACTTCGGCATCGGGGTGGACGAAGTGGTTGAGCCTGCCATAAGGGCCGGTCATGATGGAAGTGATTTTCGCCCGCTTTGATGAACAGGCCTTTGCCATGCGGTCGGTCAGGCGTTTCACCGTCGCGCCATTCCACGACGGGTTTATGAACTCGTGCACCAGCTGAATGTGGCCAATGCCGATCTCGTCGGTCAAAACGCCAATCACATCCTCCGGTTCGGCGAAGCGGTTCACCAGCGGGTTGGTGTTGATGGATAACGAGAAGCTCATATTGCACCGCAGCATCGAATTATGTTGACTTCGCCACCATAAATGAAAAATATTGCACCTCAAGCAAAAAAAATCACAGCGGGAGCGGTCACATCGACACAACCTTGCAGTTCGACAACGAAACAGCGTTGGCGGCGCGCGCCGCATGGCTGCACTTTGTTGGCGGCAAGACGCAAGGCGAAGTGGCTGAGCTGCTCGGAGTCCCAAACACCAAGTCGCACCGGCTGATTGCGAAGGCGCGAAGCGACGGCTTGATCCGGGTGTTTGTTGAGGGGCCGATTGCCGGATGCATTGAACTCGAGGAAAGGCTCAAATCAATCTATGGCCTTGAGCAATGCGAGGTCGTGCCCAATATCGATGAAGGAGCGCTGCCGCTGCGCACTCTTGGCATGGCGGGGGCGAGATATATCCGCACTCTGATTGAAGATGCAACGCATGAGCTTATCGGTATCGGCCATGGACGAACACTCACAGCGGCCATCGACATGCTTCCGGGAGAGCGTGTCGGCAAAGTGAAGTTTGTTTCGCTTCTTGGCGGTCTTACCCGGCGATTTGCGGCCAGTCCCTTTGATGTGATTCACCGGCTGGCCGAGCGCACCGGCGCCGAAGCCTATGTCATGCCCGTGCCATTTTTTGCGAATACAGTGAAGGACAAACAAGTGTTGCAATCGCAATATGGCGTCTCCGAGGTGATTGCCATGGCCCGTCAGGCCTCGCTCTATATCGCAGGGATTGGCGAGGTGGATGCCAAGAGTTTCATAGCCTCGGGTGGCATGATCGATGATGCGGACATCGCAGCAATCAAGGCAACGGGTGCCTGTGCCGAAATGCTGGGCCACTTCTTCCGCGCCGACGGCGCCCACGCGCCCAATTCGGTTTCAGACCGCGCCATGGCGCCTCGCATAGAGGATTTGAAGTCGCACCGAATCGTCGCCCTTGCCGGCGGCACATCTAAGACTCAGGCCGTCCGCGCCATTCTCTCCAGCGGTCTTGTTTTCGGCCTGCTTACTGATGAGGCGACCGCGCGCCGCCTCGCACACGGAAAACCGGGACGTGAGCCCGGCAAGAAGAACGGGAAAACCGCACCGGGCTAACCAATGCTTTGTAACAATAACGGAGGAATTCTAATGTTTGACAAGAAACAAGGGCTGTTTGATGCTTTCGTAAAGCAGCAAATGAGCCGCCGCGAGCTTATCCAGGCAACTGGCAAGCTCGGACTGGGTGCCGCCGCCACCGGAATGCTGCTCAACCAGGCGCAGACCCGGGCCATGGCCGCTGATTTTGACTGGATGAAATACAAGGGCTCGAAGCTCAAGCTTCTGCTCAACAAGCATCCCTACGCCGATGCGATGATCGCCAATATCGAAACTTTCAAGACCATGACCGGCATGGATGTCACTTACGACATTTTCGCCGAAGACGTTTACTTCGACAAGGTCACCGCAGCGCTGTCCTCGGGTTCAACCGAATATGACGCCTTCATGACCGGCGCCTACATGACCTGGACCTATGGTCCGGCTGGCTGGATCACCGATCTCAATGAATATATCAAGGATCCGGCCAAGACCCATCCCACCTATAATTGGGATGACGTGCTTCCGGGCCTGCGCGCATCCACGTCGTGGAACGGTGTTCCCGGCGGCGAGCTGGGCTCGGCCGACGCCAAGCAGTGGTGCATTCCCTGGGGTTATGAGCTCAACAACATCTCCTATAACCAGAAGATGTTCGACAAGGCCGGCGTTCAGGTTCCAACCAATCTGGGCGAAATGGTCGAAGCTGCGGCAAAGCTCAAGGCCGATCTGGGCGGACCCTATGGCATTGGTGTGCGTGGGTCCCGTTCCTGGGCCTCGATCCATCCGGGCTTCCTTTCGGGCTATGCCAATTTCGGCGAGAAGGACTTCAACGTAGCTGACGGCAAGCTGAAAGCCGCGATGAACTCCGCTGGTTCCAAGGCGTTCCACAAGGACTGGGTGAAAATGATCCAGGACTCTGGCGCCAAGGATTGGTCAACCCACACCTGGTATCAGGTCGGCACCGATTTGGGCGCTGGCGCGTCCGCCATGATTTTCGATGCTGACATTCTGGGTTACTTCATGAATGGCGGCGACAACAAGGAGAAGGGCAATATCGGCTATGCGCCATTCTCCGCCAATCCGGCCGCCAAGGCGCCAACGCCAAACGTCTGGATATGGTCGCTCGCCATGAATGCTGCCGGTGTCCAGAAAGACGCCGCCTGGTACTTCATGCAATGGGCCTCTTCCACCGAGCATGACTTGTTCGGCGCGCAGAAGATGGATTTCGTCAATCCGGTCCGCGCTTCGGTCTGGAAAGACGAGATTTTCCGCAAGCGCATCGACACGTCGTATCCGGGCTATCTCAACCAGCATGACACATCGGCTCCAGGCGCCAAGATCTACTTCACCGCCCAGCCCCTGTTCTTCGACCTCACCACGCAGTGGTCAGAGACCTTGCAGAAGATGGTGGCGAAAGAAGTTCCGATCGACGAGGGGCTTGACGCCATGGCCGCCGACATCGACAAGAAGCTTTCCGAAGCCGGTTTGGGCTAGACGAAATGGCGCGGGTTCCGATAAAGAGCCCGCGCATCCTTCTTTCTCCAACCGACGAGTTCAATGACCGCAATCGCCCAACCACCTGTCGCCGGGAAGCGCAGCCGCCTGATGCGCAAGGCATTGCCATATCTGCTGAGCCTGCCCGCCCTGCTCATGTGCATCGGCATTCTCATTCCGTTCTTCACGGCGGTCTATTATTCAACGCTGCGTTACCGGATGAATCTGCCACAGATGAAGGGCTTCATCTGGTTCGACAACTACATCAATTTTTTCTACGACCCCAAATTCTGGAACACCGTTTACATTTCGCTGGTTTATGCTTTCCTCACTGTCGGCATCGAACTGGTTCTCGGCCTGTGCATAGCGCTTCTTCTCCAGAAGCCGTCGCGCTTCAACAACATCGCCTCCATTCTGCTCCTGCTTCCCCTGATGACAGCGCCGGCGCTTGCGGCGCTCATGTGGAAGCTGATGACCAATCCCAATTTCGGCATCCTGAGCTACCTGGTGAGCCTTCTCGGCTACAGTGATTTCAAATGGGCGTCGGACCCCGCAACGGCGTTGCTCACTGTCGTTTTGGTCGATATCTGGGTTTACACGCCCTTCATCATGATCCTGCTGCTGGCGGGCCTGCGCTCCTTGCCGAAGGCGCCGTTCGAGGCGGCTGCCCTTGATGGCGTGCCGCGCTCCTTCGTCTTCTTCCGCATCACGCTTCCCATGCTGATGCCCTATATCATCACCGCCACGCTGTTCCGCCTGCTCGATTCCATCCAGCAATTCGACATCATCTATTCGATGACGCAAGGAGGTCCCGGCGACAAGCTCCTGGTGTTCCAGGTGCAAGCCTATCTTGATTTCTTCCAGGCCACCAATGTGGGCCGCTCGGCCGCGATGATGATCATCCTGTGGGCGATCACCTATTTCCTCTCAAACATCTTCATCAAACAATGGCTGAAACTGCGCGAACGCGCCCATGGCGCGGGGTAGGACATGGACCATTCATCCACGCTTGAGAAAACCTTGCGGGCGGCGCTCATCTCCCTCGTTCTTGTCTTCTTTCTTTTCCCTATCTTTTGGATTCTCCTCATGTCGTTCCAGACCAATGAGGCGATCCTGCGCATTCCGCCGTCGATTTTTTTTGAACCAACACTGGCGAACTACAAAGCCTTGATCACGGGCAAGCTCGAAACCAATGCCGGCGATCTCGACATTGCCTTCATGCATAACTTGTGGAACTCGATATTGCTATCGGTGTGCTCGGTCGCTCTCTCGCTCGCGCTCGGCGTTCCCGCAGCCTACGCGTTCGCGCGCTTCAGATTCCGTTTGGGCGAAGACATTGCCTTCACCCTGCTGTCTTTCCGTTTCGCCCCGCCCTTGCTGGTGCTGCTGCCGCTCAGCCTGTGGTTCAAGACCATGGGACTTACCAACACTTACGTCGGCCTCATCTGGGTCTATCAGCTGATCTGCCTGCCGCTCATCCTGTGGATCGTGCGTGGCTATTTCGAGGATATCAGCCCCGATATTGAACATGCTTACCGGATCGCCGGCAACAGCTGGTGGAAGACCTTCCGCAAGATTGCCGTGCCATTGGCAAGGCCGGGGATCGCCGCAGCAGGCCTCCTTGCTTTCATTTTCGCCTGGAACAATTTCGTATTTGCGCTGATCCTGGCTTCCGCCGACAAGCAGCCAGTGACGGTGGCGGCGCTCGCCTTCGTCACCGCCTCTGGCATTCAATACGGCAATATCGCCGCCGCCATCGTCCTCTCGATCACGCCGACACTGGCGTTGGCGCTT
>CAWFJW010000009.1:0-165858 GCA_963816305.1 uncultured Alphaproteobacteria bacterium
GATTGGCGCGCCCTAAGAGATTCGAACTCCTGACCCCCAGATTCGTAGTCTGGTGCTCTATCCAGCTGAGCTAAGGGCGCGCGATGTCGCAGGAATGGGGTTCCTTAATACGCCACTGGCGGCAAAGCAAGCCTTACTCAAGGGTCGCCGTTTTTGGCTCGTGTCCCCGCCCATTGCGCAATTGCGTGACCTGATCCGGGATGGAAATCACAAAGCATGTCCCGCCTTCAGTCGAATCCTGCAAGCCGATGTCCCCGCCATGGGCGCGCACCAGCTCTGCGGCGATGGCCAGGCCAAGCCCGGTGCCGCCATGCCTGGCCGCGCTTTGGAAGGCCTCGAACAGCCGCGGGCGGACCGCGGCGGGAATGCCTGGGCCATTGTCCCTGACATCAATAATGGTGACGCTGCCTTCACGCCTGGCGAAAACGCTCAAGACGCCGTCCGCTCCTTCGCTCCGCTCCGATTGCAAGGCTTCAATGGCTTGAATGGAATTGCGCGCAAGATTGGTCAGGACACGGATCAACTGCTCCCGGTCCGCGTCGACCGGGACGCCCGGAGGCACATTGTTGACGAGATTGATGCGGCTTGCGGCCTGCACCACGGCGCCCTCGATCACCTCCTCGACAATATCCCTGAGGCCCAGTCTTTCGCGGTTGGGCGGCAATTCCTGGGCCCGCCCGAATTTCAGCGTCTGGCTGAGAAATTCAATCGCCCGATCGAGCGATCCGATCAGCTTTGGCGCAAAGCGCTTCACCGTCGGGTCATCAGCCAGTGCCAATCGATCCGAGATGAGCTGGGCCGATGTCAGCATGTTGCGCAGATCATGGCTGACCTTGCTGACGGCCAATCCCAGCGCCGCGAGATGGTTCTTCTGTTTCAGCATCGCCGCGAGCTCATTTTGCATGCCGTGCAGCTCGCGCTCGGCGATGCCGATCTCGTCGCGCCGGTCCGACGTTGAAATAATGCGCGAGAAGTCCTCGGGGTTTTGGCCAAAGGCCACCATGTTGCGCGTGATGCGCTGCATCGGCTTCACCAGAACCCAGTTCAACACCGCGAAAATCATGCCCGCCACCAGCAGTGAAAGCACAATTGAAAGCAGCAGGATGTTGATGGCATAGCCATACATGGCGCTGCGCAGCGGTTTCTCGCGGAGAGCGATTTCGATAAGGTCGCCCGACATGTTGGGCGGCAGGTCGATCACGCTGATGACGCGGTCATCGCCCGTCAGCATGGCCCCGAAAGCATCGCGAATGGCGTCATGCCACATGAAACCGCGCAGGTCGAAACTGGCGTCGATCATGTAGTCGCCATCGCTGCGCAGCGCCAGCCTCCGGCTCTCGCCCTTTTGCAGGGAGACCACCAGCACGCCGGCGCCCATGAGAATCTCGCTGCGCAAATCGCTGGACAGCAGTTGGTCAGGCGCCGCCTCCACCGCGAGCGCCGCGATTTCGGCCTGGGCGATGCGCCCCTTCAGCCACTGGATGCGGAAATTCGCGATCGATGGCAGGAAAATCATGACCTCGCCGAGCATGACAAATATGATGGTCAGCAGCAGAACCTTGCCGGAAAGCCCGCGCAAGGCCCCCGGCTGCTTGGCCTGGCCAATGTTGTCACTGCCTTGCATGCTGTTTGTATTCTACCCCAATTTTCCTAAAAGTCGAAGCGCTCCGCGCACATAGGGGCTGGATGCAAAGCCCGAATAATAGCTTACCGCCGCCCGGCGGTTGATTTCACCTAACGTGGGGTAGGGCGCCACCATGCTGGCGAGCGCCTTGATTTTCAGTCCGCTGCTCATCGCCAGCACCCAGGGCTGGATCAGTTCGCCAGCCTGCGCTCCAACGATGCTGACGCCCAGAATTTTGCCGCCCTTGCCGATGACGGCTTTGACTAGGCCCTTGGTCTTTCCCTCCGCCTGGGCCCGGTCATTGTCATGAAATGGCCAGCGCAGCACCTTCACTGTGTCGCCAAATTCTTTTTTTGCGGCAGTTTCGGTCAAGCCCACATGCGCGAGTTCCGGGTCCGTGTAGGTGACCCAGGGAATAATGTCGGCGCGGTTTTTCACCGGCAATCGGAACAGCGCGTTGCGGATGACGAGCCCCGCCTGATAGCCCGCCACATGGGTGAACTGCAATCCGCCCGCCACATCGCCAATGGCATAGATGTGACGCCGGGAAGAGCGAAGCCCGGCGTCCACTGTTATGCCGCGCTTGGTGTAGGCAACGCCCGCCGCTTCCAGGTTCATTCCCTCCACATTGGCAATGCGGCCTGCGGCCACCAGCAGATGGCTTCCGGTGATGGCGCCATTGGCTTCGGTTTCAAGCGAAAATCCGGCTTTGGTCTTGGTGACTTTCTTGATGGCAACCCGCGCCATTATTTTAATGCCGTCGGCCCGCAAACTCTCGAGAACAATGCCGGCGAGCTCCGGATCATCTTTCGCCAGCGGGTCAAAGGCCTCAAGCACTGTTACGTCTGATCCCAGCCGCCGATGCGCCTGCGCCAGCTCCATGCCGATGGGGCCGCCGCCGATGATAATGAGGTGCTTTGGCAGAATCGTGTTTTCAAATATGGTTTCATTGGTAAGGAAAGGAACGTCAGCCAGGCCCGGAATGGGGGGAGTGGCAGCGCGAGAGCCTGTGGCGATCACGAATCGCTTGGCTTTGTAAACCGTGCCCGCGGCTTCCACCGACGTGGCGTCAATGAACTTCGCCGCGTTTGATACAACATTAACGCCGAGTTTCTCAAAGCGCTCAACCGAGTCATTGGGTTCAATCGCGGCGATCACGCTTCGCACATAGGCCTGGACTTTTTTGAAATCCACTTTGGGCTCGGCGGCTTCAATTCCGTATTTGCCCGCGGTCCGCATCGCATGGGCTTGCTTGGACGCGGCAATCAGCGCTTTGGACGGAACGCAGCCATAGTTCAGGCAATCGCCGCCCATTTTTCCTTTTTCAAACAGGACGACGCTCTGCCCGAATTGCGCCGCCGCCGCCGCGACAGTCAGCCCACCGGAGCCGGCGCCAATAACCGCGATGTCGTAAATCATGGGCGCGTCCTGAATTTTTTGAGAATGACGGGAATGATGGCCACAACTCCAAGCGCGGCGAACGCCGCGAGAAGCTGTGGCGTGACCAGCGACGAAAGCGACAGGTCAAAATCGCAAGCGGTGGCAGCATTCTGCGCCAGACACGCCTTATTGGCCGACATCTGCGCGTCAATGACGCTGTCGAGGCCAGACCCCACGAAACTGAAAGCGATTGTGCCGGGGATGATCCCGATGAAGGTCGCGGCGACAAAGGTGCGCAGACTGACTCGCGCCAACCCGGCGACCGTGTTGACCGCGAAAAACGGAAAGGCCGGCACCAGCCTCAGAAACAGCAGATAGTTGAAGCTGTCCTCGGCAAATCCTTTGGAGAGCTTTTGCACAAATGGCCCGGCGCGTTCCGCCAGCGCTGCGCCCAGCGATGTCTTGACGATTTGAAACACGATGGTGGAGCCGATTGTGGCCGCGATGACGGTGGTTGGCGCGCCGAGCGGCCAGCCAAATATGAATCCGCCAAAAATGGTGAGTATTGCCGCGCCCGGCAGGGAAAGCGCCACGATGGTCACATAGACCAGCGCATAGATCAGCAACGCCAGCGCCAGGTTGCTGGCCACAAACAGCTTCAGCGCCTCGCGGTTTTCGGCAATGGTCTCAAGGGTGAAATATTTATGCAGCCCAAGCGCCAGCGACAGGCCAATGAGCGCCAGCAGCGCCGCAAGCGGAAGCCAGCGCTTGAGGCGGTTTGGAGTCTTTGCATGGGTCACAGTCTCGGGCACCAGGATTTCCGCAATTGATTGGTCCCAAACCATGCCGCAATAAGCAGCCAAGCGATAGGCCTCCTCACTCCCTCGTGAGAACAGTTCAGGGCGCGTGTGCAAGCTGTGACCTCGCTTTCCGTCCATGCGTTGACTTTCTCCCGCCTTTGCCCCTATAACCCGCCACAATTCCTGAAAGCGAAATGATCGAACGCCCGAAGGCACTCCGCTTTGTCGCCAAAGCAACGCGTTATGTATTTGAAAATACAGGTGTTTAATGGGTGAAATGAAACATACGGAGACTAATTGTGAAGCGCACTTATCAGCCGTCTAAAATTGTCCGAAAGCGTCGGCATGGGTTTCGCAGCCGTATGGCCACAGTTGGTGGCCGCAACGTGATCACCCGCCGCCGCGCCAAGGGCCGCAAGCGGCTTTCGGCCTAACCCCCGACGATGGAACACCTCAAGCGTCGGCAGGATTTCATTGCCGCCGCAAGGGCATTGTCAGAGGCAATGCCCGGCATGGTGTTGCAAGCGCGAAACCGCATGGACTCTGAGCCGCCGCGCATCGGATTCACCTGCACCAAAAAACTTGGCAACGCGGTCATCCGCAACCGTTCCAAGCGCCGCATGCGCGAGGCTGCCAGGCTGGCGATGGGCGGGCAGGTCCAGCCTGGATTTGACTATGTGCTGATTGGCCGGGCAGCGACGGCCACCCGAAATTTTGGCGATTTGCAGAAAGATCTGGGCGCCGCCTTGCAACGGCTGCATCGCAGGCCACATGCCGTGGCTGACAAAGGTAAATCATGACCGACTACAACAACAAGAATTTCATTCTGGCGATCGTCCTTTCCATGGCGATCATTTTCGGCTGGCAATATTTCTATGCCGGTCCCATCGCCGAGAAAGCCCAGAAGCAAGCCGAGTTGGCGCAGACGACGGCCCCCGCGGCAGCGGCCCAACCTGTGGCAGTTCCCCGCGAACAGGTGTTGACCAGCGCCCCCCGCGTCAAGATTGAAACACCTGAGTTGCAGGGGTCCATTAATTTGGCGGGCGCCCAGCTCGACGATTTGCATCTCACACAATACCGCGAAACCATTGATCCCAAGAGCCCCACCATCGTCCTGCTGTCTCCGGCAGGCTCGCCCAACGCCTTCTTTGCCGAGCAGGGCTTTGTGGGCGCCACCGGCACCACGGCAAAACTCCCCGATGCGAAAACTGTCTGGACGGCACCTGCAGATGCGGCTTTGGGCACGGATAAACCGGTGACGCTCACGTGGGACAATGGCGCTGGCCTGATTTTCACCCGCGAAATTTCGATCAATGACCACTACGTGTTTACGGTCTCGCAAACTGTCCAGAACAATACGCCTGCGGCCATCGCCATCATCCCTTATGGCCGCATTCAACGCCAGGATACGCCCGTTGTGGCGGGTTGGTGGGTGTTCTTTGAGGGCATGCTGGCCTTCGTCGGCGACAAGCTTCAAGAAGTGAACTACACCGATGTGCAAGGCGCCGAACAGCCGACCCGCGTCGACAGCCTTGGCGGCTGGCTCGGCTTCACCGACAAGTACTGGGCGGCAACGCTGATTCCGGATCAAACGTTATCGCTCTCATCAAGCTTCCAGCATCAATTGCAAAACAATCGCGACGTCTATCAGGTGGACTATCTGGCCAAGGAAGCGATCATTGTTCAGCCGGGCACGACCGCGGTTTATAAGGATCAACTCTTTGCCGGCGCCAAGGTGGTCAAGACGATTCAGGCCATCGGCGAAAAATACAATATTCCACGGTTTGATCTCATGATTGATTGGGGCTGGTTTGCTCCCATCACCAAGCCCATGTTCTATCTGCTCGACTTTTTGAACGGCCTGGTCGGCAACTTCGGCATCGCCATCCTCATGGCAACCGTGTTGGTCAAGCTCGCCGTATTCCCGCTCGCCAACAAATCCTACGCCTCCATGAGCAAGATGAAAAAGCTGGCGCCGGAAATGGCCAAGCTCAAGGAACTTTATCCCGATGACAGGGCCAAGCAGCAGCAAGGCATGATGGAGCTCTACAAGCGGGAAAAAGTTTCGCCGGTTTCCGGCTGCCTGCCGGTGGTGGTTCAAATTCCGGTTTTCTTTTCGCTCTACAAGGTCATCCTGACCTCGATCGAACTTCGCCACGCGCCCTTCTATGGCTGGGTGCATGATCTATCCGCCGCTGACCCCACGAATCTGTTCAACCTGTTCGGCCTCATTCCCTGGACACCGCCGCTGTTCCTGGCGCTCGGCGTCTGGCCAATCCTCATGGGTGTCACCATGTGGGTGCAGATGCGCCTCAACCCCACGCCGCCTGATCCGATTCAGGCGAGCCTCTTCAACTGGATGCCAGTGATGTTCACCTTCATGCTGGGCAGCTTCCCGGTGGGGCTGGTGATTTATTGGGCCTGGAGCAATCTTCTCTCCATCATCCAGCAATCCTATATCATGAAGCGCCATGGAACCGAGATCGATCTCTTCGGCAACATCGCGGAAAGCATTCCCTTCCTGAAAAAGAAACCCAAGGTCACTTGACCGGACGCTTCAACAGCGACCAGCTTCTGGCCGGACGGAGATTGTTCTCCGCCCCTTCCACATTCATCATGGGTGTTGCGGCGCTCCATCAATTGCCGCCGTCGAAAGGCGTGGAAATTGCCTTCGCTGGCCGCTCCAATGTGGGCAAGTCGTCGCTCATCAATGCGCTGACGGGGGTCAAGGAACTGGCGCGCGCCTCCAACACGCCGGGCCGCACCCGCGAGCTCAATTTTTTCAATATCGCCGATGCCTTAACTCTCATTGACATGCCGGGCTATGGTTACGCCAAGGCCCCCAAGAAGGAGGTCAAGAAGTGGCAATCCATGCTGCGCGGCTATCTTCGTGGCAGGCCGGGGCTGACCCGCGCCTTCGTGCTCATCGACAGCCGCCATGGCGTTTTGGCGGCCGACGAGGAAATGTTTGATTTGCTGGATAAATCAGCCGTCACTTACCAGTTGGTCCTCACCAAGATCGATAAATTGAAGCAGGCTGAAATTGACAGGGTGTTTGCTGATACTGAAGCAAAGGTGAAAAAGCGCGCCGCCGCCTTTCCGCTCATCCACGCGACCTCCAGCGAGAAATTGACCGGCATCGAGGACCTTCGCGCCGAAATCGCGGGGTTGCTGTAAGTTCAATCTTGGCAAGCCGGGCAATTGCCCTATAAGGCCCCAAAATGTCCGCTTGGGAAAATCACCTGATGACCGAAGTTCCTGTCCATGACACGGCCCGCATCCTTTCGGAGGCCCTGCCGTTTTTGCAGCGCTATGACGATCAGGTGATCGTGGTGAAATACGGCGGCCATGCCATGATCGACCCCAAGCTCGCCCAGCAGTTCGCCCGCGACATGGTGATGCTGAAGGTATGCGGCTTGAACCCCATCGTCGTCCACGGCGGAGGCCCGCAGATCAACCGCATGCTGGACAAACTCGCCGTTAAGGCCGAATTCCGCGACGGTCTCCGCGTCACGGACAAGGAAACCATGGAAGTGGTTGAAATGGTGCTGGCCGGCTCCATCAACAAGGCGATTGTCGCCTCCATCCAGCAGGCCGGAGGCCGCGCCGTTGGCATATCCGGCAAGGATGGCAACCTGCTGGTGGCCGAACGCTACACGCGGAAAAAAACCAATCCCCAGACCGGCGCGGTCGAGGAAATTGATTTTGGCTTTGTGGGCGAACCCACCCGCGTCAACACCGAAATCCTGCACACCATCATGAGGAGCGATGCCATTCCCGTAATTGCTCCCATTGGCGTGGGCGCGAACGGCGATACCTTCAATGTCAACGCCGATACCGCGGCAGGCGCCATTGCAACCGCCACCCAGGCCAAGCGCCTTTTGCTGCTCACGGATGTAGCTGGCGTTCTCGACAAGAGCAAAACCCTCATCAGCGAGCTCAAACTTTCAGATATCGCAGGCCTCGTCGCCGATGGCACCATCACCGCCGGCATGATTCCAAAAGTTGAGAGCGCCGCCGCAGTCGTTGAATCAGGGGTCGAAGGCGTTATCATTTTGGATGGCCGCGTTCCCCATTCCGTCATTCTCGAATTGCTCACCCCCCATGGAGTGGGCACCCGCGTTTCAAGGGCCGGTGTATGAGGGGTTTTGACCATATCGACACGTGGGTGTTTGATCTCGACAACACGCTTTATCCCGCCTCCTGCCGCCTCTTCGACCAGATCGACAGGAAGATGACGGGGCTTGTTTCCGAAATTCTGGGCGTTCCATCCATTGAAGCCAGAACCATTCAAAAGGGCCTGTTCCACAAATACGGCACCACCTTGCGGGGGCTCATGGTGGAACATGAAGTGGACCCTAAATATTTCCTCCACCATGCGCATGACATTGACTACGCGCCAGTGCCCACTGACGGGGCGCTGGATCGTGCCTTGGATGGGTTGGCGGGCCGCAAGCTCATTTTCACCAACGGCACCGTGGCCCATGCTGAAAGCGTTTTGCAGCGCCTGGGCGTCACCCGCCACTTCACGGACATTTTTGATATCGTGGATTCAGACTACATTCCCAAGCCCCAGCGCGGGCCTTACGAGAAATTCATCAGGCACACCAATATTCGCGCCAGGACGTCCGCCATGTTTGAAGACATCGCGCGCAATCTTGAAGCGCCCCATGAACTTGGCATGACAACCGTGCTGATCACGTCCGATGACAACCACGACGCCCATGTCTTGAACGGCGCGGACAAACCGGATTATGTTCACCACACCACCCGTCACCTCGCCGGATTTTTGAATGGTTTAGGGAGAACCCTGTGAAGAATGCCCAGCAGATCGTCGAAGCCGCGTGGGAAGCCCGCGACAAGGTCAACCTCAAGACCAAAGGGCCAACCCGCAAGGCCGTGGAATACGCGCTGGCCCAGCTCGATTCCGGCGCCGCCCGCGTCGCCGAAAAAATTGATGGCGAATGGGTCACCAACCAGTGGCTGAAAAAAGCCGTTCTCCTGTCCTTCCGCCTCAATGACATGGCGCTCATCGGCGGCGGCCCGGGCAAGTCAAAATGGTGGGACAAGGTTCCCTCCAAATTCGAGGGCTGGACGGCGAAGAAATTCAAAACCGCCGGCTTCCGCGCTGTGCCAAACTGCATCGTGCGCCATTCCGCCTATATCGCGCCAGGCGCCATTCTCATGCCGTCCTTCGTCAATCTCGGCGCCTATGTCGATAGGGGCACCATGGTTGATACGTGGGTGACGGTTGGTTCCTGTGCGCAGATCGGCAAGAACGTCCATCTCTCAGGCGGTGTGGGCATCGGCGGCGTGTTGGAGCCCATGCAGGCCGGCCCCACCATCATCGAAGACAACTGCTTCATTGGCGCCAGGTCAGAAGTCGTCGAGGGCGTTGTCGTCGGCGAGGGCTCGGTCATCTCCATGGGCGTCTTCATCGGCCAATCCACCAAGATCATCGACCGCGCCACTGGCGAAGTCTTCATGGGCCATGTGCCGCCCTATTCGGTTGTGGTGTCAGGCTCGCTGCCTCAGAAGCCCTATGCTGATGGCTCACCCAGTCCCTCGCTTTATTGCGCGGTGATTGTGAAGCGCGTCGATGAAAAAACCCGTTCCAAGACCTCGATCAACGAATTGCTGCGCGATTAGTTTCCTCTTTTCGAATCCCCAATTCTTCGCAATAGTCCCGACTGGGGGCTGTAAAGGTGATTCGCCGAAGGAGGGAACCATGGACTGGAAGTATCTTTTTACGAGTTTCGAAGGCCGAATTGGACGTCAGCAGATGTGGATGGGCCTAATTGTGCTGATCGTCATAAGCATCGTCGCGATGATTCTGGATTTGTTGCTGGGAACCATGTCGGCTGAAAACGGCATTGGCATTATCAGTGGCATCTTCTCGCTGGCTGCCATTTACCCATCATTCGCGCTGTATGCCAAGCGCTGGCATGACCGCGGCAAATCCGGCTGGTGGAGTCTCATTATATTCGTGCCCATTATCGGCGTGATTTGGTGGCTGGTAGAATGCGGCTTTCTGCGCGGCACCGAAGGCCCAAACACCTACGGCAACGACCCCGTCGCTTGAAGGCAAGCGAAGCTGAAATTGCGTCCGGCCCATCTCGCCGGGCGTATTTTTTTGCCCTATGCTGAGCCCCATGAAAAACTCAGCCACCGATTCCGTCGCAATCCTTCAGGACCTCATTCGCTGCCGCTCGGTGACACCCCATGAAGCTGGCGCCCTGGCAGTTCTTGAAAACCTGCTGAGCCAAAATGGCTTCACCTGCCAGCGCCTGATTTTCAAGGGCAAGGACACGCCCGACGTCGAAAATCTCTTTGCCCGCATCGGAACAACCGAACCGCATCTGTGTTTCGCTGGCCATACGGATGTTGTGCCGCCTGGCAATGAAGCAGATTGGATGCTTGAGCCCTTTGCCGCCGAGATAAAGAGCGGCCATATCTACGGGCGCGGGGCAACCGACATGAAAGGGTCTGTGGCGGCCTTTGCCGCCGCTGCAGTCGATTACGTGAACAGGAATGGCAAGCACTCAGGCTCCATTTCCTTTCTGATCACCTGCGATGAAGAAGGCCCCGCCGTCAACGGCACGATCAAGGTTCTGGAATGGATGAAGGCCCATGGCCATATTCCAGACCATTGCCTGGTGGGCGAGCCAAGCTGCGTTGATGCCTTGGGTGACACCATCAAGATTGGCCGAAGGGGCTCCTTGAGTTTTGCGGTGACAGTTGAAGGAACTCAGGGCCACGTCGCCTACCCGTCAAAGACCGACAACCCCATTCCAAAGCTGGCCCGCTTTGTTGACTGGATATCAAACGCCAAGCTCGATGACGGCAACGACCATTTCGATCCTTCGTCACTGGCCGTCACCACGATTGAGGTTGGCAACACTGCCACAAATGTAGTGCCAGCCCGCGCCACTGCGAAATTCAATATTCGCTACAGCACCGAGCACACCTACGAAACCTTGCGCGAATGGGTGGATGCCCAGATCGAAGCGGTGAAGAAGGATGTGGGCGGGAAATGGAGTGTCGCATCAAGTGAAGGCGCGGAAGCCTTCATCACTGAGCCCGGCGCGTTTGTGGGGCTTGTGCAGGATGCGGTTGAGCAGGAAACTGGCCTGGTGCCAAAGCTATCGACCGCAGGCGGAACCTCGGATGCCCGTTTCATCAAGAATTACTGCCCCGTGCTGGAGTTCGGCCCCACCAATGCGACGATCCACCAGGTGGATGAGCGCATATCGATCGAAGAGCTGCGCGCCACACAGACGATCTATGGCCGCATCATCGAGGCCTATTTCAATAATCAACCTTGACCAGATAAAGCCCGTCGGGCGGGGCTACAACGCCACAGGCGGCCCGGTCCTTTGCGCCCAGCGCGGCTTTCATGTCTTTGGGTGTCCAGCGGCCTTCGCCCACAAGTTTGAGCGAACCCACCATCGAGCGCACCTGGCTGTGAAGAAACGAGCGCAACTCCGTCCGAATTTCGATGAATTCGCCAAAGCGGCTGACATCCAGCCGGTCCAGCGTCCGCACTGGCGATTGCGCCTGGCACTGGCTGTCGCGGAAGGTGGAAAAATCATGGTGTCCGACAAGCAGCTGCGCCGCCTCATGCATGGCGTCCGCATCGAGATCAACAGGCACAAACCACACCTGCCCATGGTCCAGCGTTGGCGGCGCCCGCCGGTTGAGGATGCGGTAAAGATAGTGCCGCTTGGTTCCTGAAAACCGCGCGTTGAAACTGTCCGGAACCAGCTCTGCCAGGACGACACTCACCTTGTGAGACCGCACGCCCGCATTGATGGCATTGCGGAGCACAAAGGGATCCCATTCCCGCAGCAAATCCACATGCGCAACTTGTCCCAGCGCGTGCACGCCAGAGTCTGTGCGGCCTGCCCCTTGCACCATCGTGGGTTCCCCGTTGATCTGCGCAATGGCGTCAGTCAAAACGCCCTGCACCGTCGCGGCGTTCAGCTAAATCTGCCAGCCGTAAAACGCGGAACCATCATATTCAATTGTCAGCTTGTAACGCGCCATCAGGTAAACCTGGAACCGGCAGGAACGGGAAATCCCCGCAAGAACTCAGCCGCATCCATAGCACCCTTGCCTTCGCGCTGCAGCCTGGTGAGCTTGAGGGCGTGAACCCCGCATCCAACAACGAGTTCATCATCGAGGGCAATGCCGGCAACTCCCGCCCGCTCCACAACCTCGCAATTCAGTATCTTTATGCGCGCATCGCCCACCCTCGCCCAGGCGCCTGGGACAGGTGAAAGCCCGTGAATGTGATTGCGCGCTTCAGGGGCTGATTTCGAAAAATCAATGTGAGCTTCTGCCTTTCCAATCTTTTTGGCATAAGTCGCGCCAAGGGAAGACTGATCAGTACACTGAAGAGATGGCTGCGCGAGCGTTTCCACCATCAGTTTGGCGCCAAGTTCAGCTAGTTCATCGTGCAGTCTTCCAGCCGTCGTCTCGGGCGAAATGCCGATGCGCCCTGTCATGCAAACAGGCCCCGTATCGAGACCCTCCGCCATCCGCATGATGCAAACGCCAGTCTCCGTGTCGCCTGCCATGATGGCCCGCTGAATGGGCGCAGCGCCCCGCCAGCGCGGCAACAGCGAAGCATGCACATTGAAGCACCCCAGTCGGGGCGCATCCAAAATAGCCCTCGGCAGCAATAGCCCATAGGCCACCACAACGGCCGCGTCGGCATCGAGCGCCGCAAACATCCTTTGCGCTTCAGCTTCCCGCAGCGATGTCGGAGTGCGGACTTCAATGCCTTGTGAAGCCGCATGCGCATGCGCCGGCGAAGGCGTTGATTTCTGCCCTCGGCCGGCAGGCCGCGGCGGCTGCGAATAGACGCAGGCAATCTCATGCCCGGCGGCCATCAGCACCTTCAGCGTCGCCACCGCGAATTCAGGCGTCCCCATGAAAACCAGTTTCATGGATCAGAGCTTTCCCAGCTTCTGCGCCTTCACGAATTTCTTGATTACCCGGTCGCGCTTCAGCTTGGAAACATAGTCGATGAACAGCACGCCGTTGAGATGATCAATTTCATGCTGAATGCAGGTCGCCAGAATGCCGCTGGCCGCCAGTTCCTGGGCCTCGCCCTGGCGGTCGAGATAGCGTATTTTCACCTCGGAGGGCCTCGCCACCATTTCATAGAATTCCGGGATGGACAGGCAGCCCTCTTCGTAATCGCTCAGCGCCTCGCTGGCTGAAACAATCTCCGGATTCGCCATGAAGAGCGGCTTGCGCTCCTCATCTTCCTTCGAAAGGTCAATCACCACCAGCCGTTGCGGAACGCCGATTTGCACGGCGGCCAGCCCGATGCCGGGCGCGGCGTACATGGTCTCCAGCATGTCATCAAACAGCTTGCGCGCCGCCTTGTCCACGCCGGAAACGGGCTTGGACGTCTGCCGCAGAAGCGGGTCTGGCAAGGTGATGATTTCGCGAAGGCTCATGCAGGCTCAAATAAGCGAGCATCTTCACGAGGTCAATGACGCCATCAGGAGAATCGCCAAATCCACCAATCCGTGGTAGCGTCAGCCACTTTCGCCGGCGAGGCGGATGGTCGCCAGCGCCCGCGTGAAAGCCACAGGGAGGACGAGATGGCCAGATATATCGAGCTTCTGAATTGGACCGACCAGGGTGTGAAAAACGTCAAGGACAGCCCCAAGCGGCTCGACGCCGCCCGCGAACTGGGCAAGAAAATGGGCGTTGATGTCCGCGAATTCTATTTGACGACCGGCGCTTGTGACATGGTGGTGATCGCCGATGCCCCCGATGATGAGGCCATGGCGAAATTCAACTTGACGCTGGCCATGGGCGGCAATGTCCGGACCACAACCCTCAAGGCCTTCTCCGAAGACAGCTATCGCAAGATCGTGGCCGCGCTCTAAAACTCCGGGCAAGGCGGGAGCAACCCGCCCTTGCCTTTTCCCCTCAAAACACCGATATACCCCATCGGGAGGTTGG
Organism: uncultured Alphaproteobacteria bacterium; assembly: GCA_963816305.1. Classification (GTDB taxonomy): domain Bacteria; phylum Pseudomonadota; class Alphaproteobacteria; order Rhizobiales; family Aestuariivirgaceae; genus Aestuariivirga. The sequence goes on from CAWFJW010000009.1 coordinate 13,789, forward strand.
CGGCGGACGTGCCGCTCGCCAACCGGGTCAGGTCCGGAAGGAAGCAGCCCCAACGAGATCGGAACGGGTTGCCCGTCCAGCCTCCCACCTTTAAGATCGCGGGCCAATCATGACTGACGATGGAAAACCAGTGAGCGCGCCGGCCTACCGCGTTCTCGCCCGCAAATATCGGCCCAAGACCTTCGCTGACTTGATCGGTCAGGACGCCATGGTGCGCACCCTCACCAACGCCATCGCCGCCAACCGGATAGCCCAGGCCTATATGCTGACCGGCGTTCGCGGCATCGGAAAAACCACCACGGCCCGCCTCATCGCCCGCGCTTTGAACTATCCCGGCCAACCCTCCATCGAAATGCCGGAATTGACGCCTCAGTGCGAAGCCATTCTCGAGTCCCGCCATATGGACGTGATTGAAATGGATGCCGCTTCCAACACCGGCGTCGACAACATGCGCGAGATCATCGACAGCGTGCGCTATGCGCCGGTGTCGCTGCGCTACAAGATCTACATCATCGACGAAGTTCACATGCTGTCCAAGAGCGCTTTCAACGCCCTGTTGAAGACATTGGAAGAGCCGCCGCCCCATGTGAAGTTCATCTTTGCAACCACCGAAATCCGCAAAGTTCCGGTCACCATTCTGTCGCGCTGCCAGCGCTTTGATTTGAAGCGACTGGATGCGGTCCTCCTCATGCAGCACTATGGCAACATCGCCAAGCTTGAGAATGTGACGATAGATGAAGAGTCGCTGCGCATGATCGCTAGAGCCTCCGAAGGCTCCGTGCGGGATGGCCTCTCTCTCCTCGACCAGGCCATTGCCTATGGTGAGGGCCACGTGAAATCGACCGATGTCGCGGGCATGATGGGCCTCATTGACAGGTCGCGCGTCATTGATTTGTTTGACGCCGCGATGTCTGGCGATCCGGCAAAAGCCATCCTCGAAATGGAAGCCCAGCATGAGGGCGGCGGCGATCCTGAAACCATTTTGAATGACCTCGCCGATTTCGTCCATTGGGTGACCAGGCTCAAGGTTGTCAGGGATTCCGCCTTGAGCGATCCCTCGCGCACCGAAGTGGAAAAAACCCGCGGCGCCGATTTTGCCGCTCGCATCGGCATGGCGCATTTGACGCGCGCCTGGCAAATGCTGCTCAAGGGCATCACGGAAGTAAGCCACGCCGCCCAGCCCTTGCTTGCCGCGGAAATGGTCTTGATCCGCCTGGCCCATGCCAGCGACCTGCCGCAAGGCGAAGACTTGGTGAAGCTTGCAAAGCAGCCAACGCCCGAAAAATTGGCCCCCATGGCAAAGGCGCAAGGCCACAAGCGCGAGCTGCCCGTAACCGAAATGCGCAGCGCCGTGGCGGTCAAGCCCGATGTCATGGCTCCAATGGCCCCTGCGGAAACTCAGGGCCTGACGTCCTTCGCCGAGGTCATTGCGCTTGTGGTTGAAAAGCGCGACGTGAAGCTCAAAGGCGACCTTGAGCGTTTTGTGAGGCCCATTCGCGTCAGCCCGGGTCAAATTGAACTGGCAATGGAGCAGGGCGCGTCGCCGGGTCTTCCAGGCGAACTTTCCCGCAAGCTCGAGGCCTGGACCGGCAGGCGCTGGATGGTGCTTGTGGCCAAGGAAGGCGGTGAAAAGCCCCTCGCCTTGCAGAGAAAAGACGCGAGGGATTCCGCCTTCCGCGAGGCCCGCGAAGACGCCACCGTGCAGGCCATTCTCAAGCGCTTTCCCGGCGCCGCCGTCATCGACGTGCGCGATCCCGAAACATTGAAACCACTGGAAGAGACCGATGAAGAACCTCACTGACATGATGAAGCAAGTCCAGGCTATGCAATCCAGGATGGCGGATATGCAGGCAAAGCTCGAGGCCGCGACAGTCACCGGCCAGGCAGGCGGCGGCCTGGTGAAAGTGACGCTTTCCGGCAAAGGCGCCATGACAGCGCTGCAGGTCGATAGCTCGCTGTTCAAGGATGAGGAAAAAGAAATCCTCGAGGACTTGATCATCGCCGCCCATGCCGACGCCAAGGCCAAGAGCGAAGCCTTGATGGCCGAGGAAATGAAATCGGTGACGGGCGGCATGCCGCTGCCCCCAGGCATGAAGCTGCCTTTCTGACATGAAGCGCACGGCTGGCATCGAAATTGAAAGGCTGATTCAGCTGCTGGCGAAATTGCCGGGGCTCGGTCCGCGCTCTGCGCGGCGCGCAGCGCTTCACCTCATCAAGAACCGCGAAAAACTTCTGGGCCCCCTGGCTGTTGCCATGGCCGAAGCCGAAGACAAAGTCACCGTTTGCAGCGAGTGCGGCAATGTCGATACCACGGACCCCTGCGCCATCTGCGCCGACCCCAGGCGCGACCGCGCGGTGATCTGCGTGGTGGAGGAGGTGGGCGATCTCTGGGCCCTCGAACGCGCCAGCGCCTGGACCGGCCTCTACCACGTGCTGGGGGGAACGCTTTCCGCCATGGAAGGCATCCGCCCGGAGGATCTCGCAATCAACCGCCTCATCGAACGCTCGGCCGCAACCGGCATGCGCGAAGTGGTGCTGGCCACCAATGCGACGGTCGAAGGGCAAACCACTGCCCACTACATCACTGAGCGCCTCAAGGGCCTGGGCTTGAGCACCTCAAAATTGGCCCACGGCGTGCCCGTGGGCGGCGAACTCGACTACCTCGACGAAGGCACGCTGACAGCGGCCATGCGCGCCAGAAGGCCATTTTAGCTCATTTCGCCTCCGAATCATTGTAGCCTGCAGGCTGCACTTCAGGAGCGGACACCGTGCTCGAAACCGAACTCTATCTCCCCGTCAAGCGTTTCCTTGAGCGCCAAGGCTATGAAGTTAAGTCTGAAATCGGCGATTGCGACGTGCTGGCTGTGCGCGGCCAGGAACCCCCCGTCATTGTCGAGCTGAAAACCGGTTTCAATCTTCAGCTCCTGCTTCAGGGCACAGATCGCCAGGCCATCACTGATCATGTCTACTTGGGCATTCCGGAGCCGAAACAATCCCTCAATCGGGATCTACTGCGCCTGTGCAAGCGTTTGGGACTGGGTCTGCTGACTGTGAATGGCGAATGGGTCGAAGCCTATCTCGATCCCGCGCCCTACCAGCCCCGCAAATATCCCAAACGGAGGGCGGCTCTGCTGAGAGAGTTCCAACGCCGCGTCGGCGATCCCAATTCCGGCGGCAGCAGCAAGCGCCCGCTGGTCACAGCCTATCGCCAGGATGCGCTGCGCTGCGTGAAGTTCCTGAAGGCCACCGGCCCCTCGAAAGTCTCCGACATCACGGCCCAAACAAAAGTCACCCGCGCCGCCGCCATTCTGCGCAGCGATGTCTATGGTTGGTTCTTCAAGGTTGAGCGCGGCATCTACGCGCTTTCACCCAAAGGCGATGACGCCCTCAAGATTTTCGCCGATTTTCTCGCGGTGATCTAAACCACTGACGAGGATTTCTTGATGCGGTGGCGCAAGCGCCGCACCCCCCACCAGACGAGCGCTATGATGGGCGGGATCAGCACCCAGTTCGGAAACTTCACAGCATTCCCGTAGAATTGCGCCGTCACGCCGCCTGCGAATATCGCAATGATGTTGAACAGGTAGTAACTGATGGCGACAACCGATATGCCTTCAACGGTTTCCTGCAGCATCAATTGCTGCCTCGCCCGCTTTTCCATGGAGCGCAGCAGCAACTGGTTCTGGCCTTCGAGCGCGATGTCAACGCGTGTGCGCAGCAGGTTGCTGGCGCGCTCGCCGCGCCGCGCGAGATCGGCGATGCGCTCCGCCACCGCCAGGCAGGTCGTCATCGCCGGGCTGAACCGGCGGTCAAGAAAGACCCCGATTCTTTGGCAATGGTCAACCCGCTCCTCGCCCAGTTCCGCCACGCGCTTTGCCACCAGGGCGCTATAGGCCCGCGTTGCCGCAAACCGGAAACTGCAGCGGTTGGAAATTTCCTCAACATCGCGCGCCGTCGTGCTGAGCCCCGCCAGCAGCATGGCGTCCTCCTGAGTGCTCTGCGCTGAAAGCATGCTTTCGACCATGTCCGCCAGCGATTTTTCAAGCGGTCCCAGCCGCTTCTGCAAATCCTGCGCCAGCGGAAATGCCAGCAGCGCCATCATGCGGTAGGTTTCGATTTCATGCATGCGCCGCGTGACCCGCCCCAATGAAAGGGGTGTCAGCCCCATGTCGTGAACCAGCATGCGGGTGTAACCATCCGCGCCAATCTTGAAATCACTCCACACTTTGGCGCAACCATGGCTGACCAGCGAACCGGCGACGTCTTCGTGGGCAAAATATTTTCGCAGCATCGCAGGTGTTGGAGATTTCGCGTCCTTGGACATGACCTCCGTGTGAATGGCCACCAGCCGTTTTCCTGGCAGTTCGTCAATCCATCCCATGGGCAGCAGTGAAATCGCTTCCTGCCTGTTCCGGGTTTTCTGCGCCGTGATGCTGATCCGGTAAAACTCGCCATGCCGCTCGTATTTGAACAGCGCGTTGGCCAGGCCGGCGCTGTGATGGCTAGCGCCTTCGGCTGGCGGCTTCACGCCAAAGGCATCGCACAGCTTCGTAACCTGCGCCAGGGGATCGCCTTCGCCGGCGCCCAGCGTGAAAGCCAAATGGGTGATGCGCGCCGGGGCCACCACCGCAAGCCCCGGCCTGCCATGGATTTCATCATTCAAAACCTGCCGCAGTTCATGGTCCAGCATTCTTATCTCCTGCAACCGGGCTTATGGGGCCGGATTTATGCGGTCAATGTGACGAATATGCAGGCCTTAAGAATTGCTGCTCACCAGTTTTGGCGTTGAATCCGAGAGCTTCGGCGGCTCTTCCAGATCAAGGCTTTCAATGCGCAGCCCGCGTTTCACGATCTTTTCCGCCGAAAGACTGAGCTTTTCCAGGTCGGAATTGGCTGATCCGAAATGCTTTTGCAAATCGCCGACGCGCTCCTGCAGCCGCCCCACATCTTCCAGCAGCCGCGTCACTTCAAGCTTGATCACATGCGCCTGTTCGCGCATGGCGGAATCCTTGATGATTGCCTGCATGGTCTGGACCAGCAGCATCAAGACATTGGGCGACGCAATGATGACGCGCGCGCGATGGGCCTTCTGGATCACATCTTCATACTTTTCATGCAGGTCCGCATAGATGGATTCAGATGGCACAAACATGATGGCCGTCTCATGGGTTTCACCCGCGATCAGGTATTTTTCCGCGATGTCCTTCACGTGCCTCGCCACATCGCCCCGCAGCCGCGTTTCTGCCGCGCGCACATCGGCGTCGCCCTTGGCTTCCCGCAGGGCGTTGAAGGCCTCCAGTGGGAACTTCGCGTCGACGACCAGTCTGAGTTCCGAATCCGGCAGGCTGATCAGGCAGTCCGGCCGCATGCCATTGGATAGGGTTGGTTGAAACGCATAGGCCTTGCTGTGCAAACCATCCGTGATGATCGCTTCCATGCGGCCCTGGCCATAAGCGCCGCGCGCCTGTTTGTTGGAGAGTATATCCTTGAGCGAGATCATCTCGGTTGAAAGCGATGTGAGATTTTTCTGCGCCGCATCAATGACCGCCAATCTCTCATTGAGTGTCGCAAGCGACTTCGCCGTGCGCTCGGATTGCTCGCTCAGCCCCAGTCCGACACGCTGGCCCACCAGATCAAGCCTCTCATCAAGCGTGCGTGTCAAGTGCGCTTGGGCGCCCTGGGTCTGGTCCGCAAAACTGCGCAGGCTGCCCGCCATCTCCGCCAGCCGGTACTCAAGGTCAGAGGCGCGCTGCAGCGCCTCCTGCGTCTCGGCCCGGCGCGAACCATGCGACCGCCATGTGATGATGAGTGTCGCCAATATGAGCAGCAGCGCCAACCCGCCGCTCGCCAATAAAACGTCAAGCAAGGTGAAAACCGACGAACCAGCTTGCAGAACAATGTGATCGAGTTGCATGGAGTGATTATAAACCGATTCGCCTGAAAAGGCGTGGCCCGTCCACACTCAACTAAGCATGGACGGGCCCTTGACCCGCACAACTCGGGACGGCGACAGGAGCCGCACAGGTCAACTCGCTCACATACAGGGGCAGCTTATAATTCCCGAAATTTCCCTCTCAAGAACCAGTTCTTTGACTGGCTGATCCCCCGCTGGATCGAGACTGAAGATGCCGTTTGATCATGGCTCCAACACGGGCAGAGTTAGGCAACATTGCGGCAAGCTCGCCTTGGAATTTTTGCTGCATGTGCGAATCGTGAAAGCATTGCCGCTTGATAACAATTGTTTAGGCGAACAAGTTGGCGTGAATATTTTCCCAGCATCGCGCCACAAATATTTTTTGCATGACAGTGGTTTTTTTGCGAATCACTCGCAGGCGCCGTCAGCGAATCGATCTGTGGCGCGAATCAGCGCGTCGGTGATTCCAGCTTCCGTCGTCGTGTGGCCCGCGTCAGCTATGATTTCAAATTCAGCCTCGGGCCAGGCCCTGTGCAGCGCCCAAGCGGTTTCCACCGGTGTCACCACATCATAACGTCCCTGGATGATCGCGCCCGGAATATTTCGAATCAATTTTGCGCCCGCCAGCAATTGATCGTCTGATTCGAAGAACCCCTTGTTGAAGAAGTAGTGGCATTCGATCCGCCCAAAGGCCAAAGCGAACCCATCACCGCCGAAACTGGCCACCAGCGCCGGATTGGGCCGCAGGGCCAGCGTGCTGGCCTCCCATTGGCTCCAGGCCTTGGCGCAAACCATCTGCGCAATGGCGTCACTGCCCGTCAGCCGCTTGTAATAGGCCGAAACCAGATTGCCCCGCTCCGCCTCTGGAATGGGCGCCAGAAAGGCTTCCCAGGCATCAGGAAACAAGGCCGACGCCCCTTCCTGATAAAACCAGCGGATTTCCCGCTGGCGAACCGTAAAGATGCCGCGCAGGATCAACCCGCTCACACGCTCCGCATGTTTTTGCGCATAGGCCAACGCCAGTGTCGAACCCCAGGAGCCGCCGAGCACCTGCCATTTTTCAATACCCAGGTGAACCCGCAGCGCTTCCATGTCGGCCACCAGGTGCCAGGTGGTGTTTTCGCGCAGCTCCGCATGGGGCGTCGATTGCCCGCAGCCCCGCTGGTCAAACAGGATGATGCGGTAGCGCTTCGGGTCGTGCAGCCTGCGCAGGAAAGGGGAAATCCCGCCGCCCGGTCCCCCGTGCAAAACCAGAGCCGACTTTCCCTTGGGATTTCCGCATTCCTCATAGTAGATTTCATGGAGATCTGAAACCCGCAGTCTCCCGCGCCTGTAGGGTTGCCGTTCCGGATAGAATTCGCGCATAATTAAAGGGTCTGGTAGCGCGCGATGGCCGAGCGCTCGAGCGCCGCCGTCACCAGCTTGTCAAGGCCCAGCGTGTCGCGCAGGATTGCGAGGAAGCGCAGTTCTTCGCGGCCCACGGCCAAATCCGCCGCCGCCACTTCAACGGCAAGCGCATAGGCGGTTTCGCGCAGCTTGGGTGAAAGCTGGTCCCGCGCCAGGCCCAGCACGGTCGTCAGGCCTTCCGGCTCCTGCAACATCTCGCCACATTCCTGCGCCACGGTCGTGAGCCGCGCGCTGTCAAAATCCTTGAAGATCGGCAGGCTTTTCACCACGCGGCCAATTTCCTTCAACTCCGTCGCATTGATCCGGCCTTCCACGCCAGACATGGTGACCATCACATAAATAAGCGCCTGTTCCGTACTGATTGTGCCTGGCATTTCCAACTCCATTGAATGAAAATGGCTAGCGGGAAGCGGCCAGCTTGTCGAGAGCGCTCATTTGGTAGGTGGCCAGTCTTCAGTATCATGATCTGGATGTTGCCGGTTGGTGCGCCCGATCATTTCATGGAGTTCCGCCGAAGCGCCCGGATATTTTCCCGTTTCATGGGCCAGCAAGCAGGCAAGCTCCGCAAACCACGGCATGCGGGACTCGGCGCCATATTGCGTTGTGGGCCTGATGGCAGCGGGATCGTCCAGCGATCCCAGGGTGATGGTCATGCGTTCGCCAGAAATCTCTTTATAGCCCAACGGCGTGCCGCAATCGCGGCAAAACGTCCGGTCACCGTCGCCCGAACTTCTGAACAGGCCCAATTCACCTCGCGTCAATTCAAAATCCTTCATGTCGACATTGGCGAAGGCTCCGAAGTAACTGCCCGCATGTTTCTGACACATGCGGCAATGGCAAATGCGGGGTTCAGTTGGTTCCGCATGAAGCGCATAACGCACCGCCCCGCATTGGCATCCACCGGTAATCCTGATGTCACTCATTCTTCCTCACCTCGCTGCAACGTAGAAAAATTCTTCACCTTGTCAATCGCCTCAACCAATCCAATCCTCTCCACCGCGACACCGGGCGGAAAAGCCGTTGTGAAGCGCGACGCCAGCCGCGAATCCAAAATAACAAAGCATCCCCGGTCTTGCTCGCTTCTGATCAGCCGCCCGAAGGCTTGCCGCAGCCGCAGCCGCACCACCATGTCGCCATAGGCATTGCCGCCAAACATTTCCTTGCGCGCCCGCTCCAGAATTGTGGGCGTTCCCCAAGGCACCCGGTCAAGCACGATCAACCGCAAGGAATCGCCCGGCACATCAACACCGTCGCGCACCGCGTCGGTTCCAAGCAGGCACGCGTCGCGCTCGGCCCGGAACATGTCGACCAACGTTCCCGTATCCATGGGGTCCACATGCTGGGCGTAAAGCGGCAGGCCCTTCTGCGCTAGCGGAATGTGCAGCCGCTTGTGCACTGCGCGCAGCCGCGAGATCGCCGTGAACAATCCCAGCGCTCCGCCATGGGCAGCCACAAATAATTCACGATAGGCCGCCGCCACCTGGTCCATGTCGTCGCGGGAAACATCATTCACCACAATCAGGCGGCTCTGCTTGGCGTAGTCAAAGGGTGACTCGAAGCTCACACGCTTGACGGGGTAGGGCAGGTGCACCGCGCCAGTCCGCATCTCGGCGTTCGCCCAGTCATCCGGAACATCCGGCGGCCGGTCCTTGAGTGTCGCCGACGTGATAATGATTCCGTCGGCGTTTTTCAAAACCGCCAGCGCCAGGGGTTCCGTCGGGTCAATCCAGTGGGAATGCAGACCCACATCAGATTCGCGGCCAAACGCTTGCTCAACCGCGAACCATTCGATGAACAGCGGGTTCCGGGTTTCCAGCAGGCGCTGCAACATCTCTGTCCAAGCGCCCACCATCAATTCACCGCGTTTTTTCAGCGAGCGCGAAACTGCTTCAATCCGTCCCCGGTCATAAGTTGAGAGCTCCGCCGCATCCTCATCAAGTTTTTTAGCCAGCACCTCGGCGAGCTTGCTCATGGGTCGCCTCAAATCATGCAGAGCTGCCGCCAATTCCTCCGCCGCTTCGGCCAGTCCGGCAATCAGCGGGGCGCAATCTGTCTCCATGGAATTGCCCGCGCTCTGTTCGGCGCGCGCCAAAACCTGCTGCCGCACCAATGTCAGAAAATGTTCAGCCACACCTTCGGGCGTCCCCGACTGCACACGCCTGGTCCAACCTGGTCCCGGCAGCGCAAAGGCGGCATGCAAAACCTTTTGCACCAGCTTTTCCGCCGCTTCATTGTTGGCAACCAGATCGCCAACGCGGTCAACCAGCCCGCGCCCGCGGCGGCGCTCCGTTTCAGGCCCCCGCAGCCAGCGCCGCAGTTCCGATGTTTCAAGCGCCGTGAGATGCGAGGAAAACGCCGAATCCGCCGCATCAAAGAGGTGATGCCCCTCGTCGAACACCAGGCGCCGCAAGCCGCCGGGCGCTGCTTCCTCTTCTTCCGTTTTGGGCGCGCCCAAAGCATAATCAATCGCCGCCTGGTTGAGCACCAGCGCATGATTGGCGATCACGATATCGGCCTTGCGCGCTGCCCTGGCGCTGCGCTCAAGGAAGCATTTCTTGAAATGCGGGCAGGCCGAATAAATGCACTCGCCCCGCCTGTCAGTCAGCCCGAGCGAGGCGGGTGACAAGGCCCGCAACTCGTAATCAAGCGCCACATCGGAGAAGAGGGACAGCAGCCACGATGGAAAGTCGCCTCCCACCATGTCGCCGTCGCGCGTAAATCTCGCCCACCGCGCAATCAGCGCGCCGAGCAGGGCGCTCCTCGGGTTGGCCGCACCCAAGCGCCCAAACGTTTCCTGCATGTTGAGCAGGCACAGATAATTCTCGCGACCCTTGCGCACCACAATCCGCGTGCGCCGTTCCTCGGGATCGCCCACCAGCCGCGCCGTTTCCTGATCAAGCTGGCGCTGCAGGTTCTTGGTGTAAGTCGAAATCCACACCGGCGAATTGTTTTTGCGCGCCCACAACCATGATGGCGCGAGATATCCTAGGGTCTTCCCCAATCCGGTTCCAGCCTCGGCCAGCAGGATATTGTTTTCATTTTTCTTCCGCCGTGGCTCAAAAGCGAATGTCGCGGTTGCCGTGTAATTTTTCTGTTGCTGGCGGCGTTCGGAAAACGCGCCAAGGATTTCATCCAGAAACCGCGTCGCCTCTTCCGGCTCCACGCCCTCATGCCGTCCTGGAGGGCGGGCGCCCTCATCCTCCCATTCCTCGATCCGGTCCCACACATTGAGGCCTGTGGCGAAAGTCCCCACGTCAAGCTTGGGATTGGCTTTGAGGAGCGCCGCCATCACAGCCTTGGCCCATGGCCAGTTGGCCCGCGCCAGGTAATTGGCAACCTCCGCTGCTTCGCGTGGCGCTGGATAGTGCCGGTTGCCCAGGCGCTCCAAAAGCTCATGCGCTACCAACCTCAGCGTTTCAACATCCGTCTCCGCCGGATCAAGCGCCAGCGAGCGCGCAAATCCCGCCGGCGTTGGCGTCGCGATCCGTGCCGGACAAACAAACGCAAACAGCTCCGCCACGTCCAGATGCTTCTGCTCACGGGCGTTCCGGACCGCCGCCTTGGCAGCCCCTGCGACCGACGCCAACCGTTCAATCAAAAAGGTCGCATGGCAGATCAAATGTGGGGTTTTGGCGAGAGCCTCAAGCCCCTCAGCCGCTGCCAGTTTTCCGTTTGCTGTGGCAAGCTCCACCCCTGACAGCACCGCCACATTATTGTCATCTCCAGACGCAAAGCTAGAATCACCGATCATATCTTGTCTTTAAGCATTGAAAGGCAGCCCCGTCATGGACCAGAAAATTATCAATCTGTTTGACCGTTTCACCCACGGCGGCATGAACCGCCGCGATTTTATGGAAAAACTCTCCCTGCTGGCGGGAAGCACGGCGGCGGCATCTGCCCTGCTGCCCCTTCTCGAAAACAATTACGCCCACGCTGATATCTTGCCCGAGGGCGATCCCCGCATTGCCACGCAAAATCTGGACTATGCCGGCGGCAAGGGCTATCTGGCGACGCCCAAGGCCGAAGGCAAATATCCAGGCGTCCTCGTCATCCACGAAAACCGCGGGCTTAATCCCCACATCAAGGATGTGGCCCGCCGCATGGCCGCCGAAGGCTTCGCAGCGCTGGCGCCTGATTACCTGGCCGAACTCGGCGGCACGCCAGATGATTCCGATAAAGCCCGCGACATGATCGGCACCTTGAAACCCGAAGGCATCGTGGCGTCATCCCAGGCAGCGCTCGCCGCCGTGAAAGCCAATGCCGCCTCCAATGGGAAATCAGGGGCGATGGGCTTTTGCTGGGGCGGCGGCGCCGTAAACGCGCTTGCGGTCGCTGATTCAGGCCTGAGCGCCGGTGTCGCCTACTATGGCCGCCAGGCCGCCGACACCGACGTGCCAAAAATCACGGCGCCTCTCATGCTGCACTACGCCTCGCTCGACGAGCGCATCAACGCTGGCATCCCGGCCTTTGAAGCCGCCCTCAAAGCCGCCGGCAAAACCTACGAACTCCACATGTACGAAGGCGCCAACCACGCCTTCAACAACGATACCAATGCGACGCGCTACAACAAGGACGTCGCTGAACTGGCGTGGAGCAGGACAGTGGAGTTCCTGAAGAAGCATGTGAGCTAGGCGATTGCCTTAAGAGCCGCTTCCAACTCGGTTATTCTATTGCGGAGAGGTGCTGTTATTGATAGGACCTGCGTCTCCGTGAAGCGCGGCGTGATATGCTGCGGGCAATTCCAGTCATAGCCCTCCACCGTGATGACCATGCCGCGTTCGATGCGCGCGCCGTAGTCCGGCACTCGGAGCTGCTCCAGCAATTTTGCCTCATCGGCTTCTATCAACCGCACCCGTCCCAGAAGTTTCAAGCGGGTCCGGTTCGGATAGTCCATGAAGAACAGGGAGACCCGGTCATCGGTCTGCAAGTTGCCGACGCTCACATACTGGCGGTTTCCGGCGAAGTCGGCAAAGCCGATGGTCTTGTCATCAAGGATGCGGACAAAACCTGCAGGCCCGCCGCGATGCTGGATATAGGGCCAACCCGTCTCGCTGACGGTCGCCATGTAAAAACTGTCACGATCTGCAATGAAGGCCGTTTCTCGAGAGCCCAGGCTGTCATGATGGGCCTCGCCCTCTTCCAGGCGGGCATAGCTGCGCCTGCTGCCGTTGCGTTCCTGTGCTTTCCGTACGGTGGGCGTGAAAGCGATCTCTGCGAATTTGTGGCCCATGGTGATCTCCTTTTTTGGATGGCACGAATATAGAGTGTTCCGATAAATGAAATAATAAGCGTTGAAATCAATATATTATTCCACTAAAAGGAATTCATTGTGGACCGTTTCCAGGAACTGCGCGTCTTTATCGCCGTGGCCGATCGTGGCGGTCTCGCCAAGGCTGCCTCTGTCATTCACAGTTCACCTCCCGCCGTGACCCGCGCTCTTGCGTCCCTCGAGGCACGTCTGGGCGTCCGCCTTTTTGACCGGACGACGCGAAGCCTGCGGCTTACCGAGCCCGGCATGAAATTTTTGGATGAGGCCCGACGGATTCTCGGTGACCTTGAAACCGCCGAACAGGAAATGGCGGGCCAGTCGAATGTCGTGAGTGGCAACCTGACACTCACCACGTCGCTCACCTTTGGGCGCGCCGTGCTGCAATCCATTGTCTCCGATTTCATCGACGCCAATCCGCGCATCACTGTCTCGATGTTGCTGTTTGACCGGGTGGTCGATCTCATCGACGAAGGCTTCGACCTCGCCGTCCGCATTGCCAATCTGCCGGATTCATCGCTTGTATCAAGACATGTGGGTGACGTCCGCCGCATGCTGGTCGCCAGTCCCGCCTATCTCTCCAAACACGGGACGCCTAAAACGCCAGAAGACCTGAAAACCCACACGGTCATCGGCCAGACGGCCTTGATGCCAAACCGCGAGCTGAGATATTTCAAGGCTGGCAAGCCGGCCCGCATCACGCTTCCCATACGTTTTGAGATCAATGACGCGCATGCCTGCATAGGCGCGGCGGAGCAGGGCAAGGGAATCACCATTGCCTTGTCCTACATGGTGGTCGATGCCCTTCGTGACGGGCGCCTTCTCCCCGTGCTCAACAGGCTCAGGCCGCCGCCGGTCTCGGTAAACCTCATCTACGCGCAGCGCCGCATCGTGGCGCCGAAGATCCGGGCCTTCATCGACTTCGCCGCACCGAGGTTGAGCGCCACTCTGTCTCAAGGGCGGTCAATCCTCAAAGATTGACACCAGCACGCGCATGAGATGTGTCCATTGGCAAAAGAGGTAAGACATGACTCCTGAAACTTTGCGTTATGCGCTGATCATGCTGGCTGCGGGTATTGGCATTCCGGTTCTTGCTGCCCTCAATGCCCAGCTTGGCAACCGCATCGGCTCGCCTGCCGCGGCGGCCACCGTCCTGTTTGTTGTTGCACTGTGCGTCGCAACCGTGGCGATGCTTCTGACCACGGGGGCCGCATCTCTGGCCCAAGTTTCCGCCCAGCCGAAACACCTGTTGCTGGGAGGCTTCTTTGTGGCGTTCTACGTGTTGTCTGTCACCTGGATCGCGCCGCGTTTCGGCGTGGGTAATGCGGTATTCTGCGTTCTGCTGGGCCAAATGCTGGCCGCCTCGATGATCGATCATTTCGGCCTGTTTGGCGCGGTGGTCCGGCCTTTGAGTCTCATGCGCGCCTCAGGCATCGGGCTAATGGCCTTGGGCGTCCTCCTCATCCAGCGCGCCTGAAAACACGTTAATCCGCCCGCAAAGATTGACGAAGCTGTGAGACATGCCTAACAACGCCGGGCATTTGCCTGAACAGCTTCGAGTGATCCCATGACTGACCCCGTTCTTTCCGCTGCCGCCCTGGAAAGCCGTGCCTGGCCCTTTGAGGAAGCGCGCAAGCTTTTGGCGCGGGTGAAAAAGAGCAGGAAACCCAAGACGGAAATTCTCTTCGAAACCGGTTACGGCCCTTCAGGGCTTCCCCATATCGGCACCTTCGGCGAAGTGGCCCGCACCACCATGGTGCGCCGCGCCTTTGAAACCATGTCGGATATTCCAACCAGGCTCCTGTGCTTTTCCGACGACATGGACGGCATGCGAAAAATTCCCGACAACGTGCCAGACCGCGATTTGCTGGCTCCCCACCTCCACAAGCCGCTCACCTCCGTGCCCAATCCCTTTGGCGGCGATTACGAGAGTTTTGGCCACCACAACAACGCCATGCTGCGCCGTTTCCTCGACACCTTTGGTTTCGATTATGAATTCGCCAGCGCCACGGACTATTATAGGGCGGGCAAGTTTGACGCCATGTTGCTGCGCGCGGCCGAGCGCTTTGACGCCATCATGGCCGTCATGCTGCCAACGCTGGGCGAAGAGCGCCAGGCCACCTACAGTCCTTTCCTGCCCATCTCGCCCACAACCGGCCGTGTGCTTTATGTGCCCATGAAGGAAGTGGACGCCAGGAACGGCGCCATCACCTTCGCCGATGAGGACGGGCGCGATGCGACGCTCTCTGTCACTGGCGGAAACGTCAAGCTGCAATGGAAGCCGGATTTCGGCATGCGCTGGGCTGCCCTTGATGTGGATTTCGAAATGTTCGGCAAGGATCACCAGACCAACGCCATTGTCTATGACAAGATTTGCGAAATTCTCGGTGGCCTGCCGCCGGAGCATTATGTCTATGAACTGTTCCTCGATGACATGGGTCAGAAGATTTCAAAATCCAGGGGCAATGGCCTGACGATTGACGAATGGCTCACCTATGCGGATACGGACTCGCTTTCACTCTACATGTATAACCGCCCGCGCGAAGCCAAGAAGCTTTACTTCGATGTGATCCCCCGCGCCGTTGACGAATATGCACAGTTTCAGAATGCCTATGGCAGGCAGGAAGCCAAAGACCGCCTGATGAATCCGCTCTGGCATATCCATGCCGGCAATCCGCCAGCGCCGGAAGAGGGTTCGGTTTCATTTTCCCTTCTGCTCAATCTGGTGGCGGTGGCTAACACGGAAGACAAGTCCGTGCTCTGGGCCTTCCTCAAGCGCTATGCGCCCCAGGTGTCGCCTGAAACCCACCCAAGGCTTGACAGCATGGTGGGCTACGCCATCCGCTACTTCACCGATTTCGTGAAGCCCGGCAAGAAATATCGTCCGCCAACGGATGATGAAAGGAAGGCGCTGGAAGATTTGTCGGCTGCGCTGGCGCAATTGCCGGAAGGCTCGACCCCCGAGGCCATCCAGCAAAAAGTCTACGACATCGGCCGCCGCGAACCCTACACCACCACGCAGAAAGATGGCTCGGTGGGCGTGGCGCAAACCTGGTTCAACATGCTCTATCAGGTCTTGCTGGGCGAGGAACGGGGCCCGCGATTTGGCTCCTTCGCAGCGCTTTTCGGCCTGGCCAACACACGCGCCTTGATAGGCAGGGCCCTGAACGGTGAGCTTACTGGCTCGCCCAGATGATCCGCGCCACCCAGTCCACATCCTTCATGTCGAGGGTTTTGGTGACATGGGCCGTGTTGAAAGAGGCGAGCTCGACCGTTTTTGACGTTTGCCGCTGCATGATCTTGGCCATCACCTGGCCATCGGCGGTTTTCACCACAACCCGGTCGCCCTTGCGCACCGTGGCGCCCGGTGAAACGATAATGGTGTCGCCCTCCCGGTAAACCGGCAGCATGGAGTCGCCGGTGATTTCCAGCGCGTAGGCGGTGGCGTCAGTCACGCCCGGAACCTCGATTTCTTCCCAGCCATTGCCAGCCGGAAAACCCGAATCATCGAAAAAACCGCCCTTGCCCGCCTGGGCAAACCCTAGCAGCGGCAGCTGCTTGCGCTTTGGCGGCTGGCCTTTCCGACCGGTCAGAAGATCAGTGAATTCCTCAACCGAAGCCCCGGATGCGGTCAGTAAATTGGCCACGCTTTCAGTCGTTGGCCAGCGCGGACGGCCGTCAGGCCCATGTCGCTTGGAAGGGTTGAACGAAGTGGGATCGAGGCCCGATTTCTTGGCCAGTCCCGATGCTGAAAGCCCATAACGTTCCGCGATGGTGTCAATTGCGGCCCAAACCTGCTTGTGGCTAAACATTCGTCCTCTCTAATTTCTGCTGTATAATCCTTTATAGGAACTAATACCTCAAATTCGCCCGGTTGTCTAGCCCCTTTGACCTGTTATGGTGCGGAATATGTCGCTTCTCTACAAGATCATGCCACGGCAGGAATGGACCGACGCTTTGGCGCGCCGCGTATATGAAGGTTCGGAGCTGGACCGAAAGGACGGGTTCATCCATTTGTCCGCCCCACACCAGGTGCGCGACACGGCGGCAAAACACTTTGCGGGGAAGGCCGATCTGGTTCTGGTGGCGGTGATTGAGGCGAGCCTTGGCAAAACCCTGAAGTGGGAAGCATCGCGCGGCGGAGCCTTGTTTCCCCACGTCTACGGCCCACTTCCACTCTCGGCGGTCAAAGAGGCCGTGCTCCTGCCATTCAAAAATGGCAAGCACCAGTTTCCCGAAAGCCTTGAGGCATGAATCTTGCCAAACTCGGTTTCAATCTGGCCAAGCCCTTGCTCCGCTGCCTCGACGCGGAATTGGCCCATGGCCTCACAATCAAGGTTTTGAAGGCCGGATTGGGCGGAGCCGCGCCATCGCTGCCGAGAATTCCAATCTCGCGCTTCGGCCTGAGTTTCGAAAATCCGCTGGGCTTGGCAGCTGGTTTCGACAAGAATGCCGAAGCGCCAGATGCCCTGCTGGCCCACGGCTTCGGTTTTGTGGAAGTGGGCACCGTCACCCCAAAACCTCAGCCAGGAAATCCTCAGCCCCGATTGTTCCGTCTCGTCGAGGATCAAGCGGTCATCAATCGCATGGGATTCAACAACGAAGGGCATTCGGCAGTTTTCGAAAGGTTGCGCGCGCGCCAGCATCGGCCCGGGATCATTGGCGTGAACCTTGGCGCCAACAAGGATGCAAATGATCGCGCTGCCGACTATGTGGCAGGCATCAACGCCTTTTCCGGCCTGGCCAGTTACTTCACCGTCAACATCTCATCGCCCAACACGCCGGGCCTGCGCAATCTACAGGCCGCCGATGAACTCCGCCCCTTGCTGCAACGTTTGAACGATGCCCGCCGGCGCCAGGACCGCCACGTGCCAATGCTTCTCAAAATCGCGCCTGATCTTGATCCCTTCGAGATGAAAGCCATTGCTGATTGCTGTATGGAAGCTGAAATTGACGGCGTGGTCATTTCCAACACCACAATTTCAAGGCTACCCCTGCGTTCACGGCATGCGCGCGAGCTTGGAGGCCTGTCTGGCCAGCCACTGTTCGAGCTTTCAACGAGTCAGCTCGCGCGATTTTATGTGATGACGGAAGGAAAGATTCCTCTGATCGGTGTTGGCGGAATTTCAAGCGCTGAGCAGGCCTGGGGAAAAATCTGCGCTGGCGCCTCGCTGCTCCAGCTTTACTCTGCGCTAGTCTTTCACGGACCCGCGTTGATTGAAGACATACTGAAGGGTCTTGATCGGAAACTGACCCAGCACAAGATGGCGAGCCTCGAAGACGCAATAGGCTCCTCAGCCCGGGAAATCGCTCACCAAAGCCCATTGGGGATATAACGCGCATAAATTTCCGATGCGGCGCCCTTCTCCTGCAACAGGTCCAGAGCATAATCAAATGCTTGCACCAGGCCCTGATCTCCCCGCCTTGCCAGAAATGCCAGGTTGCGGCTGAAAAAATTGCGGTCCACATAGGCGCCGCCCAATGTCAGGCAACAGCCCTTGGACGCGCTGCCAGCGAGCCAATAGATCAACCTCAGGTCGTCGCCAAAAACCGCGTCGACCGTGCCGGCGCTCAAGGCCGCGAACATTTCCGCTTCCGTGGGAAATGGCGTCAGCGTCGAGCGGGAATAGTATTTCTCCAGCCAGGCCCCATGGCTTGTCCTCGCCACAAACCCAATGCGCTTGCCAGCCAGGCTGCGAAGATCGCCGCTGCGCAGTTGGCTGCCGTGCCTCACGGCGAAGCGGCCAAGCGACCAGAAATAGGGCCGGGTCATCGCGGTTTTTTTCAGAACATTTTCATCAATCTTCAAGCCCGAAACAATCACGTCGCCTTCGTTGGCGATAAGCGCGGGCAGGAGTTCGCCGAAGGGCCTTGCGACGACAACGCAGTCGAGCTTCAATTCCGCGCAAGCCGCAATTGCAAGCTCAACCGAGAGGCCGGAATGCTTTCCCTCCGGCGCCCCGTAGCTGAAGGGCGGAAAATTTTCGTCCGTCAACAGACGGATGCTGCCCGTCGGCAAATTGACAGGGCTTTGGGCGGTTTCGTCGATATGCCGGAACAGCGGCAATGTTTCGGGCGCGGTTGTCTGTGCGTTGGCCGGCGATGACGCAAGCCATGCGAGAGCGATGAGCAGCATGCGCGATGCCGACAAAGTAGTGGACTTGCGCGTAAATACGTTTAATAAAAATAGCGGAGTGGGCATGTTCCATCCAGGGCGCGATCAGTGAGTACGGAGTTCTTACCACAGCATAGCACGTATGAGCCGCAAAATTCGAGCGTCTATGAAGCGATTCACCCGTTAATCAACGGCAGTCCCGATGAACAGGCAACGCTGTCGCGCTTCCGGTTGATCGAGGCGATGCGGCGTGTGCCCTATCGAGAAATTGAAAAGACGCTGCGAACCCGGGTGATCCCGGTTGCCTGGATGCCTAGCCTTGTGCTTTACGCAAGTTGCGGGTCGCGAGGTGCCGCCTACGCAAGCCAGCACAATCTCAAGCTTGTCGCGAAAGTTGCCACGGCGGACTTTCACTGGGCGGCGCGGAAATTGTGGGGCCGCGCCCTGCTGCGCAAGGCAACCAATGAGTTGTTTGAAACAAGCCCCCAGTTGTCAGCGAAATATCGCGTTACGATTTTGCAAACCCTGGCGACCTTGCTGTTCATGGCGTTCGTCTTCGCCGGCTTCGTTTTCTTGCCAATGAGTTTTGGCTTCCTCGCACTCAACGCGGCAGTTGGAATATTCTTCCTGTCTGTCATTGCCCTGCGCCTGTTCTGCCTGCTGCCCGAGCGAAGATCGCGGGTGCGGGCCGGAAAAATTCTGAACGAGCCAGATCTGCCGGTTTACACGGTCTTGGTCCCAGTTTTCCGCGAAACCGCGGTGCTCGCGCAGCTGTTGCGCGCGCTTTCTAGATTGAACTATCCGACCGGCAAGCTCGACATAAAAATAATTGTTGAGGAAACTGATCTGGCGATGCGCCGGGCTTTGGGCGGTTACGAGCTGCCCGCCCACTTTGAAACAATCATTGTGCCGCCTGGAATGCCGCAAACCAAACCCCGCGCCCTGAACTACGCGCTCCAGTTTGCCCGCGGCAGCCTTCTCACGATATATGACGCCGAGGACATCCCGGAGCCCAACCAACTGCGCGCTGCAGCCAGGAAATTTTCGGGCGGCCAAGGAAATCTGGCTTGTCTGCAGGCCAAACTGGCGTTCTTCAACTCTGATGAAAACTGGCTGACGCAGCAGTTCACAGCAGAGTATGCAACCCTGTTTGGCCTGATTTTGCCGGCATTGGCGAGATATGGCTTGCCCCTGCCGCTTGGTGGAACATCAAATCATTTCCGGACAGATGTTTTGCTCAAGGTCGGCGGTTGGGATCCCTACAACATGACGGAGGACGCGGATTTGGGCCTCCGCCTGGCGCGCGCCGGCTATCGCACCGGTGTTGTTGAAAGCCTCACTTATGAAGAGGCCAGCGCCCAGTATCCCAACTGGTTACGCCAGCGGGCAAGGTGGCTTAAGGGTTTCATGCAAACCTGGCTGGTTCACATGCGTGATCCCGCCATGATAACCAGGGAATTGGGAGCGGTTGGTTTCTGGGTTCTGCAATCCTGCACGGCCGGAATTTTTGTTTCCGCTCTTTTCCATCCCTTGCTCCTGCTGCTGACGATCGCGCAGTTCGCGATCCTGCCTCATCCGTCGCCCGGCGCATCACCGCTGCTCATCGCCCTGGGTGGATTGAATTTGGCTGTATTCGTGCTTGGCTATGGTGTCGCGATGATTGCGGCAAACCAGGCCCTGCGGCGTCAGGGCATGATGGGTTGGTGGTTCACGCTCGCCACCATGCCTTTCTACTGGCTCCTCATGTCGGCTGCCGCATGGCTGGCCCTGTGGCAGCTCATTTTTTCGCCCCACACGTGGAACAAAACCGAGCACGGCCTGTCAAAACTACAGAAACGAAGGCTTCCAAATCGAGGATTGCGCTGAAAATTCAAGTGTGGCAGCTTTCGCGCAAAGATCCGTTGGGAAGCCTGCTCCATGAATGTCATCTCGCGCCACATCTGTGACACCGGCAAATTCAACAGCGACCCGGAAAAATCCTACACGCTTCCCTCGCATTACTACATTGATCCGGAAATCTATGCGCGCGAGAAAGAGGCCATATTCTTCAAATCATGGAACTACGCCTGCCATGTGAGCCAGGTGGCCGAGGCAGGCGCTTTCGCGACATGCATGGTCGCGGATCAAGGCATAGCCGTTGTGCGCGGCCATGACGGTGTTTTGCGGGCCTTCTACAATGTGTGCTCCCACCGGGCCCATGAACTTCTCAAGGGTTGCGGCAAAGTCAACATCATGACTTGCCCTTATCATGCCTGGACCTATCACATGGATGGCAGGCTGCGGAGCGCCATCGGTCAAAAGAAGGTGGAAGGCTTCGCCCAGGAAGAATTTGGCCTGAAGCCGGTCAAGCTCGAAGAACATGGCGGTTTTGTTTTTGTCAATCTCGACATGGACGCGGGTCCCCTCGCGGATGCGACCGGTTCGCTTTTGGGCGACATCAGTGGATTTTGCGGCAATGTGCCGGAGCTTAAATTCGCCCATCGTCTCACTTATGAAATCAAGGCCAACTGGAAGACCGTCGTTGAGAATTTTCTGGAATGCTACCATTGCTCGGTGGCCCATCCGGCCTTTGTTGATCTCGTTGACATTGAGAACTACCGCACCAAGACCTACGGCATCTATTCAAGCCATATTTCCCCGCCGGGAAGGCCCGACAATGCGGCCTATCGGTTTTCAGAAGGCCTGACGCGGGACTTCGCCGCCTGGTGGCTGTGGCCAAATGTGACATTCAACGTGTTCCCCGGCCCGCCCAACATCACCGTCCTGCATATGATGCCAACCGGGCCGGAAACCACGCTTGAGAATTTTGATTTTTTCTTCCTCGATGAAAAGCCATCAGAATGCGAATTGCAGGCCATTCACTATGTCGATGGCACGCTGCAGCCCGAGGACATTGGCCTCGTGGAAAGCGTCCAGCGCGGCTTGCATTCAAGGGGCTACAAGCAGGGCCGCCTGATGGTGGACAGGGACAGGAGCTTCAACTCCGAGCACGGCCTGCATCACTTTCATTCACTAGTGCTGCGGCAGCTGGGTGATTTGCCGTAGCTCTGGGGAAAGGAATGAATATGCGTGGCCCGTGTACCCTGTTGGCCGCTGGCCTGATCCTCTTTTTTCAGGACTTCAGGGCCATGGCCGAGGGTGACTGTTCAGATCAGCTCACACAATCGGGCATGAACACATGCGCGGCATCAAAATTGAAAAAAGCGGATGAAGAGTTGAACGCCATCTACGGCAAGCTTCTTTCCCGGCTTGGTTCCGAGCAAAAAACGTTCCTGAAAGCAGCGGAACGCTCATGGATTCACTACCGTGACAAGATGTGTGAATTGGAGGGATCAGGCACGAAAGGCGGATCAATCAATCCAATGATCGTCGCCAATTGCCTCACCGAACTCACAGCGGGCCAGACACGCAGGCTGTCTCAATATCTTGACTGCAAAGAAGGCGATCTGTCATGTCCGTGATGGAGCGGGCGAAGGGAATCGAACCCTCGTATGCAGCTTGGGAAGCTGCCGTTCTGCCATTGAACTACGCCCGCGTCAGATGAATGCTAGTCCGCAACCCGCGTTTCGTAAAGTCCTCACCGCTTGCTCAAATCATAGGGCCTGAAATGCTTCGACAGTTTCAGGCCCTGCCGCTGATAATTTGAGCCAATGCCCTGGCCGTAAACCTGTGACGGCACTTCGGTCAGCGGCTCATAGACCAGCCGCCCGATGATCTGCCCGTCTTCCAGAATGAACGGCACCTCATGAGAGCGCACTTCGAGCACGGCGCGCGCCCCCTCGCCATGGCCCGATTGGTGGCCAAATCCCGGATCAAAGAATCCGGCGTAATGCACGCGGAATTCGCCCACCAGCGGATTGAAGGGAACCATTTCCGCCGCGTGCGTCGGTGGAACCCGGACCGCTTCCTTGGAAGCCAGGATATAAAATTGATCAGGATCCAGAACCAGCGAACCCCGTTGCCAGATGGGCTCCCAGAAATCCGAAGCCTCAAGCCCCGCCTTCTTGTCCACATCCACCAACCCTGAATGGCGCTTGGCGCGAAAGCCAATGGGATTGTCCTTGTCGGTGCCCGTTAAATCGATGGTCAGCGCCAGGCCATTGTCGATATTGACGGCGCCTTCGGCGATCAGGCTTTCCTTGGCATGAAGGTCGCGGATGATTTGATCAGACGCCATGGGCGCGCCGGCGCGGAACCTGATTTGCGAAAGCCGCGATCCCGTGCGCGCCAATATGGAAAAAGTGCGGGGCGAAATTTCGGCGTAAAGCGGGCCTTCATAAGCTTCCGGGATACTGTCGAATTCCTGCGCGTAATCGGCAATCACCCGGGTGAAGATATCAAGCCTGCCTGTTGAACTCTTGGGATTGGCCGCGGCCGACACGCCTTTCGGAAGCTTCAATGATTCCAACAGGGGCACAATGTAGACACAGCTCGTCTCAAGCACGGCGCCATCGGTGAGGTCGATCCGGTGCAGGCCGAGCGTTTCCAGCCTCTGCGCCACGGTCGATCTAGGCCCCGGCAAGAATGAAGCCCGCACGCGGTAAGCCCACTTCCCAAGCCGGAGGTCAAGGCTCGCGGGCTGCACCTGGTCATCATCAAGCGCCCGTTCGGGCTTGATCAGTCCTCGGGCGCAATAGTCTGCGATGACGCGGGCCGGAAGGATGCCCCGGGGTGGAATGTTTGTGCTTGTCATGGGCCTATTGGCGGATTTTTGGCGCATTTCGCAAGGGGGTTGCGCGAGGCAGTGGAAAACCGCGCGCAAACCTTTACACTGGCGGCCATGTACAGCAGCGTCACCCGCGATATCCACGTCCACGTGAAGCCCCATTTCCTCGAAGGGCAATCAAAGCCGGAAGACGAGAAATATGTTTGGGCCTACACCATCACGGTTGAAAATCGCGGCAGCGAAACCGTGACCCTGCGTTCCCGCTACTGGAAAATCACCGATGCGTTCGGCAGGGTTCAGGAGGTCCGGGGCGATGGCGTGGTGGGCGAGCAGCCGACGCTGAAGCCGGGCGAAAATTTTCAATATACGTCCGGATGCCCGCTCCCCACCCCCAATGGCTTCATGGTGGGAAGCTATACCATGCGCACTCAGGGAGGCGAAAAATTCGATGTGGCGATCCCTGCTTTTTCGCTTGATAGCCCCCATGACAGGCATAGCGTGAACTGATCATGGGTGGACAGGTTTATTCAATCCCGCAGATGCTGGAAAAGCTCGTGAGCTTTGATACCACGAGCCGCGACGGCAATATTCCCCTCATTGAGTTTGTCGAAGACTATCTCGCTGGCTGGGGCATTCCGCATTTCCGCGTGGATTATGAGGCGGGCAGGAAAACCAATCTATTCGCCACCATAGGCCCTGACATCCCGGGCGGCATTGTGCTGTCGGGCCACACGGACGTCGTGCCGGTCGATGGCCAGACGTGGGCCAGCAATCCTTTTGAGCTCGCCGACCGGGACAACAGGTTTTACGGCCGCGGCGCCTGTGACATGAAAGGTTTTCTGGCGGTCATTTTGGCCTGCGCGCCCAAATTCAAGGCCGCCAATCTGAAAACGCCAATTCACCTGGCGCTCTCTTGCGACGAGGAGGTGGGCTGCAAGGGTGTGAGGCCCCTGGTGGCCCACATCAGGGATCACATGAAAAAACCCAAGTTGGTGATCGTTGGCGAGCCCACATCGATGCAAGTGGTCAACGCCCACAAGAGCGCCATGACATTTTCAACTGAAGTTCTGGGCCATGAGGCGCACTCGAGCCTGACCGATCAAGGAGTGAACGCCATCATGATCGCAGGCGAGCTTTTGGGCGAAATCAACCGCATCCGCGAAGACCTGACGGATGAAGGCGATGCCACGGGCCGGTTCAATCCGCCCTACTCGACAATTCATGTGGGCGTCATTGAAGGCGGCACCGCCAAGAACATCATTCCGCGCAAATGCTCGTTCCAATGGGAAACACGGCTGCTGCCAACGGCTGATCCCGCCGTGGTTCCGGCGCGCTTTGAAAAATTCGCGGCAAGCCTTGAGCCGGCGATGCGGAAAATCGCTTCGGGCGCCGGCATTCAAAATCGCCAGACCAATGTGGTTCCCGGCCTCGCGCCTGAATTGAACTCGCCCGCCGAGCATCTGGCCTTGCATCTCACCGGCGCGAACGGCGCCCAGGCGGTTTCCTATTGCACCGAAGCGGGCCTCTTCCAGCAAATCGGCATCCCGGCCATCATCGTTGGCCCCGGCTCCATCGAGCAAGCCCACAAGCCCGATGAGTACATCGACAAGTCAGAGCTGGCGAAATGCGAAGTGTTCATGACGAAGCTGTCAGAGCACTGCCGGCAATTACGCCAATGATCCCGGCTTGAAGCGGTATTCACTGGAGCAGAATTCGCAGATCACTTTGATCTCGCCGTTTTCAATCATGTCATTGCGGTCGGATTCCGAAAAATTCCGCAGCATGGTTTCGACGTTCTCCACCGAGCACGTGCAGTGGCGCATGAGGGACGAGGCTGGATAAACCGTGACGCCGTCCTCGTGGTAGAGCCGGTACAGCAAATCCTCCGGCGTCAGTGTTGGGTCAAGCAGCTCGTGATCCTCAACCGTATCCAGCAAGATCTTTGCCCGGATCCAATTGTCGTCTTCCCGCACCTCTTCTTCCGCGCCCGCCGGCGCATCGCCTGAGGAAAACGGAATCGGGCTGACGCCGCCTTCACTCGGCAGGTGCTGAACCATGATGGCGCCAGCGCGCCAATGGGTGGTTTTTTCGCCGCGCGCCAGAAGCGGGCCGGAAACCAGCCGCAAGCGGGTCGGGATTTGCTCCGATTGCCGGAAATAGGCGTCCGCCGCATCCGCCAGCGTTGAATTGTCAAGCGGCACAATTCCCTGGTAACGATCCATGTCTGAACCCTGGTCGACAGTCATGGCCAGATAGCCCTTGCCCAGCAAATCCTGCTGCCTCGGGCTGACAAGCGCGGCCAGCCTGTCCCGGTTGAACCGCGCATAGCCGCGAACGCCATTGGGCGAGGCGAAATCCGCCACGATCAAATCGACGGGGCCATCGGTCTTGGTTTGCAGAATAAATTTACCATCAAATTTCATGATCGCGCCGAGCATCGCGGTCAAGGCCACAGCCTCCGCCAGCAGCGCCGACACAGCGGCGGGGTAGTCATGGGCGCGGACGATATCGTCGATCACCGCGCCAAGCTTGACGATGCGCCCGCGAACCCCGAGAGGCCGGACCTCGAAGGGCATGACTGTGTCGTTCGGCTCTGTCATTTCAGGCCAAAGCAATGGAGCAATATGGCCTTCTGCGCATGCAGGCGGTTTTCCGCCTCGTCAAACACCACCGACTGCGGGCCGTCCATCACCTCGGCGGTGACTTCCTCGCCCCTGTGCGCCGGCAGGCAATGCATGAAGATGGCGTCGCGCGCCGCGCGCTTCATCAGCGCGGCGTTCACCTGGAATGGCTTCAGCAAGTTATGGCGGTTGGTGGCGTCCGCGTCATGCATGGAAACCCAGGCGTCGGTCACCACGCAGGATGCGCCGTTCACCGCGACTTCAGCCGATGAGGTGACCGTGATATCCGCCCCGTTGACGCGCGCCCATTGCAGCACGCTGGGGCTGACACTGAGCGCTTGCGGACAGGCCAGGCGCAATTTCCCGCCCATCCTGGTCACCGCATGGACAAATGAAGTGGCGACGTTGTTGCCATCGCCCACCCAGGCGATCGTTTGCTCGGCCAGCGGCCCCACATGCTCTTCAAGCGTCAGGATATCCGCCATGATCTGGCAGGGGTGCGATTTGTCGGTCAAGCCGTTGATGACGGGAACCGTGGCATGCTGCGCCAATTCCAGCAGGTCGTCATGGTGCTGGGCGCGGATCATGATGGCGTCGACAAAGCGCGAAAGAACGCGCGCCGTGTCGGCGATTGTTTCCCCCCGGCCGATCTGCATGTCGCTGGCCGAAACCAGCAGCGTCTCGCCGCCCAGCTGGCGGATGCCCACCTCGAAGGACACCCGCGTGCGCGTCGATGGCCGTTGAAAAATGAGGGCCACTATTTTTCCATTGAGCGGCGCGTGAAGCTCGCGCGCTCCCCGCGATTGCCCGGCGCGCGCCTCTTTCATGGCCTTGGCCGACTTCAGGATGTTCCTCAGCGTTGCGCCTTCGAACTCCGAGAGATCGAGAAAATGCTGCGGAGGCATTTCAGGCCACGGCCTTCTGGGCTTGCAGCGCGCGGCAGGTCATCTCAAGCTTGCTGACAGCTTCGGCAATATCTGAATCAGTCACGACGAGCGGCGGCAGCAAGCGGACAACATTGTCGCCTGCGGCGATCGTCAAAAGCCTATGGTCCAGCGCGACGGCCTGAAATTCCGTGTTGGGAACCTTGCACTTGATGCCCATCATCAGGCCCTGGCCCCTGATGTCTTCGATGATGGCCGGGAAGCTGTCCTTGAGCTGCGCCAATTTTTGCTTGAGATTGAGGGAGCGCTGCAAGACATTGTCCAGAAAGCCGTCGGCCAGGACAACATCGAGCACCGCGTTGCCCACGGCTGTCGCCAGCGGATTGCCGCCAAAGGTGGAGCCATGCGTGCCAGCCGTCATGCCTTGCGCCGCGTTTTCAGTGGCAAGGCACGCCCCCAGCGGAAATCCGCCGCCAATGCCCTTGGCGATCGCCATGATGTCTGGCGTGATCCCTGCCCATTCATGGGCGAACAGTTTTCCCGTGCGGCCAATCCCGCATTGAACTTCATCGAGCAGAAGCAAAATGCCATGCGCATCGCAAAGCTCACGCAAACCCCTCAGGCATTGCGTTGGAACTGGTCGAATCCCGCCCTCGCCCTGAATGGGCTCAATCAATATGCCAGCGGTCTCGGGCCCGATGGCGGCCTTCAAGGCATCATGGTCGCCGAAAGGCACCTGGTCGAAGCCGTCAACTTTCGGGCCGAAGCCTTCCAGATATTTGGCCTGTCCGCCCGCCGCTATGGTTGCCAGCGTCCGGCCATGAAAGGCGCCTTCGAATGTGATGATGCGGAAGCGCTCCGGATGGCCCTTCGCCGCATGATATTTCCGCGCCATCTTGATCGAGCACTCAAGCGCTTCCGCCCCGGAGTTGGTGAAGAACACCGTATCGGCGAAAGTGTTTTCAATGAGCCGCGCCGCCAGCTTCTCCTGCCCCGGCATTTGATAAATGTTGGAGGTGTGCCAGATTTTCTGCGCTTGCTCGGTCAAGGCCGCGACCAAGTGTGGATGCGAGTGTCCACAACTTGTGACAGCAACGCCTGCCCCGAAGTCCAGATACGCCTCGCCCTCGGGCGTGAAAACCCGCATCCCTTCACCACGGTCAAAATTTATTTTGGAACGGTTGTAAGTTGGCAACACTGCTGCGATCATCGGCGTAGAACCCTTGAAATCAAAGCAAAATGCGCCGCTTTGGGAACGGCGCAAGAGGCTTGGATTCACTATAAGTGCATGATTGCACGGGGTCAATCGCGGCGCCTCGGCGCGAAAACGACGCCTAAGTCAAAACAGCGCATGGACCTCTGATTCAATCGGATTCATGATGTTGGTAAGGGTTTTTTAAACAGATGCGAATGCGATTAACTGGGGAAAACATTTAATTCGCAGGGCAAGATTCTTGATGTTGAGTCACCGCGTATAGTAGTGTCCGCCTACTGGAGCTACGACAGGTAGCGTTTCAAAGTCAGGTTTAGAGGAAAAACGCCAAAATCATGTTCTGGCGAATGATGGGGGATTCATAATGGACGATATGCAGCCAATTGTCATGAGTGCCGAAAAAATGCCGTGGACGGATGAACGCGTTGAACTGCTCAAGAGGCTCTGGACCGAAGGCCATAGCGCCAGCCAAATCGCCGGCAAGCTCGGCATGGGCGTCACCCGCAACGCGGTGATCGGCAAAGTGCACCGCCTAAATCTTTCAGGCCGGATTACCCAGCCGCGATCATCCGAGCCCCGCGCCCCGCGCAAGACCCGCGAACCCAGCCATCCTGGCAGGCCGGCGAGCTCGCCTTCGATGCCAAGCGCTGGCAACACCGCGCTAAAGACTTTTGCGAGGGTCGAGCCCCTGCAACGGCAAATCACTTTGCCAGAGCCCCAGCCCCTGCGTTTGGTTGACCTGCCAAAGGGTGGCCGGGTGACCATTCTTCATCTCTCGGATAAAACCTGCAAATGGCCGATTGGCGATCCTGGCGCTGAGGACTTCTGTTTCTGCGGCCACTCCCCGCGCGATAAATCGCCCTACTGCGAATACCACGCGAGAGCGGCCTACCAGCCCATGCAAGACCGCCGTCAAAGAAGGTTTGGCTAAGAGGCTTTTCCAAACCGCTCATCGAAAGCGTAGCCCATGCTGCGCACGGTGCGGATGGGGTCGATTTCACGGCCCCGTTGCAGGGATTTGCGCAGGCGGCCTACGTGCACGTCAACGGTGCGCTCATCGACATAGATATCGCGCCCCCACACCGCGTCAAGCAGTTGGGCGCGCGAATAAACCCGCCCCGGATTCTGCATCAGGTGTTCCAGCAGGCGGAATTCCGTCGGCGATAGATTGACGTCGCGCTTGGAGCGGGTGACCCGTCTTGCCCGGCGGTCCAGCACAATGTCTCCCGCATTCAACAACTCGGCGACGGCATCCGGATTGGCGCGCCGCAATATGGTGCGCACCCGCGCCAGAAGTTCCGGCACGGAAAAGGGCTTCACCAGATAGTCATCAGCGCCCGTCGCCAGGCCGCGAACCCGCTCGGCTTCTTCGCCCCGCGCCGTCAGCATGATGACGGGAATGTCGCGCGTTTCTGGCCGCGCCCGCAGCAATCGGCAGACCTCGATGCCCGATATGCCAGGCAGCATCCAGTCCAGCACAATCAGGTCCGGGCGTTCTTCGCTGACCAGATGGGAAACATCCTCGCCCAGCGCCGTGGCGCGAACCCGGTAGCCCTCGGCCTCGAAGTTGTAGCTCAGCAGAATCTGGATGGGCTCTTCATCTTCAACAACCAGGATCGAAGCTGACATGGCTCAAGTCTCACTTTTTTGGATAATTGGTCGTGCTGGTGGAATCTTTCTTGGGCCGCTCCTCCGTGATCATTTTCCCGTGCACGAGAAAATAGATGTTCTCCGCGATATTTGTCGTGTGATCGCCAATGCGCTCCATGTTCTTGGTGCCAAACAGCAAATGCGCGCAGGGGCCGATCATGCGGGGGTCTTCCATCATGTAGGTCAGGAGCTCGCGGAAGATCGAATTGTAAAGCGCATCAATATCCTCGTCTGAGCGCCAGACCTGCATCGCTTTTTCCGCATTGCCTTGCGCATAGGCATCAAGCACATCTTTCAATTGCTCCTGCGCCAGTTTTCCCATGCGGGCCAGTCCCGTGACCAGCTTGCGCGGCATTTCGTCAGAAATCGCATGGGTGCGCTTCGCCGTGTTCTTCGCCAGGTCTCCGATGCGCTCCAGATCCGACGCGATGCGGATTGTCACTATGATCTGGCGCAGATCCTGCGCCATGGGCTGGCGCTTTGCGATGGTCACAATGGCCTTCTCCTCGATCTGGCGTTCAAGCTCATCGACCCTTTCATCGCCGGCGATCACGGCGTCCGCCAGGCGGATATCCCGCTTGGCGATGGCGTCAATGGCTTTGGCCAATTGCTCCTCGGCAAGCCCGCCCATCTGCGCCACCATTTGCTTCAGGCTGGCAAGCTCATCATCATAGGCTGTGACGGTATGGTCAGGCATCACGTTCTCCGTTCAAGAAATCAGCCGAAACGGCCGGTTATGTAGTCCTGCGTTCTTTTGTTTTTGGGCGCGGTGAACATGTCGTCCGTGTCGCCAATCTCCACCAGATCGCCCAGATGGAAGAACGCCGTGAGTTGCGAAACGCGGGCCGCCTGCTGCATGGAATGGGTCACGATGATGATGCAGTAGTTTTGCCGGATTTCATCAATCAGCTCTTCGATGCGCGCCGAAGCGATGGGATCAAGCGCCGAGCAGGGCTCATCCATCAGGATGATTTCCGGGTTCACCGCGATGGCGCGCGCGATGCACAAGCGCTGTTGCTGGCCGCCCGAAAGGCTTGTGCCGGAATGGCTGAGGCGATCCTTCACCTCTTCAAACAACCCGGCCTTCTTCAGGCTGTTCACGACGATTTCCTCAAGGTCGGCCTTTGACCTGGCGATGCCATGGATGCGCGGGCCATAGGCGATGTTCTCGAAAATGGACTTGGGAAACGGGTTTGGCTTCTGGAACACCATGCCCACGCGCGCGCGCAGCTGCACCACGTCAAGGTCGCGGTCGTAGATATCCTTGCCATCGACCAGAATCTGGCCGGTCACCCGCGCCGTGGGAATGGTGTCATTCATGCGGTTGATGCAGCGCAGGAATGTCGACTTGCCGCATCCCGATGGGCCGATGAAAGCTGATACGGCCCGGTCTGGAATGTCTATCGAGAGATGCTTGATGGCGTGCTTGTCGCCATAATAGACATTCACGTCCCGGGCGGAAATTTTGGTTTCCTTTTCCGCCAGTATTCTTGGGATCGGATTTGACGGCATTTTCTGTGGGGTGGCATCCATGACAATTTCCCTAACGGCTAATCTTTACCAGCGGCGCTCGAAACGTTTGCGAAGATAGATGGCGATGGCATTGAGACAAAAAAGCACGGCGAGCAGAACGATGATCGCGGCGGCGGTGCGCGATTGGAACGCGATCTCCGGCAGGTCGGACCACAGGTAGATCTGGACCGGCAGGACAGTCGCGGCGTCCCTGAAGCCAGTGGGCACATCCACAATGAAGGCAACCATGCCGATCATGAGAAGCGGCGCTGTTTCACCAAGCGCGCGCGCAACGCCAAGAATTGTCCCGGTCAAGATGCCAGGCACAGCCAAGGGCAAAACGTGGTGGAAAATAGCCTGCAGGTGCGAGGCCCCGACACCCAGGGCGGCTTCCTTGATTGAAGGGGGAACAGCGTTCAAGGCGGCCCGTGAGGCGATAATGATTGTTGGCAGCACAAGAAGCGCCAGGACCAGCCCGCCCACCAGCGGAACCGAGCGTGGCAAGCCAAAGAACCCGATGAAAACCGCAAGCCCCAGAAGACCGAATATAATGGAAGGCACGGCCGCAAGGTTGTTGATGTTGACCTCGATGAACTGGGTCCAGTTGTTCTTGGGGGCAAACTCCTCAAGATAAATGGCGGCTGCGATTCCCAGGGGCAGGCTCAAAAGCAGCGTCATGACCACAGTCAGAAGCGATCCGGTGATGGCGCCGCGAAGCCCGGCAAGCTCGGGCTCGCGTGAATCGCCTGAGGAGAAAAAGCGCCATGAAAAATGTTTTTCCACAATTCCCTTGTCACGCATGGCTTCAAGCAGAACCACCGCCCGGTCATCAATGCGCCGGTCAGCCTCTATGGCGGCAAAGGAAAGAATGTCCCAGTTCCAGCCACAAGCGAATTCAGCGTATCAGGAGCGAGCAGGGCCTCTGCCTTTCGCGGCGCCTGCGTCCAGGCTTGCAATGCGGAACGCCCCACCATTGGCCCTCACAATTTGCCCCGCAACCAGTTGCGATAAATCGCCGGTGAAGAGATAATTCTCGCCATCCTTGGCAATCTGCAAATTGGTTTGGCCCGGCGTCTTGAGTGTTGGCGCGTGCATGCCCTTGAAATACAGGTCGGCATCATCGGACAAAAGCGCGTTGGCGTTGACTGTTGTGCCGATCATCGCAGGGTTGGCGACGGTCAAAATCCGCAGGTCATCGCCAGTGCCAGTAGACAACTGGGCCGTGAGTTTTTTCGAATTCTGCCCGGGTTGTGACATTCGGGAATGCCGCGCGAAGCCCGTCCTTGATAACTCCGTTGAAGTCGCCCTTCTGAACCTGGGCGGGGTCAATCTTGGCCGGGATCAAGCTCGACCTTGAGCGCAACATGATGCTCGAAGAAGCTCGGCCAGGCCTTCACCGCGATATCAACGATGAGATAGACCAGAAACAATACGGAAACCGCAAGGGCCACAGCGCCGTAGGCGCGGAAACGCCGCTCGCTGGCGTAGCGTTTCGCAACCAGCGCTGGATCCAGTTTTCTTGAGAAATCAGTCATACTGCTGACGGTATTTCTGCACGGTGCGCAGTGCGATGTAGTTCAGGACCAGCGTGAAGCAGAACAGCACGAAGCCGAGCGCGAACGCTGAAAGCGTTTTGGCCGAGTCAAACTCCTGGTCGCCCACCAGAAGTGTGGCGATTTGAACCGTGATGGTCGTCACCGCCGCCAGGGGATTGAAGCTCAAATTGGCGGCAAGGCCAGCCGCCATGACCACAATCATGGTCTCGCCGACAGCGCGCGAAATGGCCAGCATGAAGGCCGAGACAATGCCCGGCAGCGCCGCTGGCAGAACCACCCGCTTGATGGTCTCTGACTTCGTGGCCCCCAGCGCATAGGAGCCATCGCGCAGGGATTGCGGAACGGAATTGATGATGTCGTCGGCAAGCGATGAAATCAGCGGCACAATCATCATGCCCATCACCAGGCCAGCGGCAAGCGCTGATTCCGAGGCGACCGACAGCCCCAGGGCTTCGCCGCTCCTGCGGATGAGGGGTGCCACGGTGAGTGCCGCAAAGAAGCCCAGCACCACGGTTGGAACGCCGGCCAGGATTTCCAGCAGGGGCTTCAGGATGCCGCGGGTTTTCCGGTCTGCGTATTCCGCCATGTAGATGGCGGAGAACAACCCGAGTGGCCCGGCCACCAGGATTGCGATGAAGGTGATGAGAAACGTTCCCGCCAGCAGGGGCAGGATGCCAAAGGAAGCGGGCGTCGATGTCGGCGCCCAATGGGAGCCGAACAAAAACTCGACCGGTGAAATCTCGCCGAAGAAAACCAGCGTCTCGAGCAGGACGGAAAACACAATGCCAATCGTCGTGACAACGGCGACGCCGGAGCTGGCCAGCAAAACCATCTTGACGATTTGCTCAAAAATATTGCGGGCGCGGAACTTGGCCGTGATGAGCGGGTAGGCGCCAGCCATGGCGGCTGTCCCGAAGATGGCCGCCGCCGCAGGCATGATCATTGATTGGGACCCGGCGCTGAGCGAAACCGCAAGTGTCGCGATGGCCGATGCGCCCAAGCCCATGGAAGCAAGAAGAAGCCCGTGATAGCTGGGCATGGAATGCAGGGCGCCGGTGGCCACGTTGCGCAAGCCTTGGGCGCGCATGCGGCCAGCAAGGAAGCCGGACACCGTCAAGCCTGCGATTATCAAGAGCGTCCAGGCGGTCATAGGCTTTGCGTCCCTGTTTTAGCGGCGTTCACCTCTCTGGGTGATGGGTCATCGAATGGGGCTGGATTGGTACATCCGCAACGCCGGCCCCATTCGCCTGTTCAGGTCTTACTTAAGACCGTCAACCTTGAGTACGTCCATGGCAAGCGCCATGGCGCGTGATTTTTCAGCGGCGTCGCCCGGCAGGGTGATGAGGCCCTTGTCGGACAGATAGCCGTCTTCGCCAATGGCCTTGTCTGAAACATATTCCGCCACGAATTCAGCCATGCCGGGAATTGTGCCGACATGCTGCTTCTTGGCATAGACATAAAGTGGGCGGGCCAGCTTGTAGTCGCCGGAGGCGACAGTTTCGTAGCTTGGCGCAACGCCCTCGATTTCAAGGCCCTTGATGGTGCTTGAATTTTCCTCAAGGAAAGAGAAGCCGAAAATGCCGAGTGCCGCTGGGTTGGCCTGCAATTTCTGCACGATGAGATTGTCGTTCTCGCCGGCTTCAACATAGGCGCCGTCTTCGCGGACGGCTTTCCAGACAGCGTCGTAAGCCTTCGCGTCGGCCTTCTTCATGGCCGCGAGGGATTCAAACTTGGAAGCGCCAACTTCAAGGGCGAGCTCGGCGAATGAATCGCGCGTGCCCGAGGTGGGTGGCGGGCCTAGGACCTCGATCTTCGCCGCCGGCAGCGAAGCGTCGATATCGCTCCACATCATGTAGGGGTTGTCGACCAGCTTGCCATCCTTGTCAGGAACCTGCCTGGCAAGCGCCATGAAGATCTGCTGCTTGGTCAATTTGATCGCGGAGGCTTCCTTGGAGGCGGCGAGCGTCAAGCCGTCAAAGCCGATCTTGATCTCGACGATGTCCGTCACGCCGTTCTTGGCGCAATCCTCGAATTCGCTCTTCTTGATGCGGCGCGACGCGTTGGTGAAGTCCGGGTGGGCCTCGCCGGCTCCGGCGCAGAACAGCTTCATGCCGCCGCCGGTGCCGGTTGATTCAACCACGGGTGTCTTCATGCCCGAGGACTTGCCGAAGTTTTCGGCGACGGCGGTTGTGAATGGATAAACCGTCGACGAGCCAACGATGCGGATTTCATCCCGCGCCATTGCTGGTCCGGCAAATAGTGCGAGCGCACTCACTGTCAAAAGAATTTTCTTCATCTCTGCGATCTCCATGTGAACAGAACGGCCGCGAACCTAGGAACCATTCATGAAGCTTATGCAACGGAATAATTACAGTATTGTGACAAATCAAGATATTGAATTATATGTGATTTTCTTTGGAAGGCAGGCGGATGGTGAAAGTGCTGCCAACGCCGGCCTGCGATGTCACAATCAGGCGGCCGCGATGCCGGTTGAGGATATGCTTGACGATGGCCAGGCCCAGCCCGGTGCCGCCCCGCGACCGGCTTTCCTGCACGCTGATGCGGTAGAAACGCTCGGTGAGCCGGGGAATATGTTCTTCCGCGATGCCGGGCCCCTGGTCAATGACGGAGAGCGATGCGAATCCGCCCTTGGCGGACCCCTCGAGCGTCACGGTGCCCTTGGAGCCCGAATATTTGATGGCATTCTCAACCAGGTTGAGCAAAACCTGCACCAGTTCGTCCCAGTCGCCCGCCACGGTGAGCGGCGACGGCAGATTGATCTGCAGCTTGATGTTTTCGGCTTGCGCCAGCCCCGACAGCACATCGCAGACATGGCTCGCCGCCTTGGCCAGGTCAACCACGCCCGAAGGGTGCGAATGCTCATTCATCTCGATCCGCGAAAGCGAGAGCAGGTCGTCAATGAGCCGCTTCATCCGCTCCGCCTGGCCTTGCATGAGGGCGAGAAATTTGTCCCGCGCCGCCTCATCGGCCTTCGCCGCCCCTTGCAGGGTTTCAATGAACCCGGAAAGCGACGCCAGCGGCGTCCTGAGCTCATGGCTGGCGTTCGCCACAAAGTCCGATCGCATGCGTTCGATTTGCTGTTCGCGGGTCAGGTCCTTCAAGACGAGGAGCACGGCCTGGCTTTCGTGAAGCGTGGGCGTGATGGGGGAAACATAAAGTTCGAAATGCCGGGCCAGCGGCCCCCGGACTTCATAATCGACGCGCTGGCTCTCGCCGCCCGCGATCGCCAGGCTGACAGCGTCCAGCACTGAAGGCGCGCGGATCGCTTGCGAAATATGCATCCCCACCAGCTTGGACTCCAGCATTGCTTGCGCGTGCGAATTGGTCTTGATGATAATGCCGCGCGCATCGAGGATCAAAACCGGATCAGGCAGCGCGGCGACAAGATGATCCACCACGTCGAATTCTGTGGCTTCCTGCGCCGAAGCTTCCACCAGTTCGCGCTTTTTGTCGCTCCACAGCCAGATCATGGGAGCAAATAGACTTCTTGTGGCCATCTGTGCAAGACTCATGTGCATGACAGTGCAGCCAATCGATGAAGGCATGATGACCTTCTACAAGGAGCTTTCCAAACACTCGCCTCCCGAGAGCGCCAATTGGCCATTGCCGCAACAGCGCGCGGCCTGGGACGGTGTCTGCCGCATGTTTCGCGCCAGGCGGCCAGAGCGATTGAGTGTTGAGGACATTGATGTGGACGGCGTTCACGTCAGGCTGTTCCGCCCGCCGGGCAGCAGCCCCAAACCCGGCATTATCTATTTCCATGGCGGCGGCTGGGTCGTGGGCTCCTGTGAAACCCACGATGATATGTGCGCCGAAATTGCCGATCAGGCCGATGCTGTTGTGGCGCTGGTTGACTACCGCCTGGCCCCTGAACACCCCCATCCCGCCCAACTGGAAGATTCCCTCAAAGTGCTGCTGTGGATGAGAAGCGAAGGCAGCGCTTTCGGCATTGATCCCGAACGTATCGTGGGCGCGGGCGATAGTGCAGGGGGCCAGATGACCGTTGGCCTCTGCCTGGCGCTGCGCGACCATGGCGCTCCCCAGCTCAAAGGCCAGGTGTTGATCTACCCCGTGCTGGGGGCTGACGTGGATACGCCCTCCTATGTCAGGAACGCCCACGCGCCCTGCCTCACCAGGGATGAAATGATCTTCTACCTCAACTGCTTTCTAGGCCCCGAGGGCGGTCCCAACTGGCGAGACCCCCGCGCCGTTCCCAACATCGCGGATAATTTGACCGGGCTGCCGCCCGCATTCATAACGGTTGCCGCCCATGACCCGCTGTACAGCGACGGAATGATTTTCGCCGAAAAACTGCGCGCCGCCGGAATTCCCGTGACACTCCGCGAGGAGCCAGCGCTGGCCCACTCCTACATGCGCGCCCGCCACGTCAGCGCCCCGGCCATGTCAGGCTTCAAGGCCATCGTGGCAGCCCTCAAGAATTTCTGCCACCAATAGTTTACCTTCAAAATCTGTCATCCCGGCGAAAGCCGGGACCCAGACCCGCGTGACAAAGCGGTTGCGATTTCACTCAGCGCATCACCCTCACTGGGTCCCGGCTTTCGCCGGGATGACAAGTACTTTATCGGGTTTTCACTCATCGTTGTCCGTGGTCAATGATCCTTTCAGTTTTGAACATCACAGGCAGATCGCCAGATCTGGAAATTGGCTGAACTGGGCGGAACCAATTCGGTGCCCGGCCATTAAACAGGTAACCAGGACTGAAGGGACACGCGATGAGCATGATTGATCTGAAAAACTCCGCAATCGCCGCGCGGGATGGGAAGCATGAGCCCGGCCTGGGCAGGCTTCCTGTGGACAGCGTGTTCCACGACGCAATTGCGGACGTCGAAGTCGGCGTTGAGTTCTGGAAAACCCTTTGCGGGAATCAGCGCGCGAAACGCGGGTATTTCCCCGAGTTTCTAAATCGCAATGGTTGAGATCAAGGAGTTGCAATGATGGACAAGCATAAAGCCTATGACCAAACCCCCGGCCCGCGGCCTGGCCGTCCTCCGCTTCCCAGTGATGTTGAAATAATCCGGAAGCAGAAAACCCTTGTCGAGCTGGAAGAAAATGAAGACCTCGAAGCGGATGAAGGCACAGAAGCGACGAGAGGCAGCCCCGAATCCCCGGATAATACCGGCGGTGAACGCAGGATGGTCAAACAAGAATCCCAATTCGACGATGCGGCAGATGATGATGCGGCCAACCCCGCAGCCATAGACGAAGCAATGCGTAATCAGGACTCGTGAGCGTAAGCCAGGGAGTAGCTGCCATGGCAGCCAAGCGTGCAGGTAACTGGCGCGTTCGGGCGGCGCATGTTTCCATTGCATGTGTTGTTTCTGCACGTTCGCCAAAACCGGGAGGTCAATCAATTGTACCGTTC
Source organism: uncultured Alphaproteobacteria bacterium (assembly GCA_963816305.1). GTDB lineage: Bacteria > Pseudomonadota > Alphaproteobacteria > Rhizobiales > Aestuariivirgaceae > Aestuariivirga. The sequence goes on from CAWFJW010000009.1 coordinate 51,997, forward strand.
ATGGATTGACTTGATGATGCTCGCCGCTGAATCTCAGCAAGTAATTTGGTTGAGGACTATGAGACTTGCCGCAGGCGGGCCGAAAGCCAAAAGCGAAGCGCACCGGATGGTTAGTGAAAAAGTTCTGGCGGCAGGCTTGGAAAGTGGCCGATTGATCTTGGGCGCATCGGCGGAGAGCGTGGTCAAGAGGTATCGGACCAAGGTGAAAGCCAACGTCCGCCGCCTCTCCAGGTAGCGCTTTCCGGCATAGCATAGTCGGTTTCCAGACAAGAATTCGGTGATGTGGTGGACGGCGCCCGCTCTCGGCATCAAGATGCGCCATGATGGTTCTGTTTAGTGATCCAACAACGGAGCCATCCACCACATCATCGAAATCCGATTTAGGGACTGGCGAGCGCAGATGATTATCCTGAAAATTTCAGGCGCGATTTTTTTGGCGATTTTTTCCTTTGGTGGCTCCAATTGCATGGTCGCGCTTTTATTGGACTCTACAGAGAGATCAATTTCTATCGTGCAAATGGATGGAATTTCACGATGGACAGTGGCAGCCCCCGCTTTGATGCAGCAAGAACTGGTTGTGAGATTCCATTTCCTTCCGCCGGGAGCTGTGAAGATTCTCACGCTGCTCAATCAAATCATGTTCGTCATTTTGCCGGCTTGTCAAATCGTCACGGCTATACCCCACTGGCGAAATTGGTTCGACTAGAGCGACGGACGTTCCTTTGAATACAAAAACATCCCCAACGTCGTCCTGCCCGCGAAGGCGGGCATCCAACTATCTCACTGTAATTTAAGCTGGATTCCCGCCTTCGCGGGAAGGACGGATGATGGTGAGAACGATTCCAATTGCGTCGCCTTTGCCTCGAATATTTGATAGCATCAGAAGGATGATTGAACGATCACTCATATGGCCAGCATTGTTTTTGGTATCCCTCGGTACATGCTGGGCACTCCGACTGCTCGCTATCAAACTAGCAACACAGGATGGAGCAGACACTGTCGAAGTTGTGTTGATGGCTACAGCGTCAATTGTCGCAATAACAGCTGCTATAAATTTTGCTCGATCTAAGTTACTACCCTTAAGCCGATCACACTTGCAATTTTACGCACTTGCTGGCCTGTTCGGTTTCGGCGCACCGTTTCTTGCAGAAGTCGCAGTCGCACCACATCTGCCAGCATTGCTTTTTGTAATTGTCGTTGCAACAACTCCGATTTGGGTGGTGTGTATTTCCGCTCTTACCAATTTGGAACAGCTTACGTTGATGCGTGTTTTGGGAGTTGTCGGGGGATTTGCTGCGGTACTGCTAATCGTATTGGCCACTCACGTGAATCAGTTTGAACAATCAGGTCAGGTTAATCTTGTCTGGGTCCTCGCGGCATTTGGAATTCCTCTGCTCTATGCGTTGTACATCTTGTATGTTGCGAGTTCATGGCCAGCAGACTTGGACAATTTGCAGGGCGCACAGGGTCAAGGGTTTGTCGCCCTGATATCCTTCCTTTGCATTTGGATCATCACGGGGGAAGGCATTGGAGAATTCGCTAGTTCAATTGAGTTATGGCCTGTTGCAATGGTTGTTGTGGCCGAGGTAATTGGGCTCGTTTTACTCTTTCAGATTGCTCGCTCCTATGGTGGAAATTTTGTATCACAGGCCAACTATGTTTCTATTGTCGTGGGTGCAATAATCAGCGTCATTTTCTTTGGTCAAGCTATCAGCCTTGGTGTCATATTTGGCATTGTGTTGTTGTTATTGTCGATGTGGGTTTCATTGAGAGCGATCGACGCTCACTGACGTCTGTCGTAGTTCGGTGACAGCGCATTCAATTCTCATCCCTCACGCCACTGCTCGCTTGAACCTGATCCCGCCATGCTTCCTTGAGCGCGGGGCGGGGCGGACCACCACTTCCACATCCCGCCCAAATGCCGTGTGCATCAGCATCAGGCGTTCGATGGAGAAGCCGCGGAAGCGCCCGCGCAGTAGGTTTGACAGGTCGGGTTGCGCCGTGCCTGTGAGCGCTGCGGCCTTGGCTTGCGTCAGTTTTTTCAGCTTCACCAGGCGGGCGATTTCGCTCACGATTTCCGCCTTGAGCAGCAGTTCATCGGCATTCGCCAGGCCGATGTCAGCGAAGACGTTGCCGCTGGATTTTTCAAACTTCGGAAGCTTGGCCATGTCATTTCTCCGTTGTGTCAATTGGTGCATGAGTTTGGGCAGTCGGGTCAAGTCCGGCCATGGAGAGCGGGGTTATGAAAGCAACTCGCATATTTCCCCTTGACAAGTATATTCCTAGCATGTCAATTGTGTTCCTGTTATGTTCTTATAAGGAACCACCATGGACTGGGACTTGGCCATCAAACGCAACAGCAAGGCGCTGAAAGCTATAATTAAAGTGCTTTTCGCCCTGCTGGGGCTTGACGGCACGGATGCGGCTTCGCGGATTCCTCGCTCACTGCATAGCGCCGTGCTGGGCGTGCTGCGTCCCGCTGAATCCGCCGTCCGCCGCCTCATTGTCTTGGCGGCGCGGGGTGTTGTGGTGAAGCTCGTTGCTTCGCGTCCCATGCCGGCGGGGAAAATCATCGGCAAGGGCGGCGGAAATTCACTTCCCGCCTTCCAGCTCTTTGATCCGCGCAAGCGTCTCAAGCCCGCGCGGGCCATGAAACTCAAACGGATGGAGCCGCGCATCCATTTCTTCCCGTATGATTCCCTGAGGCCGGCACCCCCGCCTGCTGCCGCTCCCAAGCTGCCGCCCGATGGCCTCGTGGGTGCCGCGCGCCTCCACCGCAGGCTCCAGGCCCTCAAGCTGGCGCTCGATGATCTGCCGCGCCAGGCCAGGCGTCTGGCCCGCTGGGAGCAGAGGCGGATGGCATCGCCATGGCCAAAGTTCCTGTCGCCGCTCCGGCCCGGCCGTCCTCCCGGTTATCGCCGGAAGCCCATTCACGAGGTCGATGACGTGCTCATCGAATGCGACCGCCTCGCCGATAACGCGCTGCTGAAGCCCAACACAAGCTGAAGCGGCCCACGAGGGCCCTTCGCTTCCGGTCCCTCGCTCTCGCACGAAATACGGTGACAGTGCAAGTAATAGGAATGCGGCCGGCCCAAGCCCCGGAGCGGCCCTCAGAGCACCGTCACCGTGGCGCCCGGCTTCACGAAATTATAGAGCTCGGACACATCCTCGTTCAGCATGCGGATGCAGCCCGACGAGGCGGCCTTGCCGATGGAGGAAGGCTCATTGGTGCCGTGGATGCGGTAGATCGTCGAGCCCAGATAGATGGCGCGCGCTCCCAGCGGGTTTTGTGGGCCGCCAGCCATGAAGGCGGGAAGGTCCGGGCGGCGCTTGCGCATCTCGGTGGGCGGGCGCCAATCGGGCCACTGGGTTTTGTAGCTCACCGTGTTGGTGCCGGACCATTCAAAGCCCTTCTTGGCGCTGGCCACCCGGTATTTCACCGCCTTGCCGTTGCCGAGAACGTAAAACAGGGTGTTTTGCTTGGTGTTGACGATGATGGAACCCGCTGTCGCGGCGCTGTCATACTTGACGATCTTGCCGCGCTTGAAGCGGGGCGAGGCTTTTTCGCGCAGCGCCTGGGGCTGGATTTCATCGGGCGATACGGCGGCGACCAGAACCACGCCTTCAAAGGGTTTCTTGACCTGGGCATGGGTTGCGGTGGCGAGCAAACCGGCGAAAACCGTGGCGGTGGCGATTTTTGTGAAGATGCTGGACATTTGATCTCCCTCTCGAAGTCATCTGATGGTTGATGTCTAAGGGAGCGCGCCTGAACTGTTTCTGAGTGCTGCATTTATCTGCCGTTCATTTTCAGGGCTTGCATCGATGGCCAGCCAAGCTAGTCTGGCCACCCCATGAGAGTTCAGGCAGAAGACAAATATCCATCGCTCAAAGACCCCGGCATGCGCGCCTATATGATGGCCAGCGATCGGCTCTACCCCGCCGATGCGGTCAATTTCACGGTGGCCGAGCAGCGTGTCTTCTATGACAGCTATTGCGCCCATTTCCGGAAGCCAAGGCCCGCAGGCGTCGCGGTTTCAGATTTCAAAGTGGGCGAAGTTCCGTGCCGTCTCTACCGCCCTCCCGATGCCGAAGACCCGCCGCTGCTGCTTTACCTTCATGGCGGCGGCTATGTGGTGGGAAGCCTGGACAGCCACGACGATGTCTGCGCTGAAATTTGCGCCGGCGCCGGCGTTTCCGTCGTCGGCGTGAACTACCGGCTGGCTCCCGAACACCCGTTCCCGGCGGCTTTTGAGGATTGCTGGCAAGTCCTGGCGGAACTCGCCGGGCGATCCGGAAAAATCATGGTTGGCGGCGACAGCGCCGGCGGCTGCTTGGCTGCCGCCCTTTGCCTCAAGGCCCGCGATGCGGCAGCGCCGGTGATTTCAGGCCAGGTTCTGATCTATCCGGGGCTGGGTGGCGACATGACGCGAGGCTCATACCTCACCCAGGCCGATGCCCCGGCCCTGACCACCAGGGATGTCTGCTATTACCGGGATATCTATCGGGGCGGAGGCCACAAATTCGCCGAGCCCCTGCGTGAAACAAACTTCACAGGCCTGCCGCCGGCCTTCATGGTGGCGGCAGGGCTTGATCCCCTGCATGATGATTGCGGCAGCTACGCGGACAAGCTGCGCGCCGCCGGTGTCCCCGCCCATGTCAGGCATGAGCCCTTGCTGGTCCATTCATTCCTGCGCGCCCGCCACATGAGCGATCCGGCGCGCGAAAGTTTCGCCGCGATCGTGAACGCCGTCCATCACCTGGGCCATCACGGCCATCTGCCGCCAACGGGGACCTGAATGACCATCAAGACCGTCAAGAAATTTCCGCGCAAGACCAGGGAGGTCGAGAACTTCTGGATTCCCATGTCCGATGGCGTCAAGCTCGCGGCCCGCATGTGGCTGCCCGTCGATGCCGAAAAGAAGCCGGTGCCCGCCCTTCTGGAATATCTCCCCTACCGCAAGCGCGACGGCACCATTGTCAGGGATGCCCTGACCCACCCCTATCTCGCAGGCCATGGCTATGCGTCAATCCGCGTCGATATGCGCGGCTGCGGCGACAGTGATGGCATCATGCTGGATGAATACGCCAAGCAGGAGCAGGATGACGCGCTCGAAGTCATCGCCTGGATCGGCCGCCAAAAGTGGTGCACGGGGAAAGTTGGCATGTTCGGCATTTCCTGGGGCGGCTTCAATGCCCTGCAGGTGGCCGCCAGAAAACCCCCGGCGCTCAAAGCCATCGTCACCATCTGCTCAACCGACGACCGCTATGAAGATGACATCCACTACAAGGGCGGCTGCCTGCTCAATGAAAACCTGGGCTGGGCCGCGACCATGCTGGCCTATTCCTCGCGCCCGCCCGATCCCAAGATCGTCGGCGCCAAATGGCGCAAGATGTGGCTCGAGCGCTTGCAGGCCGAACCCTTCCTGCTCATCCCCTGGCTGCGGCATCCGCACCGCGACAGCTACTGGAAGCACGGCTCCATTTGTGAAAATTTCGGAAGCATCGAGGCGGCCACCCTGGTTGTTGGCGGCTGGAACGACGCCTATTCCAATGCCGTGCCGAGACTGATGAAAGGCCTGCGCACCAAGCGCAAAGCCATCATCGGGCCCTGGGCCCACAAATACCCGCACTTCGCCGTGCCAGAACCCCGCATGGGGTTCATGCAGGAAATGCTGCGCTGGTGGAACCAGTGGCTGAAGGACGAGACAACGGGCGTGGTCAATGATCCCGATTACCGGGTCTATGTCCTCGATGCCGAAAAGCCCGGAATTTCCAAGGCCAAATTGCCAGGCCGCTGGATTGCCGAGTCCACCTGGGGCGTTGGCAACACCGAGGTGAAGAAATGGTTCCTGACGGAAACGGGAATCGCGGGCCAGCCCGGCCCCGAGAAAGCCCTGACTGTTTCCTCCAAGCAGACAACCGGCGGCGATGGCGGCGAATATTGCATCATCTGGCTCGGGCCTGAATTTCCGGGCGACCAGGCCAAAGACGATGCCCAGTCGGTGACTTTCGATTTACCGGCGCTCAAGACCGGCATGGATATTGTGGGCCAGCCCAAGGTTGAATTTGATTTCTCCGTCGACAGGCCGGTGGCATCCGTGGCCATCCGGCTCAATGATGTGTGGCCAACCGGTGAAGTGTCGCGCATCACCTATCACCTGCAGAACCTCTGCATGCGCGACAGCCGCGAAACGCCGTCGGCCCTCATTCCCGGCAAGCGCTACAGCGTCAAGATCAAGCTGGACGACATTGCCTGGCGGGTGCCCGAGGGTCACAAGATACGCGTGGCCATTTCCACCAGCTATTTCCCCATGATGTGGCCGGCGCCAGAACCCGTGACGCTCACTTTATACGCAGGCAAGGCGGCGCTGCATTTGCCCGTGCGCAAATCGATCAAAGATGAGGCCGCCGTCGTTTGGCAGCCCGCCGAAGCCGCCGAGCCAGCAAAGCTCACGGAAATCAAAAAGCCCTGGCACAAGCGCGAAACCACCGTCGATCCCAAAACCGGCGAGCAGCGGCTGGAAATCATTGATGATTTTGGGTCCGTCGAAATCCATCCCCACAAGCTCATCACCTATTCCGTTGGCCGTGAGAATTATTCGATCATGCCGGACGATCCCCTGTCGGCAAAAATGGAAACCCACTGGACCGAGGAACACCAGCGCGGCAGCTGGCACACCCGCACGGAGACCTATGGCAGATTGACCGCCACCAAGACCCACTGGCTGGTCTGGGGCAAGATCGACGCCTTCGAAGGCAAAAAGAAAGTCTTCAGCAAGGAGTTCAATGAGGAGATCGAGCGGAAGCTCCAGTGATCAGGCGGGTTTCCGCAATTTGTAAATCCCCACATCGACAACCTTCTCCGCGAAGCCCGCCTCGCAATAGGCCAGATAAAGCTTCCACACCCGGCGGAACTTCTCGTCAAAACCCAGCTTGGCCACCTCCGGCCACACGGCCTCGAAGCGTTCATGCCACAGGCGAAGCGTTGTCGCATAGCTTTGGCCAAAAGTTTCAACCCGCTCGAGAATAAGCCCGGCCTTGGCCGCCTGTTCTTTCAGGATGGTCTTGGTGAGAAGCATGCCGCCGGGAAAAACATAGCGCTGGATGAAATCGACGCCGGAGCGGTAGGATTTATAATTGGACTCAGCGATTGTGATGCCCTGGATGGCCGCGATGCCGCCGGGTTTCAGGCGGTTGTAAAGCGTGCGGAAATAGGTCGGCCAATGGGCCTCGCCCACGGCTTCGATCATTTCAATGGAGGCAATGGCGTCATAGCTGCCGGACGTGTCCCGGTAATCCTCAAAATGGAAGCTGCAGTTTGAGGCCAGGCCCGCCTTGGCGATGCGCTTTTCTGCGTAGTCCAGTTGCTCGCGTGAAATGGTGATGCCGCGCACCCTGGCTTTTTTCTTGGCGGCTTCCTCGGCGAACCCGCCCCAGCCCGATCCGATTTCAAGAACCTGCTTTCCCGCGTCAAGCTCCAGCGCCTCGATCACGCGGGCGTATTTCTGCCGCTGCGCCGCTTCCAGGCTGCGGGCCGAACTGTCAAACACGCCGGAAGAATAGGTCATGGTTTCGTCCAGCCAGAGCTTGTAGAAATCATTGCCCAGATCGTAGTGGGCGGAGATGTTTTCCTTGGCGCCCTTGGGATCGTTGTCGCGTTTCCGGTGCCACAGCCAGTCAAGCCAGCTGGGCGAGAATACGCCCGTGGCGGCGCCATCCAGCGCTGAACGGTTGTCCAGGTAGAACTTGAACAATTTTGTCGGATCGCTGCTCTCGACATCCCCCGCCAGATAGCTTTCAAAGAAGCCAAGCTGCGCCCGTCTTATGCTGGCCCAGATAACCCTGAAATTCCGCAGCGTGAGATCCGCAGCAAACCCCTCAAGCGAATTTCCCAGGAGCAGCCTTTGTCCTGACGGCAATGTGAGCGCGAGGGAACCTTTGAGTGTTTTTGGAATCAGGCGCTTGCCTGCGGCCACAACGAGATTGCCGAGGACGCCCTCGCTTTTCATTGGAGTTTCTTGAGCCATTGTACGCTTACCTCACGGGTGTCGAGGCAGCGACCATATTTCCGTTATTTGCGGCTGTGAAGGGGGTGTGGCGTGTGATCAATTCACCTGTCGGCGCGCCCGCTAGCCATTGACGGGCGCAATCCGACATGAGAACCTAGAAACCAAGAGGTCCATTAAGGGGCCTCTCCGCCATCAAGGTCATCAGGGAGAGAATACATGACTGAATTTGAAATGAGATTGAAGCAGGCTGCCAAGGCCGTGGGCCAGGGCAAGCTGTCACGCCGTGATTTTATGAGCTACGCCCTATCGGTTGGCATCACCGCCGCCGCCGCCAACACCATGTTCGCAACCGCCGCCCGCGCCGAACCTAAGAAGGGCGGCATTTTCAAGGTTGCCGTAGGCCATGGCCAGACCACCGACTCGCTCGACCCGGCCACCTGGACGAACGGCTTCACCTTTGGCTTCGGCAAGTCCTTCATGGGCGCGCCCTTGGTGCAGGTTGACAGCAAGAACACCGCCCAGCCGCATGTGGCTGAAAGCTTCGAGCCGGCCGACGGCGCCCAGAAGTGGATCTTCAAAATCCGCAAAGGCATCACGTTCCACGATGGCCGGACGCTGACATCTGAAGACGTGGTCAACACCATCAACTACCATATTGGCGCTGACTCGAAGTCGCCCGCCAAGTCGGTTCTCTCTTCCGTGACCAGCGTCAAGGCCGATGGCCCCGACACGGTGATTTTTGAACTCATTGGCGGCAACGCCGACTTCCCCTTCCTGCTGACAGACTACCATCTGTCGATGTATCCTTCCAAGGATGGCAAGATCGATTGGGAAAAAGGCGTTGGCGCCGGTCCCTATAAGATCGTGTCATTTGAGCCAGGCGTGAAGCTGGTTGGCGAACGCAATCCAAACTTCTTCAAGGACACTTGGTTTGATGGCGTCGAGTTGCTGTCCATCGTTGATACCGCTGCCCGCACCAATGCCTATCTCTCGGGCGAAGTGCACTTCATCGACCGCGCTGACCTCAAGACCATCGACATGCTGAAGACCGCGCCTGAAACTGAACTCTATAACGTCTCAGGTTTCGCCCACTATACAGCGCCAATGCATTGCGACGCGGCGCCATTTAGCGATGTCAATGTTCGCCTCGCCATCAAACATTCCATCAACCGGCAGGAACTCGTGGACAAGATCCTGTTTGGCTACGGCACGCCGGGCAATGACAACCCGATCTCCACCGCCATGAAGTTTGCTGTCGATCCGCAGCCGGCTCACACCTATGATCCGGACAAGGCCAAGAGCTATTTGAAGAAGGCCGGCATGGACAGTCTCAAGGTGGACTTCTCGACGTCTGACGCGGCATTCTCCGGTGCGGTGGATGCGGCCCTCCTCATACAGGAAAGCGCTAGGGCTGCGGGCATTGAGATCAACCTGGTTCGCGAACCCAATGACAGCTATTGGGACAATGTCTGGCTCAAGAAGCCCTGGTCCATGTGCTATTGGGGCGGCCGTCCGGTGGCTGACATGTTCATGTCGGTATCTCTTGCTGCCGATGCGGCCTGGAACGACACGCACTGGAAGAATCCGCGCTTCAACGAGCTGCTTCTCGCAGCCCGTGCCGAGACGGATGAAACCAAGCGCGCCGCGCAATATGCTGAGGCCCAGCAGCTTGTGCATGACGACGGCGGCCAGATTGTGCTGATGTTCAACAACTACGTTGGCGCGATGTCCACCAAGATTGGTCACAATGAGTTCAACTCCGACTTCGACCATGATGGCGGCTACATGTATGAGCGTTGGTGGATGGCGTAAGCTGCCCATCAAGCAGATTTGATAATCGGACCCCGCCGGCAATCTGGCGGGGTCTTTTTTTTGTGGAATAGTTTTTCTGTTCTGCTAGTCTCGATTGAAAGTTGGGCCGCAAAGAAGCCTGCGAGGGGAAGCGATGAATCCGGTTCTGAGAACTGTTCTGCAACGTTTGGGTCTGGGAGTGCTGACGCTGTTTGCCGTGTCGGTCATTATTTTCTCGGCCTTGGCAATGCTCCCGGGCGGTTATGCGCAAAACATTCTGGGCCAGGGCGCAACCCCTGAAACGGTTGCAAATTTCAACAAGGAACTCGGCCTCGATAGGCCAGCCTATGTGCGCTATGTGGAATGGATCGGCAATGCGGTTCAGGGCGACTTTGGGTATTCCTATTCAGGAACCACAGGCACCATAAAACGCAGCGTATCTGAGACCATTGCGCCACGCCTTTATAATACGTTTTTCCTCGCTGCCATGGCGGCCAGTATTGCCGTTCCCCTTTCCCTTTTTTTGGGCGCCATGGCGGCGCTCTACCGCAATTCATGGTTTGACCGGATAGTTAATTCTGTCACGTTGACAACGATTGCCATGCCGGAATTTTTCATCGCCTACGTGCTGGTCTATGTTCTGGCGGTTAAGCTGAAGATATTCTATCCCAACTCGACAGTCAGCATCGGCACGCCATTTCTTGAGCATCTCTATCGCGCGGCGCTGCCGGCCATTACCATGACGCTCGTGATCATCGCCCACATGATGCGCATGACAAGGGCCGCGATCATCAATCTGCTGGCGAGCCCCTATATTGAAATGGCGCAGCTCAAGGGCGTTTCCAGATCCAACGTCATCAGGCACCACGCGCTCCCCAATGCATGGGCGCCCATTGCCACGGTCGTCGCCTTCAATCTTGCCTACCTCGTGGTCGGTGTGGTGGTGGTTGAGGTGGTGTTTGTCTATCCGGGTATTGGCCAGTTGATGGTGGATGCCGTGTCCAGCCGCGACATGCCGATTGTCCAGGCCTGCGCCCTGATATTCGCGGCGACCTACATCTTGCTCAACCTGCTGGCCGACATCGTCTCGATTGTAACCAATCCAAGATTGTTGCATCCAAAATGAGTACAGCCACAACGCCCGTCCGCACCATCAAGGCCCGCCGCACTGTTATGGAGAGCGTGAGGCGCAACCTGAAAACCGCGCCGTTGACGGCATGGTTCGGCATGATCGTCATATTGATTTACGCCTTTTGCGCGGTGTTTGCTCCCCTGCTGGCGCCCTATGGCGAGTCGGAAGTCGTTGGCAAGGCCTACCAGCTCTCAAGCGCGGAAAACTGGCTCGGGACCGATCAAATTGGACGTGATACGCTGTCACGGTTGATCTACGGCGCGCGGAACACGATTGGCATTGCCCTCATCACGACGCTTGTCTCGTTCATGCTGGGCGGTTCATTGGGCGTGCTCGCCGCGTTGAAGCGCGGTTTTCTTGATCAGGGAATTTCGCGCGTTGTGGATGCCTTCCTCGCAATTCCCGTATTGATTTTCGCGCTGATGATGCTGGCCGTGGTTGGCAAAAGCCTTGTCAACCTTGTGCTCATTTTGGCGTTGCTCGATGCCACCCGCGTCTTCCGCCTGTCCCGCGCTGTGGCGTTGAACTCTGTCGTGATGGACTATGTCGAATCCGCAAGGCTCAGGGGAGAAGGCATGCGTTGGATCGTTTTCCGGGAAATCGTCCCCAACATTTTGCCGCCGCTGATCACGGAATTCGGCTTGCGCTTCTGTTTTGTGTTTCTCACGATTTCAGCGTTGTCATTCCTTGGCGTTGGCATTCAGCCGCCCACAGCCGACTGGGGCTCCATGGTGGCGGAAAGCAAGTCGCTGATCAGCTTCGGCAGGGCCACGCCGCTCTATCCCGCCGCTGCGATCGCGCTTCTCACCGTTGCCGTCAATTTCGTTGTTGATTGGTTCCTGCATAAAACAAGTGGGCTTCGCGATGGTATCTGACAAGAAGCGCGTCAAGGGCGAAGGCCTTCTCGACATCAAAGGCCTCAAGATAGATGGCTTTAGTGATGATGTCTGGAATCCCATTGTGAAGGGCATCGACCTCACCTTGAAGCGGGGCGAAGTTCTCGGCCTCATTGGCGAGTCCGGAGCGGGCAAATCCACCTTGGGTCTTGCCGCCATGGGCTTTGCCAGGCCGGGCTGCCGCATCAGCGCCGGCTCCGTCGTTTTTGACGGCATCGACCTGGTCAAGGCGACCGAAGAACAGCGGCGCAGCTTGTGGGGTTCGCGCATCGCCTATGTGGCCCAGAGCGCGGCTGCCTCCTTCAACCCGGCCCACCACATCATCGACCAGACCATCGAAACCGCCGTCAGCCATAATATCAAAACCCGGGAAGCCGCCGAAGCCGACGCGCGCGATCTCTACAAGCGGCTGCAACTGCCCAATCCCGACACCATCGGCGACCGCTTCCCCCACCAGGTGTCCGGCGGCCAGTTGCAGCGCGCCATGACGGCCATGGCCATGTCGTGCCGTCCAGACCTGATCATATTCGATGAACCCACCACCGCCCTTGACGTCACAACCCAGGTCGAAGTGCTGGCCGCCATGCGCGACATTGTCGAGCAGTTCAACACGGCGGCGATCTACATCACCCATGACCTCGCCGTTGTGGCCCAGATGGCCCACCGCATCATGGTGCTGCGCTACGGCAATTTGGTCGAGGAAGCGCCAACGCGAGCCATGTTGAAGCAGCCGACCCAGGACTACACCAAGTCCCTCTGGGCCGTGCGCAAGCTGCAGAAACCTGAATCAATCAGCGATGACATCGTGCTTCGCGTGCAAAATGTCGATGGAAGCTACTCGGGCTCGGTCAAGGTTCTGGATGACGTCACCGTGCAATTGCCGCGCGGCCGCACCGTGGCCGTTGTGGGTGAATCGGGATCGGGCAAGTCAACGCTGGCTCGCGCCATCACCGGCCTCTTGCCGCCATCGAAAGGCGACATTTTTTTCAACGGCAAGCCCCTGCCCAAAGCCCTGGCTGACCGCGACAAGGACACATTGCGCCGCATCCAGATGATCTATCAATCGGCGGACACGGCTCTCAACCCCCGCCAGCAGGTGCGCGATATCATCGGCCGCCCGCTGGAGTTCTATCTGGGATTGACCGGCGCCGACCGTGACCGCCGCGTCGTTGAATTGCTTGAGGCCATTGAGCTTGATGAAAGCTATATCGACCGCCTGCCCAGTGAAATGTCGGGTGGCCAGAAGCAGCGCATCTCGATTGCCCGCGCGCTCGCCGCCAATCCCGAAGTCATCATCTGCGATGAAGTCACCTCGGCGCTGGATCAGATCGTGCAGGAGGGCATTCTTTCGCTGCTCATGCGCCTGCAGAAGGAAACCAATGTTTCCTACCTCTTCATCACCCACGACATCGCGACGGTTCGCGCCATTTCCGATGAAATCGTGGTGATGCACCGGGGCAAGGTTGTGCAGCAAGGCCCCAAATCCAAGGTCCTGTCGCCGCCCTATCCAGCCTATACGGAATTGCTGCTGTCCTCCGTGCCTGACATGGATCCCGATTGGCTGACGGGACTTCTGGCGAAACGGTCCCAAAAGGCAAAGACAACAGCCTGACATCTTCCGGAAGCGAAATGACCCAGCCCGTTATCATGTGGTTTCGCCAGGACCTGCGAACCCGCGATCTCGCGGCGTTGAACGCCGCTGCCAGCGCCGGCGAAGTGATTTGCCTTTACATTCTCGACGACGAAACGCCGGGCGAATGGAAAATTGGCGGCGCTGGCCGCTGGTGGCTGCGCCACAGCCTGGCGAAGCTTTCGCGCGATGTGAAGCTTGTTCTGCGGCGCGGGCGCTCAGACGAGGTTCTGGCAAGTGTCATCGGGGAAACTTCTGCGAAAGCAGTCTATTTCACCCGCGACTATGCGCCGTGGTCAGCAGCGCTGGAGCTTCGCGTGAAGGCGGCATGCGGGCAGGCGAATGCCGCGTGCCATCGCTTTGGCGGCTATCTGCTGCATGAACCCGAAGCCATCCGCAATGGTTCCGGTGAACCTTACCGCGTCTACACCCCATTTTCACGCGCCTGTTTTGCCGCAAGTGAGCCGCGTCTGCCGGGTGCCGGAGCCAAGCCGGTCATCTGGCAAGGCGCAGCCAGAAGTGAAAGTTTGGATGACTGGAACCTGCTTCCAGCCCAGCCGAACTGGGCCAGTCAATTTGCAGCCACCTGGCAGCCGGGCGAGGAGGGCGCGCGAAATGCCCTTGCGGAGTTTATCGAAAATGGCCTTGCGGATTACGCCGAAGGAAGGGACCGCCCCGGCAAAGCCGTCACATCAAGGCTATCACCGCATCTTCATTGGGGCGAAATCAGCCCGGCCCAATGCTGGCGTGCCATCCGCGCGGCCATGGCGAAAGCGGGAGGGCGTTTTGATCTCGCGGGCGAGAAATTCCTCAAGGAACTTCTCTGGCGCGAATTTTCCTGCCACATCCTCCACCACTGGCCGACGCTTCCAGAATTGCCATTTCGCCGCGAGTTCGCGGATTTTCCTTGGGGCAATGACGCTCCAGCCCTTCAGAAGTGGCAACAAGGATTGACGGGATACCCCCTTGTCGATGCCGGCATGCGTGAACTCTGGGCCACCGGCACCATGCACAACCGCGTGCGCATGGTGGCAGCTTCCTTCCTCACCAAGCATCTGCTCATATCTTGGCGGGAAGGCGCCAAATGGTTTTGGGATACGCTGGTGGATGCCGATATCGCCAGCAATTCGGCAAGCTGGCAATGGGTGGCAGGCTGTGGTGCTGATGCCGCCCCCTATTTCCGGATATTCAACCCGGTGCTGCAGGGAGAAAAATTTGATCCCGACGGAGCCTATGTGCGCCGCTGGGTGCCGGAGCTCAGCGACATGCCCCGCGAATACATCCACAAGCCGTGGCAAGCGCCAGAAAAATTCAAGGCTGCTTACCCCGCCCCCATGGTGGAGCATGGATTTGCCCGCGCCCGCGCCTTGGCCGCCCTGAAACAGCTCAAAGGCGGAGCCGCCTGAAGCGCGTGTCGAGAAACTTCAGGAACATTTGCGCCTGCGCGGTGGGTGTTCGCGTGGGCGAATGAACCGCCATGAGACTGAGCGGTTTTGGCTCGAAGCCATCGAGCAGTTGAACCAGGCCGTTGCCTGCGCATTCCGCCTGAACCAGAAAATTGGGCAGCAGGGCTATGCCATGGCCCGCCACGCACATGGTTTTCAGAACCTCAAGCCGGTTGGACCGAAAATGCGGCTTGGGTTGGAAATGCTCCGAACTGCGGAGTTTCCAGTCTGGCTGGCTGGTCAGAAACAGCCCGCGATGCCCGTTCAAATCAGCAGGGCCGCGCGGCCTTCCAAATATGGCCAGGTAGGCAGGCGAGGCAAACAGGCCCACCTCGATTTGGGCCAATGATTTGGCGCCGCCTTCGACGGCCTGCTCTCCGAGCGCGATGGCCAGGTCATATCCCTCCTCCTGCGGGTCAACGGCCCGGTCGAGAATGTCGAACTGGAAACTGATTTGCGGCTGCCCGGAGGTGAAATCCGCAATGGCTGGCGCCACAAGCGGAAGACCCACGACAGAAGGTGCTGCAACCCTCAAAGGGCCAGCCGCGCCTGCGGCGGGAGCCTTCAACGATCCGTTGGCGTTCTCAAGCTCGGCCAGCAGGTTTCGAATGCGCGCCAGATAGCTCGCTCCCGCCTCGGTCAATTCAACCGTCCGGGTGGTGCGCTTCAGCAGGCCAGCCCCAAGCTCGGCCTCCAAAGCCGAAATCTGCCGGCTGACAACCGAAATGGAAAGGCCAAGCACCTCCGCCGCGCCGGAGAAGCTCTTCGCATCTGCAACAGCAATAAACATCCGAAGGGCCGAAAACTGCTCCATTCAGTTTTATTATTGCAAATTTCAGAAATATAAAGAAGAAAAGATATTATTATTGCGAAAAATAGAAAATTAAGCCGGAATGCTTCCCGCCGCCATCCGGATCGCCTTGATGTTCCCGGCATAGTCGGAACATCTTGAACACCGCCGAACCCGCCACCAGCACATTGGCCCCCGCCTTCACCACCAAAGGCGCCGTTTCCGCCGTAACCCCGCCGTCCACTTCAATGTCGATATCCCGATCCCGGGTCATTTCGCGGACCTCGGAAATTTTGGGCAGCATGGCTTGGATGAAGGCCTGTCCGCCAAAGCCCGGGTTCACCGTCATCACCAGAACCAGATCAACCCGGTCGATCACATGGGCGATGGCCGAAGCGGGCGTGCCCGGGTTAAGCGCCACGCCAGCCCGCTTGCCCAGCGCCTTGATGGCCTGCAGCGAACGGTCGAGGTGCGGGCCGGCTTCGGCGTGAACGGTGATCACGTCAGCGCCCGCCTTGGCGAAGTGTTCGAGATAGGGGTCCGCCGGCGCGATCATCAGGTGAACATCGAACACCCGCCTGGTGACCGGCCTAATGCTCGCCATGACCGGCGCGCCAAACGTGATGTTGGGCACAAAATGCCCGTCCATCACATCCACATGCACCCATTCAGCGCCTGCCTTGTCAATCGCCCGCACCTCCTCTCCCAGCTTGGAAAAATCCGCCGAGAGAATGGAGGGCGCGATGATCAGGGGCCGTGCCATGGGGTCAGAGCAGCTTTCCCATGGCCACAGCCGTGTCGCCCATGCGGTTGGAGAAGCCCCATTCATTGTCATACCAGGTGAGAATGCGAACCAGGGTTCCGTCAATCACCTTGGTCTGGTCCATGTGGAAGGTGGAGGAATTGGGATTGTGGTTGAAATCGATGGAAACATTGGGCTCCAGCGTGAAGCCCAGAATGCCCTTGAGCTTGCCTTCCGCGGCCGCCTTGATCGCCGCATTGATTTCCTCAACCGTCGTCGCACGCTTGGCGACAAATTTGAAATCCACGCACGAAACATTGGGAACCGGCACGCGGATCGACGTGCCATCAAGCCTGCCCTTCAACTCGGGGATAACCAGTCCAATGGCCTTGGCAGCGCCAGTGGATGTGGGGATCATCGACATGGCGGCGGCCCGCGCCCGGTACAAATCCTTGTGCATGGTGTCGAGCGTTGGCTGGTCGCCCGTATAGGCATGGATCGTGGTCATGAAACCCTTGTCGATGCCCACCGCGTCATTCAAAACCTGGGCCACGGGCGCCAGGCAGTTGGTGGTGCATGAAGCATTGGAAACGATGATGTGATCCTTGGTCAGCTTGTCGTGGTTCACGCCATAGACAACCGTGAGATCGGAATTCTCGCCCGGCGCTGAAATCAGCACGCGCTTGGCGCCCGCCGCCAAGTGGGCCGAGGCCTTGTCCTTCGCCGTGAAAATGCCGGTGCATTCCATGGCGATATCAACGCCCAGCTCTTTCCAGGGAAGCTGCGAGGGGTCTTTGACGGCCGTCACCTTGAATTTTTCGCTGCCAACGCGGATGCTGTCGCCGTCAACCTTCACCTCATGGGGAAAGCGGCCATGCACGCTGTCATAGCGCAGCAGATGGGCGTTGGTTTCAACCGGGCCGAGATCATTGATGGCCACCACATCAATGTCCTTCCGTCCCGATTCATGAATGGCGCGCAAAATATTGCGCCCAATCCGGCCAAATCCATTTATCGCAACGCGCACCTTAGCCATGACACTCTCCGTTAGCTCATTTTGAAGTCGGGCGTCTTATAAGCTAATTGGCGTGCGAGGGAAGAGGTGCGCACATCAAAAATAAATGCAGCGCAGAACAGCAGTATCGGTCCGGGTTTTGCGCGGGAAAGGAAAAACTACTTCTTTCCGGTCTTCTTTGCGGCAGGTTTTTTGGGCGGGGATTTCTTGGCCGGTGACGCCGCCTCATCAACCAGCGCTGCCGCGCGAAGCCAATGGGCTTCGGAATGGCCCTCAGGACGGCCCTCCTGCTCCCAAATCTGGTGGGCCAGATCAGCAATGCGCTGGTCACGGCCAGCAATCACATTCTTCGCAAGTGTCATATGGGAGCCTATCGCATTGAAATTAAGCGGATGGGTTCCAATGACATAAAATGGTGCAGTGCACAATAACTCAAACCGCGCTATTGCGTCGCAATATGGATTGGTTGATCACATAAGGATGAGTAGGCGTCACGGATTTGACCGCCACTTAGCTTGCATTTGATGCAACAGAGATGGACGCCATGGAGGTTTGGCCAGCCCGAAGCCGGCAAATAACTCGGCATCACCGCCCGAGGCTGAATGATTTGCTACGCGACTAGACCAACAAAATTCAGCCTCGACACGCCTACCACCCTCGCCCACCACGCCGCAAACGCCAAGGCGGCGTGAAGGAGTGAGCATGAATAATTAATGTCTCTGCAACTTTTAGTTCTTCATCATCCTAGCGCAATAGATGGATTTCTTTAGAAGCCAATTCTGCTTTTGCTTTGCACTTTCCAGTTAGCATATTTTAAGCCGTCATCTTTAAGTCGATTTCGTTTCTGTAACTGGAAGGGGTTTGCCGAGTTGGACATTCGACGAATTAGAGCGCCTTGTGGTCCCGCACCTAGCCCCTCCCACCATTCAGGTTTTAGATGTATATTTTCGCAGACCTCAAAAAAGAAGCGAGTTAGACAGTTAGATATCTCTGCGTCAGGCTTAGCCTCCAAGGAAGTAATGAATGGTATGCAAACGCTGTCACTATCACCCAGCCAAGTGAAAACGACCGCCCCACAACTTCCAGTCCAAAATGAGGAAAACGATATCATTTTCGCGACAGTACTTAAGTCTGAAAGATTTTGTAATTGCTCGCCCTCAAAATCTTCAACAGGAAACAAACAACCAGAACACATTATTTCTGGTGGATCGCGGAAAAATATCAGAAAAGATCTAACGCTGTTAAAGTCTTGGCTGAGAAGCAAGGCATCGTATAAATCTTTGTGCAGTTGATTATCTTCTACACCAGCATCCACGCCTTCACCAAATAGTTTGGCAAAGCCCTGAATCGCCTGTTGCTGATCAATTTTGCGACCCTTATCCGAGGTCTTAATCAAATTCATCGTCGAACTAAGAGAATTTTTTGTGTAGCACTCACGTGCTAACGCGCGGTATGCCAACAGAAAACATTGTTGGGGCATTCCAGTAAATTCAACACTTTCGACGGGAGCAAAGACTGAGTTGTCGTGATGTCCGCAAAAGCCGGTAAATGTTGATGCTTGATTTATGCCACGTAATTCCGGTGCCAGTAGACCGTTGTTTTTTGTCAAATTTTTAAAACTTGGGACAAAAGAATACACATGTCCATCCCGACAAATTTTTTGGAGGCTTGAAGATTTCGGAACCGTATGAGCCCTAACAGTAACTCCCTTACAATCGCTGAGAAGGTCAGGAGGTACAGAGCATAATTTTTTGCTGAAGTTCTTCTTGAGTTGGCTTTCAGCTGCCCAAGGTTTTAAGATTTCTTCAGACTCTCGATTGAGATGACACCTCTTGTATTTGAGGCCTGAACCGCACCAACACAGATCATTGCGACCCATTTTCCTTGAGACTACCAATCTCTATCAACCAAAAAAATTGTCAAAAGGGCTTTGATGCATCTAGTTGTTTTTCTCTCTAAAGAAACAGCACAAGCTGGCCTCCATCGGAAATTCTGTGTCAGTTAAACTTTCACCCATTTCCCGTTCTTGGCCGATGATTTCACGCAGGCCTCGATGAAGGCCATTCCCGCGACGCCATCTTCGATGCCCGGAAATTGCACGTCCTTGTCCGGCTTTTTGCCCGCGCGCCTGGCTTTGATAGCGCGCGCCACTTCCGTGTAGATATTGGCGAAACCTTCGAGATAACCCTCCGGATGCCCCGGCGGAACGCGCGTCACACGCCCCGATGCGGCGTTTGAACCAGCGCCGCCCCGGGTGATCAGGCGCTTGGGTTCACCGTAAGGCATAACCCACAGGTAATTTGGATCGGCCTGCACCCATTCAATGCCACCCTTGGTGCCATAAACCCGGATCTTCAAACCATTCTCATGGCCAACCGCCACCTGGCTCGCCCACAGCATGCCCTTGGCGCCGCCCTTGTAACGCAGCATGAGATGCACGTTGTCGTCCACCCTGCGGCCTTTGACAAAGCTCGTGAGATCAGCCGAAAGCTCATCGAGCGCGAGGCCCGACACATAACAGCCCAGCTGATAGGTGTGCGTGCCGATGTCGCCAACGCAGCCGCCAGCGCCCGTGCGCTTGGGGTCTGTCCGCCAAGCCGCCTGCTTCTGTCCGGATTTTTCCAAGTCCGTCGTCAGCCAGTCCTGCGGATATTCACCTTGCACCAGCCGGATTTCGCCGAGCTCGCCTGCCGCCACCATGGCGCGGGCATGCCGGATCATCGGATAGCCCGAATAATTATGGGTGAGCGCGAAAATGACTTTTGGATTCCTGGCCAGCAGTTTTTCCAGCGCCAGCGCTTCCTTGAGATTGAGCGTCATGGGCTTGTCGCAGATCACATGAATGCCAGCTTCGATGAAAGCTTTCGCCGCCGGGAAATGCATGTGGTTCGGCGTCACGATGGAAACCGCTTCAATGCCATCGGCCCGCTTGGCTTCGGCTTTCGCCATCTCGCGGAAGTCCCCATAGCTCCGGTCGGGAGCCAGTCCGAGTTCAGCTGCCGATGCCTTGGCGCGCGCTGCATCGGAAGACAAGGCGCCCGCCACAAATTCATAGTGATCATCCATGCGCGCCGCGAGTCGATGCACGGCGCCAATGAAGGCGCCCTGTCCGCCGCCCACCATGCCAAGCCTGATGCGGCCCGATGCCTTGTCGCTTCTTCCAGTGATTGACATCGCGAACTCCTAGAGGCCCAACAGCCGGTTGATCTGCGCCTGGTCGGTTTTGCCGCCGGCAAAATCATCGAAGGCTTTTTCCGTGGTGCGGATGATATGGCTTTCGATGAAGGGCGCGCCTTCAGCGGCACCCTGTTCCGGATGCTTGATGCAGCATTCCCATTCCAGCACCGCCCATGATTTGTAATTGTATTGTGAGAGCTTCGAGAAGATGGACCCAAAATCAACCTGCCCATCGCCCAGCGAGCGGAACCGCCCGGCCCGGTTGATCCACGGCTGATAGCCTGAATAAACCCCTTGGCGGCCCGTCGGGTTTAGCTCCGCGTCTTTCACATGGAAAGCGCAAATCCGCTCGTGATAAATGTCGATGAAGGACAGATAGTCGAGATGCATCAGCACGAAATGCGACGGATCATAATTGATCTGGCAGCGCTTGTGGCCCTTGAGGGCATCGAGGAACATTTCAAACGTGGCGCCATCAAACACATCCTCGCCGGGATGAATCTCATAGCCAACATCCACGCCTACTTCATCATAGGCGTCCAGAATGGGTTTCCAGCGCTTGGCCAATTCACCAAATGCGGTTTCAATCAGGCCCGCTGGCCGCTGCGGCCAGGGGTAGACATAGGGCCAGGCCAAGGCGCCGGTGAAGGACACGGTCGCATCAAGTCCCAGGTTCCGCGCCGCTTTCGCCGCCAGCATCAATTGTTCCGTGGCCCACTTCTGCCGCTCTTTCGGCTTGCCATGAACGGCGGCGGGCGCGAATGCGTCGAAGGCCTCGTCATAGGCCGGGTTCACGGCCACGAGCTGTCCCTGCAAATGGGTTGAAAGCTCGGTGATTTCCACGCCGTTCTTTTTGGCGGTGCCGGCAAGTTCATCACAATAGGTTTTCGATTCAGCGGCTTTTTTCAAATCGAACAGCCGGCCATCCCATGTGGGAATCTGCACGCCCTTGTAGCCCAACGAGGCCGCCCATTTGGTGATGCTGTCGAAGGAATTGAAAGGCGCCGCATCGCCTGCGAACTGCGCCAGGAATATTGCGGGGCCCTTGATGTTCGTCGCCATTGGTTTGCTTCCCTAGATGTAGCTGTTCAAAACGCCTTCAAGATATTCCTGCCGGCCGGATGTGGGCTGCGGTTCCAGTTGCGATTTGTGGACACGCGCCGCGATTTCGTCAAGGCTCGCCTTGCCCTCCAGCATCGCCGCGTTCTGCGGCTCGTTCCACTTGGCGTAACGCGCGTCCACCGCCTTTGAAATCCTGCCATCCTCGATCATCTTGGCCGCCATCAGCAGCCCCCGCGCGCAAGCGTCCATGGAGCCCACATGGGCATGCAAAAGGTCATCCGGATCAATGGATTGCCGCCTGATCTTCGCGTCGAAGTTCATGCCGCCTGTGGTGAAGCCGCCCGCTTTCAGAATTTCATGCATGGTGAGCGCCACCTCGGGAATGTTCATCGCGAACTGATCGGTGTCCCAGCCCAGCAGATAATCGCCGCGATTGATGTCGAGCGATCCAAAAATACCCAGCGCCGAAGCCAGCGCGATTTCATGCTCAAACGTGTGGCCAGCCAAAATGGCATGGTTCTGCTCAAGGTTAAGCTTCACATCATTTTCCAGCCCATAGGATTTGAGCAACCCGTAGATGGAGGCCGTATCATAGTCATACTGATGCTTGGTGGGTTCCTTGGGCTTGGGCTCAATCAGGATGGGCCCCTTGAATCCAATCTTGTGCTTGTGCTCAACCACCAGAGACAGGAACCGTCCCGCCTGTTTCAATTCCTGTCCGATGTTGGTGTTGAGCAGCGTTTCATAGCCTTCGCGCCCGCCCCACATCACATAGTTCTCGCCACCCAATCCATGGGTTACATCCAGGCAGTGCTTCACCTGCGCCGCGCAATAGGCAAACACGTCCGGATCGGGATTGGTGGCGGCCCCCGCCATGAAGCGGCGGTTGGAAAACATGTTGGCCGTGCCCCACAGCAGCTTCTTGCCGGACGTCGCCATCTTGCTCTCGAAGATATTGGCGATTGCGGTCACATTTGTGTTGAACTCCTTGAGCGAGTTCCCTTCCGGCGCGATGTCGAGGTCATGAAACGTGAAATAATCAACGCCGAGCAGCCGCAATGTCTCAAACATCACATCTGCCTTCATGCGGGCCGCCGCCATGGGGTCTGCCATATGGTGCCATTGGCGGTTGAAAGTATCGCCGCCGAAGGGGTCCGTGCCCGGCCAGCACAGCGTGTGCCAATAGCACACGGCGAAGCGCAGATGCTCCGCCATGGTTTTGCCCATGACCTTTTGCGTTGGATTGTACCAGCGGTAGGCCAGCGCGTTTGCCGAGCTTGGCCCCTCGTATTTGATGGGGTCTTTGGTTGCGTAGAAATTCATCAGAGTCTGATCTCCTTGATGGCGGGATAGATTTGTGTGTAGCGTTCATAGGCGGCTTCATAGGCGGCCTTGGCATTTTTCTCCGGCAGAATGGTCTTGGCGATTTTGGGGGCGGCGCAAACGGATTTGTAGGAAGCGCCCGTCGCCGCCATAAGCCCCATGCGGGCAGCGCCAAATGCGCCTCCCACATCGCCAGCCGCTGGCAAGTCAACCGGAACGCCCAACGCCGTCGCGATGATCTTGAGCCAGAGTTCGGATTTTGTGCCGCCGCCCACGGCCATCACGCGCTTGACGTCGGTGCCAGCGGCCTTGAGCGCTTCAAGGCTGTCGCGGAATGCAAAGGCCACACCGTCAAGCACCGCGTGGGTCATCGCCTTGCGATCTGTCTCATGGCCCAGTCCCATCATCAGGCCCCGCACCTGCGCGTCACCAACCGGCGTCCGCTCGCCAGAAAGATAGGGCAGGAACAAAGCGGAAGAGGGGCCTGCAAGTTTAGAACCGAGCGCTTTGGCAAGCTGCGGAGCCGGCGTTTTCAAAACCCCCGCCAGCCATTCCAAACTTGCGGTGGCGGATAGAATGACTCCCATCTGGTGCCACGTGCCGGGAACCGCGTGGCAAAACGCATGCACGGCCTTCGCCGCATTGGGGCTGTATTTATCGTTGGACACAAACATCACGCCCGATGTGCCCAGTGAAACAAAGGCCGCGCCGTCATGCACCGCGCCGATGCCGCAGGCCGAAGCCGCGTTGTCGCCGCCGCCGCCAGCAACCACCGGCAGTTTCGGCATGCCCCACGCCTTGCCGACAGCTGCCGTCAGCCTTCCCGTCGCATCGGTTCCTTCAAACAGCGCGGGCATCTGGTCGCGCCGCATATCTGTCGCGCGCAGCAATTCATCAGACCACTGACGTTTCGCCACATCCAGCCAGTAGGTGCCGGAAGAGTCTGACATATCGGAGGCGAATTCACCCGTCATCCGGTAACGGATATAGTCCTTCGGCAACAAGACTATCGCAACCGAATCAAATACTTGCGGCTCATTCTTCTTGACCCACATGAGCTTGGGAGCGGTGTATCCCGCCAGTGGAATGTTGCCCGCGATTTCCAGGGCGCGGGGTTCATGCGCCAGAATGTCCTTGCACTCTTCATATGAGCGCGCATCGTTCCACAGGATGCAGGGCCGCAAGACTTTGCCGGACTTGTCCAGAAGTGTCGCCCCATGCTGCTGGCCGGAAAGCCCGATGCCTTCCACGGCGGCAACCGCTTTTGGTTTCGCCTTGCCCAGCGACTTGACCACAAGATTTGCCGCTTTCCACCAGTCCTCGGGATTTTGCTCGGACCAGCCCGAATGGGGCCGCGACACCTTCAGGCCGGCGCTGGCCGTCGCGATGATTTTCTGCTTGCCGTCAATGAGAACGCCTTTGACCGAGGACGTCCCAAAATCCAATCCGAGATACATGCCTCACCGCGCCCCGTTGATGGCGAGATAGGCGGAATAAAGCGAAGTCGTGCCGCAGATGAAAAGCCGGTTCAGTCGAGGCCCGCCAAAAGCCACATTGGAAACCAACTCGGGAATGCGGATTTTGCCGATCAGTGTTCCGTCCGGCAGATAGCAATGCACGCCGTCAGCGGCGCTCGTCCAGATGCGGCCATCCCGGTCCAGGCGGAAGCCATCGAACAGTCCCGCCGTGCAGTCAGCGAACACCTTCGATTTGCCCAATGTCCGCCCATCCACGCTCACGTCAAAGCGGCGGATATGTTTGGGGCCGTTCTTGCTATGGCTGGCGCCGGTGTCGGCCACATAAAGACATTTTTCATCCGGCGAGAATGCCAGCCCATTGGGCTTGTCGAAATCATCGCAAACCCGTGTGACCGTCCCGGTGGCGCCATCCACCCGGTAAACATGATTGCCGCCGATTTCGCTGGCCGCCTGCTCGCCTTCATAATCAATGAGAATGCCGTAAGGTGGATCGGTGAACCAGATCGAGCCGTCGGACATCACCACGACATCATTGGGCGAATTGAACCGCTTGCCCTCGAAGCGGTCCGCGATCACCGTGACCGTTCCATTGTGTTCAGTGCGGGTCACCCGCCTTGCATGATGTTCGCAAGTCACCAGCCGCCCCTGGCCATCCACCGTATTGCCATTGGAGTTGTTTGAGGGCGCGCGGAACACTGAAAGCGAGCCATCCGTGTCATCGTAGCGCATCATGCGGTTGTTCGGGATATCTGAAAATACCAGATAGCGCCCGGCGCCAAACCAGGCGGGCCCCTCCGCCCAGCGGGCCCCCGTCCACAAGCGCTCAACGCGGGCATGGCCCACAAGGCATGCGTTGAACCGTGAATCAATCGGGTCAAAGCCCGTGCCCTCAACCGCGCCGTAGAACATGACCGTTTCCCCTGTTTTATGGTGTTGCCCTATCGTTAACAAAATCCCGGTCAAAGTGAAAGCGGTTGAATCTGGCCGGCCTCGGGGAAGCCCATGGCGCTGGCCCAAATCTTGTGGCAACTAGCGGGAATGTTCAACGGCGCTGCCATAGTCATGGGGGTCACAAGCTGTGGCAAGACCAGTGTGGGCGAAGGCCTGGCCGCGAAACTCGGCTGCCCCTACATCGAGGGTGACAAGCTTCATCCAGCAGCCAACATCAAGAAAATGTCATCCGGAATTCCTCTGGACGATGCGGACCGTTGGCCGTGGCTTGATATCATCGGCCAAGCCATGAAAGTTGAAGCGGTTGCGGGAAGGGGCGTTGTCGCCTCCTGCTCGGCGCTCAAGAAAGCTTACCGCCAAAGGTTGGCTGCGGCTGCGGAAATGCCCATCTCTTTTATATTCCTGCACGGCGACCGGGAATTGCTGGCCGCGAGAATTGCCGCCCGCAAGGGTCACTTCATGCCGCCGTCCCTGCTGGACAGCCAGCTCAAGGCGCTCGAAATTCCAGGCCCCGAGGAAAACGCCCTTCACCTCGACGTGGTGTTGCCTGTAGATGTGCTTGTTGAATTTTCGAAGGAACACCTTGTGAAAAGAGAACGCAAATAATGCCGCATGCTGAAATAGGCCTCATCGGTCTGGGAACCATGGGCTCCAATCTCGCCCTCAATATCGCCGAGAAAGGCAGCCGCATAGCGGTGTTCAACCGCTCGCCGGACAAAACCGATGCCTTCATGGCGGCCGCCGGGAATCTCACGGATAATATGGTGCCATCCAAGACCCTGGAGGAATTCATCGCCAGCATCCGCCCGCCGCGCCCCGTGATCATCATGGTGAACGCCGGCGCTCCCGTTGACGAGCAGATCGCAAGCCTCAAGAAACTCATGGCGAAGGATGACATCATCATGGACGCCGGCAATGCCAATTTCCGCGACACCATGCGCCGCTTTCAGGAATTAGAAGGCAGCGGCTTGACCTATATCGGCATGGGCGTGTCTGGCGGCGAGGAGGGGGCCCGCCACGGTCCCTCCATCATGGTGGGCGGTTCGCCTGAATCCTATGCCCGTGTTGAAAAAATTCTGCTGGCGATCGCCGCGAAATATCATGGCGAACCCTGCTGCGCCTGGCTTGGCCCCAACGGCGCAGGCCATTTCGTCAAGACCATTCACAACGGCATCGAATACGCCGACATGCAGATGATCGCCGAAATTTACGGCGTGCTGCGCGATGGTGTGGGCCTGTCTCCCAAAGCCATCGGCGACGTGTTCGCCAGATGGAACAGGGGCAAGCTCAATTCCTATCTCATCGAAATCACCGCGGCAGTTCTGAAGGCCGATGATGCGAAAACCGGAAAGCCCATCGTCGACATGATTGTGGACTCGGCTGGGCAAAAAGGCACCGGCCGCTGGTCGGTGATTGAATCGCAGATGATGGGTGTGCCCGCGACCACCATTGAAGCGGCCGTCGCCGCGCGCAGTCTGTCCGCCATGCGGGCTGAACGCGCCGTCGCGGAGAAGCTCTATGCCAAATTGAACAAGGCCCGTTCACTGGGCGATCCCGCCTCGCTCATTGATAAACTGGAACAGGCGCTCTTCGCGGGCAAGATCGCGGCCTATGCGCAAGGTTTCGCCGTGCTTGAGGCCGCCTCCAAGGAATTCAGCTGGAACCTGCCGATGGCCACCATCGCCCGCATATGGCGCGCGGGCTGCATCATCCGCTCCCAGTTCCTCGATACAATCGCCACGGCCTATGAAGAAAATAAGGGCCTTGCCAGTCTCCTTGTGGCGCCCGCTTTCGTCGCCATGATGCAGGCCGCGACACCGGCGCTCCGCCACATTGTGGCCCGTGGCGCCCAGGATGCGCTGCCGCTGTCGGCGCTGTCATCAGCCCTGTCTTACTTCGACGGCTATCGCCAGGCCCGCGGCACGGCCAATCTCATCCAGGCCCAGCGCGACTACTTCGGCGCTCATGGCTTTGAACGGCTGGACAGTCCGGGAATGTTCCATGGGCCGTGGGGAGGTGCCCAATGACGTTGCCAGCGCGATTGATGGAGGGTTACGCCAATTTCCGCAAAGGCCGTTATGCTTCCGAAGCCGAACGCTACAGGACGCTGGGCGAGGGCGCGCAAAAGCCCTCCGTCATGATGATCGCCTGCTGCGATTCCCGCGCGGCGCCGGAAACAATTTTTGATTCACGTCCCGGCGAAATATTTGTCGTGCGCAATGTGGCCAATCTGGTGCCGCCCTATACGCCCGATGGCGGCCATCACGCCACCAGCGCCGCTTTGGAATTTGCCGTGTTGTCACTGGGTGTGAAACATCTTGTCGTCATGGGTCATGGCCGTTGCGGGGGCATCAGGGCCGCTGTCGGCGATGCCGGCCCGCTCAGCCACACGGATTTTATCGGCAGCTGGATGCGCGCCATCAAGGATGTGGCGCGCAGCGTGTCGCACCACCATGATGAAGACGAAGCGGTCCACGAGCGCCATATTGAGCGGGCGTCCATCGAGCACTCCATGGCGAACCTCCGCACCTTCCCGTGGATCCGCATGAAGGAAAATCGCAAGGAGCTGGCCATTCACGGCATCTGGTTCGATATCAGCCTGGGCGAATTGCATGCCTATGACGAAAGCGGCGCTGTTTGGGAACTGGTATCCGCGTGACCTCGCTTCACGGCGCCTTCACGCTTGCGTGAGGCCACGCTGCCGGGGAGTTGATTTCCATGTCATGGCGCAATCAGGGCATAATTCCCCAATCGCCGGATCGGTCGGCGACAACACGACAACCAGATATTGAGGAAATTTCCATGTCACAGACGAAAACTGTTTTTTCCGCCACGCTTCTCGCCAGCGCTCTGGCAACGGCTCTGTCCGCCGGCAGCCTCGCAACCTCCACGGATGCAACCGCCGCTGGCAAGGAAAAATGCTATGGCGTGGCTCTTGCAGGCAAGAATGATTGCGCCGCGGGCGCCGGCACCACCTGCGCCGGCACCTCCAAGGTCGATTACCAGGGCAACTCCTGGACATACGTTCCTGAGGGCACATGCGTGTCAATGATGCTTCCAGACGACCGCAAGGGATCGCTGAAGCCGCTTGATCGCGATATGGCGTCATAACTAACTAACTGACCGGGACCCTGTCATGCCGCATCTGCCTTCCCTCCAGGCCCACGCCCATGACAGGGCCAACTTTCCTGACTTTCAATTGGCCCCGCGCGCCGGGGCAGGGCTCAAGCCTGAGCATATCGACGCCATTCTCGAGGATTCCGACGGCGTAGGATTTTTCGAGGTTCACGCTGAAAATTACATGGGAAAAGGCGGCGCTTCCCACGCCGCCCTCGCCAAAATCCGCTATCACTTTCCTATTTCGGTGCATGGCGTCGGCCTGTCCATCGGGGGCTCGGAACCGCTCGACAAAGATCATCTGACCCGGTTTGCAGCCGTCGTGAAGCGTTACGAACCAGCCCTGGTGTCCGAACACCTCGCCTGGTCAACCCATGAACACACCTATTACAATGATCTCCTGCCGGTGCCCTATACGCAGGAAGTGCTGGACCGCGTCGTGGAGCATATTGACCGGGTTCAGGATGCCATTGGCCGCCAATTGCTGCTGGAAAATCCATCCACCTATGTGGCCTTTGAGCAGTCCACCATGACCGAGTTGGAATTTATCGCAGCCGCAGCCGGGCGCTCTGGGTGTGGTCTTTTGCTTGACATCAACAATGTGTTTGTCTCCGCCACCAATCATCGCTTCTCGGCCGAAACCTATTTGGATCGCTTTCCGCTGGCGGGCGTGCGCGAAATTCATCTCGCGGGCCATGCGCCGGAAACCGACGATGCCGGCCTGCCGCTTCTCATTGACGCCCATGACCGCCCCGTTGCCGATGAGGTCTGGGCGCTTTATTCCCGCGTCATCAGTATGACAGGCGCCATCCCCACGCTGATTGAATGGGACAATGATGTGCCGGCCTGGGCTGTCCTGAAATCTGAAGCGCAAGCCGCTGACCGGATTCTCTCCAGAGCGCGCCACGGCCTGCGCCATGCAAGCTGACTGGCAAGCCGGATTTTCCGCCGCCGTTGTGAATCCGGATCATTCGCTTCCGGCTGGGATAAGCGGCAAGAAGCGCTTTGCGGTTTATCGCAACAATGTGGTCGTGGGGTTGACGGCGGCGCTGGCCGCCAATTTCCCTGCCGTCAAGCGCCTCGTTGGCGATGATTTTTTTGCCCGCATGGCGAAAATATTTGTGAGCGCAAACCCTCCCCGGTCCAGGCTGCTGGCCCAATATGGCGGCGCGTTTCCAGATTTCCTGGGCGCGTTTGAGCCCCTCGCGGCCTATCCCTATTTGCCGCATGTGGCGCGCCTCGAACTTGCCTGGCTCGAGGCCTTCCATGAAGCGGACGCTGTCCCGCTTGCCGGCGAAGAACTTGCGCGGCTGGCGCCTGAGCAGCTTGCCCAGACACGGTTTATCGCCCATCCCGCAACCCGGCTCTTGGCGTTTCCGTGTGCCGCGGTTTCGATCATGGCGGCCAACCGAAGCCGTGAGCCGGTGCCGGTGATAGATCCAGCCCCGGCGGAATTTGGCTTGGTGACCAGGCCGCGTCTTGAAGTTCATGTGACCCGTGTATCGGCCTCTGCCCACACGTTTCTGGCAAGCCTGTTGGCGGATGGATCACTGGGCGAGGCGGCAGGCCAGGCCGTGAAGCAAGACCAGGCCTTTGATCTCGCCGCAAATCTGCAAGGCATGTTGGCGGCGGGCGTATTCACCCAAATTCAGTGAGGCAAAACCGTGAAGATATTGCAACTGGCCGACCGCGTTGAGGCGCTGATCATCAAACTGGCTCCCCTGTCGCTGGTGAGCCTTGCGCTGCGTTTCGGCTTGGCCGTGCCCTTCTACAAATCGGGCCTCACCAAATGGGATGGCTTCCTGCGCATCTCGGATACGCCGTTCTTGCTGTTCGAAGAGGAGTTCAAGCTGCATGTCCTGGGCCGGACCTTCGACTATCCGTTTCCCGCCGTGATGGCCTGGGGATCCTCGCTGGCGGAAATCATTCTGCCAGTCCTGCTGGTGGTTGGGCTGGGAACAAGATTTGCCGCCACAGGCCTTCTACTCATGACAGCTCTGATCCAGCTCACCATTCCTGATGGCTGGGCCAACTTCCATTTGCCCTGGGCCGCCATGGCGCTGGCCATTATCGTGATCGGCCCCGGGAAAATTTCACTGGACCGGGTCTTGCGCTCGTCGAGCGTGTGAAATAGGAATTTAACTACTTTAAATAGAAATTAATCCTAGGCTATCTGCAAGGCCCACAGGCAGGAATTTGCCCTTCCCCGCTACCCCCCGGTCTCCCCATGCCTGAAACCCGCTGCACGGGCCTCTCTGTGGCTTTAAAGACCTATTAAAGGTATATAATCATAAAACTAGTTCAGCTTCGCCAGATTATTGGCGGCGCTGACAATTTCCGCGCAGAGCTCCTGCAGCTTTCGCCGTTCCGACCGCGCCTTGTCGCGCAGCCGCGCAAAGGCGTCCTTGTCCGAAATCCCGTGGCTGTACATGCTGATGCCGACGGCGATGGAAATTTCCCGGCTGTCATGAAGGGCCCTCTCAAGCATGTCGCCGCGCTTGGCATGTTCGGCCACATCCGCATGCCGCGCCAATGTTGTTTCAATGATCGGCACCAGCTGGTGAATCTCAAACGGCTTGGCGAGATAGGAGGAGGCGCCGATGGCCAGGCACGCGTCAACTGTCGGCTGGTCCGAATAGGCGGTCAGAAATATGAATGGCGTGCCATTGGGCTTGAGCCGTGTCGCCGCGAAATCCAGCGAAGAGTTGGTGGCGATCCAATAGTCGAGAAGCGCCAGATCATAGGTCTTGGTCTCCACCATCCGTCCGGCGTCCTCGAGATTGTCGACGGAATCAATCTGGTAGCCCTTTTCAGCCAGCTGCGCCGAGATGGAGGCCAGGATGATCCTGTTGTCTTCGACAAATAGCAGCTTGTGCATCATGAGGCCTCCGCGAAGGCTTGAATGGGGGCGAGCGCCAGCGGAATTTCAAGCGAGAGGCAGGCGGTGACCCGGCCTTCGCCTTCACGATAGGTGAGCTTCACCCCGCGTGTGGGCAGGAGCGCCTTGGCCCGCGTCAGCCCCGAATAGAAACCCTTCGAATTTTCCCAGCTGAAGTTCTCTGGCAGGGAACCTGAGTTGGAGAATGCGATCTCGATCCTGTCCGCTGACTCATGCACCACAACATCCACTTCCCCCGTCGAGCCGTGGCTTTGCGCGTTGGCCAGAAGCTCCATGACGATCAGCGCGATGGGCACTGAATCACCCTCGCTCAGAGCCAGGCTTTCCAGGAGGCCAGAGCCCTTTTCGTAGTGAATGCTGGTGCCTGAATTGACGCCGAGGCTGGTGATTGTCCGTTCGAGCAGCAGCGCGATGCTGGAATTTCCGGTGTTGCTCTGCGCTTGCACGCCGTAGGCGAGAGCAATTGCCCGCAGCTGGTCAACCGCCTGGTCGAAGGGATCGCCCTTGCGGCCGCTGAGGGCTTGCAGCCGCAGCAGCGCGATGAGGCCGTGGAGGTGGTTCTTGACCCTGTGATGAACTTCCCGCACCAGCATGTTGCGCTGGTCCGTCAGCGATTTCGACGTGGCGTTTTCCGCGTTTCGGCGCAGGTTGGAATCCTCCAGAAGCAGGGCGAGTGAACGCAGGTCAGCGCCCGGCACATCGACCAGCGAAAAGCGGATGTCGACAAAAACCGAGCGGTCCGCCAGATGCACCGCGCAATCCTGCAACTGGGATGCGCCGCGAAGCGCCGGCGACGCGGTCGGCACATGCGTCATGGCGGACCTGAGGCCCGGTATCATGGTGAAGATATTCTGGCCCAGCGCTTCCGAGGACTTCAGCCCGAGCAGGCGCTCAGCCCCCGCGCTCCAATACTCAATGGTTCCATCAAATCCCATCGTGACAATGGCTGTCGGCGCGCAGTCGATGATGGCATTCAGCATATCCGCGGAATTGATCTTGATTGATTGATATTCTGGAGACTCCGGCGCCGCCGCCCCGCGGCCGACCAGGTCCCACAAGAATCGAAAAGGCTCACTCACGGCAGCGTCACTCCGGCGCGGTTTGTTGAAATGATTCAATAAATAATTGTTTGAACGAATTTTGTTAAAACTCCGTTCACTGTGATTGCACGCGCAGGTCGCGATTAAGCTCCCATTAAGTGGGTTTACCTATGTTCGCGGCTGTTCACCCTGCAAATGTGAGCGACCTGCGGTTCTGAACCGCAAATCTCGGCCCAGACTCCGCCGAATGCTACATGACCAGCCAGCGCGCTGGACGACTGTATCACGAGGAGTTCTATGCGACCGTCCTATACCATTGGTTTTCTAGACGTTGACAGCTATCATCAGGTGCTCGTGCGCTCCATGGTCAGCCGCGCCGCGGCGACGCTTTCCGCCTCTTGGGACATCGCTGACACGCCAAAGGCCGATCTGGTCATTCACGGACCGCGCGCCGCGGCTAAAAACGCCGCCGGCCGCATGAACGTCCGCCTTTGCGACCAGGGTGAAATCAGCAACAACCCAAAAGACCTGCCCGCGCCGCTTCGCCTTTCCGCCCTGCTCGACTTGCTGAAGCGGGCTGAAGCCGATTTTATCAACACAGTGGCCGTCAGCAGGGCGCCGCAAATACAGCCGGCCCCGCAGCACGCCGTCCCGCAGCACGCCGCTCCCCCGGCGGTTTACGAAGCGGCAGCCCGCACCGGCATGCTGATCCTCAGCGAAACCATCCTGAAGTCCCTCGCAAGCCAGAAGCCGGGCATCATCAAGGTGCTCTGCCGCGACCGTGAGCCCATGTGGATTGATCTCCGCCGGCGCGCGTTCGCAGCGCCCTTTGCGCTGAATGAGATGCCGGAAGACGCCGATGCCATTCGCCTCGAAATCATCGCCGTTTCCGCCGACACAGCGTCGCCCGTGCCCACGCCGGGAACCAGCATTGACCGGCTCCTGTGGCACCTCGGCCTCCGCGCTGGAGCGGGCAGGCCAGCGCCATGGATCAATTCCGCGAAGCGCTACAAATTGAAGTATTGGCCCAACTTTTCCGAGTTGCCCCATTCGATCACCCACATGAACCTGGTTGCCCGCTTCGGCAGCGAAGCGCTGACC
The DNA here is from genome assembly GCA_963816305.1 of uncultured Alphaproteobacteria bacterium. Lineage (GTDB taxonomy): Bacteria > Pseudomonadota > Alphaproteobacteria > Rhizobiales > Aestuariivirgaceae > Aestuariivirga. The sequence goes on from CAWFJW010000009.1 coordinate 85,595, forward strand.
GCGCAGGAGGCAAGCCTTCGCTGTAGCGTGGACGTCGCCACGGTGATCAACACGATGAACGCTCTGACGCTCATGGGACTGCTCAACGAAAACAGCGGGGTGGAAATCAGAAGGCTTCAAACCGTCACGCAGCCTGAACAGGTCAGCCGTGTCGGCAGCTTGATTGGCCGCTTCAAAAGCAAATTTGGTTGGTGAGATAGAAAATGGCTGAACATGTAATACTGATCGCAGGACCGATGGGAGCTGGCAAGACGACCGCCATCCAGTCCCTGAGTGAAATTCCTGTGGTGTCCACGGAAGCCGCGAACACCGACCGCGCCACCGCCGACAAGGCGACCACCACCGTCGCCCTGGACTATGGCGAAATCACGCTTGATGGCGTCGAGAAAGTGCGCCTCTACGGCGTGCCCGGCCAGCGCCGCTTTGACTACATGTGGCGCATTCTTGAAGAGCGGGCGCTTGGCCTGATTCTTCTCATCAACAATGACGGGCAGGATCCCGTTGGCGACATGCTGGAACTCATCAAGGATTTCTCGGCCCTGCAGGAGCGCGGCGGCGTGGTGATCGGCGTCACCCGTTCCGATGTCCAGGAATATCCCCACACGTCGCAATATGTCGACAGCATCCGGGAAGTCTATCCCCACATCACAGCGCCAGTGTTCTCAGTGGACGCCCGCAACCGCGATCACATGCTGATCACGCTCACGGCCCTGCTGTTCAATATCCAGGCCCAATCAGAAGCCCCCATGGAGGACGTAGCATGAAACCACTTCACCAACAGGAACCCGTGCGCGAAATTTGTGCCGCGGCGCTTGCGCAACTCGGCGTGACCTGCCCCTCGCTGAAATTCGCCGTGATGGTGTCGGACGACGGCTTCGAAGTGGCCTCCGCCGGCTCGCACGCGCAGCAGGGCGGGCGCCTTGCCAGCATGACAAGCTCAATGCAGGCCCTGGGAGACGCGGTCGCCCGCGAAATGAAGCTCGGCGCTTGCGACCACATATTGCTTGAATCGATCAACGGTCACATCCTGCAGCGCCGCATACCCGGCCATGAGCTGGTTCTGTGCGCCGTGTTTGACCACCACGAACTTGTCGGAAGAGCAGTCTTCGCGACCAATGAATGTGCAGCCGCCGTTTCATCGAAGATGATGAGTATCGCAGCTTAAGCATAGCAGAAAAGACCGGACTGCTGAATGATGTCGGTCAGGCCAGCAAATGGAGACTAGAATGGCAAGTGTAGCAGAAAGCATTTCAGAACTTATGAAAACCGACGGCGGCATTGCTTGTGCTGTTGTTGACGCGAATTCCGGCATGGTGCTGGGCAAGGAAGGAAACGCCATCAATCTTGACGTGGCGGCCGCTGGCAACACGGAAGTCGTCCGCGCCAAGCTGAAGACGATGAAGGCCTTGGGCATCAAGGACAAGATTGAGGACATCTTGATGACCTTGACCAGCCAGTATCACATCGTCCGCCCGATCGCCGAAAAGCCCGGCCTGTTCATCTATCTCGTGCTTGACAAGGCCAAAGCGAACCTCGCAATGGCGCGCTACAAGGTGAACGAAGTTGAGGCCTCGCTGACGGTTTAACCGGCGGCGGTCTCTGCGATGAATATCCTGATCTTCCGGTTCGCCTGAACGACAAGCAGGTGAACCGGATCATCAAATTGGGTTTAGCCGATCCAGTTCCCGTGTCCCCCGGTGGCGCTGACAACAGCGGCGCATGGACCGGATATTTCCAGATTGTTAACCTCTTTCATTCATCGTTGCGGCGCGAATTGCGCCAGCAATGAATGGTTGGGGAACGTGCATGCCAGTCCAGGAAAACACGGTTGAGCGATTGAGCTTGTCGCTCAATGCGGTCCTCGACCTGCGCTCAGCCGGGCCGTTGCAGGATATTCTGCGGCAGGGCCTGGGCCGCGGCGTGCCCCTGCAGATCAACGCCAGCGCCGTAACCCAGATGTCCACCGCCTGCGTGCAGGTTTTGACCGCTTTTTTTATCGAAGCCCGCAAGACCGGAAACTCCCTGTTCCTCAGCGGTTCATCAGCGAGTTTTGACAATGCCTTTTTGAAACTGGGCCTGGCTCATGTGCTTGACAGTGTCAAGCCGCCTGCGTCGGCGCCGGACGGCTTTCCATGAGCGAAAAATTTGAACGCTTCAAGCGCATGTTCCTCGACGAATGTGGCGAGCACATGCGGACGCTCGAAACCACGCTCGCCAGTTTGCTCGCCGGCAGGCGCAGCCAGAACCTTGTCGATGATGCTTTTCGCGCCATCCACTCGATCAAGGGTGGCGCTGGAATGTTTGGTTTTGACCGCATCGTGCCATTCGCCCATGCCTTTGAATCCGTGCTCGATGGCATCCGCACCGGCCAGATCGCCATGTCAGAGGCATTGTTGGAAACAGCTCTCCGCTCAACCGATTGCCTGGGAGACATCATCCGCGCCGCAGGAAGCGGCGCCGAGCTGGCGATTGGATTCGAGGCAAACGCAATTGAAGCACTGGAGAACATAAGCCGCCTCAGCGCGGCTGAGGCGGCCCACGCGCCGGCGCCTGGAAAATTGGATCGGCCGCGAAGCGGCATGAGCGTGTTCACCATTGGCTTTCACCCCCATGCGGCCCTGCTGCGGCGCGCCAATGAGCCGTTGCTGATTGTCAATCAGCTTGAGGCGCTTGGAAACTTGCAAGTCAGCGCCGACATTTCTGAACTGCCGCCGTTCGCGGAAATGAACGCCACCGACGCCTATCTCAGCTGGACCTTCAGCCTTGAAACGGCCCATGGCGAGGCGGAAATCCGTGACGCCTTCCAGTTTGTCGAAGGCGACTGCAACCTGACGATTCAACGCCTTGAGCGAGGCAAAGCGGAAAACCAAACACTCCCGCCCCCTGAGTCCGGGGTGGTTGACCATGCGGTTTCGACAATACGTGTCGATACGGAGCGCATCGATAGGCTGGTCAACCTCGCGGGCGAAATCGCCATTTCCCAGGCGCTGGTCGCGCAGTTGATCGATCAGTCTCTCTACGACGCAAATCCCGGGCTGTTTCAGGAGCTGTCGCAGCTCCTCACCCACACGCAGAATTTGCAGGACAGCGTCATGGCCATCAGGGCCCAGCCGATCCGCTCCATATTCGACCGCATGCCGAGGCTGGTGCGCGAGCTTTCAGAGCTGACCAAAAAGAAAATCCGACTGCGGGTCGCAGGCGAAGGCACCGAGATCGACAAGACCGTCATTGAGCAGCTCAGCGATCCAATCATGCACATGATCCGCAATTCCGCCGACCATGGAATTGAATCAGCCGACGACCGGATTGCGGCGGGCAAGCCGGCTGAAAGCACCATCGCCTTGAGCGCCGAGCAGCGCGGCAGCCGCATCATCATCGAAATCAGCGACGACGGCCGTGGAATTGACCGCCAAAAAGTCCGGCAAAAGGCCATCGCCCGGGGGCTGGTGGCCGAAGACGCGGAACTGAGTTCGGAGGATATCGATAATCTTATCTTCATGCCGGGGTTCTCGACCGCTGATGCGGTGACCAGCATTTCAGGCCGGGGCGTCGGCATGGATGTGGTGAAGCGCAATATCCAGAAGCTGGGAGGCCGGGTCAGCCTGAAGTCCGAAACCGGCCGCGGCGCGACTGTCGTCATGACATTGCCGCTCACGCTCGCGGTCCTCGAGGGCATGATCGTGCGCTCAGGGCATGAAAACTATGTGTTGCCAATCGCCAGCATCGTTGAGTGCCGGGCGCCATGGCAAAAGGATGCAGGGCTGGTTCCAGGGTTTGGCGAAGTTCTGAATGTCCATGGCGCCTATGTGGCGCTTATTCATTTGAGCCAGGTCTTCGGTCAAAAGGCCTTGGTCGACCCGCAGCAGTCCGTGGCCATTGTCGCCGAGGTTGAGGGCGGGGGACAAATAGCCCTCGTCGTCGATGAAATCGTGGGCCAGCAGCAGGTTGTGGTTAAAAGCATCACCGAGAACCTTGAGGCCATCCCCGGCATCGCGGGAGCAACCGTGCTTGGCAATGGCAGGGTGGCGCTTATACTTGATGCCACCGAGATCGGCATGTTGAACTCATCCGCCGCCAGAAAACACTTCAAGGAAAACGTCCTCGAAGCTCCCGCAGCCCAGCGGGTCGCTTAGATTTTCATCAGCGGGACTTCGAAAAATACCGCCTGATGAAAGCGGCTTCCAGCGCCAACCCTTGCCACTCGTCTCCAGGCCCTTCGTAGATCAATGTGTAGGGGCCGGAATAACCCGCCATCGCCGCGGCCCCAAGGCACCGCGCGAAATCGTCTTCATCCATGTGGTCCGCCGCGTCAAAGCTGGCTTTCGCATGGCAATTCTCCGCATGGCGAAAAATATTGGCGAGTTCGCTGAATTTATTGTTCCCGCTCCAGTTGCCCGTGTCAGCCAGAAAACCGACCTGCCCTTTGAGCGGGCGCAGGACATGCTCGACGTGGGCTGAAGTTGACAGGGTATCAAACCAGTTCTCCGTAATGATGCGCACACCCGTTTTCTGGCCCCTTTGGCCCAGATTCATCAGAGCCTGCGCCGCGCGGTCAAGAATATCCGGACTTGGCTTCCCCTTGCCGCCGATGACGCGGGCCTTCTCGGCTCCAAGCTCTGCTGCAGCATCAATCCATTTGGAAATCCAGCCTATGTCCCGCTCGCCGTGTGCCACGCTGGTGATGTCGCCATCATCAATGAGAAGCGTTTGCAAAATGACACCGGCATCATGCAAGACGGACCTCACCTCGCGGAGATAAGCCGGATCGCGCCCTGCCAGATGAAAATGGCAGAGCTCCAGCCGGTTGATTCCCATCGCCTTGATTTTCCCTGGCAGATCAAGAATATCCAGTTTTGCTGGTCCAAAAGCCTCCTCCACGCGCCCGTCGAAGGCGCGCTCCGGTGAGTTCCGGGCACATGATGCCCAATGCATGGTGAACGCTCCACGAGGAAACAGCGAGTATTGGGAACGTGTCAGGCGTCATTTCAGCGTCCTAGCATCAACGGTGCCGATCTTCAATTCTTGCGCGACCAGGTTAGTTTCCCGCCGCCGCGTCTGCCGTTACGCCCAGGGATTTGGCAATCGCTTCCGCAAGTGGTGCATCGAAGCCGGACTTCCACAATGTTCGGTTCATGGACTGCGCAAGGCGGCGTCACGGCTGGCGGAACTCGGCTGTAGCGAGTTCGAAATCATGGCCGTGACCGGCCATCGCACATCGAAGGAAGTCACCCCCTACGCGCGCGCCGTCAACCAGAAGACCCGCGCGACCAGCGCCATGAAGCGGCTGTCGGGAGAACGGAGCTAGATCAAAAGTGTCCCACTTTTTGAGGCCATGGCGTTCGGTGGGACAAATTCGCCCCGCAACCAGTTGAAAAATAAGGGGGAAGAAAATGAATGGTGCCCAGGGGCGGAATTGAACCACCGACACGCGGATTTTCAGTTCTCGGAGTCCCTTATCCCCCTATTTCCCGTCATGTCTGCCATTTACTTAACTATTTGATTTACGGCATTTTGCCATTCCCAACTCAACCCAACATGATGGCAACGTGCCCTGCATACTGGGACCACTGCGGTACCACGAGGATGCGCATAGTTGGTAACGTGCACCTGAGTGATCGTGCTGTGTCAGGCACTAGTTGCACTTTTGGGATCAGCTGCCAAGCAGGCACGGCATGAAGGCCACTGTTCTTCTCAATTTGTCCCTTCGAAGACCTCATGCCCTTGCTGCAGCTTGTCCGTTCATCGTAGCACAGCGGACTTTCAGTTAGTGATGTCCGCTTTCTGAGAAAATTGGTTTGCACACAGAGGCACAGCCAACATGGTTTGACCGTTGCACTTGGTCTCGTGTTGACCCATAGCGGAGTTTCCGGGAAATCCCGCCCAACTCCAATTTAGATACTGAATTGAAATCTATTTTGGTTCGCATCGAAATGATCAAGGGAATCAGAACTTCCGAGATTTTACCGGCACTTTCTTCTTAGCCAAGGCTTTCTTGCCTGTTGGCTTCTTTGGCGTTGGCTTCTTGGTTTGGGCGGAGGCAGTGGGTTTCTTCCTCGCCTTGGTTTTTGATACCAAGGCCGGAATTTGAGCCCGCTTCATCATCAGGCTGGCAAATTTGGTGAAGAACTGCTCAGCCAGTGATTTTGCGGTGGAATCAATCAAGCGCTAGCCGAGGATGGCAAGCTTGCCACTGATTTGCGCATCCACGTCATAATCCATCAGGGTCTCAGTGGGAGTGTTTTCGCTGAGTCTTTACCGTAGCGCAGCCGGTCGCAAAGCCGGCCAATCCGCCCTAGCCCTTTCCGGAAATGCGGTAGCTCTCGGGGGCCTTGATTTCCGTCAGGCTCACTCACCGGTAAAAGTGGCTTTCACCGGGCCCAACTTCAGCACGACCTTGGCGCTCAATTCCGTAGGCGACGCAGCTGTGATGGTCTCACAGCCCGGAATGCATTGCTGCAATATCCTGGGATGACTTAGCCCATGCCATACAATCTTCCGCGGGGCCTGAATGACTTGGCTGCCGGACATTATCATGGAGTCAGTTTCCCTCTTGCTTTGCTCTGATCTTTTGCCGCCGCAGCGCCGTGACTTCGGCCATGATGGAAAGGGCGATTTCTTCCGGGGAGATGGCGCCAATATCCAACCCTGCCGGGGCCTTGATAAGGTCGAAGGCTTCTTCCGAGGCGCCGCCTGCCACGAGTTTTTCGCGAATGGCCGCCATCTTGCGGCGGCTGCCGACGAAGGCCTTGTAATCGGCGTCGATATCCAGAATGGCGCGCAAGGCTGCCTCGTCGCCCTTGCCCTGGGTGGAGACGACAACAAAGCGGTGTGCGGTTTCCGAAACCGGCAAGGCATAGCCCTCGATGCGTTCATCGGCGGCCTCAAAAGCCCCCTGTTCCGGCTGGGGAGCTACGGCGGTCACCGCATAAGCCATCATCGCGGCAAGCCGTGCCAAGGCCACCGCAACGGGGCTCGAGCCGCAGATCACCAGATTGGGTCGGGGCATGACGGCCTCCACAAATATATCCATGGTGCCCTGGCTGGGGCACATGTTCTTGGCAAAGCGCACACCCTGGCGGCTTTGGCCTGGAGTCACGCCAATCGCCACAAGCTCGGTGGGGGGCTGCACCGAAATGAGCCGCGCCGCGCCATCCCTGAACACATCCTGGGCGGCTTTCAGGACAGCGCTGCGGGCACAGCCGCCGCCGATCCAGCCGCCTACAATTGTGCCGTCGGGCGTGATCACCGCCTTGGCGCCGGCTTTGGCGGCAGTCACGGCCACGGTGCGCACGACGGTCGCCACCACAAAAGCCTCGCCGCGCTGTCGCAGATCCGAGACCATGTCCATTACGTCGGTTTGAGGGGTCATCGCCATTACTCCATTACAATCGCGCCAGATAAGGCTCGAGCGCTTCGAGGCTTTCCAGATTATGGGCCGGGGCAAAGAGATCAAGATAGGGCAGGGCCGCCTGCATGGCCTTTGCATCGGGGCGATAGCCGTCCCAGCCCATCATCGGATTGAGCCAGGCAATGCGGCGGCAGCGCTGGCGCAGCCGTTTCAATTCCGAGGCAAGGAAATCCGGGGCGCCCGTGTCATAGCCGTCGGAGAGGATCATCACGCAACTGCGCGAATTCAGGACGCGCTTGGCATGCCATTTGTTGAACGTTGCCACGCACTCACCGATCCTGGTTCCGCCGCCAACCCCCTGGGTCATGAGCGACATGCGCTCCAGTGCGCGCGTGGCGTTCTTCTCCTTCATGGCAGATGAGATATGCGCCAGCCGTGTGTGGAAAACGAAAGCTTCGGCTTCGCGGAAATTATCGAGAATGCCGTGAATGAAGCGGATGAACACGGCGGTGTACATCTGCATGGAACCCGAGGCGTCGAGCAGCACCACCAGGCGCAGGGGCTTGGGCTTGGGCTGGCGAAAGCGGAGTTTGATTGGAATTCCGCCCACGCCCACATTGCGGCGGATGGTGGCGCGCAAGTCAATGCGCCGGCCCCGGCTGCGGGCCCGTTCGCGCCGCGTCAGCCGCGCCCGCATGGCCCGCGCTAAGCGTTCCGCCGCGGCATGGGCCTTTTCCAGTTCGCGCGGATCGGCAATTTTGCGGAAGTCGGTTGAACCCGAAATCTCGGTGCGCGAAGCGCCTTCGCTTTTTCCGGTGGCGCCATCCTCCGTCTCTTCGCCCGACGGATTGGAAACCTCTTCGCCCAGTTCACTCGAACCGATCTGGCCGCTGTCCCTTCCGGCGGATACGGGAGTATTGGGCCAGGTTGAGGTGGCCAGAGAGCCCCCAACCCGCATCACCTTCTTCATGCCCCGGCCAAGCCAGTAGGAATTGAACAGCTCGTCGAACTGCTTCCAGTCCGATGAGCGCGAGCAGAACAGGGCCTTGAAGGCGGCGCGTTGGACGGCCGGACGGTCCATGGCAAGCTGGCCTGCAAGTTTCGCCGCATCGGCGTTTTCCCGGAGGCCAATGACAAAGCCATGATTGCGGAGCAGCGCTGCGAAAGCCGACAGCCGACCGAGAATGGCATCGCGGAGGGGATCGAGGCTGCCGGGTTCGGCATGTGGCGTGCAGCAGGTCATGCGACTTTCCCGAGCAGGCGTTCGGCCACTTCGCGGGTAAACCGTGACTTGTCTTCCTGGGTTTTGAGCAGGCACATCATCGTGTCGAAAACCGCCTCGGGGTCGCTCTTCAGGTCCTTGATCTCAAGGCCAATCAGGGCGGCGGCCCAATCCAGCGTCTCGGCCACGCCCGGAACCTTGCGCAGGTCCTCCTTGCGGATTTTTTCCAGGACGCGGGCAATCTGCAAGGCAAAGGAGGCGCCGATGGCGGGAAGCCGGCGCTGCAGGATTGCCGCCTCGCGCTCGACGCTGGGGTAATCGACATAGTGGTACAGGCAGCGCCGGCGCAAGGCGTCCGATATCTCGCGGGTTGCGTTGGAGGTCAACACGACATAGGGGATGCTGCGGGCCCTGATGGTGCCGAATTCCGGAATGGTCACCTGATAGTCCGAGAGCAGTTCCAGGAGAAAGGCTTCGAATTCCTCGTCGGCGCGGTCGATTTCATCGATGAGCAGAACCGGCGGCCGCTCCTGCCGGATAGCCTGCAGCAGCGGGCGTTCGAGCAGGAAGCGCTCGGAAAAGATGTCGTCCTCGCTGACGCTGTTGCCAGAGGCGGTGCGGGCCTGGATGGCGAGCAGCTGGCGCTGGTAGTTCCACTCATAGAGCGACTCCGCGCGGTCCAGGCCTTCGTAGCACTGCAGGCGGATGAGCGGCGTGCCATGAACGTCCGCCAGCGCCTTGGCCACTTCGGTCTTGCCGACCCCCGCCTCGCCCTCAAGCAGAAGCGGCCGCTGCAGCAGTTCCATCAGGTGCAGGGCCATGGCAAGCTCGCGGTCAGCGACATAACCGGCGTCGGCGAGTTTCAGGCTGAGTTCCGGCAGGTTCACGGTCATGGCAGCAATCCCAGCCGGGCCCGCTCCCGGGTCCGGCCGAACTCCTTCAACAACTTACTTCACCAGGTCCAATGCCTTGGCCGCTTCCCAGTTACGCCAGTAGTCATGGGGCATCTGGATATGGGTTGAGCCGAGGAAGCCGAAGGCGTCATTCACCGCATTCGAAAAGGCCGGCACGCCGCCGACGTTGGGGCTTTCGCCGACGCCCTTGGCGCCGATCGGGTGATGCGGCGAGGGCGTCACCGTGTGGTCGGTTTCCCAGTGGGGGGTTTCAACCGCGGTCGGCATGAAGAAATCCATGAACGAGCCGGTGAGCACGTTGCCGCCGGCGTCGTAGCGGATTTCCTGGCCCATCGCGATGGCGAAGGCTTCGGTGAGGCCGCCGTGGACCTGGCCCTCGATGATCATCGGGTTGATGCGGGTGCCGCAATCGTCAAGCGCGTAGAAGCGCCGGACCTTGTAGACGCCGGTATCGACATCGATGTCCATCACGCAGAAATAGGCCCCGAACGGGTAGGTCATGTTCGGCGGGTCATAGTAGCTCACCGCTTCCAGGCCGGGTTCCATGCCGGGCGGCACCGAATGGTAGGCCGCCCAGGCAATTTCCTTCATCGACTTGAATTTTTCCGGCAGGCCCTTCACGCGGAAACCGTCAATGTCAAATTGCAGGTCATCCTCGTGCACTTCCAGCATATAGGCCGCAATCATCTGGGCCTTGGCCTTTATTTTGCGCGCCGCCATGGCGATGGCAGCACCCGCTACCGGCGTCGAGCGGGATCCGTAAGTTCCCAGCCCGTAGGGTGCTGTATCAGTGTTGCCTTCCTCCACCATCACGTCGGCTGACGGAATGCCCATTTCGGTCGCGATGATCTGCGCCCAGGTGGTTTCATGGCCCTGGCCGGTTGACTTCGTGCCCACGCGAGCGATGGCGGAACCCGTAGGGTGGACGCGGATTTCGCAGGAGTCGAACATGGCGATGCCGAGAATATCGCAATTCTTCGACGGGCCGGCACCGACGATTTCAGTGAAGAAGGACACCCCAATGCCCATGATCTCGCGGGTCTTGCCGGCCTTGAAGTCGGCCTGCCTGCGTTTCTGCTCGGCCCGCAGTCCCTGATAGTCGATCTTCTCCATGGCCTGCTTCATGGCCGTGTGATAATCGCCGGAGTCATACTCCCAGCCCAAAGCGGACTGGTAGGGGAACTGCTCGCGGCGGATGAAGTTCTTCATCCGAAGCTCGGCCGGGTCCATCTTGAGTTTCTGCGCCAGGATGTCCATGGCGCGTTCGATGCAATAGGCGGCCTCGGTGACGCGGAAGGAGCAGCGGTAGGCAACACCGCCTGGGGCCTTGTTGGTGTAAACGCCGTCAACCGCCACATGGGCCACAGGAAAATCATAGGATCCTGTGACGATGTTGAAGAATCCGGCCGGCCATTTGGACGGGTCGGCGCAGGCATCAAAGGCCCCGTGATCGGCCAGCACATGGACGCGCAGGCCTTGCACCTTGCCCTCTTTCGTCGCGGCAATCTCCGCCGTCATGTGATAGTCGCGGGCAAAACTCGTCGCCGTGAGATTCTCAATGCGGTCCTCAACCCATTTCACCGGCTTGCCGGTAACGATGGAGGCCACAATCGCGCAGATGTAGCCGGGATAGGCGCCGACTTTGTTGCCAAAACCGCCGCCGACGTCGGGGGAGATGACATGGATCTTGTGTTCGGGAATTGTCGAGATGAGAGAGGCCACGGTGCGGATCACGTGCGGCGCCTGGAAAGTGCCCCACACGGTGAGCTCGCCCTTGATCTTGTCGAAGGATGCCACCGCCTGGCAGGTTTCGAGCGGCGATGGATGAGTACGGTGATAGGAGATTAGTTCCTTGATCGTGACATCGGCTTTCCTGAACGCCGCATCGGTCAGGTCCTTATCACCAACTGTCCACTCGAAGATGTGGTTGTAATGCTTGCGCTTGCCATGTGCCCCTTCGGTCTTGTCCTTGATGTCTTCACGCAATACGGGCGCGCCCTTGACCATCGCCTTGAAAGGATCGACGAGAACCGGCAAGGCCTCATAATCGACTTCAACGGCTTCAACGCCATCGGCTGCCGCATAACGGTCCGTGGCAACGACAAAGGCGACCTCCTGGTTCTGGAACAGGACTTTTCCATCGGCCAGAACCATCTGCACGTCGCCGGCCAGCGTCGGCATCCAGGCCAGATTCACGCCTTTCAGCTCGGTTGACGTCAGCACGGCCAGGACGCCGGGAACCTTCATGGCCTTCTTGATGTTGATGCCCTTGATCCGGGCGTGGGCGTGGGGCGAGCGGACGAAATCGCCAAACAGCATGCCCGGCAGTTTCATGTCGTCAACATAGTTTCCCTTGCCCTGGGTGAAGCGGGCATCTTCCACGCGCTTGCGCTTGCAGCCCATGCCTTCGAGTTTGGCTTCGCGCTCGGCCTTGTTGGGGGACATGTCGTTCATTCTGCGGCCTCCAGGAATTCCTCGCCGCGAAGTTTTGCGGCGGCATGTTGAATGGCTTTCACGATGTTCTGGTAGCCCGTGCAGCGGCACAGGTTGCCGGCAATGCCGAAGCGGATTTCCTCTTCGGTCGGATTTGGATTCTCCTTGAGCAGGCGATGGGCCCGCACGATCATGCCGGGGGTGCAGTAGCCGCACTGGAGGCCGTGCATCTGGCGGAAGCCTTCCTGCAGGGCCCCCATCGTGCCATCGGCATTGGCCATGCCTTCAATCGTTGTCACATTGGCGCCCTGGGCCTGTACGGCGAGCACGGTGCAGGATTTGACCGACTTGCCATTGAGGTCAACAGTGCAAGCACCGCAATGGGAGGTTTCGCAACCGATATGGGTTCCCGTGAGCGAGAGATTTTCGCGCAGGAAATGTACCAGCAAGGTGCGCGGTTCGCACAGGCCTTCCATCTCCTGGCCATTGATTTTGAGTTTGACGTGAACTTTTGCCATGAATTTTCTCCTCAACCGGCGGCGCGCGCGATGGCGCGCTTAATGGCGCGTTCGACATAAATGCCACCAACGCTTCTGCGATATTCTGGCGTGCCGCGGGTATCATTGGCGGGGTCCATGATGGCGCGCGCTGCTGCAACCGCAGCACCTATGGCATTCTCGTCTGGCGTCTGCCCGATCAGGGCCTTGGCAGCAGCGTCTGCCAAAAGCGGTGTGGCGCCCAGATTGGTGAGTGCAATTGCGCAAGTCGCCACCTTTCCGGCTTTCATGGTGACGATCACCGCCACGGCAGCGGTGGCATAGTCGCCAATTTTGCGTTTCAGTTTTTCATAGGCAAAGCCATGTTTGCCTGGGACTGGAATTTCAATGGCGGTGACGATTTCGCCGGATTTAAGCGCCGTTTCGTAGAGGCCCTTGTAGAAGGCCCGGGCTTTGACCGCCCGCGCCTTGGTGGGCCCCACAACTTTGTAAGTTGCATCAAGTGCCATCATCACGGCGGGCATGTCATTGCCAGGATCGCCGTTCGCAACATTGCCGCCAAGGGTGCCGACGTAGCGGACCTGCGGATCGGCAATCAGCATGGCGGCCTCGTGGAGAATGGGAACATGTTTCGCAACCAGCGCTGATGCCAGCACGTCATGCTGCGTGGTCATGGCGCCGATGACGATATTGCTGCCGATCTTCTTGATGCCGCGGAGTGCTGCAATGCCGGCGAGATCAACCAGCGCGGAAGGTGCCGCCACGCGCAATTTCATCATGGGGAGCAGGCTATGGCCACCCGCCAGAACGCTTGCGTTTTTTGATTTGTGCAATAGTTTTGCGGCCTCGGACACGGACTTCGGCCTGAAATATTCAAAGGTGCCTGGAATCATCGTGGGGGGTCCTCCTCAATTCGCGCGCCTCTCTTGACGGAGGTCGGCAGCAAATTAGGGCACGGCGATAATGGCCGCTTCAATACGGCGGGGGGCAAAATTGCACGAAGCGTGGTGGGATGCACGAACGGCGGCTCTCGCAGCACGAAATGCGTCAGACCTTCTGCTGCGATGTCCCATGCAGCCTGACCTTCAAATGCAGGCCAAGCCGGGATTTGAGCTCGGCATAGTGGTTCCGGCTGACCGGAACGATACGCGGCAGGCTGCCGACCTCGACTACTGCGCCATCGCCGGATTTTCGCAAAGCCCTGACCTTGTCGATGGCAATCAGGTGGCTGCGGTGGACGCGCATGAAATTGGTCTTGTCGAGGCGCTCCTCTGCTTCGGTGATCGACCATGGCGAGAAATGCTCGCGCCGGCCGTCATAAATCAAGGTGTAGTGGGTGGTTGCCTGAATGGCGCAGATATCATCGGAAGGCATGAAATTCGTGGCGCCTTCGCTTTCGATGGGAACCAGGGCGGCGCGCTGCTGGGGAGTTGGCGAGCCTCTAGGTTCAGACGTCAGGATGATGATGTTTTCCGTCACGCGGGTTCTTTCCGGTACCAGGTACAGCAGAAATACGCCTGAAATGACGAAGGCCAGCAATGCCACGACAATCATGAGGATATCGCTCGAAACGGCCGGACCGAAGCCCCCCGCCATCGTTGCCGAGGGTACGATCATTGTTCCCATCATGGCAGTGTAGTGCATACCGGATACGGCCAAGCCAAAAATCAACGCACTGAGAGCCAAGGTGCGATGCTTGAGTTCCGACTCGAAGATGCGCAATGCGCCGTAGCTTGATGTCACGGCGATAGCCGCTGCGGCCACAATGTAGCGCACATCGTGATGCAGTATGTTGGGGCCGGTGATGGCGTGCATGCCAACGTAGTGCATGCTGACGATACCGCTGCCCATGACCACGGCGGCCAAAGCCGTCCACATCCGGTTGGAGGCACCCCGGCTGACAACAAATGCCGCAATGCCCACCACCAGAACACACAGGAGGAACGACAGCAACGTCAGAAGAATCGAAAACAATGTGCCTGCCGGCAATTGCGTCGCGAGCATGCCGACGAAATGCATGGTCCAGATGCCAAGGCCAAGGGACCAAGCGGCACCCGCGAGCAGGCCTCGGCGATAAAGTCCGTTTACGGTGCGTGCCTGACCTGCAAGGCCAAGTCCCACATAGCCGCCAAAAATGGCCATGACCACGGACAGTACGACAAACCACGGATCGTGCGGCAGTCCAAAATGAAGTTCCAAACCAATCCCTTCGACAAAGCAACAGATTTTGCTGCAGCGCGTTACTATAGCCATTCAGAGGTGGGGCGCAAAGAACTGCCTCGGCAGTCAGGATGTCGAAGGAATAACCCAAGCGACCAGGACTTTTGCCTTCGGATCTCGTTACTCGCTATCCTGTTTTATGAGAGTTGGCTTTCGCGTCTTGGCAAATTTGGTCGCAATCCGCTCCTGGCCCGTTTGAGACCTCATGCTCACGCTGCGATTTGTCCGCTCATCATGGCAAAGCCGACATTGAACCTACGATGTCCGCTTTCTCAGAAAATTGGTCTGTATGCAAAAGTACAGCCGACATGGTTTGACAGAAGCAATTGGTCTCATGTTGACCCAAACCAGACACTGGAACAAAGTAACAAACGCAGTTGGCGCGCTCCGCCATTGGCGTAAGATACTCGAGAAGCAGGCTGGGCTATTCTATTGGAGGGCACCGAATGTCGTACGGCATGCGGCCCATTGCGGGTATCGGGAGGAAGTTGCGACTCGTCCGCTCATCATGGCAGAGCGAACATTCAACTGATAACTACCTCTTCCGAGAAGTTTGGTCCGCATGCTGAAGCACTGCGGTTTGCCACCCTGCAACGCCAAGCCGGAAGCGATGAACCTCAGTTTGCTGCCGGCGATCTGCCGATGCTTACTGAGGATCGCCGC
Organism: uncultured Alphaproteobacteria bacterium; assembly: GCA_963816305.1. GTDB lineage: Bacteria > Pseudomonadota > Alphaproteobacteria > Rhizobiales > Aestuariivirgaceae > Aestuariivirga. Next base: position 100,892 of record CAWFJW010000009.1, read on the forward strand.
ACCAAAAGCTAGGCGAATGGCTGCCACAAGTTCGAATCTGCGAGTTCATCGACGCTGACGACAAGTTTTTCGTCCTCGACTGTCTCACAGTGAAGCATCCACCGCCTCGGGCTTTCGATTTCGTTATAGGGGGCAGTCACCACATAGACATGGCCTGCATGCATTCCAGTCAACTTTTTGTAGCGCATGCTTATCATTATCCGTCTCCATTTTTGCGTTGCAGGGCCAGCAGCCGAGATTGGACCTCCTCCCGGGAACAAGAGTGAAATCATACGTTGATCGAGAGCCGCGCGAGTATTTTGAACGTGCGTCTTGAAAAAGCTGTGACACCCTGACTGGCAACTCAGTATTGCCTGCGGGATATGATGTGGCCATCCCGTGCGCTTACCGTGATTTTGTAACGCTTCTCCCCCTTGGTGGCATTAAAGCCGTAAGTCGTACCTTGGCAATCATAGGACTTCACATTGCGATATCCATTCTGACGCAACAATTTGCGGGCGTAGCTACAGCTAATCCGTTTACTGTAGACCGGAAAGTCGTAATACGGATCGTAGACATATGGCCTGTAGAAAAATGGGTCATAGTAGTCCCTATACCACCCAAAATAAATCACTGGTCCCTTATGGGGCTTGCGATGAAAATTATGAAAGTCCTTGTGGGCATCGCCGTAGTGCGGCTGTTTCGGGTCATAGCGCTTGTGAAACTTGTTGTGCTGCTTCGCAAAAGGCGGACAAAACGGCGGACACTTTCGTTCTGCAACTGGAATGATGGCAGGGCTGGGTGCAACGACATTGACACTTTCCCCTGCACGAGCCAGTGCCGCGATGCTGCTGGCCCATGCCGGCGCAGCCATTGCACCGAAGATTGCCATTGCTGCCGCTAAACCAAGAAAGGCTGCCTGTGGACTGTTCATCAAACTCCCCAACCCTTGATCACTAGTTGGTTAAATTAAGACTTGGAAAAAGAGCTGCCATGATCTCGATCAATTCTCCTGTTTGGCAAGCCCCAGGAATCGGGCATTCGCCTTATTGGGCACTCAACGTACTGTCGGCAATTCATGCCTGCTCCTGGCCCGTTGGAGAAGTAGTCAAGTGATTGCAATTTGTCCGCTATCGGAGCCAATGCGGACGCCCCCTGCCCTATGAAAGTTTAAAACTTGTACGGCGTTGCGTAAATTGACTAATGTCTTTTTGGTCAGAAGCGCCACCTACCTTGCCAGATGGCTTAAGGGTGGCGCGCAATGAAGCGGCAACTACCTCGCCTTGGGCAATAGAGGTAGAACACTCCTGACCTTCATCTGTTAGTAGCCGTACTCACAAACAGTTGGTGCGGGGGGACTTGAACCTCACGGAATATATTCCCACGAATTTTAAATCCGTTGCGCATAGTTGCAAGATATTGTTTTTATTATAATTTTTATAAATTAAACTGAAAATGTGTAAGAAAGTGCGTACGACTCCAGGTGTCATTTCCGGTTACAATAGCGAGGCAGAAGTTGCAGGAAATCTGCCATTCTTTTCAGCCTGACTCTCAACAGACTTCATTCAACTCTGATCGAGTTTGCGGTGCCACGCAACTGGCAGACGAGGTCACACGCGTGTGCACCAGAGTTTTGTTGTTAAAAGGTGGCGCTGCATGCCCCAAAATTACCACTGGGATGATGATTTTTTGTCAGCTGACTTGATTTAGATCAATGTTCGGAACCTGACCAAGGGCTTAGCACTTCAACGCTAGCATCTGTGGGAGGATTTCATGGCCGAGCAACCGAAACCGGAAAGTGCGGCAGTACCGCTTGAGCGAATTCCATTTATGCAGCGGCTTCTCGACAATCCGTTCCTGCTATTGTTTATCGGGGTGGTAGTCCCGACCGTAATTTACATCCTCTGGGGTGTGATGGAAATCACCCAAATCCCGCTTGCGAAATAGGAGGATACCATGGCAATTCATCCTCCGCAGTCCCGTATTTGGTGGAACGAACCGATCGCCAAGGCCGAGCTGGTCTGGATCAGCATCGCCTTCGTGTGGGGTTTGTTCATGTTCTTCATGATGATCTACTGGCATATTTACGGCCAGCAGAACCTCTCGACGCAGGTGGGGCGCATCGATCCCGCTGTCTTTGAGCAGCGCACCAATGATTTCGCTGAGAAATTCAAGGTCCGCGAGGAGGGCGATACCGGCATTCCCGTGGTAAAGCCACTGCCTGGTGGCGATGCCTATATGCTGGCGCGCACTTTCGACTGGTGGCCGATTCTCGAGCTCGAAAAGGGCAAACCCTACAAGCTTCATATCTCCGCCCTGGATCTGCAGCATGGATTTTCCTTGCAACCCATCAACATGAACATCCAGGTTCATCCGGGTCTTGAACACATCGTCACCATCACGCCGACCGAAATCGGCACCTACGGCGTCATCTGCAACGAGTACTGTGGGCTAGGTCACCATGTGATGACCGGGCGCATTTACGTTGTCGAACCTGGTCAGGGAGGCTGAAATGACGACTGCCGCTGTACCGGCGAATGCTCTCAATGCACTTGCCACAAGATTCCGCACGTGCCCGGCCACTGGCCTGAATGTTGATCTTGCTGCAGAGCGCTTAATCAAGGCCAATGCCGTCGCCGCTGTCGTCTTTTTGGCGATCGGCGGCACATTTGGCCTGCTAGTGGCACTCACCCGCTGGCCTGCGGTCCATCTCCTCTCGTCGGACATGTTTTATCTGGTGCTGACGGCACATGGTCTTGACGTGCTTTTGCTGTGGATCATCTTCTTTGAAATGGCAGTGCTGTATTTCGCCTCCGCTGTCATCCTCAGCAGCCGCATCGCCGCACCGCGATGGGGATGGGTGGGATTCGCCCTGATGGTTGTTGGCGGCTTGATGACAAATGTCGCGGTACTGCAAGGCGATTCGAGCGTGATGTTCACCTCCTACGTGCCAATGCAAGCACAACCACATTTCTATCTCGGGCTCATCCTCTTTGCCGTGGGGGCACTCATTGGCTGCTTCATCTTCCTGGGCACCCTGGTGATTGCCAAGGAGGAGAAAACCTATGAAGGCTCAATTCCTTTGGTCACCTTCGGAGCGCTGACGGCCTGCATCATCGCGATCTTTACCATCGCCTCGGGTGCCATCATCCTAATCCCGACCTTCCTCTGGTCGGTTGGCTATATCGGCCACATCGACACACTGATGTACAAGCTCGTCTGGTGGGCCATGGGTCATTCCTCGCAGCAGATCAATGTGTCTGCCCACGTGGCGATCTGGTATCTGATCGCTGCGGTGACCGTGGGTGCCAAGCCGCTCTCCGAAAAAGTCAGTCGCACCGCCTTCCTGCTTTACATATTCTTCCTCCAACTCGCTTCGGCGCACCATCTGTTGGTCGAGCCGGGTCTCAGTTCGGAATGGAAGATCGTGAATACATCCTACATGATGTATCTCGCGGTGCTGGGCAGCATGATCCATGGCATGACCGTGCCAGGATCGATCGAAGCGGCGCAACGCAAGAACGGCTTCACGCGTGGAGTGTTCGAATGGCTGCGCAAGGCGCCCTGGGGCAACCCTGCCTTCTCCGGCATGTTTATGTCCCTGGTGATGTTCGGCTTTCTCGGCGGCATTTCGGGCGTCATTCTCGGCACTGAACAGCTCAACATCATGATGCACAACACCCTTTACGTGCCCGGGCATTTCCACGCTACAGTGGTCACTGGAACAACGCTTGCCTTCATGGCGGTGACCTATCTTATCGTGCCGCTCATCTTCCAGCGCGAAATCATCTGGCCATCACTCGCACGCATTCAGCCCTATCTCTTTGGACTCGGCGCTGCTGGCATTTCCGTGTTTATGATGGGTGCAGGCACCTTGGGCGTGGCGCGGCGGCACTGGGACATCACGTTCCCCGCGTCTGACGTGGCACTTCCCTACGGCTATCCACCTGTAGCCTCCCTGATGATGGGCCTGAACGGGCTATCGGCGATTCTCGCGGCAACTGGTGGCGCACTCTATGTCGTCATCGTGGTGGCTAGCATCCTGTTCGGCAAGAAGGTGGATGCAACAAATGCCGTGTCAGCTCTTGGCCCAATGCCAAAGAAAGTGGTGCGCGATGCGGTGGCCACATATGGCAACGCGGGAACTTGGCATCTTCCTGGTACCTATGTGTTAGTCGGCCTCTTCTTCACCACCTTCGTTCTCTACTATTTCGTCAACTGGAAATATCTGTCTGAACTCTGGCCAATGCAGTGAGGAGTTATGACGATCACCACAGCCGCCACTCCGCTGGTCAAGGACATTTCACTGATCAGGGATATATTGTCGATCTTCAAACTGAGGATCGGGGCGGCAATCATGATGAGCGCAGTCGGCGGTGCGGCGATTACACCTGGTGTGATGCCAGACCTCCGGTGGCTTACCATCCTTGCTCTGGCTGTCTTTCTCGCTTCGGCAAGTGCCGGTGCATTCAACCAGTGGGCCGAAGCTGATCTCGACCGCAAGATGAAACGCACTGCCTCGCGGCCCTTCGCATCGGGGCGTTTCCGGGCAGGCGGTCCCTGGCTCACGGCGATCCTCGGTCTCCTTGTTGTCGCAATCCTCATGGCTGCCTGGTCGGCCAATTGGTGGGCCGCTTTCCACACCTTCATGGGCGCTTTTGTCTACGGCATCGTCTATACCGTGTGGCTGAAACGCCGGAGTTGGACCAACATCATCGTCGGCGGACTATCTGGCAGCTTCGCGGTGCTGGCTGGTGCCGCCGCCGTCCAACCTGGCTGGCAGGTGGAACCGCTGCTCCTCGCGCTTGTCTTGTTCCTATGGACACCGCCGCACTTCTGGAGTCTGGCAATTGCCGCCCACGACGATTATGCTTCAGCCGGCGTTCCCATGTTACCGGTTGTGTCGGGGGATGCGCTGACTGCCAAGATCATTTTCGCCCATACCGCCGTACTGGTCGCCCTATCGCTGCTTCCGGCCTTCTGGTCCATGGGTTGCATCTATCTGGCTGGTGCCGCGATGGGTGGTGCGCTTTTCGTCTGGACCAGCATCAGGCTGGTGCAGGTGCCATCGCGCAAACGGGCGATCCAGAATTTCCTGGCCTCGCTCTTACAGCTCGTCTTGCTTTTGTCGGGAACGGTCGCGGACCGGATCATCGGGCCCTTCTGATGTGGCGTTTCGCTATTGCAGCAGTGTGCTTCATTTTCGGTCAGTCGTCGCTCGTGATGGCCGATATGCGAACCGATGTGGCACTGGAAGTCTCACAAGGTGCTGTTGGCAGCAGTGTTCCTGATTTCAAATTTCAGACCGCTGACGGCAGCAAGATCGCAATGGCGGATCTTCGCGGTAAACCACTGCTTATCACTCTGATCTACACGGGCTGTGCCGATGTGTGCCCAACTATCATCGAGAACCTCGCGTCTGCGGCCGAGACGGCAGAAGCCACCTTGGGCAAGGGCAGCTTCAACATCATTGCCATCGGCTTCGATACCCGTAATGACACGCCGGAGCGCATGCGCTCATTTGCCCGTGCCCACAATGCAGGTGGCGATAACTGGTATTTCGTTAGCTCCGACAAGGAAACTGTAGAGCGCCTCAGCGCCGCGGTAGGTTTCAATTTCTTTTCATCCGCTGGAGGTTTTGGCCACTTGGCCCAGGTGACTGTTCTTGACAAAACTGGCACAATCTACCAGCAGATCTATGGCGGCACCTTCGAGCCCCCGGCCATTGTCGAACCATTGAAGCAACTGGTGTTCGGCTACGAGCGTTCAATTTTCTCACTGGCAGGCCTTGGCGACCGAGTGAAACTCTTCTGCACGATCTATGATCCCAAGACCGGCCGTTACTACTTTAACTATTCACTACCTTTGTCGATCATTATCGGCCTGAGCTGCCTCCTCGGGATACTTGTCTTCCTGATTCGCGAAACTCGAAAATCGGTGCGTGCCAAGGGAGGTTGAGCGCATGGGCCTCCTGCGGCGACCACTTCGCACCGGTTTTGATGCTAGTGAAAGACTGCTTGCGCTGGCGTTCCCGGCGAACTGGAACCCAATGCTTAATCTTGGAGCGCTCGGCTTTTTTTTCTACTGGATCGTGACTGTCAGTGGCATCTATGTTTTCATCTTCTTCGACACCGGCGTAACTCAGGCATTCGCTTCTGTCGAATACATGACCAACGGGCAATGGTATGCGGCTGGCCTCATGCGCAGCCTGCACCGCTACGCCTCCGACGGCCTTGTTGCCGTAATGTTGCTTCACATGTTGCGTGAATTCTCGCTCGACCGCTATCGCGGCGTGCGCTGGTTCAGTTGGGCAACTGGCATCCCGGTGCTGCTGTTGATCTACGTTGCCGGGATCAGTGGCTATTGGTTGGTTTGGGACAAGCTGGCCCAATATGTGGCCATCGTCTCGACCGAATGGCTGGATCACTTGCCCTTTTTCGGACAGCCCATTGCGCGCAATTTCCTTTCACCCGAGACCTTGGAAAGCCGCTTCTTCACGCTGATGATCTTTATGCACATCGCGGTGCCGCTGATCGCACTCATCGGCCTGTGGTTGCATCTGCAGCGCGTGACCAAGCCAAAAATCAATCCACCCATGGGGCTGACCATCGGCACCGGATTGTCGTTATTGGTGCTCTCGGCGGTACATCCCGCTACAAGTCAGGGTGCGGCGGATCTCGCCAAAGTTCCGGGCATCATTGGCCTCGACTGGTTCTATCTCGGCGCCTACCCCCTGATTGAGACCCTTCCTGGTCAGGTGACATGGAGTACCGCAGTCGCCCTGCTGACTATCATGGGGGCCATCCCCTGGCTTCCACCCATGAAGCGGCAGAGGCCTGCGGTTGTCAATCTTGCCAATTGCAATGGCTGCACGCGTTGCAGGAATGACTGTCCCTACAACGCGATCTCCATGCAAATGCGCAGCGATGGCCGTCCCTTCGAAGGCGAAGCGGTGGTCGATCCCAACCTCTGTGTTGCTTGCGGAATCTGCGCGGGCTCCTGCCCAACATCGACGCCATTCCGCCGTATGTCCGAGCTCATACCCGGTATCGATTTGCCGGATCGTTCCATCGCCGCGATCCGCACTGACGTGGATGCGGAAGGCGCCCGCATCGTAGGCCCCGCCCGCATCATGATCTTCGGCTGTATCAGTGCCGGTGTGGCAGCGGCCTGCCACGCAGCGGGCGTCGGTGTCGTTTCGCTGAATTGCACCGGGCAGTTGCCGCCATCCTTCATTGACTACGTTATCAGTCGAAATCTGGCGGACGGTGTGCTCATTGCCGGTTGCAGCGAGAACAGTTGCTGCAACAGGTTCGGCTCTAGATGGACCACGGCCCGACTGGCAAGCGAGCGCGATCCCTATCTCCGGTCCCGTGTGCCGCGCGACAGGGTCGTCACGGTCTGGGCCGGAAGGCTGGGCGGTGCCGAGCTGCGCCGCGAGCTTGCCGCTCTTGCCACCCGCCTTGAACTGCTTGGACCCTACAAACCCAAAACATCCGTAAGCAGCGCCATAAAACGGAGTGAGAGCGCCAATGTCTAAGTACGTCAGATATGCCGCACAGGCCCTATTCTATACCGGATTTGGCGCTGCCATCGGGATCTTCGCGTCGTGGCCCGTGTACAAACAGGTGCCAGAGGGTTCAGCCCAAATCAAACTCTCCTTCAACCACAGTGGTGCACGCCTGGAGGACTGCCGCAAGCTCACAACGGAGGAGCTATCCAAGCTGCCAACCAACAAGCGACGTCTTGGCAATTGTTCGCGTGAACGCCTGCCGATCACGATCCAGCTGATGATCGATGGCTCGCCCATCTACGAGGCGGTGCTGAAACCCAGCGGCCTTTCCAGCGACGGGCAGGCACGCGCTTATGAGAAGTTTATAGTGGCTGCCGGAAAGCATGTGATCGAAGCGCGGCTCCGCGACAGCAAGCGGCCTGCGGGCTTCGACTACGAGAGCAGGTTTGAGGGCGAGCTGGCACCCTGGCAGAATCTCTCAATCGATTTCAAAGCAGAACAGGGAGGCTTCCTCTTCAGGTAGCGATTAGCATGACCCTCATCGAATGGCGCAAGGAATTTGAAACCGGCATTCCTGACGTTGATCACGAACACCGTGAGCTCGTCAATCTTATCAACGGCCTGCACGAGCATATCGCAAGCGGTGCCGATCCGGTCCGTGTCACAGAATTTCTTGGCGAGGTCTTCGCCCGGATCGCCGCCCATTTTGCACTCGAGGAATCAATCATGCGCAAGCACACTTACGACGAGTACGAGGCCCATAAGGCCGAGCATGAAAGGTTGCTCGACGAGATCAGGGATATCATGGACGGCGCCACGACGGAATACGCCAACTCATTATCGACCGTGGTCCGCGACTGGTTTGTGAATCACTTCAAGTCGAAAGACGCACGACTGCACAAAGAGCTGGGCGTCTAACACCCTTCTGCGTATGGTAGATACCGGCTCACACACTTGCTGAAACAGCACCGGAACTGTCAGCTATTGACCCTCGTAGGGTAGCTGCCGTACTCACAAACAGTTGGTGCGGGCGGCCGGACTCGAACCGGCACTTCCTTACGGAAAACGGATTTTAAGTCCGTTGCGTATCATATTAACTAGTTGATTTAATTACGTTATTTATAAATAAATCTGAAATTGTGTAAGTTTATGTGTAAGTCTTTTGGCCTCATTTCCGGTTATTCTAACAAAGCGGAAGTGGCCCGCTGCTTGCGATTATTCTCAGTTTGACCCAAAGCTGAAGATTGATCGGGGGCGCTCCTATTGCAATTCTACGGTTTCACGGCCTAGGGTTCCGCAGAAATTCAATCGAACCCAACTCCCGGGGAACTTCGGCAATGTACCAACGATTGTACGTCGCGGTACTCTTCATCGGCCTCCTGCACACCATCGCCAATGCAAGTGGGGAGCCTACGATCCCGTTTGTGGACGGTCGCTGGAGTGGGGGCATCGAAACCGATCCAGACAGCAAAGGTCTTGAAGAGTGTTGGGCCCGCACGACGTTTAGCGATGGCACCGCGTTTACGCTGGCAAAACGAGGCGACGGGAGCTGGCACCTGGGATTGTCAAATCCCGATTGGCGGCTGCCACCTTCCCGCCGGTACGCCATGGTCGCGCTGGTCGATTTCTACCCCCAACTTCGCATTGCCGCCGAAGCCAAGAGCCAGACACGCCTGGAGATTGCAAACCTTGACCAGATCTCTCTCTTGGGACTCATCGAGAATGGGCACACGATCGATCTCACATCCGACGGTTTCAATGAAAAGTATGACCTTGAAGGCAGCGCCAAGGTTATCGAGAGGGTTCGAAACTGTTTCGCCGATTAGCTAGCTACTGAAAGGCCAGCGACGGTCTGTGGGCTCAGAGGGTAGTCGCTTGTTAGCCAATGACCGGTCTCGGCACGGAACATTCCTTGTGTCACCTGTCGCAAATCGAAAACGCGTGGCAGTTTGCCTTGGTCGCCTTGTCCGCATTGCCGCCACTCAATCCGTCTTCACCAGAACTTCCGGTTTTGGCCCATTTGAGAAGTGACCCACAAAGCGGCTAATGGCCGCTATCGGAGCAAGAGCGGACTAGTAATACGTTGTAGCCAAATGCCATTGAGGAGCCATGACAGCTAGGTCCTGGCTTTGCGAATGCTGACTACATCGCCTGATATCACGGCCTGGTGATCGGGGAGGGCCTCCAATGCCTTGCGTTTGTGTTCATCATTGGAATGCGAATAGCGATGCAGCATGACATGAGTCTTATGGCCAGTGATGCTCATGATGATCGAGTCCGAAATGCCTGCCGCTTGAAGCTGGCTCGTAAAGTTATGACGAAGATCATGAGGCCGCAGAATGCTTACCTTGTCCATGTTTCCCGAACGATTTCTGGTCCGCCGATAGGCGGCACGGGAAGAACCGTTACGCCAACCTAGCAGGATTTATAGGGGAACATAGGGGTGGAGCGGGTGTTTGCGGAATAGTTGGTACCACTGCGGTACCATGAACAATTTCCCAAAGATAAATCTTCGTTTGTTCTTCAGCTAATCTTCTGTTTTGAATTGGGAAAAAATGGTGCCCAGGGGCGGAATTGAACCACCGACACGCGGATTTTCAGTCCGCTGCTCTACCAACTGAGCTACCTGGGCACGACGCGTCGCGCCGCGCTTATATGGGATTGGATTGGGGGTGGCAAGAAAGAAAACCCCGCCAGGAAAATCGCATGTCCAGCGGGGTTCATTGTTGCTTTGTCCTGAGGATCAGTCGGCAATATTCACGTCTTTGGTGTCTTTCAAGAAGAAGAAACCAACCACTGCCGTTATCAGGGCAATGACGATAGGATACCACAGGCCGGCGTAGATATTGCCGGTCGATGCCACGATCGCTGTGGCCAGCAATGGCAGCATGCCGCCAAACCAGCCATTGCCGATGTGATAGGGCAATGACATGGAGGTGTAGCGGATGCGGGTCGGGAACAACTCGACCAGGAACGCGGCAATCGGACCATAAACCATGGTGACATAGATCATCATGATGAAGAGGATGCCGATCGCAAGCGGCCAATTGATCTTGGCCTTGTCAGCATTTCCCTGCGTTATTTCGGAGAGCGTGACCGTGGCGGCGCCGGTGCCGTCAGCAGCCAGCGCAACACCATCCACGTTGGCGATAGGCGCCAGCTTCTTGGCCGTGGCGTCGGCGGCGATGCGGGCGTCATTCAAGAGCTTCATGACGTCGGCGGTTTTCTTCTCGGCCTGCAGGGTTGCGAGCTGGTCAGCCTGCGCCTTGTCAAGGGCGACGGTGGACGTTTCAGCTTTCAGCAAAGGATAGCCTGCGTCGATCAAAGCCTTGGACCAGGTGAAAGGACTGAAGCCCGTGATCGGTGCGCCGCTAGCGCCAATCGCCAGCGTCGAGGCCGAACCCGGCGCACCCTTGATGGTGGTGAAAGACAAGCCGGATTTGGTCAGGAAGTCATTGGCCTTGTCGCAATCGCCGAATTTGGACCATGGGCCAACGAATATATTGACATGGCAGTTGGCCGGATCATTGGAGACAGTGATATTGGTTTGGGCAATGAAGGTCGACAAGTCAGGATTGACGGCCTTGGCCAGCATTCCAAACAGCGGGAAATAGGTCAGGGCGGCGATCACGCAGCCAGCCAGGATGATCTTCAACCGGCCAATCCTGTCGGACAGCGAGCCAAAGAAAATGAAGAATGGCGTTCCAAGCAGAAGGGCGATGCCCACCAGCCAATAGGCGGTGAGATAGTCAACCTTTTGCGTGATGGTGAGAAAGAACAGGGCGTAGAACTGACCTGTGTACCAGACAACGCCTTGGCCAGCTGTAGCACCTAGAAGGGCCAGCAGGACCAGCTTGTTGTTGGGTGCCCGCAGGAATGAATCCGTCAGCGGAGATTTTGAGGCCTTGCCTTCCGACTTCATTTTCTGGAACACGGGGGATTCATTCAGTTTCAGGCGGATCCAGATCGAGAAGACCAGCAGGAACGCCGAAACGATGAACGGAATGCGCCAGCCCCATTCAGCAAACGCCGCGGCCGGCATATAGACCCGGCACAAGCCAATCACCAGAAGTGACAGGAAGAAGCCGATGGTCGCAGTGGTTTGAATCCAGCTGGTGGAATACCCGCGGCGGTTGCCCGGCGCATGTTCGGCCACGTAGGTTGCCGCGCCACCATATTCGCCGCCCAGCGCCAAGCCCTGCAGCAGGCGCAGGCCCACCAGCAGAACGGGCGCAAGCCAGCCGATGGTTGCAAATGTCGGCAACAGGCCAACGGCGAAAGTTGCGATGCCCATCACCATCATGGTGACGAGGAATGTATATTTGCGGCCAATCATGTCGCCAAGGCGGCCGAACACGAGTGCGCCAAAGGGGCGGACCAGAAATCCCGCCGCATAAGTGGCAAAGGCTGAAAGCAGGGCCGCCGTGTCATTTCCCGGCGGGAAGAACAGGGCCGCGAAAAAAGGCGCCAGCGTCGCATAGAGGTAGAAATCATACCACTCGAAGACGGTTCCGGTGGAAGACGCAAACACGACGAATTTCTCGTCGCGGCTCATTCCTTGCCCTTTTGCGGCATGGGCATTCATCGTCAGGTCAGACATTGTGTTTCCTCCGTTTTATTTCCGGAATGCGTCCCACTCCGGGTTTGCAGACGCCTTATCCAACAACGCCGGGTGCGTCTATTAGACGATTGTTGAATGCCCGTTGATCCGGACGGCAAGGATATGATTTCTGGCCGCAATCGTTTAGGCTGGATCCCATGTTGCAGAGCTGGGTCATATTCCTCATCGGCCTCACTTATCTTGGTGGCCTGTTTGCAGTTGCAACCTGGGGCGATAGATTGGCCAAGAGGCGCAAGCCCGGCTCGCCACGCCCCTTTATTTATGCCCTTTCCCTCGGCGTTTACTGCACGTCATGGACCTATTTCGGCAGCGTTGGCATTGCTTCGCGCTCTGGCCTTGATTTCTTGCCGATCTATATCGGGCCTATCCTCGTCTTCGCCTTGGGCTGGCGCGTCCTGCAAACCATTGCCGACATCGCCAAGCGCCAGAACATCGCCTCAATCGCCGATTTCCTGTCGGCCCGTTATGGCAAGAGCGAAGCGCTGGGCGCGCTTGTCGCCGTGGTCGCGACCATTGGCATCGTGCCCTACATTTCAATCCAGTTGAAGGCCGTTTCGGCTTCTCTTGATGTCGTGATCGCCAATCCGGTGATTGCCAGCGCCGCCATGCCATTCATGCAACGCATTGACGGGCTTTCCATTCTGGTGGCCGTCACCATGGGGGCCTTCGCAATTCTGTTCGGCACCCGCCACATCGACACAACCGAGCACCAAGATGGCATGATCCTGGCCATTTCGGTTGAATCACTTGTGAAATTGGGTGCTTTCGTGGCGGTAGGCCTGTTTGTGACCCTTTCGATGCTAGGTGGATTTGAAAGCCTCGCCGCCCGCGTCACGTCTGACCAGCATATTTCCGGGCTGTTGACCAAAGGGCTGCATGGGGGACGCTGGATAACCCTGACTGCATTGGCCGCCATGGCCATAATACTGCTGCCCCGCCAGTTCCATGTCGCCGTTGTTGAGAATGCCCATCCGGACGACATTCGCCGCGCCGCGTGGCTATTCCCGCTCTATCTCGTGGCGATCAATATATTTGTGTTGCCCATAGCGATCGCGGGCCTGGTGCTTTTGCAGCCGGGCAGCGATGGCGACATGTTTGTTCTGGCCTTGCCCGTGAGCGCCCACAGCAACCTGTTTGCCATGATTGCCTTCATTGGCGGATTGTCGGCGTCCACCGCCATGGTCGTGGTCGAGACCATCGCGCTCTCCATCATGATCTGCAACAACCTTGTCGTGCCCATGTTGTTGCGGCGCCGGGCCGAACGCCCGGATATTTTGAATGACATGGGAAAAACCCTGATAGCCATCAGAAGGCTGGCAATCGTCCTAATTCTGGTCATGGCCTATGGCTATTACAAGATGATCGGCTCAACGGCGGCCCTGGCCCAGGTTGGGCTGATTTCCTTTGCCGCCGTGGCCCAGTTCGCCCCCGCGTTTTTTGGGGCCCTGGTGTGGAAACGGGCGACAGCGCGCGGCGCCATGGCGGGACTTCTCTTTGGCGCCTCTGTCTGGGCCTACACGCTGCTGCTGCCTTCGTTTGCTGACGCGGGATGGGTCTCTCACACGCTGATTAACCGGGGACCTTTTGACCTTGGCTTTCTCAGGCCACGCATGTTGTTCAACATGGAATTCGATCCCTTGAGCCATGGAGTCTTGTGGAGTCTGGCGGCGAACATCTGCGCCTATGTGGGCTTCTCCCTCAGCCGCGTTCCATCGCCAATCGAGCGCATCCAGGCTGCGAGCTTTGTCGCGCGCGACTTGACAGTTGGCGCGGGCGCGGGATCCCGCCTCTGGCGCACCGCGGTCACCGTTGAAAAACTTGAGCAAACAGTAGCCCGCTATCTTGGTGAAGCGCGCGCCAAATCAGCCTTCGCCGAATTTTTTGCCGAGCGCAGCCAGGTCCAGCGCCCGGCAATTGAAGCCGATGTTCCAATGCTGAAATTCGCCGAGCTTCTGCTCGCCCGCGCGGTTGGCGTCTCCTCTTCGCGCCTCGTCATGGCGCTGTTGCTTGAGCGTCATTCGGCTCATCCAAGAGGCGCCATGCGACTTTTGGATGATGCTTCCGCCGCCATTCAGCACAACCGCGATCTGCTGCAGTCAGCCATCGACAATGTCCAGCAGGGCATTGCGGTTTTTGATTATGAAATGAACTTGAGCTGCTGGAACGCGGGGTTTCAGGGCTATCTCAAACTCAGCAGTGAATTGGAGCGGGTTGGCGCGCCCATGCGCGATATCATCATTGAATTCCTGCGCACCACCGAAAGCACTGAATCGCGCCTCGAAGACCGCCTGCGCAAGCTGACAGTGACCCATGAGCAGTTTCGCGAGCGTGTGAGCCTGGATGGCCATGTCCTCGAAATAAGATCAAACGCAATCCCCGATGGTGGTGTTGTTGTAACCTTCGCCGACGTCACCGAAATTGTGCGAACCGCTGAAACCCTGCAACGGTCGAACGAAGAACTGGAGCGCCGTGTAACTGAGCGCACTCTCGAATTGGCGCTCGCCAAGGCCGATGCCGAGGCAGCCAACTTGGGAAAGACAAGGTTTATTGCCGCTGCGAGCCATGATATTCTGCAGCCCCTCAATGCGGCGCGTCTTTTTACCTCAAGCCTCGTCGAGCGCCTTGAAAGCACCCGCGACGGGGAACTGGCGCGCAATGTCAACTCTTCGCTGGAGGCAGTCGAGGAAATTCTCTCCGCGCTCCTTGATATTTCGCGCCTCGATGCCGGCGCCATGACACCGGACATTGTGCCGTTCCGCATTGATGAGCTTTTGGAATTGCTGAACACCGAATATGCGCCCGCCGCGGCCAGGAAGAATCTGGGATTCAAGACCATGCCTTGCAGCGCCGCGGTCGAGACCGACCGCAAGTTGCTGCGCCGGGTGCTTCAGAATTTCATTTCAAACGCCGTGAAATACACCAATTCGGGCCGCATTCTGGTTGGCTGCAGGCGGAGTGGAAACTGCCTGCGCATCGAAATTCACGATACGGGCATTGGCATCCCCAGGTCCAAGCATGAACTCGTTTTCCAGGAATTTCAGCGTTTGCACGAGGATGACGGCCGCGCCTCGGGCCTGGGCCTTGGCCTGTCCATCGTCGACCGGGTTGCGCGCATTCTGGGAAGTGAGATCACGCTCCGTTCCAACCATCGCAAGGGCAGCATGTTTGCCCTTACAGTTCCCCTGGCCCGCGTTGTGGTCGCGCGCGCCAGGATTCAAAAAATGCGTCGCAAGACCGTGGGGCTGGGCAGCATGACTGCGGTTCTCGTGGTCGACAATGAGCCGGTCATCTTGGATGGCATGAAAAACCTGCTTGAAGGGTGGGGTTGCACGGTTCATCTGGCGCGCGGGCAGGCCGATGCCAATCGCGTTCACGATGCTGCCCTGGGGCGCATCGACATGATCCTCGCGGACTATCACCTGGACAATGAAAATGGCATTTCGCTCATTCAGGAATTGCGCCGGCGGTCACGCCGCCATACACCTGCGATTCTTATCACGGCGGACAGATCGCCTGCGGTTGCGGATCAGACCCTGGCCAACGACATCCATCTGCTGCGCAAGCCCATAAAGCCTGCGGCCCTGCGCGCCGCCATGTCCCACGTAGCCATCAAGGCCGACGCCGCGGAGTAGGCTAGGCCATGAAATCATTGGCCAGCCGGTTGGCGGCGATCACGGCCTGGGTGCGGCTGGCAACGCCCAGCTTCTGCAGGACGGCGGATACGTGAGCCTTGACCGTCGCCTCGGAGATGCGCAGCTCATGGGCAATCTGCTTGTTGAGCAGGCCGGTTCTCAACATCATCAACACACGGATTTGCTGGGCCGTCAGGGTTGCCACGCGGTTTGCGATGTCTGTGGTTTCCGCATCAATGGGCGTTTCCAGGCCAACGCCAGGCGGCGACCAAACACCGCCCTGCAGAATGGTTTCAACGGCTTCGATGATTGTCCGCGTGTCAGCGGATTTTGGAATGAATCCGGAAGCGCCAAGGTCGAGCGACTTCCTGACGACGCCCAACTCTTCATTGGCCGAAACGACAACAACCGGAATATTGGGATACTCCGTGCGCAGATAAATAAGCCCCGAAAAGCCCTGCACTCCCGGCATGCGCAAATCCAGCAGAACGAGATCGCATCCCTCATGTCTGGTCAATTGGGCGATCAGCGAGTCCAGCGAACCTGCTTCGGAAATTTCAAGGTCGCTCCCGCCGCCGCTCAATGCCTGCCGCAGCGCTTCACGAAACAGGGGGTGGTCGTCGACGATCAAAATTCGCGATGGCCCCACCAGTTCTTCCCTTCCTGATTTTTGGTGAATGCTAGCCTTTTTATGGCTTTATGTCCAAAACGGATAAGCTACTAGCCAATGCTTTGATTTGAAGAATTAAAAATGGTGCCTTAGGGCGGAATTGAACCGCCGACACGCGGATTTTCAGTCCGCTGCTCTACCAACTGAGCTACCTGGGCACGTGACGTTTCGCGCTTATGTGGGATTGGATTTCCGCTTGCAAGAAAGAAAGCCGCCCGTTGATTGGTCCTGCCCCGGCCGCTCATCGCCATGTCATGCCCTGTTTCAAGCGCAAGCATACCGGCAATAGGGGGCGGGCAGACATTGGCCAACACCGCATCGGGCGGCGCGGGTGCGGGTTGGGAATGCCGCGATCGAGCGCCTAGCCTAGAGACTGGGTAATCCGCTGCCGGAACACCTTCGGGCTGATATGAAACCGCTCCTTGAAGGCGTCATAGAAACGCGAGAGGGAGCCAAAACCACAGTCGAAAGCGATTGCCGCAACGGGCATTTCCGTGGCGATCAGCATGGATTGCGCCGTGTCCAGCCGATGCCTGGTGATTGACTGGTTGATCGTAAGGCCAAGGCTGCGTTTGAACAATGTCATGGCATAATTGGGGTGAAGCCCTGCGGCTTCGGCTACATCTTCGACGGTGATGTCATCCAATGCGTTCTCGCCCACGAAACGCGCCATCCGCTCCACATGCAAGGCCCGGTCCGGGTCGTGGCTTGCCGCGTGCGGAGAGGCCTCGGCGAGGTCGCGCAGATCTCGCCACCCCTCGCGGTCAATGCGGCGCACGCGGGCCGTCAGCTCGTCGCGCACGATTTGTTCAATTTGGTCGTTTCCCGACAGCAATTCCTCGCGCCACCTCATGAAGATGTCCCGATCGAACGGCTTTATGCTGAGAGCCTCTATGACGGCTCCACGAAACATCGCTTCGCGCAGGCGGCTTAAGGCGGGAAGCCCGAGAAACACCGACATGGGAACATAAAGGCAAACGAATTTGGTGGGGTCCACCGCGCCCGTCACCTGATGGGGAATCATGCCCCAGAACAGCGCCAGTCTTCCTTCCGAAACCGTGAGTTCACGACCATCGAACCAATAGGTCATGCGGCCTTCGAGAACAAAGTTGAGCTCTATTTGACTGTGCATGTGGGGTCCCGGCATCCGCATCACGTCAAGCGTCTTGCCCGCGCAAAACCCATGATCGTCAAAAACCACAAGGGGATGCCCCGGACCGCTATCGGGATGAGCGGGAAGGCTCTCGTCACGAAAATCAATTGGCGCTGTTCGAACCATGGCACCTGCAATCTTAGAATACGGGAATTTTAAGCCCGGTTTCCGGTTGAACCTTACGGGTTTCTGGGTCATGGTCAAGCCATACGCGCAGTTCAAAACAAGAAACTGGATGCGTGCTAATTCGCCGCTGCCATAGTGGATGGCGGTCATAGGGAGAAAAATATGAAATACTTCAAGACCCTTTCGGGCTTGGCGCTTGGCCTTGCCCTGTCAGCTTCGACAGCGCTTGCTGGCGAAATCGTTCTGAACTCCGACCAGTCCGATCCGGCGCCCAAGAAGGCGATGGAAGATCTGATCGCCGATTTCCAGAAAGCCAATCCCGATATCACGGTGAAGTGGAACAACTTCGACCATGAAGGCTACAAAGCCGCCATCCGCAACTTCTTGACCGCTGATGCGCCGGACGTTGCCGCTTGGTACGCGGGCAACCGCATGGCCCCATACGTCAAGGCTGGCCTGTTTGAGCCGGTTGACGATATGTGGGAGGCCAATGGCCTGAACGAGCAATTGAAATCTGCCGCCGCCTCCATGACCATGGACGGCAAGAAGTGGGGTGTTCCCTATACTTATTATCAATGGGGCATCTACTACAACAAGGATGTTTACAAGAAAGCAGGCGTCACCGAACCCAAGACCTGGGCTGAGTTTGTGTCCAATTGCGAGAAGTTCAAGGCCGCCGGCATTGATTGCCTCACCACCGGCTCCAAGGCCCTGTGGCCGATCGCTGGCATTTTTGACTACATCAACATGCGCACCAATGGCTACGAGTTCCACATGGACCTGACCGCCGGCCGGGCGAAGTGGACTGATGCGAAGGTCAAAGCCGCATTCGCCGAATGGGCCAAGATTGTGCCCTACACCACCGCCAACCATGCCGCCATCGACTGGCAGGATGCCGCAGCGCTGATCGTGCAGGGCAAGGCCGCCAATTATGTCATGGGCAACTTCGCCGTCGCCACCTTCAAGCAGGGCGGCATGACCAACGACAATCTGGGCTTCCTCGTGTTCCCGGAAATCACCCCCGGAATCCCACGCGCTGAAGAGGCCCCGACGGATACGTTCCACATTCCGTCAGCCGCCAAGAACAAGGAAGACGCCAAGAAGTTCTTGGCCTATGTCGCCTCTCCCGAAGCCCAGACCAAGATCAACGCAACGCTTGGCCAGCTTCCGGTGAACAACAAGGCCACTGCCGCTGATGATCCGTTCATCAAGGCGGGCTTCGAGATGCTTTCCAGCGCCCACGCCCTGGCCCAGTTCTTCGACCGTGACGCTCCCGCCGACATGGCCAAGGCGGGCATGGAAGGCTTCCAGGAGTTCATGACCAAGCCTGAGAACATCGACGCCATCCTTGAGCGCCTGCAGAAGGTCGCCGACAAGGCTTATAAGTAGAACCTCCTGAAGCCGGACTTTGGGGGCGAAGTCCGGCTTCCTCTTCACATGAAACTTTGAGAGGGGTCTTGGATGTCACAGCAGGCTCAGGCTGGCTTTTGGAAGAAAAACCAGAAGGCTCTGGCGCCGTGGCTGTTCCTGGCTCCCGGCATGGCCATGTTTTTGGTCTATGTCATTTATCCGATCCTGCAATCCATCAACATCAGCTTCTATGAGTGGGATGGCCTTGGCCCCAAGACCTGGGTTGGTTGGCAGAACTACGTTGACCTGCTTGATGACGACTCCTTTTACACATCGCTCAAGAACAACCTTATCTGGCTTGTCCTCTATTTGCTGGCCATACCGGCCGGGCTTGCGGTTGCGCTTTTTTTGAACCAAACCGTAGCTGGCATCAGACTCTATAAATCGCTTTTCTTCTTTCCATTTGTCATCAGCCAGGTGGTTGTTGGCCTCATTTTCACATGGTTCTATGCGCCAGACTTTGGGCTGCTGCCCGCGATCATCAAAGGCATCACCGGAACCGAGCTCGCTGTGCTGGCGGATGAGCGCTATGCCACGCTCGGCATTATCGCGGCGGGTCTTTGGCCCCAGACCGCCTATTGCATGATCCTCTATCTTACTGGCCTCAACAACATCAGTTCCGAGCAGGTTGAGGCGGCCCGCATGGACAATGCCCGGGGCTGGTCGATGCTGTGGCACATCATTATCCCGCAACTTCGTCCCGCCACATTCATTGCCCTGGTGGTGACGGTGATCGGCGCTCTTCGCTCATTCGATCTGGTGTCGATCATGACGGTGGGCGGGCCCTATGGCTCCAGCCGGGTTCTCTCCTATTTCATGTATGAGCAGTCGCTGTCCGAGTATGGCACGGCCATGGGTTACGGCGCTGCCATCGCGGTTGTGCTGTTTGCCATCATGCTGGTGTTCATCAGCCTGTTCATCGTCCGCATGCTGTCGCAAGAGAGGGATGGCTGATGTTTCCAAAGCCAATCAAGCAAGCCAAGCCATGGGCGCGCGTTGCCTACAATTGCGTGCTGCCCCTGGCGCTCTTCCTGTGGCTTTTGCCGCTCATCGGCATCGCGGTCACCTCTATCCGGCCTGCGGCGGATCTTGCCGTTGGCAATTATTTTGGAATGCCGTCGGGATTTGCCGGCGTCGAAAACTATTCGGCGGTGTTTGAGAACAGCAACATCGGCTGGTACATCCTCAATTCCTTCAAGGTGACGATCCCAACCGTGATCGGCGCCGTAGCGCTCTCCTGCATGACCGGGTTCGCCCTGGCGGTCTATAAGTTCAAATCGAACTTGATCGTGTTTTTCATGTTTGTGGCCGGCAATTTTGTTCCCTTTCAAATCCTCGCAATCCCCGTGCGCGATCTCACCCTCCAGCTTGGCATGTACAACACCACCATGGGACTGATCATGTTCCATGTGGCGTTCCAAACTGGTTTTTGCACGCTGTTCATGCGGAATTTCATCAAGGGCCTGCCCTTCGCGCTGATTGAGTCGGCGCGCGTTGACGGCGTGAGCGAATTCAGGATTTTCTGGCATATTGTCTTGCCCTTGATGCGGCCAGCCATTGCGGCCCTTTCCGTATTGATCTTCACCTTCATCTGGAATGATTATTTCTGGGCCACCATCATGGCGCAATCCGCCGATGTGCGGCCGGTGACGGCTGGAATGAACGAGTTGAAAGGCCAATGGAAGGTTGCGTGGGAACTCATCACAGCGGCTTCCATCATTGCGGCTCTCCCGCCTGTCGCCATGTTCTTCCTGATGCAGAAACACTTCATTGCAGGCCTCACGCTTGGAGCGACGAAGGGATGAATTGCGCGATCGCGAGGCTTGGCGAGCGGC
Organism: uncultured Alphaproteobacteria bacterium; assembly: GCA_963816305.1. Classification (GTDB taxonomy): domain Bacteria; phylum Pseudomonadota; class Alphaproteobacteria; order Rhizobiales; family Aestuariivirgaceae; genus Aestuariivirga. The sequence continues at coordinate 121,831 of CAWFJW010000009.1, forward strand.
TGGTTCTGGCGCTGCCGGAGCGGGGCATGCCAATCATAGTTTCCGCTTTCTCGGCGGCGGGTTTCAGCGATGCGGGCCTGAATGACCTCTTGCGCCGGGCGGGTCGCGTGAATGGCATGGATGTCGCGGCGCCGAGCGCGGTGTATTTGCCCACGGGCGGACATGGCAACTTCGGGTGGCCCGCGATTGCCGGACATAGGGATGGGAAAAATTTTACTTTCCATCCCGCGGGCTGGACAATTTTGGAATCAACGGATTCGGCGCTGAAACTTGCCGCAACCGACCATAGCGCCGAATTGGCAATTACTCTGCGCTTCAAGCTCTCATCCGTGTTGGCAATGTGCGCGGAGCTCAAGAATCTTGGCGCAACACCCTACGTCCTTGACCGCTGCATGGCCGGAACCGTTCTGATTCCTGGCACGCCAAAAAACTACGTGGGGTTCAGGGGAAGCTGGGGCCGTGAATTTCATGAGTGCCGTGAACCCGCCAGCCGCAAGTTATGGGTTCAGGAAAATCGCCGTGGCCGAACCTCCCATGACCGCTTTCCCGCGGTTGCGATTGAAAGCCAGAACGCAATGGGAGCGCAAAGTGTTCATGCCATGCACGTGGGGTGGAGCGGCAATCATGTGATCGCCATTGATCCCACGGATGATGGCCGCGTTTTGTTGCACGGCGGCGAATTGTTTGAGCCCGGCGAAATGATTTTGCAGCCCGGCGCAACCTATGCCTCGCCAACGGTCTATGCAGCCGACGAAGCCTATGGCGATGCCTATGATCTCTGGCCCAAATTCCATGCCGCCGTTCGCAATGACGTGGTAACCTGGCCAGGCGGGAAAATGCGGCCCCGCCCGGTGACCCTCAACACCTGGGAGGGCAACTACTGTGACCACAGGATCGACGCTCTAAAAGCCCAGGCAACTGCCGCTGCGGGTCTGGGCATAGAGCGTTTTGTTCTGGATGATGGCTGGTTTGGACTACGCGACGATGACACTTCAAGCCTGGGTGACTGGTTCATCGACAAGCGCAAGTATCCTGACGGTCTTGGGCCGCTTGTTGATCATGTGGTTTCGCTTGGCATGGAGTTTGGCATTTGGTTTGAACCCGAGATGGTGAACCGCAATTCCGATCTCTACAGGAAGCATCCGGACTGGATATTGAAGATTGAAGGGCAGCCGCTTCTTGAATCCCGGCACCAGATGGTTCTGGATCTCACCCGCCCGGAGGCAAGCGATTATTTGTTCAAGAGCATGGACGATCCGCTTCGGGCTTATGAGATCGCCTACATCAAATGGGACATGAACCGCGACATCACCCATGCCGGCGACGCGCGAGGTCGCGCGGCCGTGTCGCGGCAAACCCACGCGGCCTATGCTCTCATGGCGCGCGTTCGAAAAGCCCACCCCGGCCTCGAAATCGAGAACTGCGCATCGGGCGGCGGCCGCGCCGACTATGGCGCATTGCGGCACACCCACCGGGTTTGGGTTTCAGATTGCACGGATGCGCTTGAGCGCCTCTCGATCCAGCAAGGCGCGCGCCGCTTCTTGCCGCCGGAAGTGATGGGTTGCCATATTTCGGCGTCTCCCAACCATCAAACCCACCGCAAGCACACTCTTGCATTCCGGGCCATTGTGGCATTTTTTGGCCATCTCGGCGTTGAGCTCAATCCGCTCCAGCTTTCCGATGTTGAGCGCGAAGAACTTGCAATGTGGATTGGCTTGCACAAATCCCTGCGCTATGTTCTTCACAGCCCCAGCTCGACGATCATTGATTATCCCGTTGTTGATGGCCGTCATGTTTTCGGCGTGATGGCTGGCAGCAGCGAGACGCGGGAAGAACACCTCATTGTCGCCGTCGCCCAATCCACCCAGACCCTTCAGGAGCAGCCTTTGCCGCTGACCCTTCCGGTTTATTGGCCGGAGTCGCATTACACGGTGAAACTGCTTGGTCCAACACCGCCGCCTTTTGTTCGGTCGCACCCACAACAGCTTGCTTTGCTGTCCGGTGACACGGCCATTGCCGGGGGCCTGCTGCAAAGTCTCGGTCTCAATATTCCGCAACTCTATCCAGAGTCAGCCATTCTCCTCGAAATCAAAACGGTGAAGGAATAAAGCCATGGCAAACGTAACTTTGCGCAATGTGAAGAAACAGTTCGGCGATGTCTCGGTTATCAAGGGCGTCGATCTTGATATTGCCGACGGCGAGTTCTGCGTGTTCGTTGGGCCGTCGGGCTGCGGCAAGTCCACATTGCTCCGCATGGTGGCGGGGTTGGAGGACATATCTGCCGGTGAACTCAAAATTGGCGATCAGGACATGACAGAAGTCGGGCCAGCCGACCGTGGTGTGGCAATGGTGTTCCAGTCCTACGCTCTCTATCCTCACATGACAGTCGAAAACAACATTGGATTTGGGCTGCGCATGACCGGTCATTCGGCGGCTGATATCGCCAAGCGCACCAACAAGGCCGCTGAAATGCTTCAGCTTGGGCCTCTCATGCAAAGGAAACCGTCGCAACTCTCCGGTGGCCAGCGCCAGCGTGTCGCGATTGGCCGCGCCATCGTGCGCGAGCCACAGGTGTTTCTCTTTGACGAGCCGTTGTCAAATCTTGACGCAAATCTTCGCGTCCAAATGCGCATCGAGATTGGCAAGCTGCATCAAGACCTTGGCGCGACGATGATCTATGTCACCCATGACCAGGTGGAAGCCATGACCATGGCGGACAAGATTGTGGTGCTGAATGCCGGCATTGTCGAGCAGGTGGGATCGCCGCTTGAGCTGTATCATCGCCCGCGCAATATTTTTGTTGCGGGATTTATCGGTTCACCGAAAATGAACTTCATCAAGGCCAAGGTATCAGCCGGCAAGGCCGGCAAGCTTGATGTTACCATGCCGGGCGGAGGCAAAGTATCTGTCGACAGTCAGGGGGCAAAAGTTCAGGCCAACCAACCGGTGACATTGGGCATCCGGCCAGAACACATGATCGTTGGCGGCAAGAGCGACGGCGAGCTAAAGGGCACGCTTCGCCTGGCGGAATACCTCGGGTCGGAGACAATGTTCTATGCGAGTCTGCCGGATGGCAGCGACATCTCGGTGAAGGCTGACGGGCTGGCAACGGCCGCGCCTGGCTCGACGGTTGTATTCGGTATTCCATCCAGGGCCTGCCATCTCTTTGATGCTGATGGCGCTGCAATCATCAACGGCGATCTCACAAAATAATGCTTGGTGTTTGCTATTACCCAGAACACTGGCCGGAAGCTTGGTGGCCAGAGGACGCGCGCCGCATGCGCGAGATGGGAATCTCCTTTGTGCGCGTTGGCGAATTTGCCTGGTCGCGCTTCGAGCCCCGCCGGGGTCAATATGAATGGGAATGGCTGGACCGTGCCATTGATGTGCTTGGCAAGGCAGGCCTCAAGGTTGTGCTGGGCACGCCCACCGCGACGCCGCCAAAATGGCTGATGGATGAGTACCCCGAAATTGCCCCTGTTGATGCCAATGGAAATGTTCGCGGCTTTGGCTCGCGCCGCCATTACACCTTTTCCTCGGAGATTTATCGCGGCGAAAGTTGCCGCATTGTCGAGATCATGGCGCTGCGCTACGGGCAAAACCCAGCCGTTGTGGGGTGGCAAACTGATAATGAGTATGGTTGCCATGACACAGTGTTGTCCTGGGGCAGGGAAGACCTGAAGGCATTTCAAGCCTGGCTCCGCCGCAACTACCAGACCACGGATCAATTGAACGAGGCCTGGGGAAATGTCTTCTGGTCGATGGAGGTGCAGGACTTTGAGCAGATATCATTGCCAAACCTCACTGTCACCGAGGCCAACCCAGCGGCCCGGCTGGATTTCTGGCGGTTTCAGTCTTCGCAGGTCGCAAGTTACAACAAGCTGCAATGCGACATCATTCGCAAGCATTCGCCGGGCCGCTGGATTACCCATAACTTCATGGGCTTTTTCAATGAGTTCGATCATTGGCCTGTTGGCGAGCAGATTGATGTTGCGTCCTGGGATTCATATCCAACTGGCTTCGTGGAGAGGTTTCCTTTCAGCGAGGAAGAACGCAACCGCTGGGCCGAGACCTCGCATCCCGATATCGCGCCTTTTCACCACGACCTCTATCGCGGCGTTGGCCGCGGCCGTTTCTGGGTCATGGAGCAGCAGCCGGGCCCTGTGAACTGGGCGCCATGGAACCCGGTCCCCAAACCGGGCATGGTGAGGCTTTGGACCTGGGAGGCGCTCGCCCACGGGGCCGAAGTCGTGAGCTATTTCCGCTGGCGTCAGGCGGCGTCCGCGCAGGAGCAAATGCATTCCGGCCTCAACCTTCCGGGCCTCGACGAACTGTCCGTGGGCGGCCAGGAGGCAACCCGGACCGGAAGGGAGCTCGAGGAGATCGGCGCTCTGCCGGATACAGAGCAAGCGCCAGTCGCCATTGTCTATGACTACGAAGCCTATTGGATGACCCGCATTCAGCCCCACGCCGCTGACTTCCGCTACGAGGAACTGGTTTTCCGTTTCTATGAATCGGCCAGGCGGCTCGGTTTGGACGTGGATTTCGTGCCCCCCGGCGCGCCGCTAGGGGGCTACAAACTCGTCCTTGCGCCATCGCTGCCCCATGTTTCAGACAAGGCGTTGAAAGCCTTTGAGAGCGCGACGGGCGCCGTGCTCTACGGGCCTCGCAGCGGATCAAGAACGCGCCACGGCGCGACGCCCGACGGACTGGCGCCTGGACCCCTGCGCGAGCTCACGGGTTTGCGAATAACCCAAGTCTCTTCCTTGCGCCCAGGCCTTTCAGACCCGGTGAAGGGCAAGGCAAGCGGTCTTGGTGTTCGGTGGCGCGAGTATGCTGAAACCGGCGCAACCGTGCTGGCAAAATTCGCCAATGGCGATCCAGCCCTCACCGCGAAAAACAGGCACTACTACCTTGCCTGCCTGCCCGATGAAAAGCTCATTGGCAGCGTGATGGCCTGCATATGCCGGGAAGCGGGACTCAAGACAACCAAGCTGCCGCCCCACATTCGCCTGCGCCGCAGGGGCAAATACATCTTCGCCTTCAACTACGGCGACAAACCATGGAAAGCGCCCAATTGGGGAAAAATCATTCTGGGAAACACCATGGTTCCATCTCACGCAGTCACCATTTGGCGGGCTTCCGGCAAGAACTCCCAATAGATCTCCGGGGTTTCTTGCTGGCGGGCTCCACTGCCTCCCCTTCCCGCTCTTGGGAGAACGCTAGTCTTTTTGCGGCTCAATGTCCAAATCAGCATCCGTCCCTTCTTCGCCCTCAACTGCGGGAATGGCGTAATTCCCGCCAAGCCAGCGGTTGAGATCAACTTGCGAACAGTGGGATGAGCAGAACGGGTGGAATTTTTGCGTCGACGGTTTCTTGCAAATGGGGCAGGGCCTGCGGGGTTTCAGTCGGACAGGATCAACCATCAGGCCAACGCGGAAGGAGAATTCATCCAAGTGTGCAGGATGGGATAGCCAGCCCCCTCAAGCAAGTGCACCGTCTCATAGAGCGGCAGGCCGACAACGCCGGAGTGGGAACCCGTGAGATTGCGCACGAAGGCTTCCGCCCGGCCTTGAATGGCATAACCGCCAGCCTTGCCGCGCCATTCCTCGGATTTGATGTAGCTCTGGATGTCTTCGCGTGAAAGACGCTTGAACCGCACCTTTGTTTCGCTGCAGCGTGTGGTTTTATTGCCCTTGGGGCCAATCAGGCACACGGTTGAATAAACCCAGTGCGACCGGCCCGACAGCAGGGTCAAGCAAGCGAATGCCTCTTCCGGTGTTTCAGCCTTGGGCAGAATGCGCCGCCCAAGCCCCACAACCGTATCCGCCGCCAGTATGAAAACGCCGGAACCCAGCGCTGTCACTTGTGGCGCCATGTGCGCGATCCTGGCCTTTTCTTCCGCCAGGCGGATGGAAAGGCGCCTCGGCGTCTCGCGTTTTTTCGGCGTCTCGTCGATGTCGGCCGGGTTCAGCAGGTCTGGTTTGAGGCCGACGCGCTCGAAAAGGGTCAACCGGCGCGGCGATGCGCTGGCGAGCACGAGTTTAACCCTTGCGTCGGCCATGGGGCTTATTTGAAGCGATAGTTGATGCGGCCCTTGGTCAGGTCATAGGGCGTCATTTCAACCATCACGCGGTCGCCTGCCAGAACCCGGATGCGGTTCTTGCGCATTTTGCCCGCCGTATGGGCGATGATTTCATGATTGTTGTTGTCGAGCAAAACACGAAACGTCGCGTTGGGCAGCAGCTCGGAGACCGTGCCTTCAAATTCGAGAAGTTCTTCTTTCGCCATGAGTTTTTCCGGTTGGAAACGTGATTGGCCGCGATAGATGGACCTCTTGCGTCCAAATGCAAGAGCTTGCGACAGAGCGCTGCATTATACGCCTCTCGCCCCCGCGCGCCGAAATCGTGCTCTGATCCGGCGAACCAGGCCATCGCGCACCATGCCGGTAGCTGTCGAGAATCTGTTCCCGGCTGCCGGATGTGGCCGAGGGGTCCATGGTCGGCCAATATTCCGTCTCGATGGCCATGGTGCGGGTGAGTTCCAGAGCCCAGTGATGGGCCTCCGGCGACAAGCGAAATGGCGAGGTCAAAACTTGAATCCTCAAGATCCGCAAAACTATGGGGGCGGTGCTTGCCGAGATCGATGCCCATCTCGTCCAGGACGGCGCCAATGAATGGATCGGCTTCGCCGGCTTTCACGCCGGCCGAGGCCACATAGACCCGGTGGCCGTAGAAATGCTTCATGATGGCGGCCGCCATGGGTGAGCGGATCACGTTCTGCGTGCAGGCAAAGAGAATGGCGCTTGGCAGGTCGCCGGGCATGAATTGGGCCTATCCGCGCCAGTGCAGGACGCAGACCAGCGTGAACAGCCGCCGCGCCGTGTCAAAATCCATGTCGACCTTGCCGTTGAGCCGTTCTTTCAGAATTTCGCTGCCCTCATTGTGCAGGCCGCGCCGCGCCATATCGATGGTTTCAATCTGCGAGGGCGTCGAAAGCCTGATGGCCCGGTAATAGCTTTCGCAGATCAGGAAATAATCCTTCACAATGGCGCGGAACGGCGACATGGAAAGCCCGATGATCGAGATTTTTTCCTCGCGCTCATTGAAAATTTCAAACAGCAATCGCCCGTCCTGGGTGGAAAGCTGCAGTCTGTAAGGGCCTTGCGGCCCACTCAGCAGCGCGAATGAATTTTCTTCCAGAAGGTCATAAATCGCAACCCGCCGCTCATGATCTGCCTCTGGCGAGGGGCTGGCGCCCAGGCTCGCATCGAGGTCGACCGCGACAAGGCGGTTGTTTGTTCCGTCGTTCATGAAATCCAGAATAGACGGAGTGGAACAGGCAGGCTAGCCATCATGGCTGGGGGTGTTCGGTCGTGCCAGGCCGCGCCAAGATCGCGCAGTTGCGCATCGATGCACTCAACCTCAAGCCTGATATCGAACCCCCCTGCAAACGTCAGCGAGATGGTGCCTGATGGACTGGCTCCGGGCTCGAACCCGATGGAAAGCAGCGACAGGACTTGATCGGGCCCCATATCCCGAATGCCGAGCTGCTTCACGCTCAGCACATGCTCGAAAATGCAGGCCCGTGCGGCGGCGCTCCGAGTGGGGCTGCCGCTCCCAGGCAAAGCGGTTGGCGACAAACGCGAATTTGCGTGGCCTGCTCAGATAGCGAAAGTCAGAAAGCCGCACCAGCGCATCCTGCATGTGGGCCGAGATGACTTTCAGATCATCCGCATCAACGGCTGCCAGCTTCAACACGGTTCAGTGCCCCGACAGCCTTTCCACGTCGGCCCCGCAGGCCTGCAGCTTTTCTTCCAAAGCCTCAAAACCCCGGTCAAGATGATAGACCCGGTGGATCATGGTGTCGCCTTCTGCCACAAGGCCTGCGATCACCAGTGAAACCGAGGCGCGCAGATCGGTTGCCATGACGTCGGCGCCGGTGAGCTTTTTGACGCCATGCACTTCAGCCGTGTCGCCATGCAAACGGATGTCGGCGCCAAGCCGCGCCAATTCCTGCACATGCATGAAGCGGTTTTCGAAAATCGTTTCGCGGATGGTGGATGTGCCCTTGGCCTTGGTCATCAGCGCCATGAACTGCGCCTGCAAGTCGGTGGGAAAGCCGGGATAGGGGTCCGTGTCGACATTCACCGGTTCAATGCCGCTGCCATTGCGCTGGATGCGCAAGCCCTCGTTGCTGCGTTGCACAGTGATGCCGCTCCGTGTCAGGACATCAATCATGGATTCAAGGTGTCGGCGCGCGCGCCCTTGAGCATGACATCGCCGCCCGTCATGGCCGCCGCCATCGCATAGGTGCCGGCTTCAATGCGGTCAGCGATAACCTCATGCTCGGCGCCATGCAGGCTGGTGACGCCAGTAACCTTTAAGGTGGAGGTATGAATGCCTTCAATCTTGGCGCCCATTTTCACCAGGCATTCCGCCACATCGCCAATTTCCGGCTCGCGCGCGGCATTCTCGATGATGGTGTCGCCCTTGGCCAGCACGGCTGCCATCAGGGCCGCGTGGGTGGCCCCAACTGTGACCTTCGGAAAACGGATATGCCCGCCCTTGAGGCCGTGCTTGGCTTTGGCGATGACATAGCCCGCATCAATTTCGACTTCGGCCCCCAGCTTTTCCATGGCCATGATGTGCAGATCGACGGGCCTGGTGCCAATGGCGCAGCCGCCGGGCAGCGAAACCTTGGCCTCGCCGCAGCGCGCCAGCAATGGCCCCAACACCCAGAAACTCGCCCGCATCTTGGAAACCAGGTCATAGGGGGCCGTCGTGTCCACAATGTCCTTGGCTGAAATTTTCAGGGTTTCGCCAGCGGTTGAAATCTGGCCCGGCCGCTTGCCCGCGACCATGATGTCAACGCCGTGATTCTGCAAAATCCGCTGCAGCCGCAGCGCATCCACCAGCCTGGGCACATTGCGCAGCGTCAGCTGCTCAGGCGTGAGAAGCGCCGTGATCATCAGGGGCAGGGCCGCGTTCTTGGCGCCGGAAATATTGATCGTGCCGTTGAGCTTGTTGCCGCCGCGAATACGGATGCGATCCATCTGGTTATTCCCTTCGAATTTCAGGGCGGGGAATACCCCGCCAAAGCGCCGCTGACTAGCAGAAATGGCCCCAATGGGGCAAATTGCTAGCTATCGCTTGACTTTCGTGGCTTTTCTACGATCTTTTTGATTTTGGCGAGGGATTTTCGTTTCAACAGGTTAATCCGCAACGCCTGGGCGAGGCGTTTAGTCTCGGCTTCTGATCGTGGTCCCCGCGCTTTCTTCGCCATTTCGCCATAAATGGAAAGACTTCAACCATCTGTCAAGGGCTGGAGGGTTGCGCTGGGAAGAGGCCTGTGGCATGTCACGGTTTCGAGGTCAGGCGTTGCTGCTGTAGCTCAGTGGTAGAGCACTCCATTGGTAATGGAGAGGTCGACAGTTCAATCCTGTCCAGCAGCACCATCCATATCTCCAAGCGCACCATGCATCGCCCGTTGCCGGGCGCGGAAAGCTTCCGGCCTCTCGAAATTCCCGGCCCATTGTCCTCGCTTGGCCCGCCTTGCCTCCGCCTCGTGGCTGCGATAGGCGGAGCCATTGACGTAAGCCACCGCCCATCCCAGCCGCACCATTTCGGCGTTAAGGTCCTGGCCGCCGCTCATGCAAACGGCGACCGAACGTCCGTAGCGGTCCACTTCATGGGAGGTGCAGGAAATCTTTTGGGACTCGATGAGCCCGCTCAGAATGCTCGCGGCATGCTTGCCGCATTGATATTTGGCACCATGCCGATCCTCGCAAATCTGGCTGTGTTCCGGCGCGTCAATGCCCTGCAAGCGAACCTCGACGTCGCCCATGCGCAATAAATCGCCATCAATCACATGAATCGCGCCATCGCCGAGGTCAAATCCGCCAAAGCGCTGGATCAGCGCCATGGCCACCGTCAGGACGAGCAGAAAAATCAACCCATCCAGAATGCTGCGATAAAATGGCCGCTGCCGTGGCCTCACGAAGCGGTCTTGTCCCAGCGCGCCGCGCTCTTGTCATCCGACGCCTTGGCCTCAACCCACGCGCTGCCTTGCGGGCCCTCTTCCAGCTTCCAGAAGGGCGCCTTGGTTTTCAGCCAGTCAATGAGAAAACGGCAGGCCTCAAAAGCGTCCTCCCGATGTGTCGCAGCCGCAATCACCATGACAATATCGTCAGCCGGTGCAAGCTTGCCATAGCGGTGGACGATCAGCGTATCCAGCAAGGGCCAGCGCTGATGGGCTTCCCGGTCAATGTCCGCCAGAGCCTTCTCCGTCATGCCGGGGTAATGCTCCAGCGTCATCGTTGAAACTTGCGAACCGCCGGTCAGCTCGCGCATGGTGCCGACAAAAACCACCGTGCCGCCAATATCCGTCCGCCCCTGCTTCAGCTTTGCAAGTTCAAGTGCCACATCAAAGGCCTCAGCCTGAACGCGGATCATGGCCCGTCAATTTCCCTTGAGCTTGTTGAGCAATTTGTCGCCCTTTTTTTCGATCTTCTTGATCGTTTTCTCCGACACGCCAAGCTCGCGCAAAGCATCGTAGGCAGCCTCAGGATTTTGCAGCACCCCATCCACATCTGGATAAATCCGGGGCTTGTCCCAAAGACCCTCGACAACAATGTCCACGGGCAGTTCCGCCGCCACTTCATCGCCAGTCACCAACAGCGGCTTGAACTTGAAATAGAGCGCCCGGCGCAGCATATCCATCTCGCCGCCGCCGGTGATTTCAAACAACGGGCTTTGCAGTCTTATGTCACTTGTTTTCGCGACGCCGTCTTCAATGACAAATGTCGCCTTCGCCTGGTCGATTGCCGTCAGGCGGCGGGGATCCTTTCCCCAGCCGTTCACGACCGCGCTGCTGACTTTTGACACGGTGTCCAGAATATCCACCCCGCGGATTTCACCGTTGCTGATTTCAAGCGTGAAATTGCCCTTGAGCGTGGACATCATTTCCCGCTGGTTTCTGCCGCTTGCGGAAAGCGTCGCCTGCAATCCGGTGGCGCCGCCCAGCCAGTCCAGTCCGGCAAAGTCCTTGAAGAAAGCCTCGCCCTTGAGGCCACGGCCATCGACGGCCATGCGCAGTGCGGACACCTCTTGCGAGCCATCAAGGACCAGCTTGACGCTGCCCGCGCCGCCATAGAGGGAGCCATTTTGAAATCTTGTTTCCAATACGCCGTCCCTGAGATCGCTCGAAATATCAACCGAGCCGATTTCGATTTCATCCCATTTCACCGATCGCGCCGCCAGCGCCATCGCGCCATTGACGCCTTTCAGGCCAGCAAAATTCAATGCTGCGATCTTCCATGTGGGGTCCCCCTTTTGTTCAGCGCCAGCGCCGCTGTTCTGAGGTGAGCTGAGATAGGGATCAAGGGTCAGCAAATCAGTTGCGAGAGACGCCGTAACGCGCGGTGTCTCGCGGCCATAATCAACAAACAGCTCGCCTTTCGCCGTCATGCCGTCAAGAGCCACGCTGGCTTTTGTGAGCTTCAGCGCGTCGGCCGCAAGATCCATGGCCCCGGAAAGCGCGAAATCCCTCAGGCCTGCACGCCCGCCGATTTCAGTTCCAAGCCATTTCGCCAGGCGGCGCAGATTTGGAGCGCTGGCCACCAGCGAACCCGCGAGGTTCGGCCCAGCCCGTGTCCCCAATCTTCCGCTGAAATTCATGCTCATCGCAGCGGATTTGACATTGATGTCTGCGGGTGAGCCATCGGCCGCCATCCGCTGCAGGGATTTGACGTGGACCTCAATCTGGCTGAGCTCCGAATTGATGGAGGCTGTGCCGGATATGCTGAGTTCAGCCTCTTCCGTCACGGTCACGTCGGCCGTAGCATTTCCAATGGCGAATGCCACCGCGTGACGCTCGTCGGTAAAACTGAAAGTCCCGCCCTCAACCCGCATATTGAGAGCCTCGTTCAGCGAAGGCGTGAGAATTGCGTTGTTTGCCTTGCCGCCGCCGGTGTTCTTGCTGGCGATCCAGTTGCTCTGATTTTTTCCGTCAACCACCAGATTGAATTGTGGCTTGGTAAGGCGGATGTCCCGTATCCTCAGCCGGCGGCGCAACAAATCGCCCAATTGTATGGGGACCTCCACCAGGTCCGCTTGTGCAAAGTTTCCCTCCATGCCATCGGGATTTGAAACCACGACATTGCTGAGGCGCACTGAAAGTTGCGGGAGATATTGCAGGCTGACCCCGCCGTTCACGATCAGGGAACGGCCGGTTTTCCGCATCACGTAGTCTTGCAACTGGGAGGCGGCGAAGCCCGGGTGCGTGAAGCCCCATATGGCCAAAGCAAAGAAAAGCAACGACAACAGGGTTGCGATCAGAAGGTAATTCTTCCTCAATCGCCCGACGCGCTTCACCCGGTCAAATATGCCGGATACTCCAACCTGAGACATTTAATTCCCGAACACCCTATATGGACGCGACATTAAAGTTACTTCGCGATCCTACCAGCAAATTTCGGATTTCTCGACTGAAAATGCTGAAATCGCTCCGTAACATTACGCAACTCTGGATCGCGCAAATTCCTGGCCAGCAGAATGATTGGAATCAATCCGGCCGCGACAATGGTAAGCGCTGGCGCGGCGCTCGCCTCAAGCTGGTCAAGCGAGGTCAGCGTGAACACCAGCGTTGCCAATGTGTCGAAATCAAATGGCCGCAGGATCAGTGTCGCCGGCAGTTCCTTCATGCAGTCCACAAAAACCAGCAATGCGGCTGTTATCAGCGCTGGCCGCAAAATCGGGAGGTGCACTTCGATCATTGTTCTCCATGCCGTGCGGCCTAGTGTGCGCGCCGCGGCAGTCAGATTGGGCGTTACTTTTTCAAGCCCGCTTTCAAGTGAGCCAAACGAGATTGCGAGAAACCGCACTGAATAGGCGAAAATAATGGCAAAAACCGTTCCGGAAAGCACAAGCCCGGTCGAAACGCCAAAACCGTCACGCATGAGCGTATCGAGCCGGATATCGAAAGCGGCAAGCGGGATGAGTACGCCGATTCCCAAAACGGTTCCGGGAATCGCATAGCCGATGTTCGCCAACCGGATGATCTGGCCAATCCCGGACGCGCCCTTTGTGCGGTGCGCGTAGGCCAGAATGAGTCCCAGCCCGACGACGACAAGGCTCGCCGCCGCCGACAGAAGCAGCGAATGCCATGCGGCGTTGAAATACGAAGCAGAAAACGAACTTGCCATGTGCAGCGCCGCAAACCGCAGTAAAATAAGACCGGGCAATATGAAGCCGAAGAAAATTGGCAAGATGCAAATGAGCGGCGCGGCAGTCCTGCGCCATCCCGATAGCCGCAACCGATGCGCGCTCGTTTGGCGGTGTGAATGCTGCGTCGCGGGCTGCCTGTTTCGGGCCTGCCGTTCAACCCACGAAAGCGCGAAAACAAAAATGAGCACCACGCCAGCCAGTTGCGCCGCCCCGCCGATATCCCCCTGTCCCAGCCACGTCGTGTAAATCCCCAGGGTCAGTGTCGGCACGCCGAAAAAATTCACGGCCGCAATGTCATTGAGGCATTCCATCAGGGCGAGGCTCACGCCGACAACGATGGCGGGCCGCGCCTGCGGCAGCGCGATCGCGACAAATGCCCCCCAGGGTGTTTTTCCAAGCGTGCGGGCAACTTCTAGCTGGCTGGCGGGCTGGCGCAGGAAGCCCGCCCGCGCCGTCATGAAAACATAAGGGTAAAGCACCATCGAAAGCACAAAAATGGCGCCGGGCAACGAGCGGATTTCCGGAAAATAGTAATCTGCCGGCGCTGACCAGCCAGCAACCTGGCGCAGCCAGCTCTGCGCCGGCCCAGCATAATTCAAAAAATCCACATAGACATAAGAGACAATGTAACTTGGCATCGCCAGAGGCATGAAGCAGGCCCATTGCAGCACGCGCCTCAAGGGAAACTCATGCATGGTGACGATCCAGGCGGTGGCTGTTCCAATGACAAAAGTCAGAAGTCCCACGCCTGCCAGGAGCGCGAGTGTCCGCCAAATATAGCCGGGAAGGACCGTGCTCAAGAGATGGGGCCAGATATTCTCTTGGGCGCTGAATGACAAAAACACGATGGTGAGAATTGGCAGCGCGATCGCAAGCGCGATCAGCCCCGCGGCGGCAATCAGCAAAAGTTCCGGCCCCGATGTCTCTGGACTTCCGGGCCGCGACATTGCTGGGTGCCATTATTCCGCCAGAACGCGCGTTGTCGGAAATGTAAGCTCGATCAGCGTGCCCTTGCGCGGCTCGCTTGAAATAGCGAAGGCGGCCCGGTTGGCCTCCGCCAGAGCGCGGGTGAGTGGCAATCCGAGGCCGGTGCCCTGCGCCTCGCGACCCTCAGTCGCAACGCGCTTGAATGGTTCCAGGGCGTCACGCAGCTGATCGGCATTCATGCCAATGCCGGTGTCCTTGATGCGCAGTTTAAGTTCGCCGGATTTGCTCATCACGGCTGACACAATGACCTGTCCGCCGGGATCCGTGAACTTGATGGCGTTTGACAGCACGTTGAGCATGATCTGCCGCATGGATCGCTGGTCGGCCACAACATTGGGAAGATCCGCCGGAATTGCCTTGCGGATCACGACGCGCGCGCCCGTTGCCGCCTCTTGCAGCATGCGGACCGCGTAGTCGGTCGTTTCATTCAAATTCACCGCCACGAAGTTGAGCTCCAACTGCCCTGCCTCGACTTTCGAGAGGTCCAGGAGGTCGTTGATGAGCGAAAGCAGCAAGCCGCCGCTGGCGTGAATGTCGTTCACATAGCCGCGGTATTTGTCATTCTTGATTTCGCCAAAGCGCTCCAGCCGCATGACCTCGGAAAAACCCATGATGGCGTTGAGCGGTGTGCGCAGTTCATGGCTGATCCGGGCGAGAAATTCCGATTTTTGCCGGCTGGTCTCCTCCGCCGCTTCCTTGGCGACGCGCAGTTCCGCCTCGGTGGTTTTCCACTGGGTGATATCGCGCACAACGGCGCAAAAGGCGGCGGCGGAAGTTTTGGTCTGCAAGGAGCCGATCGTCAGAAACAGCGGAACCGTTCCGCCCTGCTTCACAACAGCATTCACTTCACGGCCATCGTTTAAAACGCTTGCGAGACCCGGCCCCTGCAAGGCGGCGAGGTAATCACGCAAAACCTTGCGGCTGTCGGCGGCCAGCAGATCGCTGAATGGCGTATCGACAACTTCCGCAATGCGATAGCCGAATATCGCCTCGGCGCCGGCGCTGAACGTATGGATGTAGCCGCGTTTGTCCAATGTGATGATGCCGTCGGTCGCCGTGTCAAGAATGGCGCGCAGTTCATCATTGGCGAATGACGCGGCATCACGCGCGATGGGCCTGGCTGAGCGAATATCCTCGAACCGCGGCAGAACCTCAGGTTCCGAAACATCAGCCTTCGGGGGGTTCAAGAGATTTTCAATCGCTTTGCTCGCCGGGGACGGCGCGGCAACCACCTGCAGCGTAAACTGCCGGGCGGGTCCACTGAGCCAGGCCACCATCGACACTTGCGCGCTGATAAAGATTTCCTTGCCGTTTTTTTGTTTCAAAGGCGTGGCTGGCAGCGAGTGTTCAAGCTTGGCAAACAGCGTCCAAACCGGTTCGTGATTGATCAGCTCTTCAAGGGTCGCAAAGCCCAGCATTTCGAGCGCCTTGCCATTCGCATAGACCAGTTGCTGCCCCTGGGTAATCACAACAGCGTCTGCTATTTTTTCGATTGCACTGGTAATCACAACCGGAATGGCAACTGGCTTGCGTCCTGGTGCCACAACTTGACCAGAAGCAGATGCGCCAAGAATCGTGCCCAGGTGATGAAACGCGTCCCGCTCATCCAAGGTCTTGCGCGGTGGGGGCTCCGCTTCCACGGGCGTTGCCGAATACTGCCGCTCAAGGGCGCGCCGCTCGGTGATATCATCAAGCAGCGCCATGGCATAGGCGGTTTCATCAGCCGCTGGTCCCAGCCGCCGCAACGTTAGCCGCATGTCGCGTTGGCCGATTTTTGTGTCAATGCGCCTGATATCGCTCACTGTCCCGGACAATGAAAGCCTGGACAGCAGATCATCGCCCAGTGCGGCGCTGCCGAGCAGCGCGCTCAAGCTGATGCAGGTTTGAGGATTGAACAACAAGATTGCCGCCGCATTGAACCGGTGCAAGGCGCCATTCTGCCCCATGAAGGCTGCGGCCTGCGGCAGCAGTTCAAAGGCCTGATCCAGTTTTTCCAACGAAATTCTGGGCGTTGCCGGCATCTGCCGAACCCCCACAACCAGAACGCCAGCACGCCCATCAGCCAATGTGTGAACGACGCAGTTGCACGAAATGGGATTGCCATGGCCAGCGGAGGGAAACAGCAGCTCCACCGTTTCCATTTGGCCCGCCTGCAGGCTTTGGGATAATTCCATGACCCGTCCCACGCCGGGTTCGCTCAGGTCAAATGGCCGGTCGATCAGGTCGAACAGGGATTCACATCCAAAAAAAGCCACCCCGGCGGAATTGGCCCAGACAATCCGCCCCCGCGCGCTATCCCACAGCCAAACCACCTCGGCCAATGTGCGCAATTCATCAAAACTCGGGCTGCCTGTTTTACTCAATGTCCAGCGGCTGAACTCTCGGCCAGCCAACTCCCGCATCATTCACTGCTTCTCATTATAACAAACTTAATCAATTTTGTTACACCTCGTCCATCTTTGGTTAACCAAACTGGACCGAAACAATTTTATATTGCAACGCAAGATTCATGTTGCAATGCACAATAGCTTGCCTTATAGGCATCCCAACGAACAAATTGCCCACCGCAACCCACCGGAGATTTACCATGAGCAACAAGAAAACCAGAATGGACGCCGCCGCCGACATGCAAGTTGAAGCCCAGGATTTTGCCAAGAAGTCCGTTGATCAGGCCCAGAAGGCCTTTGCGAAGGTGACCGATGTTGCCCATGACAACGCCCAGGTTCTGGAAGCCGTGACCTCGGCTTACAATTCCGGCGTTGTGGACTTCCAAAAGAAGGCCATGGAATTCACCCAGAAGAACATGGAGCAGGTATTTGCTTTCAGCCGCAGCCTGTTTTCCGTGAAGGAATTCAACGAGGCCATTTCCCTCCAGCAATCCTTCGTGAAGGACCAGGCCGAAGTTTTGAAGTCGCAGGCCACCGAACTCAGCGAAATCGCGGTTCGCCTTTCCACTGAAGCCGCAAAGCCATTGCAGGACAGCGTCAAGAAGTCATTCGAAGGCTTCAGCAAGTCCTTCGCCGCTTAATTCAGCGCCTCAATAGGCGATCAGGCCCGCGCATGCCGCGGGCCTTTTTGTTGACTTGTAATTGACGGCGCGCACCGCTAGTTTGCGCCCGCCAACACGATGCAGCTGTAGCTCAGTTGGTTAGAGCGCCGGATTGTGGATCCGGAGGTCGGAGGTTCGAGACCCCCCAGCTGTACCAAAAATTTGCGCGGCCTGCCGGGTTGAAGAAGTTGTGGGGCAAAGATGTTGCCGGGAATATCGTGTTCAGGACAGGCTGTTGTGCAAGTCCCACCGCCAGGGCAGAGCGCCGGATCAATGAAAGGATGCAGGGGGACGAAGGTTCCGTCAGTCCGGCTTCGACTGCCGCAGCCTTGATAGCAATGTATTTCTCGGTTCCACGGCGCTTCCAGATTATATAACGAGCCCAAACCATAGCCATGACAGCCAGGTAGAGGAAGATTGGTGAATTGAAGTTCAACAGCCATTTCTCCTAAGTGTCTATTCCAGAACAACTCCCAATTGCCGTGCCGAAGTTACGATTTGGTTGCTGACAGCCGGGTCATTTGCGAACTCAGCCATAGCCTTCTTCAGCGCTTCACGAGCAAGATCAGGCTGGTTGAGCACCATTCGCGAACGAATGAGGCGAAGCCAGCCTTCGGAATCACGGGGCGATTGCGCAAGTTTGGCCGCAAGATTGTCCACCATGCCCCTGATCATGGCTTGCTGGTCGTCGGCGGGGAGAGCTTTGACAGCGGCCACATCCTCTTCCGTAACCACCGGCGCCGACGCCGCGCTCACATCGCGGCCGGTTTTCTTTGCCAAGTCGGCGATCCTGGTTTTGACATCAGGCGCCCAGCCCGCATCAGCAGGCGCCTCGGCCAGAAGCGACAGCCAGCCGTCAAGCGCGGCCGAAAAGTCCCCTGCCTGTTCACGCGCCAGCGCCGTATAGAAACGCGCCCGCAGTTCCTTAGGATCAGCCTTGAGAACCTCGGCGAACAGGTCCTGCGCCCTGGGCGTCACCATGCCCTGCGCCGCCTGCACCAGCGCTTCCGCATGGGCAGCCTTGTAATCGAGATTGGCGGGATCAACAGCCATGGCCTTGCCATAGGCGGCAGCCGATTCTTCATAGCGCTGCGTGTTGAAGTAGGACCAGCCCAGCATGCGCCAGCCATCGGCGTCGCCTGGATTTTGCTCAAGGCGCTTGGCCAGCTTGCCGATCATTGCGTCAACTTCAGCGGTTGTCGGGGCGCCAGCGGCTGGAGCTTCCTGCGCTGCCGCAGCCGCAGGGGCCGGTGGCGGCGGCGCGGTCTTGTCCGGGCTGCCCCGCAGCGCATACATGTTCACGCTGCCCAGCACGACGAATCCAACGGCGGACACCAGCGCCACTGTGCGCCAGGCTGGAGAGATAGGCCGGGGCTCAGCCACATTCTTGGCCGCCGCGATGAGGCGCCGTTCAATTTCAATCTTGGCAAGGTCGGCTTCTTTCTCGCCAATCACGCCGAGGCCGCGGTCCCTTTCAATTTCGCGCAGCTGGTCCGTGAAAATATTCGTGCCCGCGCTGGCCGTGTCCCGGTAATTCTCATACCGCCTGACCAGCGGAATGGTCACCAGCATGACCGCGAGCGAGCACATGACCGTCAATACAATCCATAACACCATAATTCAGGAATCCTTCACGAGTTCAGTGAGCTGCTGACGTTCATGTTCCGTCAACGGCGCTTCAATTTCATCTTCATTGCGTTTGCGGGCGCGAAAATAAAACGCGCAGATGCCAACGGCAGCCGCGAGGAACACAGCCGGCCCAATCCACAAAAACAGGGTATCGCCCTGAAACGGCGGCTTGAGCAGGACATAGTTGCCATAGCGCGCCACGAGGTAGTCAATGACCTGCTCATCAGTGTCGCCCGCCGTGAGCCGCTCACGCACAATGACGCGCAGATCCTTTGCCAGGGGAGCGGATGAATCATCAATCGACTGGTTCTGGCAAACGAGGCAGCGCAAATTAAGGCTCAACTCCCGCGCCCGCGCCTCAAGCGCGGGATCAGCCAGCACTTCATCCGGCATAACCGCGCGGGCGTTTCCAGCAAAAAGACTCAACGCTAGAATCAGCGCAATGGCGGTGAATGATTTCATGTGTAACGAACCCTCATTCAGCCGGCGCGGGATTGAGGTTTCCGCGCGCCCTTTGCGGAGCCCCCACCCGGAACCGGCGATCAGACAGGGATATGAATCCGCCCAAAGCCATCGTCAATCCGCCAAGCCACAGCCAGGGCGCCAGCGGATGATAATACAATCTGACAACCCAGCGCCCCGACCCGTCCGGCTCGCCAAGTGTCACATAAATATTTGAGATCAGGTTGGTGCGGATGCCCGTGTGCGTCGTTTGCTGCTGCTGCACATGATAAAACCGCCGCTCCGCCGTCAGTGTTGTGATGGCCGAACCGCCCAGGGTCACGTCAAATGTCCCCATATCCGCGTCATACTGGGCGCCACGCAAGGTTTTCACATCGCGCAGCGAAAATGCATATCCCGCGATGGCGGCGCTCTCGCCCTGTTTCATGGTGGTGACATTTTCCAGCTGCCAGGTTGAAACCGTGGTGATAGCACCCACCACAAAGCCAAATCCCATATGCGCCATGACCAGGCCATAAAATGACCGGGGCGCATTGGTTGCGAGCTTGAGCGATTGCGAAAAATCCGTCCGGCCAAGCTTCATGCGGTTGACCACCGCCATCAGTGAGCCGCAGATGATCCAGAGCGACAAGCCAATTCCCATGGCGGTCAGCAAGTGCTTTCCCAGGGTGAGCGCGGCCACCAGAAATGCGCCGGCAACCGCGATCGCGATGGCTGTCCGCAATGTGAATATGGCGTTCTTCAAGCTGTCGCGTTTCCATTTCAGGGCGGGGCCGATCACCATGGCGATCATCAGAAGAACCATGATGGGAACGAAAGTGAGGTTGTAGAACGGCGGCCCGACGGAAATCTTGTCGCGCCCCATGAGGTCGACAAACAGGGGGTAGAATGTGCCGAGAAAGACCGTGGCCGTCGCCGCGAGCAGCAACACGTTGTTGACCGTCAGGCTGCCTTCCCGGCTCACGGCGGCGAAGGGCGCGCCAAATTTCAAGGCGGGAATGCGGATGGCATAGAGCGTCAAAGCGCCACCTGTTGCCAGGATCAGCAGCGCCAGGATAAACACGCCGCGCTCCGGGTCCGTCG
Organism: uncultured Alphaproteobacteria bacterium; assembly: GCA_963816305.1. Classification (GTDB taxonomy): domain Bacteria; phylum Pseudomonadota; class Alphaproteobacteria; order Rhizobiales; family Aestuariivirgaceae; genus Aestuariivirga. Next base: position 142,267 of record CAWFJW010000009.1, read on the forward strand.
CAAAGGCATGCACGCTGGTGAGAACGCCCGAGCGCACCACGAAGGTTCCAATGAGGCTGAGCGAAAACGTCAGGATCGCCAGAAGGATCGTCCAGTTCACCAGCGCGTGGCGGCGTTCGACAACCAGCGATGAGTGCAGCAGCGCTGTGCCCGCCAGCCACGGCATGAAGGAGACATTTTCGACCGGATCCCAGAACCACCAGCCGCCCCAGCCAAGGATGTAATAGGCCCAGAAACTTCCAAGGGTGATGCCAATGGTCAGAAAACACCAGGCCGCCAAAACCCAGGGCCTGACCCAGCGCGCCCACGTCGCGTCAACCCGGCCTTCGATGAGGGCCGCCACCGCGAACGAAAACGCCACAGAGAAGCCCACATAGCCCAAATAGAGAAAGGGCGGATGAATGACAAGGCCAGGGTCCTGCAGAATGGGATTCATGCCATTGCCGTCAAGGGGAACTTGATCTAGCCGGTTGAATGGGTTTGAGGTTCCCAGCGAGAAGGCCAGAAACCCCGATGCGATCATCGCCTGCACGGCCAGCACCCGCGCCTTGAGCGAAGCCGGCAGGTTGCGGCCGAAGATCGCGATGGCCGCGCCAAAGATGACAAGGATCAAAACCCACAGCAGCATCGAGCCTTCGTGATTCGCCCACACGCCAGTGAACTTGTAGACCAGCGGCTTGGCGAGCTGAGAGCTGGAAACAACCAGCGCCACGGAAAAATCCGAGGTCACAAAGCACCAGGTGAGGGCCGCGAACGCCAGCGCCACAAAGGCGAAACCGCCGATCGCGCAATGGCTGGCGAGCATCATCAGGCCCCGGTCGCCGCGGGCGGCCCCAACCAGTGGAAAACTGGCTTGAACCAGTGAGATAAGCAGCGCCAGTATAAGCGCGTAGTGTCCGATCTCGGCTGCCATGTTGCGATCCTTGGGTCATTAATTTTGATTCAAGCAAACTGCATTTCCATAAAATTGCAGCAATTCAGTGAACTGATACTACACATTGGGACATGCAATCAAATGACGAAGGCCAGCATGCTGTCAGTTTCAATAGCTTAACTGGTATCTGCGTTGGTGCGCAAAACTGGTAATGCGCTTGAATGATCGGGTGGATATCAACATCAGCCTGGAAGTTGACCCAGCCGCGTCAATTCTGGCGGATCCCAGGGCGGAAACTCTGTACCGGGTTGCTGAGGGGGCGCTGCACAATATTGAAAAGCATGCCGATGCCAGGAATGCGGCTGTCCGAGTCACACTGGATCAGGCCACTGGCATGCGTGAACAGGCAAACATTCTCGGCGCAAATCTTGTCATGCAGTCAGCGCCGGGGACGGGAACAAAAATTCAGCGCGAGATAAATACCTGAGCGGGGATCTGGATAGATGAATTTCGGCACCACCAATCAGTCTATCGATTGGAAGCTCATTGCCGGCCTGCCTGTTGGCTCGAACAAGGACGCTGTCGAGAATCTCAACTGGTATGCAATGCGCTGGAAGATCGAGGTGTTTCAAAAGATTCTTGAGTGGCGCTTGCGGAAGCCCTGCGGCAACAGGGACACTGCCCCGCTGCCTCGCCAAAAATCGCCAGGCTCGGCGGCTATCTCGCCCGCGATCCACCGCCCGGCAATATGGCCATGTGGAAAGGCTGGTCACGACTCATGGATATCGAATTGGGCGCAACCATGGGGACCAGACTTGTGGGCAATTGAAGGCATCGCTGGACGGTTGCAGGCAAGGAAAATAGACCAGGTTCGAAAGCAGTGTCGCATGGCTCCCCGTTGACCTATGGACCGGCGATATCAGTTCCTTATGTTGTGGCCACCCGGGAAAAATATTTTCTGGCGCCTGAAGCGTCTAGCCATTGATTTCATGGCAGAAAGTTTCGTCGGCGAAACGGATTTGTCACAGTGCGATTGCGGCCATGAAAAAAGCCAGTAAAATTAGGGTTTATTTTGCTCAAGCAGCGATTTGTGAATCCGGAGGTCGGTGGTTCGAGCCCACCCAGCTGTACCACTCAGGATTTTATTTTCGCATGCCGAGAAGGTTGTCGGTCGAAAATGCCTCAATCAGTTGCGCCTCCGTCATCAGTCCCTCGCTCAACGCCACGTCGCGGATGGTGCGCCGGGTTTTCACGGCGATCTTGGCAATCCGCGCCGCCTGGTCATAGCCAATGTAAGGGTTGAGCGCTGTCACTGTCACCAAGGACCCATCGAGCAATTCCCGGCAGCGCTCTTCATCCGCCTCGATGCCCAGCACGCATTTTTCCCGCAGCACCACCATGCCGCGCATCAGCATGCGCATGGATTGCAGGATGTTGAACACAATGACAGGTTCCATCGCGTTCAATTGCAATTGCCCCGCTTCCGCCGCCAGCGTCACCGTCAAGTCATTCCCGATGACCTGATAGGCGATCTGGTTGACGACCTCCGGCATCACCGGGTTGACCTTGCCCGGCATGATGGAGGAGCCGGCCTGCACCGCTGGCAGCCTGATCTCGCCAAAGCCGGCGCGCGGGCCACTGTTCAACAGGCGCAGATCATTGCAGATTTTGGAAAGCTTTACGGCGATGCGCTTCAGCACGCCCGAGAAGGTGACGAACGCGCCCATATCCGACGTGGCCTCGATAAGATCGCCAGCGGTCACAAGGTCAATTCCTGAAACTTTCGACAGATGCGCGATCACCGTGGCGGGGTAATGCTCCGGCGTGTTGATGCCGGTTCCAATGGCCGTGCCGCCCAGGTTCACCTCGCGCAGCAGATTGGCGAATTCCCGCAGGCGGTCGATATCTTCGCCCACCGTCACGGCGAAGGCCCTGAACTCGGAACCCAGCCGCATCGGCACCGCATCCATGAGCTGGGTGCGCCCCACCTTGATGATGTGGTCAAATTCGGAGGCCTTCTGCAGCAGTGCGGCTTTCAGGGCGATCTGGCTTTCCAGCAATGCGGGGCAATCCCGCAGGATGGTGAGCCGAACGGCGGTGGGATAGACATCATTGGTGGATTGCGAGAGGTTGACATGATCCGTGGGGCTGATGTGGGCGTAGTCGCCGCGCTCCAGTCCCATGTGCCGCAAGGCCATGTTGGCGACAACCTCGTTGGCATTCATGTTGGTTGAAGTGCCAGCGCCTCCTTGCAGCATGTCCACCACAAAAAACTCGTGGCCCTTGCCACCGATGATTTCATCGCAGGCCGCCACGATGGCCCCGGCAATTCCCGGGCTGATGGCGCCCAAGTCCAGATTGGCGAGCGCCGCCGCCTTCTTCGCCATGGCCAGCGATTGCACCAGTTCCGGATAATGGTTGAGCAAAACGCCCGTGATCGGAAAATTTTCGACGGCGCGCGCCGTGTGAATGCCATAGTCGGCCTCCAGCGGAATTTTCATTTCGCCAAGCGAGTCTTTTTCAATGCGGAATCGCGGCATGAGCCGGGCCTCTCCCTGTGGTCTTGACCAACCTTAGGCCTGGCTTAAAACCTAAGCAAAGGAATGGTTGGCCGTGAGCATTGAACTCCCCATTGACGGCAGGCAATCGGAAACGGCGCTCGCCGTCCAGCGCGGCGTTGGCCGCCTGATGCGCGCCCACGGCTTCACGGTTTTGAATGAGTTCACGCTGGCGACAGGGCGAAGGGCGGACATAATCGCCCTGGGCGGCGATGGCGCGATCTGGATTGTTGAAATCAAGTCTTCCATCGAGGATTTCCGCGTGGATCAAAAGTGGCCGGGATACCAGAATTTCTGCGACAGGTTTTTCTTCGCCATTCCGCAATCGCTCGATCCGGACATCATTCCGTTTCAGGCGGGGCTCATCGTAGCGGATAATTGGGGCGCCGAAATCCTGCGCGAGCCAGCGACCGTGGCGCTCCATCCATCACGGCGAAAGGCGCTCACCCTCGCCTTCGCCCGCGCCGCCAGCCAGCGGCTGCATGCGCTTTATGATCCTTGAGGGCAAAGCCAATCTCCGCTGCCGGAATGACCGATTCTTGCGCAAGGTGTCAGGTGTTTCGCGTTTCAGCTCGTGTCGGGCTCCATTGCCCAGCGGGCGATCCCGTGGCAGTCGGCGAGGACTTGATCGACCTCGTGAATTTGCCTCTTGCGATGGCCGGGAGGACGGCCCGGCCTGAGCGGCGATATGAACTTTGGGTTTTTGATGGCCGCCCGCCTGACCCGCCAGCGCGCCATGCGCCGGGCCTGGCGCGGCAGATCCTCGAGGGCTGCCTTGAGGATCTGGAGCCTGCGGCCGAGGCGGGAGGCATTGACCAGGCCATCGGAGGGCGGCGGCGCGGCTATGGGCTGGGGTGCTGGCCACAGGTCGTCCACCCGGGAATCGTCTCCGAAGAAAAGGATGCGTGGAGGATGCTTCGCGTATTTTACGCGGCGCTGGCGCAGCTCCGGGAAATCTTTCCGCGTATCGAAGAGCTGGAAGGAGGAGCGTGGCGTGCTGCCCTTTCCGATCATGTGCCCCTTGGGCATCGGACGCGAAGGCGCCACCTTCACCACAACGCCCCGCGCCGCGATGATGATGAGGCGGCGCATGGCGGATTCGGCGGGCCGCAGCACGCGCAGCACGGCGCGGTGCAGGGTTTGCGGAATCCGGCCCACCGTGGCTTCGCCCACCAGCCCCAACATGGCGAACAGGGCTTCAATGATGCCAAAGAGTGCGTCGCTGTTGCGTTTGATGGCCAAGTCCCAGTCCATGGTGTTTCCTTGCATAAAGAACAAAAAAGGAACATTAGAGCCGATAGGAATAGATTGTCAAGTGGCATTTATTCACAATATTGAATTTTGCGGAATCACCCGTGTGCAGCGGAAATAGGTAGTGAGCCTCCTGTTCTGAAATTCCCGAACGGTGGCATCAATGAGGCTATACGGCGCGTCATTCCAGAATAGGGCCCTATCAAAGGGAAGTGGACCGCACCCCTAAAGTGAGACACCTGGTAATAAGGGGACATGTCGGACAAAGGAGTTTTCCATGCCTGACAAGTTGCCCTACAGATCGTTCACGACGGCTTTCAAGGAAGCTGCCTGCCAGCGGATTTCACGTGGCGACAAGGTGATGCCCTTGTCGCGTGAACTCGATGTTCCGCGCAAGCTTTTGTACAATTGGTTCAATTCCTGGAAGCTTGAGGGTGTTGCGGGTTTGAACCGCAAACGTGGCCGCAACCTCGGCACCAAGGTGGAGCGCAAGGCGGACGATGTGAAGGCAGCGCTGCAACCAGCTGCCTCAGAACTCGCTTCAGCCCGAGCCCGCATCGCTGAGCTTGAGCGGCTAGTGGGCCGCCAGCAGGTTGATCTCGATTTTTTTCGCAAAGCCTTGCGCGCCTTGAGCGATCAGGACACGCAAGGCAAAACCGTGCCAAAAGCCGGGCCAGCATCATCGCGGTCATCAAAACCATGAGTGCGACCAATCCTGAGGGGGCAGACGTGCAGAGGCTCTGCCATCTCGCCGGCATTGCGAGAGCCAGCTACTATCGAGGCCTTGAGGCTCATGCACCGCGCCAGACCGACACGGAGCTTTTGGGCCAGATCCAGATGTTGAGCTTGCGCCATAGATTCTATGGCTACAGGCGCATCACTGCGGCCCTGCGGCGGCAAGGGTTAGTAGTGAATGCCAAGCGTGTTCAACGGCTTATGCGCGAGGATAATCTCACTGCCATGCGCCGAAAGCCGTTCATTCCACCGTCGCCAGACAGTCGCCCCCATAACGTTCTCATCGTTCCCAATCTACTGCGGGGACTTCTGCCATCGGCACCTGACCAGATATGGGTTGCCGACATCACCTATGTGCATCTGCGCGAGGCTTTCGCCTATCTTGCTGTTGTCCTTGATGCCTTCACGCGGAAGGTTATTGGCTGGGCCTTCGAAGACCACATCGATGCCGCACTCGCGGTTGCAGCCCTCGATCAGGCCATCATGGCGCGTTGCCCAACCCCCAACAGCTTGATCCATCATTCAGACCGAGGTGTGCAATACACCAGTGCAGAGTACCGCCAGCGGCTTGACGCACGCGCCATCCAGTCCAGCATGTCGCGGCCCGGCAATCCTTACGATAATGCAAAAGCCGAAAGCTTCATGAAGACCCTCAAGAACCGAAGAGGTCAACGGCAAGGCCTTCAAAAATCTCGACCATGCAAGGGACGAGATCGGATATTCATCGACACCGTCTACAATACCGAGCGCCTTCACTCCGCACTCGGCTATCGCCCGCCGCTTGAATTCGAAACCGAATTCAAGCTAACCCTAAACCCGTAACCCCAAAACGAAAGCCCGACATGTCCCCTTATTACCAGGTGTCTCACTTTAGGGGTGCGGTCCAGAAGCGTCCCCTTTTTTCCAAGCCTGACTGGCAGTTCACAATGATCAAGAAGAATTCAATCGTATTGACTGTGCTCTTTGCCGCATTGATCGCAGCAATTACTTTCTGGGGTCAAGGTCAAAAACCAACAGATGGCCCTCAAGCAGAACTGACTCGGTTCGAAGACGGATCCCTTGGTGTAACGTTCATGTTGGACGGCGAAATAGGTCGTCCAGAGCAGCCCCGCAAATGGACGCTAAGATTACCAGCAGAGTTCCAGCCAGCGATTGATTACAGCGTCCTTGGACTTTCATTTGGTCAGTCCAGCTCAGGTATAGCCAAGGATTCTCAGTTTTTAAATGTTGTTCTTTCTTTGCCAGATTTGAACCCTGTCAAAATTGATCGCACTCCCAAAGAAACTCGGCATCACAAAGACAACGACGGTAGAGTTGATGTCTTGCTGAGCAACAACAAGTCGCTTACGAATTACCTTCTTAGCCGTAAACTTGAAACCGGCGTTTGTAAGCTTGGGGAAACAAACTCTGTTGGGCTGCACGAACTTCTGCATGGCGTGCCGCCCAAAGATGCGCCTCAAGATGCATGTACTTGGCTGGTAGACAAGCAGCACAAGGTTTCCGTTCTCAAAACCAACGAGCAGCTGATCGCGATAGTCACCACTAAAAAGAACTTTGAAGAATGGCGCACTGAACTTGGCGGCTGGACTTTGACTTGGGAATGGCAGCCAACTGACACAATGAAAGGTCGGGACGTCAACCAAAAGGTTCTCGAACTATAAGGAACAAAAAGGGGACGCTTCCCTTTGCTTGATGCGGAGGAGGCGTTACTGGTGCTGCGCCGCAATGCCATGATGGGTCTGCCGTGTGGCTCGGACAGATTTATCCGGAAGATCGAGAAGCTGGCGGATCGCCCGCTGCGGTACCGTCCACGCGGACGCCCGAGGCGGGCCGAAAGCGGGAGGGAAGCTGGATGAAAAGGGAAGCGTCCCCTTTGTTCCGAAAAAATTGGTAGCCGATGCTGCTGAACGAGGGCTTACAGTCGACGACCTTGATCTTGGTGACTACAGCATCACAAAATACATTCGTCAGTCTATGGCAGCGCCTCGTGTATGAAGTGGCTCGTTTAGGGGTCCTTGGCAGCCGATGCTAGGTATGTAACTGAAGGATTTCTTATGAGCATAAAACTGAGAATTGCACGCGCTCAATTGGGCACCGCCCTAAGCCTATTTCTTCGGAATAAGGACCCTCTTTCAGTTCAAGCGCTAGCTTGTGGCGGCAGTGAAGTAATCGAGGGCTTAGCTGATCAGAACAAAATTCCCACGCTCTCCTCTCATATTTTACAAACACACCCTGATATCAACATGGCAAAGATCAAAGGTTTGAGAAATCAATACTGGAACGCCATTAAGCATTTCTATAGTCGTGATAACGAAACGGCGCGGGATGATGAAGAGTTGATGGCCAGTTTTTCAGATGACAAGAATGACAGTGTGCTTTTCATGGGTTGGCTGGATTATCAGTTGCTAACGAAGCGGTTACCCGTCGAAGTCCAAGTTTTTCAAGTCTGGTGGTATGCTACAAATGAGCAACGAATAAATCCCGATGTCGATCCAACGCCATACCGGATAGTTTTTCCAGATATTATGAAATTTGATCGTGGAGAGCAAAAGCGGCGACTAAAGCGTGTAACAGAAAAATATCGAGACAATCGGGAAATTCTTGCAGATGCAAGAACAGAAATCGGTCCACTAATAATCGACGCCTAGTCGAGGTGTCAGCCTATTGATGGGTTTCATTAATGCCGGAACCGTGTCCACCGCCTAAACCCACACGGAATTACGGTGCCAGTCCAGCACTGTAACCGTAATCCAGCTGCGTCAATGTAACTCCAATGGAATTGCGAAATTTGGCAGGAACCTTATCTTTAACTTCAAGGGACTGGGAAGCCTTTTAATATCGCATATGTACGCCACAAGCCCCAAACGAAACAGCCATATGATGCGGTTCCAAGAATGATGCAAGCGACTTGCGCTGTTCTACCGAACTTGCGGGTCTTCTCATTCGCGAAAAGCACTTGTGCAAGATATGTCAGACCAGATGTGACAACTATTGCCAAGGCGCCATAGGCAAATGGCTCAAGAGAAGAGGCGAGGTAGGAAACGCGTTGGGAGTTGTCCCGCGCTGTGTTCGCAATGAAAGCGAGCATCGCGATGGCCGCGCCGCCGTTCAGCAAAAGTGATGACTTGATTGCGTTTTGCCCTGCTGTAATCACAGACCGGAACATTTCTAGGTTACTCTCGTGAAGCTGTTTGTGGTACTCAATCCGCGACTGCATATCGGCTTTATACTGCTCTATCGTTGCAGCCGTCGGCTCGACCTCGGGCGAGTCGATTACGCTCTGCAGGTAGGAAATAATATGGTCGCAGTATATTGCAGCGGTTCCATTTGATTTCAACTGCATGATAGTGCCCTGCATTTGGGCGGCGAAGTTTTTGACGCTCATTGCCTGTTCCTTTCCTTCAACGAACAATGCATAAATGCGAAAGGAATGTCCAAATCCGGATCGGCGGCCGCTGGAAGGGTGTATCTGATTTTCACAGACCGTGCTTGGACCAAATGGCGCGTATTTGCTCATCGGTAGCGAACTCGCCGCGCGCCGCAGCGGCGCGGGATTTAAGAACCGCCTCTTCTTCTTCAGGTGTAAGCTCGACGACAGGCAAATCCTCGCCAGTGAATTGAAGCAGGATGCGGGCAAGGTCTTCCTGCATCTCCTGTGGCAGGGCGCGAACTTTTTCAATGGCTTTTTCGAAGAGTGCGTTCATCCACGCAGTATACCATCGTCTTGACGGAAAGAACAACTGGTCCGAAATCAACACCGCCCTACTTCGGCGCCCGTTTCGCCAAAATCCGCTGCAAGGTGCGGCGGTGCATGTTGAGGCGCCGCGCGGTTTCGGAGACGTTGCGGCTGCACAGCTCGTAAACCCGCTGGATATGCTCCCACCGCACCCTGTCCGCCGACATGGGATTTTCGGGCAGCGCGTTGCGGCTGTCCTTGTCCGAGGTCAAGGCGCCATAGACCGCGTCGGCGTCGGCGGGCTTGGCCAGATAATCAATGGCGCCAAGTTTGACGGCGGTCACCGCCGTCGCGATATTGCCATAGCCGGTGAGCACCACCACGCGCGCATCGGGCCGCAAGTCATGCAGGGTTTCAATCACGTCGAGCCCGTTGCCGTCGCTCAGGCGCAAATCCACAACCGCGTAGCCGGGCGCCGACTTCTTGACCTGCTGAATGCCCTCAGCCACGGAATCAGCCATGCGCACTTCAAAGCCCCGGGTTTCCATGGCGCGCGCCAGCCGCGTCAGAAACGGCTTGTCATCATCAACGAGAAGCAGGGTCTTGTCGGCGGGAAGGTCAATTTCATTCATTCTCTAAAACCATTCTGCATGCTGTGCCCTGTATACGGGAAAAACCGCATCCAGGACCAGCTTAAGTTTTACCGACATCAACAGCGGCGCGCGGCCAGTGCAACTGTATCGCCGCGCCATGTTGCGGCGCGGCACGGTTGGCCAGCGCGACACTGGCGCCCGAGCGCTCCAGCAATGTCTTGGCGATGAAGAAGCCAAGCCCCATGCCCTCATGGCGGCCTCTCTCGCTTTCGTGATCCATGCCATATCCGGGCCGGGTTGTCACAAACGGGTCGCCCAGGCGGTCAATGATGTTTTGCTCAAAGCCAGGCCCGTCGTCGGAAATCAACACGGAAACCCTGGTGGGCGACCACTGGGCCGTGATGCTCACCTTTTTCGCCGCGAAATCCACCGCGTTTTCGAGAAGATTTCCCAGCCCGTAGGCGATGGCCGGATTGCGCCGGAAAACCGGCTCCGGGCTGGCGCCGCCATCTTCCGCCGTGGCGATGTCAATTGTCACGTCGGGGCCGCGCAAGGGCGCCACCAGATCCTCGATCATGACCGAAAGCCGGACCCGCTCATACATGGCGTCGGTCTGCGCCTCGCGATTGGCCAGCCGCGACAGGATTTCCCGGCAGCGCCCGGTCTGGCTGATGAGCAGGTCAATATCCTCCGTATGCGGACCTTTCTCCGGCAGCTCGCGCTTCAGCTCCTTGGCCACCAGCGCTATTGTCGCCAGCGGCGTTCCCAGCTCATGGGCGGCGGCGGCGGCCAAGCCATCAAGCGCGGACAGTCGTTGCTCCCGCGCCAGCACCAATTCGGCGGCTGTGAGCGCTGAAGACATCTGGCGGCCTTCCTCCGCGATCCGCCGCGCGTAGATGGCCGAGAACACCACGCCGCAGACGATCGCCACCCACATGCCGGCGATATAGGCTTTTGGCAAAACCAGGGGCGCCGCCAGGCTCCACGGCAAGGGCTGATGATAGACCGCCAGGACACTGGCGCAGACAAATGCCATGGCGCTCAGCCCCAATGTCCACCTGAGCGGCAAGGATGTCGCCGACACGGTGACCGGAACCAGAAACAGGAAGGCGAACGGATTTTCCAGTCCGCCGGTCAGATAGATCAGGAGCGCCAGCTGGATGATATCATAGCCAAGCAGAAATCCGGCGCGCGCCGGCGAAAGCCGCAAGCTTTGCCGCCAGCGCAGCGTGAGGAAAATATTGAGCCAGGCGCTGAGCGCGATCACGCCCAGGCACGGCGCCAGCGGCAGCGGAAACTCGAGCAGGAAATGCACGCCCAGAACCGCGATGGACTGCCCGATCACCGCCAGCCAGCGCAGCCTCACCAGGGTGCGAAGGCTCAAGAGGCCGGCGTTCTTGTTGAAGCTTTCCGGTGTTTCCAGCGGCGTAGTGGACAGCGGCATTTATGGCGAACCCCAAGATTTACACGGCGGCGGGATTAAGTTAGAGCATCCCCCATGCCAAATCAGCATTATTCGCCATCGCGTCTTCAGCGTGTTTTCGCGGTGGCCGCCATTATGCTGGCGCTGCTGATCGCCGGCGCAGCCTGGTTCACTGTCAATCAGCCGCGAGATGGGACCGGCTTGGGGATTGCCTTGGTCGGCGGCCCCTTCTCTCTTGTCGATCACAATGGCCAGCGCGTGACCGACAAAACTTTTCTCGGCAGGAATTTGCTGGTCATTTTCGGATTCACCTATTGCCCCGATGTCTGCCCCACGGAATTGCAGGTCGCAACCGCGGCCCTCGAGAGCCTGGGGGCCCGGGCTGACGCTATCCAGCCGCTTTTCATCACCATTGATCCCGGGCGCGATACGCCCGAAATCATGAAGCAATATGTTGCCAATTTTCACCCCCGCTTTGTGGGGCTGACGGGAAATCCGGAGGAAATAGCTGCGGTCGCCAAGGCTTACCGGGTCTATTATGCCAAGGTGGACAGCAAATCCGGCCCAAATGACTATCTTATGGACCATTCCAGCATCATGTATTTGATGGATAAAGAGGGTAAATTCCTTAAGCATTTCAGCTACACTACCGATGCGGCGGCATTGGCCGATGGGATAGCAGGCGCCCTGGCGCCTTGATCATGCTCCCAATGGCCAGTTGCGGTCTGTGTGTTATGTTGTAAGGTTGCAATGCAACATCGCGCCAACACGAGTCGGCTAAGGAATTGATTTGATATGCTCTACGGCCTTTATGAAATGAATCACGCAGCTTTGACGCCTTGGCGCGCCGCCGCTGACATGGGCCTCAACTTCTGGAAAAGCTCGGCCAATCCGTGGAGCGCAACGGTAGGCGGACGCGCCGCCACCGCCTCGCTCGAAATGTTTGAGCGCGCCACCCGGAAATTCGCCAAGCCATCATTTGGCCTGAAGCAAACCACGGTTGACGGCCAGGCCTTGTCCATCAACGAGCAGGTCTTGCTGCAAAAACCATTTGCCTCGCTTCTGCATTTTAACAAAGTCTGGCCCGCCGGCATGAAAAAGAAGGCCAAGCCCCAGAAGAAACTGCTGATCGTGGCGCCTATGTCCGGCCACTACGCCACGCTTTTGCGTGGCACGGTGGAAGCCATGCTGCCGCACTTCGATGTCTACATCACCGATTGGGCCGACGCCCGCACCGTTCCCGTCGCGCTCGGCAAATTCGATCTCGAAGACTATGTCGATTACGTCATCGAAATGCTGCAGGTCCTGGGCGGCGATGTTCACGTCATGGCCGTATGCCAGCCCTCGGTTCCAGTCATGGTGGCGGTCTCGCTGCTCAATGCCAGGGACGACGCCACGACGCCAAAATCCATGATCCTGATGGGCGGCCCCATCGACACCCGCCGCAATCCAACCGCCGTCAACAAGCTGGCGAAGGAAAGAGGCGTTGAGTGGTTTCGCCAGAACGTCGTCATGAAGGTGCCGTTTCCCCACGCCGGATTCCTGCGCGATGTCTATCCCGGCTTCCTTCAGCTCACCGGCTTCATGACCATGAACCTGGATCGCCACATGGATGCCCATCGCCAGCTTTTCTGGCATCTGGTTGAAGGCGACGAGGATAGCGCCGAGCACCACACGGAATTCTATGATGAATACATGTCGGTCATGGATCTCACCGCCGAATTCTATTTGCAGACCGTGAACCGCGTTTTCATCAATCATGACTTGCCGAACGGCACCTATTTGCATCGCGGCGTGCTGGTGGAGCCGGCGAAAATAAACAAGACCGCGCTGATGACCATTGAAGGCGAGCGCGACGATATTTCAGGCGTTGGCCAGACCGAAGCCGCCCATGATATTTGCGCCGGCCTTGCGCCCGGGCAAAAGCTGCACCATTTGCAGATGGGCGTGGGCCATTATGGCGTTTTCAGCGGCTCGCGGTTCCGCAAGGAAGTCGTGCCGATGATCACCAATTTTGTGAACGCCCACGCCTAAATGCCGGGCTTGCTGCGCAGGTTCGTGACAGCTTTTGCGGAGCCTGCCCCAGAGCCCCATGTCCTGCTGATTGATGATCAGCGGGTGACTGTGAGTTTTCGCAAGCACGGCACGGCCAAGCGCATCGTGGTGCGGCTGGCGAGAGAATCCACCGGCGTTGTTGTCACCATGCCCAAGCGCGTCAGCCGCGCCCGGGGCCTGGCCTTCGTTGAAAAGTCCGTGCCGTGGATTTCCAGGCAGCTCAAACTCCGCAAGCCCCAAACTGTCCTGGGCCATGGCTCGGCTATTCCGCTCCGCGGCATTCCGCATCAAATCAATGCTGGGGGCCATCGCCGCGGGCTGATTTCAATTGATCCGGTGGTTTGCGCAATTCTGGTGCCGGGCGACCCCAGGCATTTGCCGCGCCGCCTGCGCGATTGGCTCAAGGCTCTCGCCAAAGCCGAACTGGCCGAAGCCTCCCATCGCTATGCCAAAGCCATGAATGTCGAGCTTGGGCGCATATCAGTCCGCGATCAGAAGAGCCGCTGGGGATCGTGTTCGCCTGCGGGCGATCTCTCCTATTCCTGGCGGCTGATTCTGGCCCCGCCCCATGTGCTGGATTACGTCGCCGCCCACGAAGTGGCCCATCGCCTCGAAATAAATCATGGCCCCCGCTTCTGGCGTCACGTCCTCACCCACTGCCCCCACGCCGGCGAAGCCAAGCGCTGGTTCAAGGCCCACGGGGCAGGCCTGCACAGGATTTCGTTTTAAGCTCCAAAGCGCTCAATTGTTGTTCTGCTGGTTGCGCTTTCGCCGCGCCCTTGCTTCTTCCTTCGTGCCGAACAGCATTTCGAAGAGGTTTTTCTTTTTCTTCGGCGGCTCAAGCTGGGCCAACTCGTCCAAGGTGACCTCTTCCTCCGGCAAGTCCAGATAGGGGTCAGAACTGGTCATCAATTCATCGTAGCTCTCGCCCGGCAGCGGAATGGGGGCCAGATTCGCGTGCGCCACCGTCATCACATCCTTCCAGATCAGCGCGGGCAATGAGCCGCCGGTCACATTCTTGGTGGGCGCGTTGTTGTCATTGCCAACCCACACCCCCGCCACGAGATAGCCCGAGTAGCCCACAAACCATGCATCCCTGTAATCCTGGCTCGTGCCCGTCTTGCCGCCAATATCAAAATCGGGAATTTGCGCCTTCTTGCCCGTGCCCTCGTTCACCACCGCCCGCATCATGGAATTCATTGATCCCAGGTCGACCGTTGAAACGGATTGCCCGAAGCCATCGCCCTTGCGCTCGTAAATAATCCGGCCGTCGCGCGTTGCGATGCGCCGAACGGAGTAGGGCGCCACAGTATTGCCGCCATTGGCGAATGGCGTGAAGGCCGACGTCAGTTCCAGCAGCGTCACCTCGGACGTTCCCAGCGCGATTGACGCATCATTGCCGAGCTTCGATGTGACGCCCAGCCGGTGCGCCACAGCCACGACATTCTTGGGCCCAACCGCGTTGGCCAGCTTGGCGGCAACCGTGTTGAGCGAAAGCGCCAGGGCCGTGCGCAAGGTCACCTCACCCACATACTTGTGCTTGTAATTGTCCGGCTCCCAGTTGCCAATGCGGATGGGTTCATCGACCTCGAGGGACTCCGGCGTATATCCCCGCTCAAGCGCCGCCAGATAGACGAAGGGCTTGAAGGCCGAACCCGGCTGCCGCAGTGCCTTGGTGGCGCGATTGTATTGACTGCGCTTGTAGGATTTTCCGCCGACCATGGCTTTGACAGCGCCCGATGTGTCAAGCAGCACCAATGCCCCTTGCGTCACATTCAGCTTCTTGCCATTGGCGTTCAAATGCTTGCGCAGCGACTTTTCCGCCAGCAACTGCAATTGCGGATCGATGGTTGTTTCGACAACGATGGACTGATCATAGTTTTTGGCCAGCAAGGGCAGCTGGTCATTGATCCAGTCCACCACATATTGCGTCGCCGGAACATAGTCCGAAGCCACAACATTGGCTGGCGAATTGATGGCGCTGTCAGCCTCATCCCGGCTGATATAGCCCGTCTCAACCATTGCGTTGATCACCAGGTTGGCCCGCGCCGCGGCGGCGTCCGGATGGGTCGCCGGGCTGAGATTTGAAGGGGCCTTCAAAACCCCCGCCAATGTCGCTGCTTCCATCAGGCTGAGATCTGTCGCTGATTTCTGGTAATAGGCCTGCGCCGCCTTCTCGATTCCTGTGGCGCCAGAACCAAAGTAAACCCGGTTGAGATAGAGCTGCAGGATTTCGTCTTTCGAAAACTTGGTTTCAAGCCACAGCGCCAGAACCATTTCCTGGAATTTCCGCTCCAGCGTCCTGTCTGGTTTTAGAAACAGGTTCTTGGCCAATTGCTGCGTGAGCGTGGAACCGCCCTGGACGATCCGCCCTTCCTTGACATTTTCAAGCATGGCCCGCCCCAGGCCAATGGGATCAACTCCGTAGTGCGAGCGGAAGCGGCGGTCCTCGATGGCGATCAGCGCATTGGGAACATAGTCGGGCAATTCCGCCACCCGCACATGATCGCCAAAAAAAGAACCTTGTTCGGAAAGAAGTGTTCCGTCAGCGGCAAGCAGCATGATGCCCGGCTTCTGTTCCGGAATCTGCAAAAGGCCGTTCTGGTTCAGTGAAAGCCAGACATAGCCAAAGCCCAAGGCCAGGACCACGGACCCCAGCACAGCTGACTTGAAAGCAAACCTGAACAGCCAGCCGACAAGTGATCGCCGCCGTCTTGCCGGACGATGGTCCGGTTCCCGGTTGCGCCGGCTTGGGCGGTCAAACAGCTGCGGCTCCCGGCGTTCAGTCCGGCGTTTGTTTTTTCTGCTGCCCAACAATCCTCTTATCCCCCAATAGCGATTGCCCCACTTGAGAGTCTAATCGTAAACCCTTGATCAAGGATAAATTTTGCCGGTCAAACATGGTCCAAAGATGGCGGGTTCACATCACCGCGCCCACCTGCCACGGCACAAATTCATTGTCGCCATAGCCAAGTTCTTCGGATTTTGTCTTTTGCCCGGAAGCGACTTTCAGGATCATGTCGAAGATTTCCTTGCCCTTGTCGGCAATTGACACGCCTTCGATGATGTCCCCGCAATTGATATCCATGTCGTCGATCATGCGGCGGTAAACGTCTGAATTTGTTGCGAGTTTAATGGAGGGAACCGGCTTGCAGCCATACGCCGAGCCGCGCCCGGTGGTGAAGCACAACAGGTTTGCCCCACCCGCCACCTGGCCCGTGGCCGAAACCGGATCATAGCCCGGCGTGTCCATGAACACAAAGCCCTTGGCGGTCACGGGTTCGGCGTAACGGTAGACTTCCCTGAGCGTCGTGGTGCCCCCTTTGGCAGCCGCACCCAGGGATTTTTCGAGAATAGTGGACAGGCCCCCCAGCTTGTTGCCGGGTGATGGATTGTTGTTCATCTCCATAAGGTTGCGCTTGGTGTAGTCCTCCCACCAGTGGATGACTTCCACCAGCTTTTCGCCCACCTCGCGCGTCGCCGCGCGCCTGGTCAACAGGTGCTCGGCCCCATAAATCTCCGGTGTTTCTGAGAGAATGGCCGTACCCCCTTGTTTCACCAGCAAATCCACCGCCGCGCCCAGCGCCGGGTTGGCAGTAATTCCAGAGTAGCCGTCCGATCCACCGCATTGCAAGGCAACGATTAATTCCGATGCATGGCAAGTCTCGCGTTTCACATTGTTGACGTGCGGCAGCATCTTCTTCACCGCGTCGACGCCGGCGGCAACCGTCTTCCGCGTTCCCCCGGTTTCCTGGATTGTCATCGTGCGGAAAGTTTCGCTTTCAACAATGCCATAGGCCTCCTTGAAGCGCGGAATTTGAAAGCCTTCACAGCCCAATCCCACCATCATGACGCCCCCCATGTTGGGGTTGCTGGCATAGCCCCACGACGTGCGTTTCAAAATGTCAAATATCGCGCCCCTGAAATCAATCACGCAGCCATTGTCCATGCGCAGTGCAACAACGCCGTCGATGTTCTTGTAATCCTTCAAAATTCCCGAGCGGTTGATCTCATCGGCGATGAAGCCTGCGACTGTCGCCGAGCAGTTCACGCTTGTCATGATTCCGATGTAATTGCGTGTGCCCACTTTCCCGTTGGCGCGCCTGAAACCCTGAAATGTCGCTTGCTTTTCAAGCGGCAAAACATCAAGCGGCATGGCCCCTTGCGCAAAGGCATAGTCATGGGACAGCTCCCCCATCCCAATATTATGCTCATGCACCCAGGCTCCTGCCGCGATGTTTGTTTTAGCAAAACCAATGATTTGCCCGAATTTCCTCACAGGAGCGCCAGCGGCGATATCTACCGCCGCCATCTTGTGGCCCTTGCCGATGCGCTCCAGCGCCGGAATGTCTTCGCTGGTGGCGGCGCCCTTTTCAACTGTCGTGATGGCCACAACCACATTGTCGGCGGCATTCAGGCGCAGCATGTGATGGCTCGGGCGCGGTGCTTCATTCATTGGGATGACCCCTCTTGCGTTGATGGCCAATCTTACTAACATGCCGCCGCAAATAATACAGTGGGGCAATCCAGCATGAAGAAACGACTGTTCAAGGCGCCCTCAGGGGCGGCCATTCCATTCACCGAATTGGGCTTTGGCACAGCGCCCCTGGGCAACCTTTACCGCGCCGTGTCAGAGGAGGATGCGCAATCAACCCTTGAAGCCGCCTGGAAGGCCGGCATCCGCTATTTTGACACGGCTCCGCTCTACGGCCTCGGCCTGTCAGAAACCCGCCTCAATCACTTTCTGCGCAGCAAGAAGCGCGCCGATTATGTCATTTCAACCAAGATCGGCCGATTGCTCAAGGTGTGTGAACCATCGGCGCGCACCGGCATCGGCAAATTTTTCGACACGCCGTCCCGCCAGGAAGTCTTTGACTACACCTATGATGGCGTCATGCGCTCGCTTGAAGCCTCGCTTGAAAGGCTTGGCATTGATCACGTCGATGTGCTCTTTGCCCATGACGTGGATGTGTTCACCCACAAGTCGGAAGCGGCCCGCGATGTCCATGTCAAAACATTGATGAGCAGCGGCTACAAGGCCCTGGTGAAGCTGCGCGAGGAGAAAACCATCCGGGCCTTTGGCGCGGGCGTCAACGAATATCAGGTCTGCGAGACGCTGGCCGCCCAGGGCGACTTTGACATTTTCCTGCTGGCCGGGCGCTATACATTGCTGGAGCAGGAAGCGCTCAATTCCTTGCTGCCGGTCTGCGAGAAACGCGGCATCGGCATTGTGCTGGGCGGCCCCTACAATTCCGGAATTCTCGCAACCGGCGCCAAACCGGGAGCCTGGTACAATTATGATCCGGCCCCCAAGGACATATTGGACCGGGTGCGCAAGATCGAAGCCGTCTGCAAGGCACACAAGGTGAAGCTCCCGCAAGCCGCCCTGCGCTTTCCGATGATGCACCCCTCGGTGGTGTCCGTCATTCCCGGGGCCGTCTCGCCAAAGGAAGTGGCGCTGAACGTGAAAACCATGGGCGTGAAAATCCCAAAGAACCTGTGGAAGGATTTGAAGGCCCAAGGCCTCCTGCATGAAGGAGCGCCAGTCTAAGGGGATGAACATCGACTCCCATCAGCATTTCTGGCAGCCCGCGCGCGGCGATTACTTCTGGATGGTGGGCGAGGGCGTGGCCCCGATCAACCGCCCAATCCTGCCCCACGACATGTTGCCGCTGCTGCGGCAGCACGGCATCGACAGGACCGTTCTGGTGCAGGCAGCGCCCAGCATCGAAGAAACCGAATATATGCTGGGGCTGGCCGACGCCACGGATTTCGTCGCAAAGGTCGTGGGCTGGGCGGATTTCGAAAACCCGTCGCACATCAAACATCTGGAACGCTTCGCCAGGCACCCGAAGTTTGCTGGCGTCCGCCCGATGATCCAGGATATCGCCGACCCGGACTGGATGCACCGCGCCGACGTGCAATGGGCCTATCATGCGATCATCGATCTCGACCTGACCTTCGACGCGCTGGGCTTTCCCATTCACCTCGATAATTTCCTGGCGCTGTTCAATCATTATCCCGCCATGCGAGCCGTGGTCGATCACTGCATGAAGCCCGCGATCCGCGACAATGCCTTCAATGATTGGGCGCGAACCATGAAAGCCATCGCCCGCGAAACCACCGCTTTCTGCAAACTTTCGGGCCTTGCCACCGAAGCCAAGCCGGGCTGGACGGCGGACACGCTTCGCCCCTATGCCGAGCATGTGATCGACGTCTTCGGCCCATCGCGCGTCATGTGGGGCTCTGACTGGCCGGTTCTCGAACTCAACGGCAGTTATAATTCGTGGCATGGCGCTGCCCAGGATTACGTCTTGAGCGACGGCGAGCGGGCTGAAGTCTTTGGCGGAACAGCCGCCCGATTCTATCGGATTGGCTGAAATTTTTTGTCCAGCCGAATGATTTATTGACAAAACCAGACAGTCACATAATCTCGCGGCTAATGGTGCCTCAAGCAAGAGATGCCTAAAAACAAGGAGGAACGACATATGAGTTTAAGTAAGATAATCGTTGGCGCTTTGATGGCAGGAGCCGCCGTTTGCGGCCTGGCAGCCACAGCGTCGGCTGGTGAATATGACGGTGTGACCGTCAACATCCTGACGCGCCCTGGTTACGTGATCGCAGGCCGCTTGGCCGAACGCGGCAAGGAATTCGAAGCGGCCACTGGTGGCAAAATTGTTGTCACGGAAGTTCCCTTCGCGGAAATCTTCCCGAAGGTCCAAAACGATTGGTCAACTGGCACGAACTCCATCGATGTTGCCGTGTTCGCGGCCGGCTGGGGCGTGGAACTGGATGCAGCCGGGCTGCTCGAAGACCTGGACCCCTACATTGCCAAGGACACAAAGATTGATCTGGCAGACATCGCACCTTACTTCCGTGAATTCGGCCAGAAGGTCGGCGGCAAGTCTAAGATGCTGATGGTTGATGGCGACTTCCAGATGGTCTACTATCGCAAAGACGTGTTGGATAAGGCCGGCCTTGCCCCGCCCAAGACCTGGGACGAATACATTGACGTGGCCTCCAAGATCCACGGCCAGGACATGAATGGCGACGGCCAGGCTGACTACGGCCTTTGCTCGTTCAAGAAGCGCAATGGCCAGTCCTATTTTGCCGTCCAGACGATAGCCGCATCCTATGTGCAGACCATGGGCACGGCCCAGGGCTTCCACTTTGACAGCGCGACTATGAAGCCACTTGTCAACAATGATGCCTGGAAAAAGGCATTCGAAATCTACAAGGAAACCAGCAAGTACAGTCCACCTGAAGAGTTGAACCTGGACATCACGGACGTGCGGCCCGTGTACCTCTCAGGCCGTTGCGGCATGTTCATTGAATGGGGCGATACAGGCCCACTTCAGCTTGGTGACGATGCTAAAGCTGTAAAGGGCTTGCTCTATGCCGTTGGCGCAGTCGGTTCGAAAGAGGTGCTGGATCGCGCCACTGGCAAGCTTGTGCCGGTGACGAAGGAAAACGCACCCTACTCGGTTGACGGCATCAACTATGCGCCGTTCGCGGCTTTCGGCGGCTGGGCTGGCGCCATCAACGCCAAAATCGACCAAAAGAAGAAGGACGCGGCCTATGCCTTCCTCTCCTACATGAACCAGCCAGCGCAATCTGGCGTCGATGTCACGATTGGCGCCACGGGCTACAACCCGTATCGCATGTCGCAACTTGCCTCGACCGATCTGTGGGTGAAGGCCGGCATGCCTGCGGAACTGGCCACGAACTATCTCGGTGCCATCAACGGCGCGCTTGCCAACCTCAACATGGCTTCGGACATGAAAATCCCCGGGGCTGCCAAATACACCAGCGTCGTTCTTGACACAGAAATTGCTCGCTATCTTGTTGGCGAGACCACTGTGGAAGAAGCCTTGAAGAACATTGAAGCTGGCTGGGAAGAAGTGACCGAGGATTTCGGTCGCGACTCTCAGATTAAGTTCCAGGGCCTGGCGCTCGGCACGGGCAATTAAAACACAATCCGTGCAGGGCCGGAGGAAACTCCGGCCCTTTTTTCTTACCTGCCCATGGCGCGAGGGAGGGAATGCAGGCCGTTTGCCCGAAAGCGAAAGATTGTTGATAACACGGCATGGCTACGACGAATGAGACATACACCGAATCCTGGGGTGAATGGTTTGACCGCCATTCCCGCACTTTTTTCATTGCGCCAACGGTCATCCTTATTCTGATATTCGCGATTTTTCCGACCTTCTATTCCATCATCTTCGCGCTGAGCCGCGTGCGGTTTGGGGCCGACGGACTGCAATTCCGCTTTGTTGGGCTGCAGAATTTCTACAAGCAGCTCTTCGGCAATGACCAGGTGCATTTCCTCGGCAAGATCGAGGGCATGAATGCCATCGGAACAGTATTCCTTGCAATTGTGTCCGCATCTGTCCTCTGGTGGCTCTACAGATCCCTGCGGATTGCGACCTGGGTCGGCATGCTCGGTCGCGTCATCTCGGCTTCCATGGCCATCTTTGTTGCCTGGATTATGGCCGCCACATTGCTGTCAGGAAATCCCATTGGCACGCTGCTCACCACTCTGTTTTATGTCTTCATTGGCTGCGGGCTTCAGTTTATCATTGGCACCGGCCTGGCGTTCCTTTGCTCGCAGCCCATCGCGGGCAAGAGCTTTTTCCGGGTGGTTTTTTTTATTCCACTGATGATCACGCCACTGGGCGTCGGATTTGCCATGCGAATGGTTGCCGATTCCTCCAAAGGCCCCTTGTTGCCATTGTTCGGAATTCTCGGCACCGGGGACTGGATATGGTCGGCTGACGCGTGGTCCGCGCGCTTCGTCATGATGATTTGCGATTCCTGGCAGTGGATTCCGTTCATCTTCATATGCATGTTGGCGGCGCTTGAGAATGTTCCGCGCGACCATGTGGAAGCGGCCCAGGTGGACGGTGCATCCAGCGCGCAGATTTTCCGCGAAATCATCTGGCCGCAGATCATTCCGGTCGCTGTGACAGTGTTCCTTATCCGCATGATCGAAGCATTCAAGATTGTTGATCTCCCCAACATCATGACGGGCGGAGGACCCGGAACCTCGACTGAGTCCATGACCCTTCACTCCATGTATGTCTGGCGCGCCAATGACGTGGGTACATCGGCTGCAGTTGCCTATCTCCTGCTTATTCTCACCGTCGTCGTTTGCGCCTCGTTCTTCAACTACGTGGTGCTTAGCCAGCTCCGGAAGGCGCGCGCATGAGCGATACGCCGTTCAAGTTCGAAAAGGCCAACCGCACCATCATGGAGCGGTTGTTCGAGCCGCCCACCGTCGGCAAAATGTCGCCCGCGGCAAATTTGTTGGCGTATTTCCTGCTCGCCTTCTGGTCGCTCTTCGTGCTATTTCCAATCTATTGGGTGGTGATCACTGCCTTTAAAGATGCGGCCGATCGTGAACCTGGGGCCTTTTTACATTCCCTTTGTCGATTTTCAGCCGAACCTTGATGCTTGGCGCGTTCAATTCAGCGATCCGTCCTGCAACTTGTACTCGGTGGCGAGGCAGATCGGCCTTCTTGCCTACAATTCCTATGCGTTCATCGTTTCGCCGGTCGTGACCCTCCAACCGATGGAACCGCAAATCATGCAGGGTCGTGCTGGCTTTCACCAACTCATTCGTCGATAAGCGCCGTATCAACCGCGATCTGCGTTGCTTTCGGCTCCATGGCCGCCTATGCGCTGGCCCGCATCCAGTACAAGCCGAAGTTCGGCAACATCGTGATGTTCGTGGCTCTGACCCTTTTGCTCATTGCGGCCACCAGCTTTGCCGGCGTTCCCTGGTGGGCCTCTGCCGCAATTGCCCTTGCATTGTTCTTTTTGCTGGCGCGCGCCTTTGGCAAACACTTCACCCGCACATTAGGCAATGGCGACATTTTGTTCTGGATCATTTCCCAGCGCATCCTGCCGCCCATCGTGGTGGTGATTCCGGTCTACATGATGTTTCAGGCCGTCGGGATGCTTGATACCCACTTTGCGCTAATTACGGCCTATGCGGTGGCCAACCTGCCCATCGTCGTTTGGCTGATGCATGATTTCTTCGCCAACCTGCCGATCGAACTCGAGGAATCTGCCCAGTTGGACGGAGCCACCCGGTTCGCGATCTTCTGGGACATCGTGCTTCCACTGACCAGACCGGGCCTCGCAGCAACGACATTGCTCACGTTGATCCTGAATTGGAACGAGTATTTGTTTGCCGTGTTCCTTGCGACCTCAAAAGTCCAGACCATGCCGATCATGGTGGCGGCCAAGAACGCCGGCGAAAAAGGCATATTTTGGTGGGAAATGTGCGCCATCATCGTGATCATGATTATTCCTGTGATCCTGATGGCAATTTTGCTGCAACGTTTCATCGCCAAGGGCGTGCTCCTTGGCGCAGTCAAAGGCTAAATCCCATGGCATCCCCAAATTCCGGTAAAAATCCTGGC
>CAWFJW010000010.1:0-64155 GCA_963816305.1 uncultured Alphaproteobacteria bacterium
GCCTCCACCTTCGCCATGGCAATGGGAACTTTCATAACTGTTGCAGCGATTGCCGCGTTCACAGTCTATGCGAAACAACTGGCCATGCGCCTCGCGGCAGGCAACGCGAGCTGGATTGACAAGGCGGGATTTGCGCTGCGTATGGGCGGTGGCGTCGTGATCACGATTCTAGGAACGATCCTGTTCCTCGGATCACTTGGACAAACCAACACCATGTTATGAGGCACGAGTAATGAACAAGAGAAAATGGCTGGCATTGGCTGGATTTATGCTGCTGTGCCTGGCCGTGGGAGGGCTGGGTGGCTGGATCACCGCCCCGTCGGTCATCGCGTGGTATCCCACCCTCAGCAAGCCTGAATGGAATCCGCCCTCATGGGTGTTCGGCCCCGTGTGGACGACACTTTATGTGATGATGGCTGTCGCCGCCTGGCTTGTTTGGCTAAAGCCTGAAACGACACGAACTGCGCTGATCCTGTTTTTCATTCAATTGGCGCTCAATAGCCTCTGGTCGTTTTTGTTTTTCGGTGCGCAATCGCCCGCCTTGGCACTGATTGATATTCTTGCGCTGTGGCTCGCGCTGGCGCTCACCATCCATGCCTTTTTCGTGCATTCACGCACCGCCGGCCTGTTGCTCCTGCCATATTTGGCGTGGGTGAGCTTTGCGGCTTTTCTCAATTTCAGTATCTGGCAATTGAACTGACAGCCGCCAACACAACACATGAGCGCCAAAATTAAATAATCCCAATATGTGATTTTAATCACAATTATATGGATGACAAAGCAGTGATTAAATCCTATGACACAGCCCGACAGGGCGACGTTCTAATTACACCGGAGATGATTGAGGCGGGGGTCAAGTTTTTGCGCGAGGATTTTTACCCGTGCGACTGGGGATCGGCGCGCGCGATTTCCGCCTCAGAATCCTTGCTTCTGATACGGAAGCTTCTTTCGGCGATGGGTGTTTCGGTTCAACCCGAGGTGTACTCGCGACTAAAATCGTAAAATCAAGAACTTTATTTCGTGCCGCAGTCGCCTGTCGTAGAATTTCTCGGAGGCACTTTTCGGTGTACCTAATTCCGAAGCCATTAATATCTAGCATTACTAAATCATCAGGGAACGAATCAGACAGCCTCCAAACTGCATGGACAGCATCATTCCTGGCTGATGATGATCTTTTTATTTCTTGTAACAACTCTTCGAGAGCAGGAAGAATAGACGGAGTTCTGAGGCGAGCGGCAGTAAGGATCATGTCGGTTTTTGCTGAGTAGGATACCAATGTGGCAAATAACGCGGTTGCTAAGGGGTCTTCGCGGTGTGAACCATAGGTATTGTCGCTATAACTTAGAAAGTTGAAGATAGTCGCAAGGCTTCCGTCTATAGCGCCCCACTCGCCAACGATTGCTCCAATAAGGGTGGATAATTTGGGTCGCGCCATTAAAACTCTGGGGGGTTGAGTTGTTGACAGGTCGGATATTGTGATAGGATGAGGCATGAAAAAACTCTCCAAAGATAAAGACGAAATTCAATTGGCAAAACTCACTAAAAGCCTGCTGGCTATGCCGCGAAAACCGCGCGATGATTCAAAAGTCGAAAAATCCAAGAAGAAACAACTGAAAAGACGCACGGCTTAAGTCGCCAATTGCAAGATCAGCAGCACAGGCCATACCAAGGCGTAAAAAGCCTGAAATAGCATGTACCATTGCCATTCGGAGAACGTCATGTGCGGCCAAGCGCTGACTCCCGCCGCACCGAGATAAACAAAATATCCCCCGATATAGACCCACTGAATTGTTTTCATCCACCAAGTTTTTGGCATTTACTCTCCGATGTGATATGGTCCGTTCACAGATTATAAATTCACGGGCTACTAGATGGACAAACTCTTAATCAATGTTTCCGCATTGCCGTCTCTTCTGGAAGCTCCCCGCTGGCGCGAAGTAAAGCTTTCGCAATGCCAATGGCGATTTTCCGGTCCATCCCAAAATTCGTTTCGTCCCATTTTCGGCTATCAAACTGAGATTGGCTCGAAGCATGGTTTATCTTTAGACAAATCCCATCCTGAGGAAGGTTGCCCACTTCATAAGAAATGATTTGTGGTAGTACGGAATCATCGTCCATGGTGATCTCCTGTTGTGTAGGATGATTGCCAAGAGTCGGGGCGCTGCTAACGTCCCGACTCACTAAATCCCACAATTTAACAGGTTTTCGCCTTTTTACGCATTCGCCAGTGCTTGCGCGCTAGCTGCCTAGGCGTTTTGGGTTTGACCAAGCCACCGATAGGTCAGGCGCTTGCCTTCGATGCCCTTGGCAATGCTTTCGGTGCGCTCGGTATCGCTGATTTTGAGGGCAGCGCGGTTGTTATAACGGAAGTCAAATTCGGCCAGATAGCGATGCAAATGGGCTTCGCCGCAATGCTGATAGATGCCCTTCATGCCGCGCTTGAAAACTGACCATACGCTTTCAACCGTGTTCGTGTGTACGTTGCCGCGAACGTATTCTTTTTTGGAGTGAATGACCGTGTTGTGTGCGGCAAATTCGGTTCCCAGAGCGGTGTAGATAGGACTTTCATCGGTGTGCAGGACGGACTTGCGAGATACGTTCGTAACCAGAATATCACGCACAGCCGCCGCCGTGGCTTGCTGCACATGGAATGAACGGACATTGCCGCCACGCTCTACCAGACCGACAATAATGCGCTTCTGAGCGCCGCCTTGCTTTCCGCCCCTTGTGGGAGGGGGAGAATACTTATTGCGCTTGCGGGGCGTCTCACGCTTGCCGTGATAGGTTTCATCGGCCTCAATGATTTTGCCTTCGCCGCCCATGGGCTCGGGGTTAGTGTCCTTCATGGCCTCACGGATGCGGTGGGCAAGGAACCAAGCCGACTGATAGGTAATACCCAAGGTGCGGTGCAATTGGTGGGCCGAATAGCCCTTCTTTGATGATGCCATGAGGTGCATCGCCATCAGCCACTTGTTCAAGGGAATTTTAGAGCGCTCCATGACGGTGCCAACGGTCACTGAGAACTGCTGGCGGCATTCCTTCTCGTTGCACTGGTACACGCCTTCACGGTGCGCCTTGCCTTCAAGAGAGGTAATCCTGTCAGGTTCGGCGTTGCCACAATGAGGGCACCATGGGCCGTTAGGCCAGCGCTGCAATTCAAACCATTTGCGGGCTTCTGTGGTGTCCTGAAAGCGTTTGTCTGTAAGGTTCATGGTCCTATTTCCTATCTAATAATAGGAAATATAAGCGTTTAGTTTGCTTTGTCAACCATATAATTGTGATTTTAATCCTTGAAAAGCCTCGGCAGCGTGCCTATCTTCGCTTCGTCCGTCCCGAAAAGGGGTTCTGATCATGACAGTGATCTCAATCGGGGGATGTGGCGCTTGGCGGTTTGGGGCGTAACGTTCCTCCAGCTTCCAAGGGCTTCCGGTGAAAGCTTTTTCACCCCGCTGTTTGACATTGTGAAAACCACCACCACGGAAGGGAATTTCCCTTTTTACCGAAGGCGGGGATTTGAAAAATTACAAACGACGAGGGACGAGTGAGGTATTTTGCCAGCACAAAGCGCAGCCCGCAAATCGTCATATTCCTTTGGCCAATCGGGGTGGCTGAACAAGTTTGCCAAGGATGCCAAACCGCGTTGCTCCCGATGCAGCCGGAATATTGTTGGCAAAACCATTTATTGTTGCATGTGCAAGCACGCCAAACTTGATGGCTTCCTTGAAATGCGCCGGAATTCCAAACTCATCTGACAGCGTAAGGCGCAAGCCCGCAGGGATATAGGTTGCCAAGCGCTCCATCAGGAAGGTGTTTCGCGTTCCGCCGCCGCTCGCCATGATCACGCTGATTTCCGCGAGGCGCTTGACGTTGTCGATGATCGACTGGGTGATGGCATAGGCGGAAAATTCCGTAACCGTTGCCATCATGTCGGAATCGAAAGCTTTCCGTATTTGGCCATCATCCCGTCTGCGTAGCTTGAGCCGAAATCAAGCCTCCATGCGCTGCGGGGAATGGGCCTCTTGAAATAGTCATGGGCCTTGAGCTCAGACAGCATCTCCTCGTTGACGCGGCCACCGCGCGCCACTTCTCCATTTTTGTCGTAGGGCAGATTCAGCCGAGCGCGCATTACATGGTCCATCATGACGTTGCCCGGACCCGTATCGAACGCCATCATTTGGCTGCGGTCAGCATGCGCCAATTGGCAGTTTGCAATGCCGCCTATGTTAAGCGTGAGGATGGGGCCGATATCGCGGAATGCGACAAAGTCGAGGTATTGCATGAGCGGTGCTCCGGTTCCTCCCAGTGCGTGGTCCATGGGCCGGAACTGGGTAACCGTGGGTGTTTCGCAGGCTTCCGCAACAATGGCGGTTCACCTATTTGCAATCCGCAGCCATAGGGGCCGTCCAGCCACCGCGCAACCAAATCCTCGCTCACATCATAATTGCGCAGCCGGGCGTGAACGGGTGGCTCCTGGTAAATTGTCTGGCCGTCAAAGCCGATAACTTCAACTTCGCCCGGCTTCACACCCGCCTCGCGCATGAGTGACCGGGCCGACTCCGCATAAACCGCACCTGCCAGATAGTTCAGGCGGCAAAATTCAAACAGCGAAATATCATTTTCGAAGGCCCGCAACACAATGTCGGCAACCGGCTTTGGCCAATCGTAATTCTTGCCGAGAATAAATTTCGGCTTGCCGGGCAATCCGTCTGCTGCTGTTGGAATGTCAATGAGCACAACATCAATGCCATCAAATGACGAGCCGCTGTTGAGCCCGATTGCCAATGTCATTGATTGACCTTCACAATTCCGCCTGTGCGGCAAACCTTATGCCACCGCCTTCGCGCCGTCAATGAAAACCGAAGGCGTTCTTTCACCAGCCACCGGGGTTGAAAGTAGCAAAAAATAATTTTGAGACTTCCCACTCAGGGCCTAAAATAGCGACGATGAAAAGAATCTTTGAAATGCACGAAAAATGGATGGAGTATGAAGCTTATCGGAAAGAGTACGATGCGCTTGAAGTTGAATTTGCGTCTGCATATGTAATTCCCGACGCCAAGCAACGCACTTGCGGCAGGCAAAAGAAAGAAACAACGTGAGCAGTATCAAGCCAATCCGCACAAGCACGGATCATGAAAAAGCGATGAAGGAAGTAGAAATCCTTTGGGGCGCCAAGAGCGGTACCCCAAAGGGCGACCGGCTTGATGTTCTGGCCACACTTATCGATGCTTGGGAGGCCATCCACTATCCGATGGACCCCCCAGACCCCATCGAAGCAATCAAGTTCCGCACGGAGCAACAGGGCCTGACCCGCAAGGACCTGGAAGGCATCATCGGCACCCGCGACCGCATCGCCGAAGTCCTCTCGGGCAAGCGCGAACTCTCTATTGCGACGATCAGGCGGTTGAATGAACAATTGGGAATTCCAGCGGACATCCTCATCAAACCTGCTAAGAGGAGAGCCGCCTGAGCAAATACCTTCGCCTCGCCACAGTAGGAAAAGAAATGATACAGTCAGTTCGAGAATTACTTGGCCTGAGAATGGAAGCGACTGAAAAATTCATTCGATTGGTCTGGATCGTGTTTTTGGCCACGGAGACCTACACTTGGCTATCGTGGATTTGGCATGCCTATCCAAACATTTGGCATCAGGGGCTTGGTGCAACAGCAGCGACAATAGCCCACCTCACTCGGCAAGTTGCATACGTCACGATTGTCTACTTTATACTACAGCTTGCCAGAAAATTGCTGACCGAAAACCAAAATGAAGATTGGTTCCTCACATCCCCTTGACGATCTGCTCCGTCATTTTCTTGGCGTCGCCGAACAGCATCATGGTGTTGTCGCGCCAGAACAGGGAATTGTCCACGCCGGCGTAGCCGCTCGCCATGCCGCGCTTGATGAACATGACGGTGTTGGCCTTCCACACTTCCAGAACCGGCATGCCATAGATGGGGGAAGCCGGATCGTCCTTGGCGGAAGGATTGGTCACGTCATTGGCGCCGATCACGAAGGCCACGTCGGCTTGCGCGAACTCCGAGTTGATGTCTTCAAGCTCGAACACTTCATCGTAAGGCACATTGGCTTCGGCCAGCAGCACGTTCATGTGGCCGGGCATGCGGCCCGCCACGGGGTGAATGGCGTATTTCACCGTGACGCCGGATTTTTTCAGGTGATCGGCCAGTTCGCGAAGCGCGTGCTGGGCTTGCGCCACGGCCATGCCGTAGCCCGGAACGATGATAACGGAGCCCGCATTCTTCATGATGAAGGCGGCGTCATCAGCCGAGCCCTGCTTCACGGGCCGTGTTTCTTTCGTGCCCGAAGGGCCGGCGACTTCGCCGCCAAATCCGCCGAGGATGACCGAGATGAAGGAGCGGTTCATGCCCTTGCACATGATGTAGGAGAGGATGGCGCCCGACGAACCCACCAGCGCGCCGGTGATGATGAGCGCCGTGTTGGCCAGTGTGAAGCCGATGCCAGCCGCCGCCCAGCCCGAATAGGAATTGAGCATCGACACAACCACCGGCATGTCAGCGCCGCCAATGGGAATGATGAGCAGGAAGCCAAGCGCGAAGCTGATGAACACGATCATCCAGAAGCTGATGTCATTTTGCAGGACAAAGAATTCACCGATGAAGAACACCAGCGCCAGGCCAAGCGCGGCATTGATGCAATGCCGGAATGGCAGCATGATGGGAGCGCCGCTCATGCGGCCATCGAGTTTCAGGAATGCGATGATGGAGCCTGTAAAGGTGACGGCGCCGATGGCAGCACCCAGTCCCATTTCAATGAGGCTCTGGCCATGGATCTCGCCATCGGTCGCGATGCCGAAGGCGTCAGGCGCATAATAGGCGGCAGCGGCCACAAACACGGCGGCAAGGCCGACCAGCGAATGGAATGCGGCCACCAGCTGCGGCATGGCCGTCATGGCAATGCGCTTGGCGGCGAACGCGCCGATGGCGCCGCCGATGGCGATGCCCGCGATGATCAGCAACCAGACGATGGGATTGGAGGGGGCGGCGATGGCTAGCGTGGTGAGCACAGCGATGGCCATGCCCACCATGCCATAGGTGTTTCCGGCGCGCGCGCTTTCAGGATTGGAAAGCCCCCGCAGCGCCATGATGAACAGGGCGCCGGCCACCAGATAGAGCAGAGCTGCGAAGCTGGCTGACATTTATTTGCCCTTCTTTTTATACATGGCCAGCATGCGGCTGGTGACCAGGAAGCCGCCAAAAATATTCACGCTTGCGAGGATGAGCGCCAGAAAACCAAAAACCATGGCGATAGTGGAACCGGAGGCAATGGCCCCCGCCCCCACGGCGAGCAAAGCGCCCACCACAATCACCGATGAGATGGCGTTGGTGACCGACATCAGAGGCGTGTGCAGCGCGGGCGTGACATTCCACACGACATAGTAGCCCACGAAGACCGCAAGCACGAAAATGCCCAGCAGCGACACAAACGGATCAACGGCATGTTCCATGGTTTCAGGCCTTATACATGGGGTGAACGAGCTTGCCATCCCGGGCGATCAGCGTGCCCTTGATGATTTCGTCTTCATAATCAATCTTGAGCGCGCCATCGGCGGCGATCATCAGGTCAAGGAAATTGGCGAGGTTCTTGGCAAACAGCGGCGAGGCGTTGCCAGCCAGCCTGCCCGCCAGATTGACCGTGCCCATGATCGAGACACCCTGGTGCTCGACAATCTGGTCGGGCTTCGACAGCGGGCAATTGCCGCCGCGCTCCACCGCGAGATCGACAATCACCGAGCCGGATTTCATGCTCTCAACCATGTCCCTGGTGACCAGCACCGGCGCTGGCCTGCCGGGGATAAGGGCCGTAGTGATCACAATATCCTGGCCCTTGATATGTTCGGCCACAAGTGCGGCCTGCTTGGCCTTGTCTTCAGCCGAAAGCTCCTTGGCATAGCCGCCAGCCGTTGCCGCATCGGCCACATCGGCGAACACAAATTTGGCGCCCAGGCTTTTCACCTGTTCCTCGGTGGCTTTGCGAACGTCGGTGGCAGATACGATGGCACCCAATCGCCGCGCCGTGGCAATGGCTTGCAGGCCGGCCACACCCACGCCCATGACAAAAACCTTGGCCGGCGGCACCGTGCCCGCCGCCGTCATCATCATCGGAAAGGCCCGGCCATATTGGGCGGCCGCGTCAATCACCGCCTTGTAGCCCGCGAGATTGGATTGCGACGACAGGATATCCATGGATTGCGCCCGGGTGATGCGCGGCATCAGTTCCATGGCGAAAAGCGTCAGCCCGGATTTGGCCATCGCCTCCAATGCCTTGCGATCCCCATAGGGGTCCAGCCCGGCGGCGACAACCGCTCCTTTTTTCAGGCTCTTGAGAGCCGCCTCAGATGGCCGCCGCACGGACAAAACAATGTCAGCGCTTTTCAGGCCCGCGTCGGTCTTGATGATGCTGGCTCCCGCCGCCACAAAGGCATCGTCGGAGATATGGGCGCCAGCGCCAGCGCCCGCCTGCACCCCAACGCTCAAGCCTTTTTTGACGTAAGCCTTGATTGTATCAGGCGAAGCCGAAACCCGGCGCTCGCCCGACTTGCCTTCGGCAAGAACCGCGATCTGCATGTTTTATAGGCCTCTTATGAGACGTTGACGGCAGTGATCAGCCCAAACAACACCAACAAACCACCCGACAGATACCATTTGCCGCCGGTGCGCGTGTCAATAAGCACGGCGACGAGGCCCAGGATAAGCCCGGCAAACCCGGTCAAGACATTGAGCGTGTGAGCAAAGCGGAATGCCACCAGCGCCACCAGCACATATCCGCAGATAATGGAAAGCGCCACCGACCCTGTGACGAACCCGGCAAAAGTCTTGTTATGTTCTTCCATGCCATGCGAAGAATTGTCTGCGGAATGATCGGCCATGCGCAAATCCCCTTGGAATCCTGTTGATCTCTGGAACGATGTGTACCCAAGGCCCGCCCGGCCCACAAGCGTGGCGATGAGTCACAGAACTGTTCAGAAAAATCGCTGGAGAGAATTTACTGGCATGCGGTGCTGCGTTGCGGCACTCTATCGCAATGCAGCAAATGGGGATTGACCAGAGTTGAAGCCAAAAAACGAAAAACGGGTTTTAGTGCTTCAGGGCGGCGGCGCTCTGGGGGCTTACCAGGCGGGAGCCTATGAAGCGCTTTCCGCTGCGGGCCTTGAGCCCGATTGGATAGCTGGCATTTCAATTGGCGCCATGAACGCAGCGCTGATAGCAGGCAACAAACCCGAAAACCGGGTGAAGCGCTTGCGCGCATTCTGGGAAAAGCTCTCATCTGGCCTGCAGGGGCATTCCTGGTTGCCGGGTGATCATGGACGCTCAATATTCAATGAAACCAGCAGCTGGATGGCAACACTTTTTGGAGTGCCCGGCTTCTTCACGCCGCGCCTTCCGCCGCCCGCGTTTGCGCTGCCCGGAACCGACGCCGCCCTGAGTTTCTATGATACAGCGCCTTTGCGCGCCACATTGCGGGAGCTGGTGGATTTCAATTTTCTCAACACCAATGGCATGCGTGTCAGCGTCGGCGCGGTGAATGTCCATTCAGGCAATTTTCGGTATTTTGACACCACGAAAGACGAGTTCAGCGCCGATCACATTATGGCGAGCGGCGCGCTGCCCCCGGGATTTGCGCCTGTTTTAATTGAAGGCCACCCCTATTGGGATGGCGGCCTCGTTTCCAACACGCCCCTGCACTATGTGATAGACGAGACTCATAACGGCCGGAACCTTTGCATCTTTCAGGTCGATTTGTTCTCAGCCCGCGGCGCGGTTCCAAAAACCATTCTGGAAGCAGCCGAGCGCGAGAAGGAAATTCGCTTTTCAAGCCGCACAAGGCTCAACACCAAATCAGCCCAGGACTCGCAGCGCGTGCGCAAGGCCGCCCAGCGCCTGCTAGCCAAATTGCCACAGTCGATGCGCGATGACCCCGATGCGAAACTATTGACCGCAAGCGGCTGCGAGGCCGCCATAACTGTGATGCATCTCATCAAGCGCGTGACCGGCCATGACACCCAGTCCAAGGACTATGAGTTCTCAAGGCTAAGCGTCGAAGAGCACTGGGATGCCGGCCGCAAGGATGTCGAGGCATCGCTCGCTCATCCGGACTGGCGCAACCGCGAACTGCCCGAGCAAGGCATGGTGACTTTCGACCTGACAAGGAGCCCCGATCATGAATCTCGCTGACAAAATCGCAATTGTGACTGGCGCCGCAAGCGGCCTGGGACGAGGCATCGCCGAACGCTTTGTGGCGGAAGGCGCCAATGTCGCCATCGCGGACCTCAATGCCGACGCGGCAAATGCCACGGCCCGGCAATTGAGCGCCAAAGGCCCGGGGAAAGCCATGGGGATCGCGATGGATGTGACCAATGAAGCCGCTGTCAATGCCGGCGTCGCATCGGTCGTTGCCCAATGGGGCGGCGTGGACATTCTGGTTTCAAATGCTGGCGTGCAGATCGTCCACAAGCTTGAGGAATACCCCTTCGAGGATTGGAAAAAAATGCTCGCCATCCACCTCGATGGCGCGTTTCTCACATCCAGGGCCTGCCTGCCCCACATGTACGCCAAGGGATCAGGCGCGATCATCCTGATGGGGTCCGTGCATTCGAAAGAGGCCTCGCCCCTGAAATCAGCCTATGTCACGGCCAAGCACGGCCTTATTGGCCTTGCGAAAGTGATCGCCAAGGAAGGCGCGGTGCACGGTGTGCGCGCGAATGTCATTTGTCCCGGCTTTGTGAGAACCCCGCTGGTCGAGAAGCAAATTCCGGAACAGGCCAAGACGCTTGGCATTTCGGAAGATGAGGTGGTCAAGCGCGTCATGCTGGGCAACACCGTGGACCAGAAGTTCACGACAATTGAGGATATCGCCGAGGTGGCCTTCCTCTTCGCGGCATTCCCCACCAACGCGCTGACGGGACAGTCGCTTTTAGTCAGCCATGGCTGGTTTATGCAGTGAGAGTGGCTGGCGCGCCGTCGTCAAAAGCGGTCTGCGAAGTCATTCGCAAGAAAATTCACTACTCCAGCATTTCCAATTCATCGATCATCCCGGAGATCACCGACAGGCCCTTGTCCCAGAATTTGGGGTCCGCCGCGTCCAGTCCAAATGGCTTCAGCAGTTCCGAATGATGTTTGGTGCCGCCGGCCCTCAGCATTTCAAAATACTTCTCCTGAAATCCGCTCGCGCTTTCCTGATACCGCGCATAGAGGGAGTTCACCAGGCAATCGCCAAAGGCATAGGCGTAGACATAGAATGGCGAATGGATGAAGTGCGGAATATAGGTCCAGAAGGTCTCGTAGCCGGGCCCGAATTCAATTGAATCGCCCAGGCTCTCGTGCTGCACGCTCATCCATATTTCACTGATTTTATCAGGCGTTAGCTCGCCCTCTTTGCGCGCCGCATGAACCTTGCGCTCGAATGTATAAAACGCGATCTGGCGCACCACCGTGTTGATCATGTCTTCAACTTTGGAAGCCAGGAGTATCTTGCGTTTCTGCGCATCCGCCGTCTGCCGCAGTAGCGCCTGGAACGTCAGCATCTCGCCAAACACGCTGGCCGTTTCCGCAAGCGTCAGCGGCGTTGAAGCCATGAGCGCCCCCTGCCCCGCCGCCAGAACCTGATGCACGCCGTGGCCCAACTCATGCGCCAGCGTCATCACATCGCGCGTCTTGCCGAGATAGTTGAGCAAGACATAGGGATGGGCCGAGGGAACCGTGGGGTGGGCGAACGCCCCGGGCGCCTTGCCCGGGCGCACCGGCGCATCAATCCATTTCCTGTCAAAGAAGGTTTTGGCGATCGCCGCCATCTCGGGCGAAAATTCCCCGTAAGCCGACAGCACAATTTTCTCCGCGTCGGCCCACGGCACTTGGCGTGTATCTTCCGCGGGCAGCGGCGCGTTGCGGTCCCAGTGCATGAGCTTGTCCTTGCCCAGCCACTTCGCCTTCATCATGTAATAACGGTGCGAGAGCCTGGGGTAGGCCCCGCGCACGGCCGCGACCAGCGCATCAACCA
The DNA here is from genome assembly GCA_963816305.1 of uncultured Alphaproteobacteria bacterium. GTDB lineage: Bacteria > Pseudomonadota > Alphaproteobacteria > Rhizobiales > Aestuariivirgaceae > Aestuariivirga. The sequence goes on from CAWFJW010000010.1 coordinate 12,031, forward strand.
CTTCCGGTTCAACCCGGTTCGCGAGATGGCGCGCCTCGGCGATGTCCTTGAAACCCCGCCAGCGATCGGAAATATCCTTGTCCTTAGCCAGCGTGTTGGTGATCAGCGTGAACAGCCGCAGGTTTTCCGCGAAGGTCTTGGCCAGCGCCGCCGAGCCCGCCTTGCGCTTGTCTTCATCAGGGCTTTGCATGAGATTGAGCGTGGGCTCGATGGCCAGCTGCTCGCCATCAACGTCAAAGCGGAGCGCGGCCATCGTCTCGTCAAACAAACGATTGAAGGCGCTGTAGCTGGTTTGTGATTTTTCCAGGAACAACTCTTCGAGCTTGTCCTCGAGCTGATAGGGTTTTTCCTTGCGCAGGTTTTCAATCCACGGGCGATAATGCCCAAGGGCTGGAACCTGCATGGACTTCTCCAGCGCCGCGTCGTCGATGCGGTTCAACTCAAGCTCAAAGAAAAGCAATTGCGTTGAGATATCCGTGAGCTTCGAGCTCACATCGCCATAAAATTTGCCGCGCGCTGCGTCCGTCGTGTCGCCGACATAGTGAAGCTGCGCGTAGGAACCCGTGCGGCCAAGCAGATCGGACAATAACTCGTAGGCTTTCAGCGCCTCGGCCAGTTCGGAGCCCGAAAGCGTGGCAAGCCTTCCCTTGTATTTTTTGGAAAAACTCCGGGCCTCCCGTTCGCCGCGTTGCATATCCGCGGCGAAGGCCGCGGCATCCGGGTTTTCATAAAGATCGGCAAGGTTCCATTCCGGCAAAGCGCCAAGGACATTTGAAGTCATTTTCAGTTCCCTAAAATAGTGAACGCCTGATATGGCCCATGCCCGCAAGTTCGGCAACTGGCTGAAATTGTCCCCAAATATGCCCTCCCATTAACATGGCCTTTACCCTTCCCTGCGAAACTGCGTTGGGGACAGGGCAAAAAAAGAAGAGCAGATCAATCAGCATGGCTTCACGCATACTTATTGTCGAAGACGATCCAGCGCAGCGCCGTATATTGGAGGAACTCGTCAAGCGCTATGGCTTCGAGTCATTCGCCGTGGATGGCGGCCTCAAAGGCCTCGAAGCCCTGAGTGGACCAAGCGGCGGCGGCATCGAACTGGTGATCCTTGACCTCATCATGCCCGGCATGGACGGCATCGAATTCCTCGAAAAAATGCAGGCCGTGCGCGGCGATTTGCCGGTGATCATCCAGACCGCGCAAGGCTCCATTGAAACCGTCATCAAGGCCATGCGCGCCGGCGCCGATGATTTTGTCGTGAAGCCGATTTCACCCGAGCGCCTGAAGATTTCCATTCAGAACCTGCTCAAGGTCAACGCCTTGACCGAAGAAGTGAAGCGCCTCAACAAGAAGGTCGGCGGCTCTCTCCGCTTTGACGATCTGATTGCCTCTTCGCCCGCCATGACAAATGTCTTGCGGCTTGGCCGCCGCGGCGCCCAATCCAGCATTCCAATTCTGATCGAAGGCGAATCGGGCGTCGGCAAGGAAATGATCGCGCGCGCCATCCAGGGCGAAAGCGATCGCGCTGGCAGGCCCTTTGTCGCGGTGAACTGCGGCGCACTGCCGGAAAACCTGGTGGAATCCATTCTGTTTGGCCACGAAAAAGGCTCCTTCACCGGCGCCACCAACAAGCATCTTGGCAAATTTCAGGAAGCTGACGGCGGAACGCTGTTCCTTGATGAGGTCGCCGAATTGCCCCTCGATATGCAGGTCAAACTGTTGCGCGCCATTCAGGAAGGCGAAGTTGATCCGGTTGGGTCGCGAAAGTCCGTCAAAGTGAACATCCGTCTCATTTCGGCGTCCAACCGCAACATGATTGAAATGGTGAAAGCCGGCCAGTTCCGCGAAGACCTTTATTACCGGTTGAATGTCTATCCCATGATGGTGCCGCCGCTGCGCGACCGCAAAGACGATATTCCAGCCTTGGTGGATCATTTCATCACGCGCCTGTCCGCCGAGGAGGGCCGCAAGGTTCGCGGCATTGCGCCCAAAGCGCTCACCATGCTGCAAGCCTACGCCTGGCCGGGCAACGTCCGCCAACTCGAAAACACGGTTTTCCGCGCCATCGTGCTCTGTGACAGCGATGTTCTGGATGTGCAGGATTTCCCTCAAATCGCCTCGCTGGTGGAAGGCTATGACGTTATTGTGCCAGCCGCCCCCCAGCTTGCCCCAAAACCGGCCTTGCCAGCCGGCCCGGCGATGACTGGCGGCTATGCGGTTGGCCGGTCAACTGGCGGCCAGGTCAGCGATGGCATGGCGCTGGGCATCCCCGCCGTCACCGATGGCGGCCATATTCGCAAGCTCGAGGAAGTTGAAGCTGACATGATCCGGCTGGCGCTCAACCGCTATCGTGGCCAGATGTCAGAAGTTGCCCGCAAGCTGGGCATTGGGCGCTCGACGCTTTATCGCAAAATGCGCGATTTGGGGTTGGAAGAGGGAACTGGGTAACACTTTCGTCATATTCACAGGAATGCGACCAAACCCAGTTGAATTCGAGGCCAACCGCAGCTATTTTGACAGGTGGAATCAAAAAGGTAGATAAATGATGGGCAAGCTTCTTCTGAAGCTATCTGTTGCGGTTATTGCGTTGTCGGTTGCCGGGTCAGTAGCTGAAGCCGATTCGTTTTGGTTCAAGAAAAAAACCAAGGACCGGGACGCCTACGCCGCGCAATACAAGAAAAAGCGCAAGTCCATCTTCCCATGGTGGAAAAGCAGTGTTCGAGATGACTTCATCATCGACGAACCCGAAAAAATTCCAGGCAAGGGCATGGGCAACCTCACTTATTTCTGGCCCAAGAACGTGCCCATCGCTGATCCGTCCTTCGCCAAGCTTTCAGCCGCCGACGACCAAAGCCGCGCCATTCTCGCTGAGCTTTTCGTCAGCGATTCCGAAATCCGCGCTCCCCAGGCTGAGCGCCAGCTCATCCTTGACCACTACAAGTCCAGCGGATTCAAGCCCCTGTGGCTGAAGGATGGCGCGCCAAGCGAAAGGGCCCAGGCGTTGCTGGACTTCGCCGGGAAGTCCTACGAGGACGGTTTGGATGCACCGTCCTATCTGCCCCACGGACTGAGCAATTTTGACGACGCCGCCGGACAACTCGGCCGCGATGCTGAAAAATTGGCCCGGTTCGATATTGCCCTGACCGCGGCGGCGCTCAAGCTGGCGCTGCATATTTCAGGCGGACAGTTTGAGCCGAACCGGCTGTCCCTCTACAATGACATCAAGACCGAACCCATTGATGCCGCGAAGGCCTTGCGGGTTTTGGCCTTGTCGCCCTATCCGGCGGAATATCTGCGCGATCTGGCGCCCAAGCACTCGGCCTATGCCATCATGAAAGCCGAATTGGCCAAGCTCCGGGCCAGCGAAGAAACGGTGGTTTACGAAAAAATCCCCGACGGAAAGCCGGTGAAAATCGGCGGCCTTGATCCCCGCATGCCAATGGTGCGGCAGCGGATGGTGACACTAGGCTTCTTGAGCGCCCAGGAGGCCAGCGTCGAAGCGGCATTTGCGCTCGAGCTGGACCTGGCGCTGTCTGATGCCCTGAAAAAATATCAGGCGTCTGTGCAAATCTCGCCAACCGGCACGTTCGGCCCCAAAACACTGAAGAGCCTGAACGCCGTTGAAGACCAGAACAAGACCCAGCAGCTTGTCTACAACATGGAACGGCTGCGCTGGTTGCCCCGGGATATGGGTGACCGCCATGTGTTCGTGAACCAGGCGGCTTTCAATGTCCGCGTGATGGATAAGGGCAAGGAGGTCTGGAAAAGCAATGTGATTGTCGGAAAGACGCTCAACCAGACATCGGCCTTTCACGATGAGATCGAAACTGTCGTATTCAATCCTTCATGGGGCGTGCCGCAGTCGATCATCGTCAATGAATACCTGCCTAAACTCTACGCCGATCCAGGCTATCTTGACCAGCAGGGCTTCCGGGTCAGCGATCGCAATGGCAATGTCATTCCGTCAAGCGAGATTGACTGGTTTGCCTATGGCAGCAGGCCGCCCTTTGATGTGCAGCAGCCACCGGGCCGGGGAAACGCGCTGGGCGAACTGAAGTTCCTGTTCCCCAACGGCCATGACATCTACATGCACGACACCCCCACCAAAAAACTCTTCTCGGAAGCCAGCCGCGCTTTCAGCCATGGCTGTGTGCGCGTCCAAAATCCGCGCGAATTTGCCACCATCCTGCTGGGTTGGAACCGCGATGAAATCGACAAGAAGACCGACAGCCGCGTGAGCCAGACCATTCCGCTTGCGCGCAAAGTGCCGGTTCACATCACCTATTTCACGGCATGGCCGGATTCCTCAGGAAAAATAGCCTATTACAATGATGTGTACAAGCGCGATGAGGCAATGGAAAAGGCCTTGACGGCATTGGCCAGCGCCAGGGCTGCGAATCTTGTCCAGAAACTCGTGCAAAACTGATGTTTTCCGGTGGTTTTAGGTTTAAGTCGGTTCCTTTAAGCTGCTGTTAATCATAATTATTCATTGTATTTCTTTACAATGGTGCCTCATCGAGGCCATATTCTTGTTTGAAGTCCGTTTAGCGTGTAAGCCGGTCTGGGTGGACGGCGCGAAAACGGGGAAACCAAAGGGGGGTCGGAGTTTTCCGCCCGGTGTGTATGAGTATGATTTTGTGTGGGCAGGACCAGGGGTATTTCAGGATATTGACTGAGCGCGGGAAAAGATTCATATCGACGTTTGCCATTGTCACAACGCTCGCCGTTGGCATTTGGCTGAGCTTCGGTGCGCCGACAAGCGCTGGCGGCGAAACCCGCACCCTCTCGCTTTATCAAATCCATACCAAGGAGAGCATCACCGTCACCTACATGGTGAAGGGCCGCTATGTTCCCTCCGCCATGAAAAAAATCAACTACCTGATGCGTGACTGGCGTCGCAATGAAGTGATCAAGATCGATCCAAAGACAGTCGATCTCATGTGGGAGCTTCACGCCGACCTGGGTTCGCACGCGCCTATCCATATCATCTGCGGCTATCGTTCACCCAGAACCAACGCATTCCTGAAAAAAATCGGGCGCAATGTCGCGGGCAAAAGCCAGCATATGGTTGGCAAGGCCATCGACCTTTACTTCCCGGATGTCCCAACCAAGAAAATCCGCAACAGCGCGCTCGTCAGAAAAGTTGGCGGCGTTGGTTATTACCGCAGTTCCGGTGGGCCAACGGGCTTTGTCCATCTTGACTCGGGCAAGGTCCGCCACTGGGGCCCTGCCATCGGCAAGACCGAAATGGCCCAGATTTTCCGCGACGGCAAGAGAACTTTGGGCGCGCGCCTCAACCGCAAGGATGCAACCGCGGTCGCGGCCCTGGATGCGGCTGAAGAAGCCGCCGCCCTCCAGGCCAATTACCAGGGCGCTGATGAAGATTTGGCGACGCTGGCCGAACAGGCAAGCAAGACCAAGCCTGCGCCAGAAATTCCAAAAGAGATCGTCAGAGGCTATCCTGTTCCAAAGCCGCGGCCTAAACCCATTGAAGTTCTCATCATGGCCGCAGCCAACATGAAAATTGAGCCCGCTTCGGCGCCACCGCCAACCCAGGTGATCAGAACCAGGCCTTCGATTATTTCTGACAGCTTGGGCGTTGTTGAAGCCGCGGAAACCATGACCGAGGAACCCGGCCTCACGCAAACGTCGAATATTTCAGGCAAGGGCAGTTTTGCCACGGCGCTGCGTGATGGCACCGCCATTGGCGCCCCTGTCATTCAACCCCAGATAGCGACAGCCAGCATCACGGAAGCGGGCTGGTGGCCGGAAATACTCAACTTCAGCGTTGATAAAACCATCCGCCGCGACGGCGCGCCGCAGGAGTTCAGCACCGGCGACATGTCGCTCGTCCCAAGCGCGCAAGCGCAGCCTGTTTCGCAAGAAGCCGCATCCGGCAAGAGCGACATGCTGGTGGTCCTCAGGGATGGCAAAGGCGATATGCCGACAAGCATACCGGAATTGCTGAGCGCGAATAACTAAGCCGCAGCCTCCGCTTCTCCCGGGATCATCCCCAGCGCCTGCAGATAGAGATCGAGCATTGACTCTTCCTCTTCGCGCTCGTTGGCGTCTTTTTTGCGGAGCGAGATGACCTTGCGCAAAATCTTGGTGTCAAAGCCATTGCCCTTGGCCTCGGCATAAACTTCCTTGATGTCGGCGGCGATTGTCTTTTTTTCTTCTTCGAGCCGCTCGATGCGCTCAACGATGCTTTTCAATTGCCCTTGGGCAAAGCTGGTTTTTGTAGTCACGCTGTTGTCCTCCACCTAAACTAGTGCTTGTGATCCATGTTGGAACCCGTCTGGTATTTGGCCTTCCATTCATCCTGCGGCATGCCGTACACCATTTCGCGCGCGTCGGCGCGGGCAATTCCGATCCCCCGCGATGCGGCGGCTTCCTCGAACCAGTTTGACAGGCAGTTCCGGCAGAACCCCGCGAGATTCATCATGTCGATGTTCTGCACGTCCGTGCGCTTGCGCAAATGTTCCAGAAGCCTGCGAAACGCGGCTGCTTCCAGTTCAATCTGTGTCTTCTCATCGAGTTTCATGGCGTCTGCCTTAAAGTTCCGAGCGCCCTTATTAGCGCTTTGCGGCAAGCTTTCCAGCGCGGCTTGCGCGTCGTCCACACTTGATTTGGTAACCTTGAAATGTTCATGCTATAGCCTGAAATCAAGGCGATTATGCCAATGTGTTAACTATACGTGACCTAAAAGGAGCGCTATGAACGAAATCGAAGCTATCGCTGGGGAGACCATAAAATGGTTCGAGCAATCGCCGCTATCCTGGGCGCAACGGCACTGCTGGGCTTTGCTGGCACCCCGGCATTGGCCGATCTGAAGCTCTGCAACAACACGTCAAGCCGCGTGGGCGTGGCCATTGGCTACAAGGACAAGGACGGCTGGGCCAGCGAAGGCTGGTGGACGGTTGAGCCGAACAAGTGCCTGCCGCTCCTGAAGGGCACGCTGATTGCGCGCTACTACTACGTTTACGCGGTGGATTACGACAAGGGCGGCTCCTGGGGCGGCAAGGCCGTGATGTGCACCCGGGACAAGATCTTCACAATCCGCGGCCTTGATAATTGCGTGGAACGTGGTTATCAGAAGTCCGGCTTCTTCGAAGTCGATACCGGCGAAGAAACCGACTGGACAATTTCCTTGTCTGGCGAGAAGACCAGCCAAGGGCAATGACTTCCTGTGCGCAGAAACCGTAAAGTCAAAATCCTGGCGACCCTGGGGCCGGCGTCGTCCAGCCCTGAAATGATTGAAAAGCTGTTTGTGGCCGGCGTTGATGTTTTCCGCATCAACATGAGCCACACCAACCATGACATGCTGGCCCAGCTCCATGGCCACATTCGCAGTGTAGAAACCAGGCTGCAGCGCCCCATTGGCATTCTGGCCGATTTGCAAGGCCCCAAAATCCGCATCGGCACCTTCAAGAACAAGGAAGCCGTGATCAAGGCGGGCGACAGCTTCGCTTTTGATACGGACGCGACGCCCGGCGATGCCACCCGCGTGCACCTGCCCCACCCGGAAATCTTCGCCTCAGTGAAAATTGGCGACTTCCTGCTGTTGAATGATGGCCGCTCGCGGGTGGAAATCACCGGCGTTTCGCCCACGCGCATCGACACCACCATCATATTTGGCGGCACCCTGTCAAACCGCAAGGGCGTCAACCTTCCCAACACGCTGCTGCCCATCCCCGCCCTCACCGAAAAGGACCGCGCCGATCTGGAAGCCGCCGCCAAAATCGGCGTGGACTGGATCGCCCTGTCCTTCGTGCAGCGCCCGGAGGATGTGATCGAGGCCCGGGGCCTCATCGCCGGCCGCGCTGGCGTGATGGCCAAGATCGAAAAGCCGTCCGCTCTTCTTTGCCTCGAGGATATTCTGCTGCATTCCGATGGCATCATGGTGGCCCGTGGCGACCTGGGTGTCGAACTGCCGCTCGAAACGGTGCCTGCCCGCCAGAAGCAGCTCACGCGGGCGGCGCGGCGCGCCGGCAAGCCGGTGGTCGTCGCAACGCAGATGCTGGAATCGATGATCGTCGAACCGGTTCCCACCCGCGCCGAAGTTTCGGACGTCGCCACCGCCGTTTATGAAGGCGCTGACGCCATCATGCTGTCAGCCGAAAGCGCGGCTGGCGCCTGGCCGGAAAAAGCCGTGGAAACCATGGATAGAATCGCCCAGTCCGCCGAGGGCGACAGCTTCTACCGCGGCATCATGAATTCCCAGCGCAACGATCCGCAACCCACGACAGCGGACGCCATTTCAACGGCGGCGCGCTCCATTTCCGAAACGCTGCAGGTCGCGGCCATCGTCAGCTACACGGAATCCGGTTCAACCGCCATGCGCGTCGCCCGCGAACGGCCAAATGTTCCCATCATCACGCTGACCCCGATTGCCGCGACGGCCAGAAGGCTGGCGCTCGCCTGGGGCCAGCATTGCGTCTTGACGCCCAACGCCAACTCGCTCGAAGACATGATCGACACCGCCTGTGACTTCGCTTCCTCGCAGGGCTTCGCCGAAGAAGGCCAGCGCATCATCATCACGGTGGGGGTGCCTTTGGGCGAGCCCGGCGCCACCAACATGCTGCGCATTGCCCAGGTTGGAAAACCCCGGGCGGCAAAAAATTAAATATCCTGCAACCGCTTTTCCAGCTCCTTGATGGCGGACTGCACTGACGGCATGTTGGGATTGACCGCCAGAGCGTCCCGGTAGGCATCGAGCGCCAGACCCCATTCCTCTTGCGCATTGTAAATCATGCCGCGCCCGGCCAGGGCGCCAAAATGCCGGGGCTCCAGATCAAGGACTTTTTCAATGTCATTGAGCGAGGCCTCGTATTTGCCCACCATGAAATTCAAGGTGGCCCGCTTGTTCCAGGCTTCCGCGTAATTCGGAAAGGACCAAACAATCCGGTTCAATATGGCAAATGACGAGGCGCTGTCTCCGGCGTCCATGGCGGCGACCGCCTGCCCCAGCAGAACATCCGCTGTTGGCGAATCTGACTGGGACCACAGGATCCAAATCTTCTGCTCAACATCCCTTGCGGCTTTTTCACTGGACGGCTGTCGAAGTTTCGCGAACAGGACATCCAACAATTCTTCGCGCAATTGCAGGGGCGTGAGATTTTCAGCCGCAGCGCCCGCCTCATCGCCCTCCTTGGCAAATGCCGGTTGGGCCAAGACAGACAGGCTGACAACGAGCGCGAGAAGCTTGGGATGCGTCATGCGCCGAGCATAGCTCAAAACGCGTCTTCTGAAAACATCTGCCGCGCCCGAATGAACGGGCGCAGCATCAATTTTTCGTCAATCGCCGAAATCAGCCCTGGCGGGCTTTAAAGCGCGGATTGGTCTTGTTGATGATGTAAACACGGCCCCGGCGGCGCACCAGCTTGTTGTCGCGGTGGCGCTTGATCAAGGACTTGAGGGAATTGCGGACTTTCATGGCTTCACCTAAACATGGGGCAACGCCCCTTCGAATTCGGCCGGACCATAGTCACCACGCACCCAACTGTCAACTTAAACACCAAACCCATGATTTTAGAACAAAATACCGTAGAATTGGCAATCACGGGCGGTGCCCTGCTGGCGGGCCTCATCTTGGTTGCCGCAATGGCCTGGGTCGAACGCCGCCCGCGAAAATCCATAAACCCCAACCTGATTCCCACCACACCATTGATGTTCATGGGCGCATTTGTTTGCCTCGTCGCGGTTGTTCACCTGGTCAATTTGTATGGCGTTCACACCGGCCGCTAAACCGCGCATGGTCCCCGTCGGTTTGGTCGCACAACGCCATTCTCTGGCTTTTCCGGCTATTGCTGCACCAGGCGTTCCTATGTCAAACAAACCGCAACAAACAACACGATAGAATGTGATGGAACGACTGGACTACGACAGGATGTTTGTGGCCGTCATGGAGACCGGCAGCTTCGCCAAGGCCGCGGCGCGGCTGGGGACGAGTTCTGGCCAAGCGTCCAAGCTTGTGTCGCGCCTCGAAGAAGGTCTTGGCGCGCGGCTTCTTAACCGCACCACCCGTGCCCTTTCACCAACTGAGGTTGGCCAAGCCTATTTCGAGCGCATCAAGCTGTTGCTTGATGATCTCGATGCCCTCGATGATTCGGTCAAAAACCGTTCAGGCGCCGCGACCGGCAAATTGCGGATAACCGCGCCCATGTCCTTTGGCACGGCCCAGTTGGCGCCTGCGCTCATCGACTTCGCGCAACTCTATCCCCGCATCGATCTCGATGTGAGTTTCAATGACCGCGTCGTCAGTCTGGTTGACGAGGGATTTGACGCCGGGGTTCGCATCGGCAATCCAGCCAATTCCAGCCTGATCACCCGCAAGCTATGCAGCGCGCGGGTCGTCATCGCCGCTTCGCCCGCCTATCTGGCCAAGCATGGCGATCCCGCCACGCCACACGATCTCGCCAGGCATGACTGTGTGCTCGACACGAATTTCCGCGATCCATTGGTCTGGCGCTTCCGTGACCCATCATCACGTGAGCACTTCGCCATCAATGTCAGCGGACGCCTGCGCTTTTCAAGCGCCGAAGCCTGTCTCGCCGCCGCCGAAAATGACCTGGGCGTGGCCCGCGTTCCAAGTTTCGTGGCAGGGCCTTGTTTCCGGACCGGACGCGTTGTGCCCGTGCTGCGGCAGTTTGAGGACAGCCCCTCCGGCATTCATGTGATCTATCCACCAGGACGCCACCTCGCGCTTAAAGTTCGCGTCCTCGTTGACTTCCTCAGCGCGCGTTTCCACGGAGAACCGGAATGGGACAAGGGTTGGTGATTGGTTCCATGGTGGAACGGATCATCTTCCGTCTGCGCTCTTTATCATCGCAAGTCACAGCGCCTATTTCCGTTCTCACGAGCGCCGCTGTGGCGCTTCTGAAAAGTGAGGACTGCAATCATGCATGCACATTCCAAGAACCGACTTTCGGTGGCAAAAGGCACGGCGCTTGCCGCCTTGGCCGCAATGCTGCTGTTCAGCGCTCCCGCCCGGGCTGAAGATGCCGAGCTACAGAAATACCAGGCCGCCGAAAAACTGGCCAATGAACACCTCGCCACATTTGATACACTCGACTTCGACGTGTTCACCAACCAAAAGTGGGATAGGTTGAAGGAGAGCCATGGCAAGGATATCAAGGTTCATTGGCCCGACGGCCATTTCACCACGGGCATCGACAAGCACATTGACGACCTGAAGGCGATGTTTGTCTATGCGCCTGACACGCGCATCCAAGAACACCCGATCAAGGTCGCCAATGGCGAATGGACAAGTGTCGTCGGCGTCATGGAGGGTACCTTCACAAAGCCAATGCCGATCGGCGACGGCAAGGAAATCGCGCCCACTGGCAAGGCCTTCAAGTTGAGGATGGCGACCGTCGGCCACTGGAAAGACGGTGTCATGGACGAAGAATACCTGTTCTGGGACAATCAGACTTTCATGAAACAGGTGGGACTGGTGCCGTAATCCCGGCAAGTTCAATTCCTGACTTCCTCAATGCAGGCCGATCCAGCTATGGGTCGGCCTATCGCCATTTCAGCGGCTCAAGTATTCGTTCCATTTCAGCAGTAATGTTCTGCCGTGCGCGTGGATTATCTTCCAGGTTGAAATGGATCATATGACATCCAGCGGCGCTGTTGGAGCGCCCCATAAGTGAAATTGGAGAACCCCCATGAACATCACCATCCTCGGAACCGGAAACATGGCTCAAGGACTCGCATCCGTATTTGCCAAGGCCGGCTACACTGTAACCTTGGGCTCGCGCGACGCGGTCAAGGCGAAGGATATTGCCAAGCTGCTGGGTGCGAGCGTCACCGCCGAAACCGTGCCGGCCGCTGCGGCAAAGTCCGATGTCATTTTCCTCGCGGTGCCGTTTAGCGCTGCGGCTGACACAATCAAGGCCGCCGGCGGCCTCGCAGGCAAGACCCTTGTTGATATCAGCAATCCCCTCACCGCCGACTACATGGGCCTCACCATCGGCCATGAAACCAGCGCTGCCGAGGAAATCCAGAAGCTTGCTCCCAAGGCCAAGGTCGTGAAGGCCTTCAACACCATCTTCGCATCGCTCTTCAAGGCGGATGGCAAGGTGGGCAGCACCCCGGCGACGGTTTTTGTCGCTGGCGACGATGAGGCAGCCAACAAGGCCGTTGAAGCCATCGCCGCAAAAGCAGGCTTCGCAACCATCCAGTCCGGTGGCTTGCGTGTCGCCCGTTACCTCGAGCCAGTTGCCGGCCTCAACATTGTCCTGGGTTATGGCAAAGGCCTTGGCACGGATATCGCCCCAACCTGGCTTCGCGCCGCCTGATCATCAGCTCAATCACTTCGAAAGGATAAAATCATGTCAAACACGTCCACTCAAACTATCCCCGCCACAACCGACAAAGCTGACTTGGCGGCGCTGATCTTGCGTGTCTCCATGGGCATCATGTTTCTTGCCCACGCCTGGCTGAAGATCGCCGTCTTCACGCCTGCGGGCACCGCGCAATTCTTTGAGAGCATCGGCTTCCCCGGCGCCCTCGCCTATGTCGTCATCGCAGCCGAAGTGGCGGGCGGTGTCGCCCTCATCGCCGGTCTCTGGACACGCTGGGTTTCGCTGGCGCTCGTTCCAATCCTGTTGGGCTCGATCTATGCGCCCCATGGCGCTGCCGGTTTCATCTTCTCCAACCAGGGCGGCGGTCGGGAATTCCCGGCTTTTTGGGCTGTAGTGCTTGTTGCGCTGGCCCTTCTCGGTGACGGCGCCTATGCCCTCAAGCGCAGCGGCAACTGAACCATCTGCCTGGCGGCTGGATCAGGACATGTCGCCTGATCCAGCCGCTATGCCTTGAACAAATCCCGATAGGCTTCGCGCAGCTTGTTCTTCTGCACTTTGCCCATGGCGTTGCGTGGCAGTTCCAAAATCGCAATGATGCGCTTTGGCACTTTGAATTTGGCCAGGCGCTTTTGCAATTCAGTGACCATTTTTTTCTCATCAAAAACAGCCTTTGCCAAAACAACAACGGCCACAACACCCTCTCCCAGATCTGGATGCGGCACGCCGATCACGGCGGATTCAACAACCTCCGTGAACTGATCAATCTCTGTTTCAATTTCCTTGGGATAGACATTGAAGCCGCCCGTGATCACCAGGTCCTTGCCGCGCCCGGAAATGGTGAGATAGCCATCGCCATCAAACGAACCGAGATCGCCCGTTATGAAAAAACCATCGGGCCGGATGTCCTGAGCTGTTTTCTCAGGATTTCGCCAGTAACCTTTGAAAACATTGGGCCCGCGGACTTCAATCATGCCAATTTCGCCCTGCGGCAGTTCTGCCCCAGAGGCTGGATCAGTGACCCGAACCTCAATGCCGCGAAGCGGCATCCCGACGGTTCCCGCCCGTCTTTCTCCATCATAGGGGTTGGATGTGTTCATGCTGGTTTCCGTCATGCCATAGCGTTCCAATATGGCGTGGCCGGTTTTTTCCTTGAACGCCGCATGGGTTTCCGCCAGCAAGGGCGCGGACCCTGAAATGAACAGCCGCATGTGCCGCACATGCTCGCGCGTCAGGCCCGGGTGGTTCACCAGCCTTGTATAGAAAGTTGGCACCCCCATCAGCGTTGTCGCTTGCGGCATCAAGGCCACCACGTCGTCCACGTCAAACTTCCGGCGGAACAGCAGGCTGCCGCCGCTCAGCAGGACCGTGTTGGCAGCTGTGAACAGTCCATGGGTATGATAAATCGGCAGGGCATGAATGAGAACGTCCTGCGCCGTGAATTTCCAGGCCTCGGCCAGCGTCAGGGCATTGGACGCCAAATTGCCATGGGTGAGCAGTGCGCCCTTGGATTTTCCCGTGGTGCCCGATGTGTAGAGGATGGCGAGCGGGCTGTCCCAATTCAGCGAAACCTCCGGCGCAACATCGGATTGTTCGAGCACCTCAGACAAAAAGCCGTCAAACATGTGATCCTGAATAACCACTTTGGGCTCCGCGTCACCCACAAAATAGGCGACTTCGCTGGCCGTGTAAGCGGTGTTGAGCGGCAGAAACACCGTCCCCAGCCTGGCGCAGGCCATAAAGATCGCCAGCCCCTCCACACTCTTCTCGACCTGCGCCGCAACCCGGTCGCCAACACTCACGCCTCGCGCCGCAAGCGCATTGGCGATCCGGCCCGCGAGCGACCAGTATTCAGCGTAGGAGAAATCCCGCCCATCATCGCAGCGGATAAATATAGACGTCAGGCTCAGCCATTTTGGCAATCACCAGTTCCGCGAAGTTCCGGGGCGCTTCTTTCATGCGCTGCAGTTCCCTGGCAATGACGCCAAACGCCGCCGAGTGGGGAGACACCATATCGAAATGGCCGCCACCCCTGACAACGCGCAATTCGCCACCGCTGAAATTCTCGCTCTGCGACAGCGGCACAATGGAATCGCGATCGCCATGGATAAGGGTGACAGGAATGTTCAAAGGCCGCATCCGCGCCGGGATCAACCTGCTCCCAGCGCTCCGGTTCGGCGCGCGAATTGCCCCCCAGCAATTGCGGCAGCGAAGCGGCGCACTCATTGCCCAGCGCCTCATAATCCAACAGATCAGAAATTCCGGCTAACGCAATGATACCATGGATTTTTACGTTCAAACCCCGGCGTCCCGCCAGCCACAGCGCCAGGTGCCCGCCGGCCGAATGCCCCATCGCCACCACATGATTGAGATCAAGCCCGTGCTTGGACGCAAATTCAGCCAGCGCCTCGACGCTGGCGGCGATATCTTCAAATGTCCCCGGCCAGCCGCCGCCCGTATCGCCAATCCGCCGGTACTCCGGCGTCCACACCGCATAGCCCAGATCAGCTATGGCCCGGCTCACCGCTCCGGCATGGCCAACGCCAAACTTGTTCAGCCAGCATCCGCCGTGAATGAAAACAACAACCGGATGCGGACCCGGCAATTTGGGCAGCCGCAACTCGCAAAACTGCAAAGCATCTCCGCCATAGCCCAGGCGAAAGTCAGCCACATCCTGGGGCAGCGCCACAATATCGGCCCACGACACATTCAAGGCGGAAGGATTATGCACACTGCGTTCCCCGGAAGCCAAAACAACCATGAAATGTTTAAGGGGAAAATGGTGGGCGGTACAAGGATCGAACTTGTGGCCACTACGATGTCAACGTAGTGCTCTACCGCTGAGCTAACCGCCCACTAGTGGTGGCGGGATATAATGGGAAGTCTCCATTCTGGCAAGCGATTAAGCCGCCATCATGCGGTCCACTTCGGCCACCAGGTCGCGCAGGTGAAACGGCTTGGAAAGCACCTTGGCGTCCTTGGGCGCCTTGGAATCCGGATGCAACGCCACGGCGGCGAACCCGGTGATGAACATGATCTTCAAATGCGGATCGAGTTCGGCGGCGCGCCGCGCCAGTTCAATGCCATCCATCTCCGGCATGACAATATCAGTGAGCAACAAGTCAAAAGTGGCCTGCTTGATTTCCTCAAAGGCGCTGGCGCCTTCGCCAAAGGCTGTGACGTGATGGCCAGCCTTCTCCAGCGCCTTCACCAGGAAGCGCCGCATGTCATCATCGTCTTCTGCCAGAATAATCTTCGCCATGGCGTTAGCTTGCATACCGATATTTACCACCCTGTTTATGAACCAACTCTAGCGTCCCTGCAGGTTAATAACTGTTGACCGGTAAACAGGGTGTGAACTTGGCGAGTGTGGACAGTTTGCGCCGCTTGGTCAATACTGTTAAATAGTGATGACCAAATCAGTCCCCGATCCCTATTTTGAAATTTTGGCGCCTGCCGCGTGGACGGCCCCGGCTGTTTTCAATTCAGCCCACAGCGGCAAGCGATATCCGGCTGAACTCCTGCGCATGACCAGGCTTTCGGCTGAAACCTTGCGCAAATCTGAGGACTGCTTCATCGATGAATTGTTCATGGCCTGCACGGACCTGGGCGCTCCCATGCTCTGCGCCCATGTGCCCCGCGCCTATATTGATCTCAACCGCGAGGCCTATGAATTCGACCCCCGCATGTTTTCAGCTGAATTGCCGGGTTTCATGAACACAGGCTCACCCCGTGTGGCGGGCGGCTTGGCACAATTCCCAGAATTGTGGCGGAAGGCGAGGAGATTTATCGCGAGCGCCTGAGCCTGAATGACGCCTTGCAGCGCGTTGAAAAGATCTATCGCCCCTATCACCGCGCGCTGAAGGCCCTGATTGATGAAGTCATGAACAGTGTGGGCCAAATGCTGCTGCTGGACTGCCATTCCATGCCAACCAGCGCCACGAGCCAGTCGTCAATTGATGTCGTGATCGGCGATCGCTACGGCGCTTCATGCGGCGAGGAAATCACGGCCTGCCTCGAGGATCTATCTGCGCGCCGAGGGTCTGCGGGTTGTTCGCAACAAACCCTATGCCGGTGGCTTCATAACCCAGAATTACGGCGCGCCCAATTTGGGCCGGAATGCCTTGCAGATTGAGATCTGCCGCGGTCTTTACATGGATGAAGCCCGATTTGAGAAAACTAAGGACTTTGAGTCTGTGCGGGCAATGTTGCGGCACGTCATGAAGACCCTGCTGGAATCCCTCACCCAGCTTGCCACGCCGCTGAAATACGCCGCCGAATAAAAAAGGGGCCGATACACTAAAGTGATCGGCCCAAGTCTAGGGAGGAAACGCCCAAGAAGGGCTGTGAGAGAAGACCAAGTCTCGATCTCACGAGTTGAATATGGCACTGCAACATAGATAAATCAAGATGGCGAGTTGAAAAACTTTCCAAATGATCAAGAAAATGATCATCAAAAAACTTGACTAAATCTCTTAGTGTATTGATTTCATTATGAGTTAGGTAACAATTTGACCCTGTGGCAGGAACAACACAGTTACCATGCAAATTGTACATGACTCGAAAATATGTTGTGCAATGCAATATAAACTCGATTCACGCACCAGCTTGAGCGGCACACAACAATCCTATAGGCAAGATAAGATCATGTGGCGGGGTTTCAATGGGCGCACCGACGGACTGGACTGACCTGACAAATTTTGCCGTTGAACTGGCGCGCGCTTCCGAAGCTGAAATCCTCCCCTATTTCCGGCGCAACACCCCAATTGAAGTCAAGCCCCACATCGCCTGGGATCCCGTCACTGAGGGTGACCGCGCCGGCGAGCGCATTATCCGCAAAATGATTGAGGAACGCTTCCCAGACCACGGCATCAACGGCGAGGAATATGGCGTGAAGGAAGGCAAATCCGGCTTCACCTGGATTCTCGACCCCGTGGATGGCACCCGCTCGTTTGTGTGCGGGCTGCCAACCTGGGCCACGCTCATTGGGCTCACCTTCGAGGGCAAGCCAGTTGTAGGTGTCATGAACCAGCCTTTTGTTGGCGATCTGTTTTACGGCAATCCCCATGGCGCCTGGAACAATTACCAGGGAACCATTGAGCCAATTCACACCCAGAAAAATACTGGCGTTGCCAGCGCTGCCGCAGGCACGACGGCGCCCGAACTCTACCGCCGCGAGGCAGATCAGAAAGCCTTCCGCAATCTGCAAAAAGCCGTGAAGCTCATGCGCTTTGGCGGCGATGCATATTTCTTCGCGCTTGTGGCGGCAGGCCACATGGACGTCGCATTGGATTGCGGATTGCAGGCCTATGACATTGCGGCCCTCATCCCCATCATTGAAGGCGCAGGCGGCGCCGTCGGAAGCTGGAGCGGCGACAACCCGGCTGATGGCGGCAACATCATTTGCGCGGGTTCAAAAATCCTTGCTGGATGAGGCTATTGGAGTGATGTCGCAATGACCGGGCTCAAATCCTGGCAGGAACTGGCCGCAGCCCTGATCAATGTCGCCGCAGGCCGCGCAGCCGCCGACATGGTGATCAAGAACGGTCGCTGGGTGAATGTGCATTCCGGCGAAATCCTGCCCAATACCGATATAGCCATAACCGGTGGGCGCTTTGCCTATGTAGGCCCCGATGCAGGCGCGATGATCGGAAAGGATACCACTGTCATCGATGCCAGGGACCGTTACCTCATTCCGGGGTTTTGTGACGGCCACATGCATGTGGAAAGCGGCATGGTCACGGTGACGGAATTTGCCCGCGCCGTCATTCCCCACGGCACAACTTCGATGTTCATTGACCCCCATGAAATCGCCAATGTCCTGGGGCTTGCCGGCGTGAAATTGATGCACGACGAAGCCATGGGCCTTCCCATCAACGTGTTCGTGCAAATGCCAAGCTGCGTTCCAAGCGCGCCCGGACTGGAAAATCCCGGCGCCGCCATCACGCCTGAAGATGTGGCCCTTGCCATGACCTGGCCGAACATCATAGGCCTCGGCGAAATGATGAATTTCCCCGGCGTCGCGAACTGCGATCCAAAAATGCTGGCCGAAATCGCCGCGACGCAGGCGGCCGGGAAAGTCGTGGGCGGGCATTATGCCTCGCCAGATTTGGGCGCTCCTTTCCGCGCCTATGCCGCAGGCGGCCCGGCTGACGATCATGAGGGCACGACCGTCGATGACTGCGTGGCCCGCGTCCGCCAGGGCATGCGCGCCATGCTGCGATTGGGTTCCGCCTGGTATGATGTGGCGGCCCAGATCAAGGCGGTGACCGAGCGCGGCATCGACAGCCGGAATATTATTCTGTGTACGGATGACTGCCACTCCGGAACGCTGGTCTATGAGGGCCATATGAACCGGGTCTTGCGCCATGCCATTGCCCAGGGCCTGAAGCCCATGACCGCCATCCAGATGGCGACCCTCAACACCGCCCAGCATTTCGGCCTCGAGCGCGAGCTGGGCTCCATCACGCCCGGCCGCCGGGCCGATGTTGTCATTTCATCCGACCTGATTTCCCTGCCCATTGAAATGGTGATCGCGCGCGGGCAAGTCATGGCGGAAAATGGCAAGCTCACCCGCGAGCCGCCGAAATTCAGCTATCCCGCAGCTGCCCGCAACACGATGAATGTCGGACGAAAGCTGAGCGACAGGGATTTCGAGATCGCTGCTCCGAAAGGCGCCAACAAGGTCGAAGCCCGCGTGATCGGCATCATCGAAAATCAGGCCCCCACCAAGGCCCTGCAGCTGCCATTGAATGTGAAATCCGGCCTCGTCGAGATGGACCGTGAAAACGATGTCTGCCAGATTTCCATTGTCGAACGCCACCACGCTTCCGGCTCCGTCGTCAACGCCTATGTATCCGGCTTTGGCTATGATGTTGACTGCGCCATCGCCAGCACCGTGGCCCACGACAGCCACCACATCATCGTGGTCGGAACCAATCGCGCCGACATGGCGCAAGCCGCCAATGTCCTGAGTGAAATCGGTGGAGGCGTTGTCGTTGTCAGCAAAGGCGAAGAACTCGCCCGCATTGAGCTGCCGATCGCCGGCCTGATGTCAATTGAACCAGCCGAGATTGTCGCCGCGAAGGCTGAGAAAATGGTTGCCGCAATGAAAGCTTGTGGCTGCAGCCTGAACAACGCCTACATGCAGCATTCCTTGCTGGCGCTGGTTGTCATCCCCGAACTTCGTATTTCCGACGTGGGACTGATTGATGTCACGACTTTTGAAAAAGTCGATCTTTTCGTCAGTTCACATTGAGCAATCAGTCGTCCCGGTAAACCCGCTCGCGGCGCTCGTGGCGCTCTTGCGCTTCAATGGAAAGTGTTGCGATGGGGCGAGCGTCCAGGCGCTTCAGGCTGATGGGATCGCCGGTCTCTTCGCAATAGCCATAGGAGCCATCATTGATGCGCTGCAGGGCTGCTTCTATTTTGGATATCAGCTTGCGCTGCCTGTCGCGCGCCCGAAGTTCAAGGGAACGGTCGGTTTCCGAAGAGGCCCTGTCCGCCAAGTCCGGCAACACGTGATTCTCGTCCTGCAAATGGGAAATGGTTTCCTTGCTTTCGCGCAAAAGCTCTTCTTTCCAGGCGTTCAGCTTGTTGCGGAAGTAGGCTGTCTGCCGTTCATTCATGAACGGCTCGTTGTCACTGGGCCTGTAATCAATGTCGACTAGCACATCCATAACATTCATAAAGAATCTCTCCAACCTACTGTCGCGGCGGCGCTTATAGCGAGCTTGATCTGCTTCGACAATAGCCATGAATTTGTTAACTTTTTCTGATTCGGGACGGCTCGATCCGTGATTGGGATTTGTGACGGTCCTGTAACCAGGGCCTAGGATCTGGCCTCATCAATCCTGTCGCGAAGCTGCATCCACCAATAGGACGCCTGCACCCCCAAACGCCCCAGCTGACCTCCGGCCCACATGGGCCCAAAAGGCGCAAAACGACGGTATTCATCGTCGCCTTGCGCAATGGCCGCTGCCAGGAGCTGGCCCGCCATGGCGGTTGTGTTCATGCCATGCCCGCCAAATGCGGTGGCATACCATAGGCCTTCCGCATCCCTGCCGATCAGGGGCATTTTATGCAGCGCATAGGCCATCAGCCCGGCCCAGGAATAGTCAATCCGAGGATTTCCCAATTGCGGAAATGTCGCAACCATGTCGCGTTTCATTTGTTCGGCCAGGCGGCCAGGCTCGGTGATTCGGGTGGTTATATTGCCGCCCCACAGAATTCTGCCCCCATCAATCAGACGGTAATAATTGCCCGCCCGCCTTGTGTCAGCGACAGCGGCAGATGTGCGAATCGCATCCTGCTTTAGCGGTTCAGTCACCGCCACATAGGTTGCAACCGGCAACACAGCCCTGCCCGACACCCCATGGATAGTCCGGTCCAAGGATGACACGCAATGAACCACATGGCGGGCGACAACTTCACCTTGCCCTGTGCGAACCCGCCATTCAGCGCCGAGTTTCTGAACCGCGAGCGCCGCCGTATTTTCATGGAGGGTGGCGCCGCTGGCCTCAGCCTTCCTAGCCAGCATCAAGGCATAGCGCAGGGGATGAAAATGCAGGGCTTGGGGGTTTGAGAGGCTTTCAAAATAACGCCTCGAATTCAGCTTTTCCCGCGTCTGCCCTGCCGACAGGAACGTGAAGTTCTCATCATAATCTCGCGCCATCATATCGCGATATTTTTGCAAATTCCCATTATCGCGATGGCGAAGGGCGACAATCCATCCATTTCCCATCTTGAGCGAGGGGTCTCCTTCGGCAATTTCACGCCGCACATATTCGCTGCCGCGCCTCGAAAGCGCGTAAAGCCCGCGCGCCGCCTCAAGCCCCACACGCTTCTGAATGTTTTCAATCCCCTCGGCATACCCGTTTGAAACAAACCCGCCATTGCGTCCCGACGCGGCCCAGGCGACATTTTTTGCCTCAAGCAGCACCACGCTGGCTTTCAATCGCGCCAGTTCAAGCGCCACCGTTAGGCCTGCCAGCCCGCCGCCAATCACACAGACTTCAGCTTTCTTGGCTCCGCGCAAAGCTGGCCGCGACGCCCCGCGCGGTGCCGTGGCCTCATACCAAGTTGGAAAATCATTAACGCGCTGTGTCATTCTGGGCCTCCAGTTATGCGGCCTCATCTATAGCAGTACGGCCATTGCGCCAAATCCCGGAGATCGCGTCTCACAGCAATTATGCGGTCCCCCGTTGCCCTTTCACCCCTGCTTCGGCTAATCACTTTCCATGCGCTTTCAATCCGCCACGGAATTCCAGAAATTGCCCGCCAAAGCCGTGACCATTATGGGCATGTCGGGCGTTGGCAAAACCACGCTTGCCATCATGCTGCAGCAGAACGGCTGGTTTCAATATTCCGTCGATTACCGCATTGGCACCCGCTACATGGATGAGGCCATCGTCGACAATTTCAAGCGCGAGGCCATGAAAGTGCCGTTCCTGGCGGAACTGCTGAAGTCCGATTCGATCTACATCCGCTCGAATATCACCTTTGACAATTTGAGCCCGCTGTCCACCTATCTGGGGAAACCCGGAAACCCGGCCCTGGGCGGCATCTCCTTCGCCGAATACAAGCGCCGCCAAAGCCAGCACCGCGACGCCGAAATCCGCGCCCTTCTCGATGTGCCCAATTTCATTGAGCGCGCCCGCGAAATCTACAGCTACAGGAATTTCGTCTGCGATTCCGGCGGCAGCCTGTGCGAAGTCGTCAATCCCGATGACCCCAATGACGCGGTCCTCAAAAGCCTCAGCGACAGCACGTTGCTGCTCTATATCGACGGCAATCCTGAACACACCAGAATGCTGGTTGACCGCTTCCGCAAATATCCAAAACCCATGTACTACCAGCCGGAATTTCTCGACCAGAAATGGGCTGAATACAAGGATCTCAAAAAAATCCGCAACGACGATGACATTGCGCCGGACGATTTTCTCGTCTGGGGCTTTGAGCAGCTGCTGCATCACCGCATTCCCATCTACAAGAAGATCGCATCGCAATACGGCTATGAAGTGCGCATGGAAGATGTGCCGGCGATCAAGTCGGAGAGTGACTTCATGGCGCTCGTTGGCTCCAAGATCGACAAGCGCTAGAGCCCATGCCCATCAGGATTCCCAATGATCTGCCGGCGCGCCTCACCCTTGAGAAGGAGGGTGTTATGATCATGACGGAGGATTCGGCCAGTCGCCAGGATATCCGCCCCTTGCGCATCGGTCTTCTCAACTTGATGCCCAACAAGATCAGGACTGAAACCCAGTTCGCGAGACTAATTGGCGCGACGCCCCTGCAGGTCGAACTCAGCCTGATCAAGATCACCAATCATGTTTCCAAAAACACGTCCAACGATCACATGATCGCCTTTTACAGCGATTGGGAAAGCATACGGCACGAGAAGTTTGATGGCCTGATCGTCACCGGCGCGCCCGTTGAGTTGCTGGAATTTGAAGCCGTCACCTATTGGGACGAGCTGCAGCGAATTTATGACTGGACCCAAACCAATGTTCAATCGACCTTCAACATCTGCTGGGGCGCGCAGGCTGCGTTGCATCACTTCCACGGCGTTCCAAAACATGCTCTGTCCAAAAAAGCCTTCGGCGTTTACCGCCACAAGAACCTGAGCCCGGCATCGCCCTATCTTCGCGGCTTTTCCGATGATTTTTCCATGCCTGTATCGAGGTGGACGGAAAACTGGCGTTCTGAGCTTCCCAAGGATCGCGGCCTCGAAGTTCTGATGGAGTCAGAGGAAGCGGGCCTCTGCTTCATCGCCGACAATCCCCGCCGCCAGCTCTACATGTTCAATCATATTGAATATGATACCGAAACGCTGGGCGAGGAGTATTTCCGCGACACGGAAGCCGGCAAAGCCATCTCCATGCCCGCCAATTATTTCCCCGGCGGCAACCCCAAAAAGCCCCCCGAAAACCGTTGGCGCAGCCACGCCCATCTGCTGTTTGGCAACTGGATCAACGAAGTCTACCAGTCAACGCCATTTCTTCTCGACAACATCGGCAGTCCCCGGCGGGACTAAGTAGTTCTTGCCATGGCGGACTTCCCATCCCAACTATGGCTTTCGCGGAGAGAAACAAAGTTTTGAGATTTCAGGACATTCTGGGTGCGGGGCGGATTGCGGCGGGCGGCCTGAAAGACTTCGCATCGGGCTTGGCAAACCCCACCCTGCGGCTGGGCGTGACTGGACTGTCGCAAGCCGGAAAGACCGTGTTTATCACCGCCCTTGTCCATGCGCTCACCAAGGGCGCGAGGTTGCCTCTGTTTGAGGCCCAGGCCAGGGGCCGTTTAACCCGTGCCTATCTCGAACCCCAGCCCGATGATGATCTGCCGCGCTTCGCCTACGAGAACCACCTCAATAGCCTGACATCCCAACAGCGCACGTGGCCGGAAAGCACCAGGCGCATCAGCCAGCTCCGCTTGACCTTGGAGTATGAGCCACGGGGACTCATCGCCAGAAATTTTGGCAGGGGCAAGCTGCATGTTGATATTGTTGATTATCCAGGGGAATGGTTGCTTGATTTGCCGCTCATGCGGATGTCCTATCGTCAATGGTCCAGGGCAACCATCGAGGCCAGCCGTCAGGAGCCCCGCAACGCCCTTGCAAAAAACTGGCATCGCCATCTCGCGACATTGGATGCTGGTTCACAATCCAACGAGCTTGCGGCCGTCGAGGCCGCGCACCTGTTCACCGCTTACCTGGCAAAATGCCGTCACCAGGACGTATCGCTCTCCAGCCTGCCGCCGGGGCGCTTCCTGGTGCCGGGCGATCTTGCGGGAACCCCGCTCCTAACCTTTGCGCCGCTCGACATGACACCAGGTCAGTCCTTGCCGCGCGGCTCTCTCGGCAACCTGATGCAGCGGCGCTATGATTCCTACGTTTCAAAAATTGTGCGGCCATTTTTCTTCGGCCATTTTGCCAGGCTTGACCGGCAGATAGTTCTGGTGGATGTGCTGTCCGCGTTGAACGCCGGGGCCACAGCCGTGCAGGATTTAAGGACGGCGCTGACCCAGATCATGGTTTGCTTCCGCACCGGTTCCGGCTCGCTTCTGTCCGATATCTTCGGCCGCAGGATTGACCGCATTCTTTTTGCCGCGACCAAGGCCGATCTCCTGCACCAAACAAGCCACGACCGTCTTGAGGATATCTTGCGTCTGATTATGGACGAGTCCACCGCGCAAGCCGAATTTTCCGGCGCAAAAGTGGAGATCGCCGCCATGGCGGCCATCCGCGCCACACGCGAGGCCAAGGTGCGGCAGAAGAACGAAGAGCTCCCATGCATCGTTGGCACTCCCCAGAGCGGGGAAATCATCGCAGGCACGACCTTTGATGGCGAACGGGAAGCGGCGATATTTCCTGGAGACTTGCCCGAAAGCTCCAGCGACGCCCTGGATGGCACGATGCAGGGAAAGCTCAAGTTTGTGCGCTTTCGCCCACCTCCCCAGACAGGCGCCATGTTCCCGCACATCAGGCTCGACCGCGCCTTGGAATTTCTCCTGGGAGACCATTTTTCATGATTGAGAATTATCGCAAACCAGCAGTTTTCGAACTGGATGACGAAGAAGCGCCAAGATCGCCCCGGGCCAAGACAAGGCACCGCGCATCCCCCAGCATAGAATTTCAGGCTGATGCAGGGGATGGCGAAATTGTTTTCCCTCCATCTGTTCCGCGCCCAACATCTCGAGGGTTTCGCTGGGGGTCCATTTTGCTTTCAGCCCTAGCAGCCCTGCTAAGTCTTTGGGCGGGATTTGCCATAGTGACGCTGGTTGAGGAGTTTTTTCGACGCTCGCAGGCGCTTGGATGGCTGGCCCTTGCCATCGCGGGCCTTGCCGGGTTCGCTGCCCTCGCCATCATCATCCGCGAAATCTGGGGGCTGTTGCGTCTGAGGCACATTGAGCGCATCCAGGTGGTTGCGGCGCGCGCCATAAATCTTGACGAGAAATCCGCCGCGGATGAAACCATCACGGCGCTCTCGGCAGTCTATTCCAGAAGGCGCGACGCGTCATGGGGCTTGCGGTCCTTTGCGGAACATCGGAACGACATCATGGATCCCAGAGATCGCGTCAAGCTGTTCGATCGTTTGGTGATGCAGCCGCTCGATGAAGAGTCGCTCCGCATCATCGCGCGCCGGGCCAGGCGGGTGACCCTGCTGACAACGGTCACGCCCATCGCTGCCCTGGATATTCTGTTTGTCGCCGCCCAGAACCTGGGCATGTTGCGCGAGCTCGCCGAACTCTATGGCGGAAGACCCTCAACCCTGTCGACCCTGAAGCTTGCCAGGATGGTCATTGCCCACCTGGCGGTTACTGGTGGCCTCGCTCTTTCCGACAACCTCATTCAGCACATCGTCGGCAAAGGGTTGCTGGGAAGGCTCTCGGCCCGTTTTGGCGAAGGTGCGGTAAATGGCATCATGACGTCGCGCATCGGGCTTGCGGCCCGCGACGTATGCCGCCCTGTTCCCCAGGAGGAACCGGCCAGGGAGTCGCTGACAAGCCTGTTGCGCGAGCTGGTGAAATTCAGGGCTGGCGCGAACATTACAGAGAATTAATAACCGGCGGCGACGGAATCTCCAGTGGCCCTTCGTCTTTCGTGTGTTGACGTTGAACTGAACAGGAGAAACCAATGCAGAAACGCACAAAGATCGCTCTCATCGCGCTTGCAGGCCTTGTGGCCGTGGGAGGCGTGGCCGCGGCCAGCCAGGGCTGGAAGCATGGCATGCACGGCCAAGGCCATATGGGATTCATGGAAATGGCAGAGCGCTACGATGCCGACAAGGACGGCAAGATATCGCAAACAGAAATTGATGCGAACCGGGCCAGCTGGCACACCGAGTTTGACGCTGACAAATCCGGATCCCTCGCCCTGACAGAATTCCAGAATCTTTGGCTCAAAGCTCAAAATCAGCGCATGATCCGCGAGTTTCAGCGCTTCGACACCGATGCCAATGGCCAGGTGACGATGGAAGAATACAAGAATCCGCTCGCCGGCATGGTGGCCCGGATGGACAGCAACCAGGATAGCGCGCTTTCCAAGGAAGATATGCCGACGCGCATGAAGGGCGGGAAAAAGCGCCACGGCGAATACGACTCGGAGCCCGGCCCGCAGTAGTTGTGAATGGCCCGGACATAACTTGGCCGGGCCACTTCCGCTTGTGCGGCGGCAGGCCTCTGGCCAGACATTTCCACCAACCGAATTCCTGTGTTTTCGAAAACCCCGGCCAGTCCATGGACGAAGCCGCGTCGATCAATTATGGTTAACCAAGACTTAATTATAAGTCTTTATTTTTCCTTAATTTTCGGCCTATGATCGCCCATGCGGAATGGACATGGCGAAGGAGTTTGCGATGAGTGATTTTAGGAAAGTAGGTCTTTTTGCGACTGTGGGATTCTTGGCGCTGGCAGGCGTTGCGGCGCCAGACGGCATCGCCGCCGAACTGATGACGCCGGAGGAAATAACCAGTGGCTTCCAGAAAATTGACCGCGATGCCAACGGTCAAATTTCATTGGATGAATACAAGTTGTCGATGGAAGGCGCTGTGGCGAAGTCGGATCAATTGAACGCCAATCTGCCCGTCTATATCAATGGTTATGAAATGCACTATCCGCGCAACAGGGTGATCTATCTCTCCGGCGGCCACGTTGTTGTGGACCCGGGGCCATCACGTTTCTATCAGTAACGCAAGTCGTTGCATGATCTGTTGATCGTCGCGCCCATGGGGCTCAAGCTCTGTGGGCGCGCCGAGCGCGCCGAGCTCGCCGATCAATCGCCTCTTGATCAGCGAATCGACCATCGCGGAAACATCGCGCGGCGGTTGCAGCAAACCGGTCCGCGCCAGCCATGCCCCAAGGCCCTGTTTTCCGCTCCACTTCAGTTGAATTTTGGCGGCGCCCAGCTTGAATACATCCACTGGCTTCCCGCTGTTGATCAGCTCACTGATCATTGAGATGCTGTCCGACGTCACGACGAACCTGTCGCACATCGCGATGGCAGCCCGATAGGGATTGTTGTTCCTGTCAAACCTGGCATAGGCCGCATGTGGGACAGTGAGACCGGCCGCGATGCGCGCCACAACGCCCTCGGCGGTGCGCGGCGATGCGATCAGCAGCAACGAAACCGGCTCTAATTTGTTCAGCTTCTCTGTGAGGCCGCGAATTTCTACCGACCCAAATACCAGCGGATATTTGCCATTGCCCAGCATGACGCCAACCAGCGGCTTGGGCAAATGACGCCACTGTTTTTGCCAGGCCTTTTGCTCCGCGCTGTCGGCCTTGGTCGAAGCGGCAAAAGGCAGGGGCACCTCAACGATATTGGCGTCCAGCGGCAGATCATACTGCGGCGTTGAAATGACCAGATCAAAGGCCGAAAGCCTGGCCCGTGGCCGCCCCAGCATGACAATTTTGCTGCGCCCGCCCGACTGCTGTTTGATCCAGCGCGCCACCGGGGCCATTCGTTTGCCGGTCGCGATCACCATGTCAGGCCAAGGCGCCTCCAGATTTTTTCGTGAACCATCCTGCAGGGTTGCTGTCGTTGCCCCCAGCGCCCAGTTGGGCAACACGTGCATTCTATTGAATGTCAAATCCTTGCGCACGACTTGGGCATCAAGACGCATGGCCAGCTCGCGGGCCTGCGCGTTATCGCCAGCGCGCGCGCCCTGCAAGACCCATATCATTTTGGTTGATGGCGCTTTCATGCTGTTCCCATAGCCTGAAGTTGCGCCTAATGTCATGATCAAGTGAAAGAGGAATTCATGTCGCCAACAGAATTTATGCCCGTTTCGGGTCTTATAGGCGGAACGCTCATTGGCCTTTCGTCCATCTTGCTCATGCTCAGCTATGGCCGAACCGCCGGCGCCAGCGGCATATTCGGCGGCCTGTTCTCCCGGGAATTTAATGCCGATTTTGCATGGCGGCTTATATTTATCATTGGCGTGCTGATCGGCGCCGCGTGGTCCGGCCTCTTCTTCTTTGAAACGTCATCAGTCAGTTTCAGCGGCAATTCCGCAACCATTATCGCAGGAGGGGTGATCGTGGGCGTGGGAACAACGCTCGGCGGAGGCTGCACCAGCGGCCACAGCATTTGCGGCATTTCAAGGCTTTCTCCGCGTTCACTCGTGGCCACGATCATTTTTATGGCCGTAGCCCTCGTGACTGTGTTTGTCACCCGGCATGTGTTGGGAACTTGACATGGACAGGCTCGCGATTTTGATTTCCGGCGTGTTGTTTGGCGCAGGCGTTACGATTTCCGGCATGGTGAACCCAATGAAAGTCCTGAACTTCATGGACATCTTTGGCCAATGGGATCCCACACTCATATTCGTGATGGGCGCCGGTCTCATCGTCACGTTTGCAGGCTACCGGATCGTGTTCAAGCGGCCAGCACCCCTGTTCGCCCCGGAATTCAAATTGCCGGCAAACCAGCTCATTGATGCCAAACTGCTGGGTGGCGCCGCATTGTTTGGCTTAGGCTGGGGAATGACCGGATTCTGCCCTGGGCCTGCCGTGGCAAGCCTTGTTTTCGGGCGAACCGAAAACGTCATGTTCGTTGCTGCGATGGCCATCGGCATGGTTGCAACGAGACAACTGTTATCGCGCACCAAGCCAGCCGAGGCGTGACACAGTCGCCCGATCCAAAAGTGCGCAGCTTCTTGGCCGAGCCGGCAAACGCCGTCTTCAAAGTGCCCGTCAACAAGCTTTAGATGCGCTTGTATTTTTTCATCAAGTCCAGCAACTGATCAACAGGCAGCGCGAATGACTTGTTCCCGTCCCGCCCTGTCATGGTTTCGTTGCACACCATGGAATCGATCACCGCCTCTTCCACTGCTTCAACAACGGCATTAAAAAGCGGGTCCAAGGCATTGTTTCGCAAGACTAAAGAATTGCGGACCTGTGCCCCGCCATTTTCATAGGCCTGCACATTCGCTGTCGAGAATGCCAAGAAAATATCCCCCGAACCATTGTTGCCAACGGTTCCCGTGCGGGCCAGTCCCATCGGAACGCGGCGCGCCAGCCGTTTCAATTGGTGCGGTTGCAGCGGCGCGTCGGTTGCGACAATAGCAATGACCGAACCCTGGTCCCTGCCACGCAATTTATGCGCGGTGAGATGCTGGCCAGCCGGAACGCCAAGCACCGTCATCTGTTCGCGCGCCCCGAAATTTGCCTGGAGGAAAACCCCAACCGTGTAGTCAGCGCCATCTATCGATACGCGCCGTGACGACGAGCCATTGCCGGCCTTGAAATCATAACAGATCATGCCGGTTCCGCCGCCGACACTGCCAAGCTCGACAGCGCCACCGCGCGCCGCATCAAGAGCCGCTATCGCGTGGTCGGTGGTGACATGAAATCCGTTGATGTCGCTAAGGTCGCCATCATAGGTTTCAGCCGCGACCGGCAACCCCCAATCCTGCCCCGTGCCAATCCTGTTGGCCACCATCCAGCGAATGGTCGCGTCGCGTGTGACACCGCAGGAGTGCGTGTTGGTGATGGTGATGGGTGTTTGCAGCTCACCCGATTCCTCAATCCACACAACACCCGTCATCTCACCATTGCCGTTGAACGAATAATACCCTGCGGCGCAGGGGATATGCGCCTTAGCCCGCCCGCGCGGAAGAATGGCGGTGACGCCGGTGCGAACTGGGCCATGGCCGACGACAAGCGGCCCTTCGCCGCTGATCAACGTGACCGTTCCGACTTCGACGCCAGCCACATCGGTGATCGCATTGTGGGGTCCGGGATGCCCCGGAAACGGCAGTCCAAGCTGGCGTCCGCGTTGCTTGCTGTCACCCATGAAACTGCCTCTTTCCAAATCTGTTGCAATGCAACACTATGTCAAAAACCACGTGTGAGGTCCATGGAATCGACAGGCTTAGCCCACTACAAGGAATTTCTGATTATTCTGGCGGCGGCCGGATTGATCGTGCCCCTGATGGTTCGCTTGGGCCTGAATTCCATTCTGGGTTTCCTGTTAGTTGGCTTCCTGCTCAGTCCCGATGTTCTGGGCATCCTCGCGGGTCACTATCCAATCCTTGATTTGCTTGTCATTTCCCACGGCGAAGAAATCTCCCTGCTGGGCGAGTTGGGCGTCGTCTTCCTGCTTTTCCTGATAGGCCTGGAGCTGTCGCCCGAACGGCTGCTGACCATGAAACGATTGGTATTCGGGTTGGGCGGCTTGCAGGTTATCATGACAACCCTGATCTTCACGCTCGCCTCGGGCTACTTCGGCTTTACCTGGTCCCAGTCAATTGTCATCGGCATGGCGCTGTCCCTGTCTTCAACCGCGATCGTCATCCAGCTCTTTTCCGATGAAAAGCGCCTGGGCTCGCAGTCCGGCAGGACAAGCTTTGCCATCCTGTTGTTTCAGGACTTGGCCGTCATTCCCATCCTGATCACGGTCAACATACTGGGCCGCGAAAGCGCCGCTCCTATCCTCGAAAGCGTGGCCATGGCGCTGGCCCAGGCTGGCCTGGCCATTGTGCTGATTATTGGCGTGGGCCGCTTTGCGCTTCGCCCGATTCTGCGGCTGGTGGCCGGAACAGACAGCTCCGAACTTTTCATGGCCGCCGTTCTGTTGATCGCCGTTGGCACCGGTGTGCTGGCCAATAGCGCTGGCCTCTCCATGGCGCTCGGCGCGTTTATCGCAGGCCTCACGCTCGCTGAAACTGAATATCGCAAGGCCATCGAGTCCATCCTTGAGCCCTTCAAGGGGCTGCTCCTCGGCACTTTTTTCATGGTCGTTGGCCTCGGCATTGACCTCGACGGCTTCATCGCGTCGCCGCTTCGGATACTGGCTCTCGCGGCGATCCTCATGCTCGTGAAATCAATCGCCATCTATGGCCTCGCGCGGCTGATGAAAGTCAACCATGCCGCCGCATTGGAAAGCTCCCTGTTGCTGGGCCCTGGCGGAGAGTTCGCTTTCGTCATCCTCAGCTCGGCGGCGGCGCTGGCAATCATCGAACAGGCGCTTTTCAGCCAGCTGCTGCTTGCGGTGACCATGACCATGGCCGCCATTCCATTGCTTTCGGCGATCAGCAAGCAATTGATCAAGAGAAACAGACGCCTCCCATCAGCATCGCCTGTTGGCCTGGCCACGCCACCCGCCGACAATCAGCCTCGTGTCATCATTGCCGGCTTCGGCAGGGTGGGTCATCTCATTGGCTCCATGCTGGACGAGCACAAGATTGCCTACATCGCAATTGACTCTGACGCAGCCATTGTCGCGCGCGAACACAAGGCAGGGTATCCGATCTATTATGGCGATGCGTCCAATCCGGAATTCCTGAAAAAATGCGGGCTTTCAACCGCGCCGGCAATCGCCGTCACGATGGACAACGCAGTTCGCGTTGACGACGTTGTCAAGACCGCCAGGGGCCAGCGCGCTGACTTGAAGATAATTGCCCGGGCAAGAGACGAGCGGCACGCCATGCAACTCTACGCTGACGGCGCGACGGAAGCCGTGCCTGAAACCATTGAATCAAGCCTGCAACTGGGTGAGGCCCTGCTGGTTGAAACAGGCGTGCCCATGGGACTGGCGATTGCCTCGGTCCATGAGCGCCGCGATCAATTCCGAAAACTTCTCGGGCGCGCGAACCGCAGGGAAATTCTAAACCAGCAGCGCAAGACCTTGCGCGGCAGGAAACCCGCCTAGTTCACACCAAGCTTTTTCTGCAGGCTGGAACTCGAAGTTGTGTATTGGAACAGCAGCCGCTCACCCGGATTGATATAGCGGAAGGCCTGCTGCGCCAGCAGCGCGGCTTCATGAAAGCCCGACAGAATGAGCTTCAATTTGCCGGGGTAATGATTGATGTCGCCAATGGCAAAGATGCCAGGTGTGGAAGTCTCGAATTTTTCCGTGTCAACCGGAATGAGGTTTTGATCGAGATTGAGCCCCCAATTGGCCACCGGTCCAAGCTTCATGGTCAAGCCAAAGAATGGCAGAAGCGTGTTGGCCTTGATGTCATAGGACGCTCCATCGTTGCCTTTCACCTGCACCGACTGCAAATTGCCAGCGTCACCCGTTAAACCGGTGACCTGGCCCAGCTTCAGCTGCATTTTGCCCTGCGCCACCAGGTCGCGCATTTTGTTGACGCTGTCAGGGGCTGCCCGAAACTCGTCACGCCGGTGCAGCAATGTCATGCTGCCGGCGATCGGGGCCAGATTGTTGACCCAATCCAAGGCTGAATCGCCACCACCCACGATCAGGATATCGCGCCCGCGAAACGCCTCCATTTTCTTGACCGAGTAAAACACTGAAGTGCCCTCATAGGCGTCAATGCCCGGAATGGGCGGCTTCTTCGGCTGGAATGAACCGCCGCCAGCGGCAATCACCACAATCTTTGAGCGGAACACAAGTCCGCCGTCGGTCTTCAATTCAAAATCATTGTCGCCATGCTTGATAAGCTCAGTCACCATTTGGTTGAAATGATAGTGCGGATGAAACGGCTTGGCCTGTTCCATCAAGCGGCCTGTAAGTTCAGCGCCCGTTACAATCGGCAGGGCTGGAATGTCGTAGATCGGTTTTTCCGGATAAAGCTCGGCGCATTGGCCGCCGGCGCGGTCAAGAATATCGATGACGTGGCATTTGATGTCCAGCAAGCCCAGCTCAAAAATTGCGAACAGCCCGCAAGGGCCAGCGCCGATGATCACCGCATCAGTCTTGATTTCGTCAGGCATTTCGTAACTCCAATGACCTTAGAATTGCTTGGCGGGAACGCGAACACGCAAACCGTCGATCGCGTCGCTGATCTTGATCTGGCAGGAAAGACGGCTGGAGTCCTGAACATCAAAGGCGAAATCAAGCATGTCTTCTTCCATGGCGGCGCGCTTTCCAACCTTGTCCTGCCACTCCGGTTGCAGATAGACGTGACAGGTGGCGCACGCGCACGCGCCGCCGCAATCCGCGTCAATGCCAGGCACCATGTTCTTCACTGCGGCCTCCATGACACTCATGCCAGGAATGCCGTCAACGGTTTGCTCGACACCGTTATGAAGAATGAAGGTGATTTTTGCCATTTCGCGCGCTCAAGAATGTGTTGTTCGTTTTATCGAACGCTACATAGGATATAACGAATGGAAAGGCAAGCTCAGCGGCAGTAAAGTCTTTGGACCAGCAGTTCAAATTCCTGTGCGGCCTCATCCAGCTCTAACAGCAGTTTTTGGCGAATGTCTTCATCACAAAAAGCCTCTGCTGCCTCCAGCTCTTTAGCCAGATCGTTCAACTTGCAAGCTCCAATGGCAGCTGCGGAGCCTTTGAGCGTATGAGTTGCGAACTTCCATTCTCCTGGAGAACATGTCTGCCGAATTCGGCCGACCAAGATGGGCAGCTGCCCGCGAAACAGGTCAATGATCTCCCGCTCAAGCGCCACATTGTTCATCGTGTAATGCGACAAATGCACCCGATCAAGCACCCTGTCCGTGCTCTCCGGTTGTTTGGCGGAAACCATCTGTTGTCGTGCCAATGCGCCCTGCCCTGCCGCGGTTTGGGACATCAATCCTCATCAAACTGCCCGGACAAGGTTAAACCCCCCAGGTAAACATGGAATTTCGTGAATCAATTCAATTTGATCCATGATTTTAACCAAATCTTTAATTAAAGTTGTTGGCGGTCAAAGAACTGGTTCAATCCCGGCGCTTGATCAGTTATGGTAAACAAAGGTTAAGGGTGGATGGGGCCAATCTGCGTCGGAAAAGCGGATTATTCGCCAGCCTTGATTTCTCAGCCGGACTTGCGACGCCGCTGAGCAACGATAAAGAATGTGGGTATTTTGTATGGCAAATGGAACAGTGGATACGCGTCGCAGGGACAAGCGGCCAGTTGATCGGCAACCGGATGTCAGGTCAGCGACGCCCCATGAGGTTCCGTCCGTCCGCGGCCGTCCCGCCAACGAGAATGATCCCGTTTCATCCCGGTTATTGGCGAAACTGCATCGCAAGCCATCATACAGCGCTTATGCTGTTGCAATTCTGTTGACGGCCATCTGGGTATTCGGGTGGTCAATGAACTATGCCGGGACATTCGCAAGCCAGCCGCCAGCCGAAATGATCCGGATATTGGCCCAGCTGGTGCTTCCCATCGGCTTCGTGTTCGCCATAGCCGCTCTGCTCTGGCGCGCCCAGCAGCTGCGCCTGGTTTCAGAAGTGCTCATGCAATCGGCCATGCGGTTGATAAAGCCGCAGGACATCGCAACCGAAGGCCTGACCTCCATTGCCCAAACCGTGCGGGCCGAGGTCGATCTTCTGGTGGGTGGTGTTGAACACGCGGTCCAGCGCGCAACAGTCCTGGAAGAAATTGTGCACAAGGAAATTTCCGCCATTGAGCGCGCCTTCGGCGGCAATGAAGAGCGCATCCGGAGCCTCGTGACCGGTCTTGAAAACCAAAGATCCGCGCTGCATCAGGCGGGATTGGTTGTCGGCAATGAATCCGCCCCCCTGCTGCTTCGCCTCGAAAGCAATACGCAAAACCTCGATGGCGTGATCGGCAACGCCGCGTCGATTCTATCGCGGCTCGAGCAGGGCCTCAAGACTTCAACGATAGAACTGACCCGCACAATCGACGAGGTGTCGTCGCGCGCCGCGATCGCTGGCGATGAAATTGGCGGCCAAACCGCGCAGATGGAGCGCATGTCGGGGATGCTTGTGGGTGAATTGCAAACATTCTCCCGCCACCTCCAGGACCAGATTCAAACCTTGTCATCCGCCGCCGGTCACCTCAATTCAGAAACCACGAATTTTGGCAAGAATGTCCAGGGCATGGAATCCAATGTCGTGCAGCTGCTCAAGCAAAGCGTTGAGCATCTCACCGGCGTGAATCTGGAGCTTGGGCGCACGATAGACCGCGTGTCAGCCACCTCTGTCGATCAGATCAAGCAGGTCGCCGCCGAAATGGCCGACATCGTGCAGAATTCCAGCGGCAACATCACCTATCACCTGAAAGCGACATCCGCGGAGGTCGCATCTCTGATAGAGCGTTCAGGCGTTGACGCCGCTCAGATGATTGAACAAAGCCGCGGTCATGTAACCGATGGGCTGCAGGATGTCGCCAAGGACTATTTAGACAAGGTTGAGCGCGCCAACGCCGAATTGACTGATCGCATGTCGTCAACCAGCCTGCAGTTCCTGACGGGCATGGACCAATCGGCCAACCAGCTGCTGACCCAGTTGACGGCGTCTGGCTCAGGCCTGGCGGGCAAGGTTGAGGAAACCACCAACCGCCTGTTCGGAGAGATCGCTCAAAAGACTGACTTGATCAGCGCCAAGCTTGGCGAGGCAACGGCAGGCGTTTACGCCCGCATGGAAAACGTCGGCTCACAGGTTGTCGATCAGTTGCAACTGACCAGCGCCAACATCAATGACCTGCTGGTGACGACCAGCGGCACAATTTCTTCCCACTTGAAAGAAACCTCCGATATCGTCGGCCGCCAGATGCAGGATTCGGGCGTTGCCCTTGCCCAGAACATCGAGGGTTCAGGCGGCGTGGTCACCGACAAGCTCATCAGCATTTCCGGCGATTTTGTCAAGAAAGTCAACACGGCCCGCGAAGATCTGTATTCATTGCTCCAGCACTCCTCGACCGAGATCACGGCAAGACTGGTCGACACCTCGGATTCAATCACCGACAAGGTGGTTTCAGTCACAACCAGTCTCACAAAGCAGATTGATACATCATCGGGCCAGCTTGGCGATCTCCTGGAAACAACCGAGGCCAAACTTGGATCAAGAATCAGCGAGATTTCAGGAAGATTGCAGGGAACCAGCGCCAAGTTTGCCGAACTCCTCGATAGTGCCGGCAGCCAGATAATGACTGACCTTGGCAAAGCCAGCGAGGCATTTGCGGAAGGACTGGGCAATACGACACTGCAAATCAGCGGCCGATTCGAGCAGGAAACCGGGCTTCTGGTTGACCGCATTGACAAGGCCACCAAGGAACTCGACGCGGCCGCCACTGCGTCCAGCGGCAATCTGGGTGAGGCTCACCGCAAATTCTCGAAGCATGTTGAAACAGCCAACATCTATTTGTCTGACCAGCTTTCGACTGCGGCAACCTCGCTGGATGATCGCCTTGAGAGCATTTCGATGCAGCTCACGGGCAAGCTCGAAACCACCGGCGGCAAAATTTCGGAGCGTCTGGAGGATGTGTCCGATCTGGTGGAGAAATCCATCGACAAGTTCAACAACGAAATGGAGCGCGTTCTCATCAACCGCAAGAGCGCTCTCGACAACCTGATCGACGATGCCGCAAAGCGCGCGCAGGATGTCGATGTGGTCATGACGAGCTACATGAGCCTCATCGAGGAATCCCTGGCCGCGGCCGAGGCCCGCTCGAAAGACATCAGCCGGATTATCGCCGAGCAAACCGCCATGGCGATCGTGAATTTGGAGCAGGAAGTTCGCAAACTTGAGGCAAGCTCCGGTGGCCAGATCACCCAGGCCTCGCGCGTTCTGCGCGAACAGCATGAGCGCGCCATGGCGTCGATGAACGAGATGCTGTCATCAACCGCTAGCGACTTCCAGCAGACGGCCCAGGACATGCGCATGACGGCCCAGCAAGTGGTCAAGGATATTGACAGCGCCCGCTCTGATCTCAAGCGCGCGATCTTCGATTTGCCGGAGGAAACCAAGACCAATGCCGACGCCATGCGCCGCGTTGTGGCCGATCAGATCGCGGCGCTCAACTCGCTGGCCGATGTGGTGAAGCGGCAAACCGGGGTCACCGATTTTTCCGGCCCGGGCTTCACCTCCCAGCGAAGCGCGAGGGAACCCAGCGCGGGAAAATCTGAGGGCGCCACGTTCCAATCACCCGCGACCGGAACGTCCAGCGCCCTGAAAAAAGCCATCGAGCGCCTTGAAACCAAGGCCCCAGCTCCCGCAAGCGACAGCAAGGGCATTCAGCGGGAGATAGAGAACCTGACACAAAAGCTCAACACAGTCGCCAGGGATATTGTGGAGGTGATTGAGGACGGGCTGCCCGACAGTCTTGAAAAGCGCTACAACAAGAATGAAAAAGATGTCTATACGCGGCATTTGTTCGACGGCCGTGGCAAGAAGCTGGAAAAGGCCATTGGCGCGAACTATGAGGATGACCGGGCGGTGCGGACACGTGTCGATTCCTACGTACGCCTGTTCGAGCGCCTGCTTGATACGGTCTCCGATGCGCCCAAGGGGAACCAGCTGGTTGAGGCCTGCCTTGGATCCGAGTCAGGCAAGATCTACGTGATGTTGGCAGAAGCCAGCGGGCGTATATCACCCACCTGACACAGGCCATGATAAATCTGGCGATTGCCCATGAGTCCTGGCCTATCGCCGGAAATTTCACCATCTCGCGCGGCAGCAAGGCAACGGCTGAAGTCGTGGTCGTAACCCTGCGGCAAGGTGAACACACGGGCCGCGGTGAATGCGTTCCCTACCCGCGCTACAATGAAACCGTGGAAGGCGTGGTTGCTTCCCTGGAGGCAGCGAGAACCCGAATTGAGGCAGGCATTGACCGCCGCGATATCGCCGGCCTCGTCGCTCCTCGCGCCGCGCGCAATGCGCTGGATTGCGCCTTGTGGGACTTGGAAGCGAAGCGGACTGGCAAGCCGGCCTGGCAGCTTGCCCTGCTGAAACAACCCCATCCACTGGTCACGGCGTTTACATTGAGCCTGGATACGCCGGAAGCAATGGCGGAAGCCGCCGCCAATTCCGCCCATCTTCCGCTGCTGAAACTGAAGCTTGGGCGCGAGGACGACGTGAAGCGCCTACGGCTCATCCGCGACGCCGCTCCCAAATGCCGCCTCATCGTCGATGCCAACGAAGGCTGGACGCCCAAACAGCTGCCGGAACTTCTCGCGGCATGTGTGGAAGTCGGCGTCGAACTTGTTGAACAGCCCCTCCCCGCAAGTGATGACGAAACATTGAGGAGCCTGAAACATGGTGTGACAATCTGCGCCGATGAGTCAGTCCATGACAAAGACGGCCTCCCCGGGCTTGTGGGAAAATATGCGGCCATCAATATCAAACTGGACAAGACCGGAGGGCTGACTGAGGCATTGGCGCTGGCGAAGGCTGCAAATGAACTGAACATGAAAATCATGGTTGGCTGCATGCTGGCCACATCGCTCGCCATGGCGCCCGCCATGCTGGTGGCGCAATTCGCCCAGGTCATTGATCTTGACGGCCCCCTGCTGCTGGCGCGGGACCGCAACCCCGGCATCACATACGATAACAGCCTTATGTATCCGCCAACGCCTGACTTGTGGGGCTGAGCCGCTTCAGGGCGAGACCAAGGCCCAGCGCCACCAGTGAAATTCCGGCCATCGCCAGGTATGTGGTTCCGTGCAATTGCTCAAACAACATGCCTGTCAATCCCATGACCGCCGACATGGCTATGCCGCCGGACATCGCCGCGTAAAGCCCCTGCGCTGAATTCCGCAAGCCCTGGGGAACGTTCACCCGGATGTAATGCATGGCTCCAAGGTGCAGCATTGCAAACGATACCGCATGCAGTGCCTGCGTGGCGAATGTGATGCCCAAACCGAATTCACTCGCCATCACCAGCCAGCGGAATGCGCCCCCCGAAATGCCGGCAATGATCAGGTTTATGGGGCCAATGCGAGTGACCAGATTTTGTGAAAACGCGAAAAGCAAAACCTCGGCCGCGATGGAAACCGCCCAGAAACCGCCGATTGTGAGCTTGTCGAAGCCCAGGTCATGCCAATGGACAGGCCCAAAGGAATAGAGCATCCCGTGGCTTGCCTGCCCCAGGCCCACAGCGGTGACGAACAGGACAAACGAGCCCGCCATCAAGAACCGGGCAATATGAGCAAGGTTCACGGGTTTGCGGTTTGCCAGCACGCGCGCATCAATCTCGGGGTCATCTGGAAGCAACAGGCCCGCAAGCGCCGAAATTCCCTGGGCGCCTGCCATAAGAAACACCACAGAGTTAATGGGAAGTAACTGCAGCAGAAGTCCACCCCCAAGGCTGCCAGCCAAAAAACTCAGCGACGCCCAAAGCCGCATGCGCCCATAGTCAATCTGGTGGGCAGCGCTGCCGTCAACGCTGAAACCTTCTGCCAGGGGAAAAACCGGAGCCCAGCAAAAGGAGGCGAGCAGGCTGAAAGAAAGAATTAACCAGAAGCTTGCCGCAAAGGCCAGCATCAGAAACGCCGCAAACGCGGCGAATCCGCAAAGAATGATGATGCTCCGCCGGTTGCGGTATCTGTCAGACACAAACCCTGCCAACGGGATCGCCAATATTCTCATCGCCGTCATGCCCGCGACAACAATTGCGATTTCACCGATTGTTAACCCCCGGGCATGGAGCCAGAGCGGCAAAAACGGCAACTGAATGCCT
Organism: uncultured Alphaproteobacteria bacterium; assembly: GCA_963816305.1. GTDB lineage: Bacteria > Pseudomonadota > Alphaproteobacteria > Rhizobiales > Aestuariivirgaceae > Aestuariivirga. Next base: position 51,670 of record CAWFJW010000010.1, read on the forward strand.
GCGCCAATTGCCATGAACGCATAGAAAACTGAAAATCGGAGGCTGAAAATTTTTGCGGGCATGATTCTGGACGCCCGTTTCTAAACCAAAATTTCACTAGTTTCCATGATAGTCCGTTAGGATTTGTGCGTATTGCGGGTGAGTTTGGAGTTTGCGTAATGTCTGTGCACGTTGAAGCGTTTCGCGAAGACAATTTCGAGAGTTTGAAGGCCGCCGTTTCGCAAACGGCCCAAGGACGCTGGTTTCTCGAGGAATTTGCCAAACGCCAGCGGTCGATAGAGACCCTCGCTATTCTGGAGACCATTCGAAAACTGGAAAATTCGCTGAAAAATAACGTGCTGAACCCATTCTCTCAGCCGGCCGAAAAGGCCAAGGCATTGAACCCGCAGCAGCTCAAGTTTTTCAAGCAGGATGAAGAGCTCTTCGTCGAGCCAAGCATCGCGGTCCCGACATTTCAGGTTGTGGGATCAACTCCAAAAAACGAAACCAAAACCACAGCAGAAACCAAGGGCGCTAAACTGAAAATCCAGCGCGTTCCACCAGCGCCGTTGGCGGGTGAAACGAGCCTTGAAGACAGCTATATGTCAACCACGGAGCTGCTCGCCGCCACCCAGCCAGAAGCCCCCGCCGGGACAAAGCAGCGCATCATCATAATCCGCAAGCCCTCAAGCGAGATCGCGGCAGTGCCTTTGATGGAAGAAGCCCAGCCCGAGGCAGTTGCCTGAGCGCCAGGTCTGGACGCCGGTGAGCCGCGACCCGCGCTACGATATCCTGTTTGAACCCGTTCGCATCGGCCCTGTCACCGCGCGCAATCGCTTCTATCAGGTGCCTCATTGCAACGGCATGGGCTGGCGCGATCCGTCGGCTCTGGCTGCCATGCGCGGCATGAAGGCCGAAGGCGGCTGGGCCGTGGTCTGCACGGAAATGACTGAAATCCACCCCACTGCCGATGTGACTCCCTACGTGGAGCTTCGCCTGTGGAGCGATGATGACATTCCGATGCACCAGCGCATTGTCGAAAAAATCCACGAGCATGGTTCTCTGGCTGGCATTGAACTCTGCCATTCGGGCTATACGGCGGTCAATCTCTGGTCGCGCGAAATTCCTTTCGCCCCCAGCGCCATGCCGGCGGCAAGCTATTTCAATGATCCTGTTCAGGCCCGCGCCATGGACAAGCAGGACATCAAGAACCTGCGCCGCGCCCACAAGGCGGCGGCCCTGCGCTCCCGCGCCGCCGGTTATGACCTGGTCTATGTCTATGCAGGTCACGGGCTTGGCATCTTCCAGCAGTTTCTCTCGCGCGCCACCAATTTCCGCGCCGATGAATATGGTGGTTCCCTTGAAAACCGCGCGCGCCTCCTGCGTGAGGTGATTGAGGAAACCAAGGAGGCCGTGGGCGACCGCTGCGCCGTTCCCGTCCGCATCGCCATGAATGAATTTCTGGGCCCCGATGGCCTGGAGCCCGCCGAGGTGGAGGACGCCATCGCCATGATGGCCGAATTGCCTGACCTCTGGGATCTTTCGCTCTCCAGCTGGGCCAAGGATTCCCAAACATCGCGCTTTTCCGAAGAGGGCTTTCAGGAACCCTACATCAAGGATGTCAAGAAGCTGACCACCAAGCCGGTTGTCGGCGTGGGGCGCTATACTTCGCCAGACACCATGGTGCGGGTGATCAAGCAGGGCATCATGGATATGATCGGCGCGGCCCGACCCTCAATCGCCGATCCGTTTCTGCCCCGGAAAATCGAGGAAGGCCGCCTTGACGACATCCGCGAATGCATCGGCTGCAATGTCTGCGTCACCGGCGATTACACCATGTCTCCCATCCGCTGTACCCAGAACCCCACCATGGGCGAGGAATGGCGGCGCGGCTGGCATCCCGAGAAAATCCGTGATGCCGAAAGTGCGAAGAAAATTCTCATCATAGGCGCCGGACCATCCGGCCTGGAAGCAGCAAGAGCCTTGGGCCAGCGCGGTTACGAAGTAACCATTGCCGACGCCGCAAACGAAGCGGGCGGACGGGTTGCTCGCGAATGCAAATTGCCGGGCCTTGCGGCCTGGGGCCGGGTGCGCGACTGGCGCATGCTGCAAATCAACAAGCTGCCAAATGTCAGCCTCTATCTCGAAAGCCGAATGACCGATGGCATGATCGCCGAATTCGGTGCTGATCATGTCGTCATCGCGACGGGTTCAAGCTGGCGCCGGGACGGGGTAGCCCGCCACCACTCGAGGCCAATTCAGATTGACCCATCGGCGGATGTCCTGACGCCCGACGACATCATGGATGGCCTCCGCCCCAAAAACAAATCCGTCATGATCTTCGATGACGATCATTACTACATGGGCGGCGTCATCGCCGAACTGCTGCGCAAGGAAGATCGCGATGTAACCCTCGTCACCCCATCCTATCTCGTGTCGTCCTTCACCAAAGCCTCCCTCGAACAAAGCGCCATTCAAACCAGCCTGTTGAAGCTTGGCGTCAAGATTATCGCCAACACCGCCATTCAAAAAATAAGCGCCGATCATGTCGATCTGAGTTGCGTGTTCACCGGCGACATCCAAAAACGCGAATCCAATTCACTTGTTCTGGTCACTTCGCGATGCCCGAAAGACGAATTATTTCATCTGCTTGCGAATAGCATTTCATCAGCCACACGAATTGGTGATTGCTATGGCCCGGGAACGATTGCCGCCGCCGTGCATTCTGGCCGCAAGTTTGCGGAGGACTTTGGCGCGCCGCCAAAGGACTTCCTCGATATGCCCTATCGCCGCGATGTCACCAGGCTCTCTTGAATAAGCTGCGCGGGACGACTATCTCGCACCAATGAGCAACGAACTGACGTTCATCCATCATTTCGAAAAAGGCACATCGTCTCAAGCGCCGCTGCTTCTCCTTCATGGAACCGGCGGCAATGAGCATGACCTCGTCTCGCTTGGCAAAGCGCTGGCGCCCGGCCGCTCCCTGCTTTCGCCCCGGGGAAAAATTCTCGAAAACGGCATGCCCCGTTTTTTCCGGCGATTGGCGGAAGGCGTGTTTGACAAGGAGGATGTCCAAAACCGCGCCCATGAGCTGGCGGATTTCATTCTGTCGGCCCAGGACGCCTACGGACTGGCCAAACCCATGGCGGTGGGCTTTTCAAACGGCGCCAACATCGCAGCGGCGTTGCTGCTGCTGCGGCCTGAAGTCCTGAGTGGCGCAATTCTGCTGCGCGCCATGGTTCCCCTGAATGAACCGCCAAAAGCGGAGCTCGGACAAACCCCCATCCTGCTCATTTCAGGCGCGAACGATCCCATTATCCCCCTGAATAACGCCACGCGCCTTGCGGCCATGCTCAAGAGCGCCGGAGCCCTTGTGCAGCATGAAATCTTGCCCACAGGCCACAACCTCACCCAACAGGATATGACCATCGCCAACCACTGGCTGAACCCATAGGATACATCGATGCAACTCAATGGCCTCCATCACCTCACCGCCGTCACCGCTGACGCGCCCAGCAACCACAATTTTTACACCAAAACCCTGGGCCTCCGCATGGTCAAGAAAACCGTGAACCAGGATGACACCAGCGCCTATCACCTGTTTTATGCCGACGGCCTGGGTTCGCCCGGAACCGACATCACCTTCTTTGATTGGCCTGTGGGCCGCGAGCGCCGTGGCACCCATTCGATTTGCCGCACGGGTTTTCGCATCAAAGGCGAGGCCGCTTTCAGGTGGTGGTCTGATCACCTCAAAGAGCGTGGCGTCGCATTTGAGAAAGCCACCGAAAAAGCTGGCCGGCTGACACTTGATTTCGAGGACTTCGAGGGCCAGCGCCTGAGCCTTGTCGATGATGATGGCCTGGGCGACACCCACCCATGGGACCAAAGCCCGGTTCCCGTCGAACACCAAATCCGTGGATTAGGCCCAATAACCATGAGCGTTCCCGATCAGCGCCCCACGGAAGCTGTTCTGACAGAGGTCATGGGCATGACCAAAGTTCGCGAATTCGGCAACACCAGTGTTTTCAAGATGAACGGCACTGGCCCCGTGGCGGAGCTCCATGTTCGCATTGACAAGGGCTTGCCCCCTGCCCAGCAAGGCGCAGGCTCCGTGCATCACGTAGCTTTCAATATTGCCAGCGCTGATTACGACGCCTGGGCAAAGCGGTTGAAGGAACTGCGCATTCCCAACAGCGGCCCTGTCGATCGTTTTTGGTTCAAGAGCCTCTACTTCCGCGAACCCAACGGCATCCTCTTCGAAATCGCCACCGACGGCCCCGGCTTTGCGACGGACGAGTCGATGGAAAACCTCGGCAAGACATTATCCCTGCCGCCTTTCCTCGAAGGCAAGCGGGCCCAGATTGAAGCCGGACTGAAGCCGCTTTAGGGCAAATTATCCCGCATGAAAATATCGATGCGGATGCGTTCCTGGCTTTCGATCAGCGGCAGCTTGTCGGCCTTGGCCATCAGCACGCGAACGGCGCTGCGAACCTCGTGGCCCGCGTCCTGGTTGATGATGGCGTCAATCGTGCCCTTGATCAGCGCGCGGCGTGAAGGATCAGTCACCTCATGGGCGATGAAGGCAATATCCTTGGCGCGGCCCGCTGCCTCAAGGCCCGACACAATACCGCGTGTGCCGCCACCCACATTGTAGATGCCAATAAGATCCGGGTGCTCCGCCAGCAGTTGCTGCGTCATCTCCTCAATGCGCTCCAGGTCATCCCTGGACTCACGCACCGGCAAAACAGTCAGGTTCGGAAACTCATGGGCTGTCACCTGCTCAAATCCGAATTGCCTTTCAATGTGATCGCGCAGCGCCAGCGATCCGGCGAACACGCCGACTGTCCCCGTCATGCCGCGCAGGAAGCGCCCCATGAGATTGGCGGCGGTCCGCCCCGCCGAGGAATTGTCAATGCCCGCATAGTGGTCGCGCTTCGATCCCGGCACATCGGAAACCAGCGTCACCACCGTGATGCCCCGCGCCACCAGCGCGTTGATGGCTTCGCGCACCGCCGGATGATCGAGCGCCACAACGGCCACGCCATCCATGCCGCGGTCAATTGAATCGAGCGCCTGGGCCAGCAGCTCTCCATCGAAAACATCAACCCGTTTCACGATGATCGAAACCCGTTCGGCTTCCATGCGTTCGGCGGCCAAGCGCACTTCGTCGGCGATCTTCATGAAAAAATCCGCCGTGCTGACCGGCAACACAAAGCAAAACCGGTATTCCCGCGACCGCGCCAGACGCGCGGCAATACGGTCCGGCTGGTAGTTCAATTCGCGGATCGCCGCCTCAACCTTGGCGATGGTGGGGGCTCTAACGCCGTGACGCCTGTTCAGCACCCGGTCAATCGTTGCGACGCTCACACCGGCTAGCCGGGCCACGTCCTGAATCGTGAATTTTCCCATGGCCAGCTATCAAGCCCAGAGGCTTTGCCTTGTCAATTGATCACGTCACGGCCTTGCGCGTCATGAACTCTGGCCTGTCCCACAGCTTGCCATCAAGAATCCGGGCCAGGATTTCCGCCGCATCCCAGATGTCGGCATAGCGCGTATATAGCGGCGTGACGCCAAACCGGATGAGATCAGGCGCGCGAAAATCCCCAATCACACCCTGCGCTATCAATGCCTGCATCACCGCATAGCCTTCGGGACAATGAAATGAAACATGGGAACCCCGCTCATCCATATTGCGTGGTCCTGCTGCTTTCAAACCATGCCCGCCGCACTGCGCTTCAACCAATTCAATCAAAAGCTGGCATTGCGCTTTCGCCTTGGCGTGCAACTCCGCCATGTCAACGCCGTCCCAGACATCAAGGGCCGCATCAAGGGCTGTCATTGAGAGGATGGGTTGCGTTCCACACTGCTGGCGCAAGATGCCGGAAGCGGGCATGAATTCGAGGTCAAACGCAAAGGGCCGCGCATGACCCCACCACCCCACAAGGGCTGGCTGAACCATATCCTGCAAATCCGGCCTGACGTAAAGAAATGCCGGAGCGCCGGGACCGCCATTGAGGTACTTGTAGGTGCAGCCCACCGCAAAATCGGCGCCACAGCCCTTGAGGTCAATTGGAATGGCGCCGGCACTATGTGCCAAGTCCCAGATCACCAGCGCACCCGCATCATGGGCCAGCTTGGTGATCGACTTCATGTCATGGCGGCGCGATGTGCGGTAATCCACCTCCGTCAGCATCACCACCGCGACATCCGGAGTGATCAAAGCCGCCACGTCCTCCGGCGCCACAATCCGGACCTCATGGCCTTCCGCCATAAATTCCGCGAGACCCTGGGCCACGTAGAGATCAGAGGGAAAATTTCCCGAGTCAGAAAGGATGACCTTGCGGTTTCGCCTTTGCCCCAGCGCTGAAGTCAAAATTTTGAACAGATTGACCGAAATAGAATCGCCGACAATGACGCTGTCCGGTTCCGCCCCAATCAACTTCGCCAACCGGTTTCCAATCTTCCGGGGCAATAAAAACCAGCCATGCTCGTTCCAGGATTTGATCAGCGTTTCACCCCACTGCAGCTCAACGGCAGCCGTCACCCGCGCCGAAACATTGCGCGGCAAAACACCCAGCGAATTGCCATCCAGATAAATCAAGCCTTCAGGCACGGAAAACAGGTCGCGCCGCGAACCCAGCACGTCCTTGGCGTCCAGGTCCAGACAATGTTCCCGTCCAATCGTCATGTCCCTTGTGCCCGGCCCTCAAACATAATACTTGACTCAATAGAACTTCGTGGCATCGATATATCCACGAAAAACTGAGGGGACCCAAATGAAATCTCGCGCAGCAGTTGCTTTTGAAGCTGGCAAGCCTTTGGAAATCGTCGAAGTCGATCTGGAAGGCCCGAAGGCTGGCGAAGTCCTCGTCGAAATCAAGGCCACCGGCGTCTGCCACACGGATGAATTCACCATTTCCGGCGCTGACCCCGAAGGCCTGTTTCCGGCCATCATGGGCCATGAAGGCGCTGGCATCGTCATGGAAGTGGGCGCTGGCGTCACCTCCCTCAAGAAGGGCGACCACGTCATCCCGCTCTACACCCCCGAATGCCGCGAATGCGAATATTGCCTGAACCCCAAAACCAACCTGTGCCAGAAAATTCGCCTGACCCAGGGCCGGGGAATGATGCCAGACGGCACCTCGCGCTTCTCCTACAAGGGCAAAATGGTGCACCACTATATGGGCTGCTCCACGTTCTCGAATTACACCGTGCTGCCCGAAATCGCCTTGGCTAAAGTGCGCGAAGACGCCCCCTTCGACAAAATCTGCTACATCGGCTGCGGCGTCACCACGGGGGTCGGTGCCGTAATCAACACAGCCAAGGTTGAAATCGGCTCAACTGCCATCGTATTCGGCTTGGGCGGCATTGGCCTCAACGTCATTCAAGGCCTCCGGCTCGCGGGCGCCAGCCAGATTGTGGGTGTTGATCTCAACGAGGAACGCAGCCAGTGGGGCAAGCGCTTCGGCATGACGCATTTTGTCAACCCTTCAAAAGTTGAAGGCGATCTTGTCGCTCATCTGGTGGGGCTCACCAATGGCGGCGCTGACTACACCTTCGAATGCATCGGCAATGTGAAAGTCATGCGCGTGGCCCTGGAAGCGGCCCACAAGGGCTGGGGCCAATCCATCATCATAGGCGTGGCAGGTGCTGGCCAGGAAATTTCCACCAGGCCTTTCCAATTGGTCACCGGCAGGTCCTGGCGCGGAACCGCCTTTGGCGGTGCGCGCGGCCGCACTGATGTGCCCAAGATCGTTGAATGGTACATGAACGGCAAGATCGAGATTGATCCAATGATCACCCACATCCTGCCGCTTGAAAAAATCAACTCTGCCTTTGATCTCATGCACGAGGGCAAGTCGATCCGCAGCGTAGTCGTGTTCTAAAACCAGAAACCAGGAGGACAACACATGGCCAAGAAAGCCGCAAAGAAAAAAGCCGCAGCCAAAAAACCCAAGGCGAAGGCCAAGGCAATTTCCATTCACCCCATGATCGATAAAGGCGTATTTGCCAAAGCCAGCAAGAAGTTCGCTGGTGGCACGCTAACCTGCAAATGCTCCACCGACCCGGTGACCGTGAGCATCGGCGCGCAAACGGCGCATAATCATGCCTGTGGCTGCACAAAATGCTGGAAGCCCGCTGGCGCATCATTTTCAGTGGTGGCTGTCGTGGGCCGCGATCATCTAAAGGTCACGGCAAATGAAGGCAAATTGAAAATCGTTGACTCAGGCGCAACCATCCAGCGCCACGCTTGCACCAGCTGCGGAACCCATATGTATGGCCGTGTCGAAAAGACTGGCCATCCGTTCCATGGTTTGGATTTTGTCCACACCGAACTGTCGAAGGATAAGGGCTGGTCGCCACCAGAATTCGCGGCTTTTGTTTCCTCCGCAATTGAAGGCGGCGTGGACCCTGCCAACATGGGTGCCATTCGCGCACGTTTCAAAAAGGTTGGCCTCGCGCCCTATGATTGCCTGTCGCCACCGCTCATGGACTATCTCGCAACCTGTGCGGCCAAGGCTTCAGGTGTTTTGAAGTAGATTGCCAAATAGGCGGCGGGACAGGAGTTCCGCCGCCTATTTTTTCCGTCACCCGGCCTGAACGGCGGCAATATGGCGCGCGAACCCCGCCGTCGCCATCAGCGCCTTGCAGCGCTCGAACCGGTTGATCGAATAGGCCCAGAAATCATCAGCCGGGTTTTTGTTGGCGTGCTGAATGAGGCCCCACAGCGTCCACAGCAAATCACACATGGCCTTGTAAATCACAAAGCGGCCGCGCTCGGCAGCCGATGGCCCACCGCCACCAAAATAGGCCGCAAGCATTTCCTCTTCCTGTTCGGGCGAGAACTGTCCTTCAACCGCCAGATCGCCCAAGTCCCACATGGGGTCGTTCATGCCCGAATATTCCCAATCCACAATCCACATGCGTTTTCCCGTGTCGAGAAAATTCTCGCACAGGGGATCACAATGACAGGCCGCCAGCGGCAGCGGCCGCGCGTTCAACGCTGCCCGAACTGACTCAGCGCTCTTCACAACCTCCGCATAGCCCGCCGGCAAATCAATATCCTTGGTCGTCAATATTTTCAGGTAGTCGTCAATCATCGAAAACAGCTCGAAGCGGAAATTGAATTTGGCGCCCGATGTGTGCAATTTCCTGAACGCCTCGCCCGCCCGTCTCGGCGATCCCGCCCTGGTCTTGAAACCAGCGGGCGACATGGTGACGCCATGGTCGACAAAACGGGTCACCATCACGCCCGTCTTGTCATCGAAATGCATGACATCGGGGCCGACCTTCGCCTTCGCCGCTTCCCGTGCGGCCTGCCCCTCATTTGAGCGGTTGATGTATTCCTCGGTGCCCTTGCCCGGAATGCGCAACACATATTGCTCGCCATTGAGGCTGACGAAGAACACCAGATTGGTGAGCCCGCCCAGCCGCCGGACTTCAATTTCCGTGTCATCAAGGCACCAGAAGAGCTGAATGTGGTTCAGCGCCTGCCGCGCCAGCCCGATGCCCTGGTCATCCATTTTTGTTTCCCCCGGTAACTGCCCTTGTTCCCATGGGCTGGGACATTCGCAGGAAATAGCCATCAGGGTCCATAACAATAAATTGCCGCACCCCGAGCAGCGCATCGTCGCGGCGATACCATGTCTCTTCGAGTGGCAAAAATATTCTGGCGCCATGCTGAACACATGAATCGTGAAGCCTGTCCACCGCTTCAACTTCAATTTCCAAATTTATCCCTCGCCCATAGGGATACTGCAGCTCCGCGGCAATCCAGTCGCGCCCGCCATTATCGCTTCGCTCGTCAATCATGAGCTGCGCGCCATTGCGGTCAAGAAACGCAAACCCTTCTTCCGCCCGGGCATAAAGTTGGGAAAATCCAAGCACTTGCGTATAAAATTTAAGACTCCGCTCAAAGTTGGAAACAATCAGCTCGGGAACCAGCATGGCAACGCCCGGCATGTTGCCCCGGCTCAAGATTTCAGCCTTTCCATTTTCGCATCATAAAGGCAGCGGGCGCCCCGCTGCGCCGGATAGGCCTTACCGAACGCTTCAATGGAGAATTCTTTTTCACCCGCGGCAGTCATTGGCAAGTATCCAAACGCGATTGTCTTGCCCAGCGTATGGCCAAAGCCAACGCTGGTCGTTGATCCCAAAACCTTGCCGTCAAACAGTATCGCTTCGCCGCCATGCAGGGGAGCAAACCCGTCAATGGTGAACGAGCACAGCTTGCGTGAGTTTCCAGCAGCTTTGATTTTCGCCAAGGCATCGCGCCCGAGAAAATCGCCCTTGTCCATCGCCACGCAAAATCCAAGCCCCGCCTCAAAGGGATTGTAGTCCGGCGAAATATCCCCCGACCAATAAAGATAGCCTTTCTCCATGCGGCAACTGTCAATGGCGCGATACCCCGCATTGGCGATGCCGTGGGGCTGGCCAGCCGCCCACAAGGTCTCATAGACATGAGCGCCAAACTCTTGCGGTATGTAGAGTTCATAGCCAAGCTCCCCCACATAGCCGATCCGGACCGCCAGCGCGGTGGCATGGCCCACATCAATGCGGCGCGCCGCCAGAAACGGCAACTTGGCGTTGGAAATGTCCTGGTCCGTGACGCTCTGCAAAATCTCGCGCGATCGCGGCCCGCAGATGTTGATGACGGCAAACGCGCCGGTGACATCGCGCATGCCAACCGAAGCCGGCAGGCGCTTTGCCACCCAGCCGCTGTCGCGCACGCCAAATCCAGAACCGGTCACCAGATAGAAATGATCCGCCCCCGCATGAACCAGCGTCACATCCGCTTCAATGCCGCCCCTGTCGTTGCAAAACTGCGTGTAAACCGCCTTTCCCGGCGGTCCCGAAAGGTCATTGGCCGCAATCCGCTGCAGCGCCGCCTCCGCTCCCGCCCCGGAGATTTCAAACTTCGAAAATGAAGTCTGGTCAACCAGCGCCACGCGTTCGCGAATCGCCCGGTGTTCCTCGGCCACATGGGAAAACCAGTTTGGCTTGCCTTCAAATGAGGCAATATCAACCGGCTCAACGCCAGCCGGGGCAAACCAGTTCGCCCGCTCCCAGCCCGCCCGCGAACCAAATACCGCACCGGCCCGCCGCAATTGCCCATGAAGCGGCGAAAGCCGCAAATCGCGCCCCGATTGGCTCTCCTCCAAGGGCCAATGCACCTTGTAATAGGAAGCATAGGCCTCGATGGCCCGGGCTTCCAGATAACGGGGCTGCGCATGAACCTTGCTGAAGCGCCTGACATCGAACTGCCAAAGATCCATGCCTGCATCATCATGTAAAATCATGTTGGCCATGGCAAGACCCGCCCCGCCTGAGGCGGCAATGCCAGCGGTGAACCCGCAAGCCACATAGAAATTATCCAGCTCCGGCGCCAAGCCCATGATCGGCTCGCCGTCCGCCGAAACCGGAATGGGACCATTGATTACGGTCTGAATGCCCGTCTCGTTCAAGATTGGCAGCCGCTCGGCCGCAGGCAGCGCAAATCGCTCCAGCCGCTCCATGTTAGAGGCGAATAGCTCGCGGCCAAAATCCAGGGGCGGCAATCCCCGGTGAAAGCCTCGCGAACCTTCTTCCCATCCGCCAATCGCAAATGATCCCGTATCCGGCTTCAGGTAGAAATTCTTGTCGGGATCGCGCAGGGTTGTGAGGCCCGCGTCAAACGACAGGGTTTTCTCGGTCAAGAAATACTGGTGCTCAACAATGCCAGCCGCCAGCGCCACGCCCGCCATATTGCCAACGCGCTTGGCCCACAGCCCCGCGCAGTTCACCAGAATATCGCAGGAAATGTTCCCGGCATTGGTCACCACGCCAACCACCCGCCTGCCGTCGAGAATTATCTCTTCAACGCAAATTCCTTCTTCAATTCTTGCGCCATTCGCCCGTGCTCCCTTTGCATAAGCAATCGTCAGTGAATAGGGATCGATGTATCCGTCGCCTGGAATGTAGGCAGCGCCCTCAACGCCTTCAGTCGAGATATAGGGAAACAGATTCTTCGCTTCGGCAGCGGACAGCGATTGGCACTCCACGCCAAAACTTTTCGCCTGCCCCATCGATCTTTGAATCTCGCTCCACCGCGCGGCGCTGGATGCAAGCCGCAATGAGCCAACTTTTTTCCACGAAATCGCCTGTCCCGTCTCAGCCTCAAGCCGGTCAAAAACCGCGACGGAATTCTGCATCAGCCGCGTGAGGTTGCGCTTGCCCCGAAGCTGCCCGACCAGGCCCGCCGCATGCCATGTGCAGCCATGCGTGAGCTGTGCTTTCTCAATCAGCAGAACATCCTTCGCGCCATCTCTCGCCAGATGATAGGCAAGTGATGTTCCAATGGCGCCACCGCCAATAATGACAATATGCGCATGCCGGTTCCACTGCGCGGTCATGCCTTCACGCGTTCATTCTTTGGGTCATACAGGGCTTCCAAGTATATGTTGCATTTGACAATTTCATTGGCGACAACAAGCTGGTAAGCGCCCCCTGCGAGGTATTCGTGGGTGA
>CAWFJW010000011.1:0-27527 GCA_963816305.1 uncultured Alphaproteobacteria bacterium
CGTGGAAGCGGCGGAGTAGGTCCGCCGCGCCCTTACTTTATTCAGTCCAGGTCAAAGTGCGCGGCGATCATCTTGATGATGGTTGCCATCACAGCCTTGCGATCAGTGCCAGCGGGATCGGTGCAGACGGGATCATCTTTTTCTTCTTTCAATATCGCCGCGCCATTTGGCTTGCAGACCCCGAGCGCGGTGAAGTGCGAGGCAGGCACAATGCGCTCGACCTTGGCTTGCGGAAACAACGCTTCGAAGTTGCTTCCTGCTGCGCTGGTGTCGGTTGCAAACAGCCTGCTGTCGCCGTCCCCTAGGCCAATTAGCAGAACCGGCACGTCAAGCCCCGCCACATCGGATTTGCCGAGCCCCCAGGTCAATGCGGGGTCGATTGCCGCTACGGCAGCAATGCGCGGGTCTTTGTATGAGGCCCGCCATTTCTCGCCATCAAGCGCCGAGATTTTGATGCCAGCCTTGAGGATGTCCTCGCAGTGTGTTGATACATTTCCGCCTTCGCTACAAAACCTGTCGAGGCCGTCTTTCCGCCCCTTGAGACCACCCAGTGACAAGGCGGTCCAGCCGCCATAGGAAAAGCCCGTGGCATAAATGCGCTTGGCGTCAATGTGCGGGGCCAACGCCGGGTTCTGCATCACGGCGTCCAGCGCGGCAGAAAGATCTTGCGCGCGTGTCCAGTGGTTCAGCGCTTCGAGATTGCTGAGTTCACCCGTGGTGCTGTTGGGGTGATTGACGGCCACCACGATGGCGCCTTTTGCCGCAAGGCCCTGACTGAGCCAGGCCATGCGCTTGTAGTTTCCGCCCCAGCCGTGTGACATCAGAATCAACGGGTATGTGCGGGAAACGGGCGTGGCGCCCATCTGCACGGGAACACCGTAAAAGACGCCATTTTCGCCGAGTGAAGTTTTGTCGCCACCCTGGCCCGGGAAAAACACCGCCATTTCCAGTTTGCGATTGTGGTGCTTCGCCAAAATGCTGGACGCTTCATATCCGATTGGATTTTCGGCGTGGGCGGGGACGGCTTGAACAATCAGTGAAAGCGCGAGAAACAGTCGTATCATAGTAAATTCCTTTCGGTTTGTTGCCGCTCCTTTCAGCCACGGATGAAAACACAAAACGTCCTCGAACTGGATTGAGGTCGTGCAGAACCGGTTTCAGGAGGTATAAGGGCGCATAAACGGATGAAACGCGATGCCTGTTCTGCCCATTCCCATGATTATCGCGTTGCTGCTGTTTGTGCTGTTGGCGCACCGGCTGGCAACGCGCGAAACCCATGCCTCGCTGCTGGCCTTGATAGCTGTGTGCGCGCTGCAGGCAGGCATCATCGCACTGGTGCAATACTACGGGGTGGCCATGCTCCGCCCCGTCCAGGCGATAATGGCCACGGTGATTCCGCCTGTGGCATGGTTCGGCTTTCGACAGGCGGCTTCGGGGCGCGTCACCGGGGCGGCGGACATTTGGCATGGCAGCGGACTGGCGCTTGCCATGCTGTGCCTGTGGTTGCAGCCCATGTTGCTCGATGTTCTCATTCCCGTGGTGTTCGCAAGCTATGGCGCGGCAATGCTATGGGTTTTGGCGCGCGGCGAGGACAGCCTGCCGCACAGCCGCCTTGAAAGCGGCGGTGTGCCGCTGCTGGCGTGGCGCATTGTAGCGGCGTCGCTCGTCGCTTCGGCTGCTTGTGATGTCGTGGTCGCCTACCAACTCGCAACGGGCGCAAACCCTTTGCTGCTGTGGGCACCAAGCGTGGTGTCGTCCCTTTCACTGCTCAGTCTGGGCGCCTTGAGCCTTACCCACGCCATGGAAAGCCAGCGCGAACGCGAGGCCACTGGCAGCAGCCTCACCGAAGTGGATGAGGCCCGCGACCAGGCGATCATCGCAAAACTGGATTACTACATGAAAACGCACAGGCCCTATCTCGATCCTGATCTCACATTGTCACGGCTGGCGCGCAAGCTCATCGTGCCGGCCAAACAGCTTTCCACTGCCATCAACCGCAGCAAGGGTGAAAATGTTTCCCGCTTCATCAACCGTCACCGTATTGAACATGCCTGCACGGAGATGGCGGCGGGAAAATCTGTGACGTCGGCCATGCTGGACGCAGGCTTCAACACAAAGTCCAATTTCAACCGCGAATTCCTGCGGGTCAGGAACATGAGCCCGAGCAAATGGCAGGACCAATCAAGTGGGTCTTGTAAATCTGCCGGGTGCTGTTTATCCCTGTAATTTAGTAAATTACACAAAGACGAATCCATGATCGACCTTTATTGCTGGGCAACTCCCAACGGCCACAAGATCACGCTTTTTCTTGAGGAAGCGGGGCTGCCCTATAAAATTCACCCCGTCGACATCGGCAAGGGCGACCAGTTCAAGCCGGAGTTTTTGGCAATTGCGCCCAACAACCGCATTCCGGCGATTGTTGACACTGCGCCAAAGGGCGGCGGCGCGCCAATCTCGCTGTTTGAATCCGGTGCCATCCTGCTTTACCTGGCGGAGAAAACTGGAAAGTTCATCCCCGGCGACGTCCGGGGCAGGGCGGACGTGCTGCAATGGCTGTTTTGGCAGGTGGGAGGTCTTGGCCCCATGGCCGGACAGAACGGCCATTTCAATGTCTACGCGCCCGAGAAAATTCCTTACGCCATCGACCGCTACACCAAGGAAGTTTCCAGGCTTTATGGCGTGATGAACAAGCGCCTTGCCGACCGCAAATTCCTGGCTGGAGATTATTCCATCGCCGACATGGCCTGCTATCCGTGGATTGTTCCGCATGAACAGCACGAACAGGACATCAACGCATTTCCAAATCTCAAGCGCTGGTTCGATGAAATCGCCGCGCGGCCGGGAACCAAAGCGGCTTACGCCAATGTCGATCCTTCCTATTCAAAACCGATCACCGATGAAGAGCGCAAAATACTTTTTGGGCAGGCAGCGCGGTAGCCGGTGACCGAAATGACAGGAGGGTCCGGTTGAATTTGTTGCGCTGGCTGCGAACACTGCATGGCTGGCTTGGCGTCGTGATGCTGCCTTGGGTGGTGGCAATTGGGCTAACCGGGTTTTATCTCAACCATCCCGATCCAATCCTCAATATGCTGGAAGGCGAGGAAACGGATGACGCCAATTTTCCGCTGATCGGCAATGCGAAAATAGTCGACGCCGACTATGTCGTGAACTTCGCAAAAAAAATGTGGCCGGGAGATGAAATCGGTTCGTTGACGGAGGAGATATATCATGGCCAGCCCAGCCTCGTGGCCAAGACACAGGCGCGCGAATTGATCGCCGAAAAACCATCGGGCTATGTATTTGAGAAGATCGGCTATTGGCGCAATCTCTATGACCCGGAGGGACAATTGATCCAGTCCAAAATCTATTGGGGCCGGGCCTTCAAGGACTTTCATGTTAGGGGCTGGCTGGGAAAAACCTTTGGAACAGTGATGGCTGACCTGACCAGTCTTTGCCTGGTGGTGTTCGGCCTGAGCGGCATGTATATTTTCTTCTTTCCGCGGGTCAAGCGCGCCGCCGCCAGGCTAAAACGGCCATCCGCTTAAGGGGCCACCTGAAACGGCTGGGCCGCGTCGGGGCTGCTCTTGCGGAACTCACCAAGAATATGCCCAAACAGCGCCACCAGCACGACGGCGCCGCCGATCAGCGTTGAGACGCCGGGCACTTCATTGAGGAAGAGCAGAACCCAGAACGGCGTCAAGGGAACTTCCAGCGCCGCGACCAATGTGGCTTCGGCGGCGGGAATGCGGCGCGAGCCATAGGCATAGAAGATGAGGCCCGCCGCATTCTGCAAAACGCCGAAAAGCGCAATCAGAGCGATGTCTTTCGCGCTGACATCGAGGGATGACGCAAACCAGAACGTCATAAAGGCGCAGATGTAAGCCGATGCCCCCATGGCGGGCAGCATGGCCACTTCGCGGTGGCGGCGCATGACAACGGTGAAGCTCGCCATGCAGAGCGACATGAGAATGGCCAGGAATTTGCCGAACATGCCGCCGCCCCAGGGCGAGCCGATGAGCATGATGCTGACACCCACCAGCGCCACGGCGCTTGCAACAAGCGTGGAGCGGCTGGGCTTTTCGCCGATGAACAGATAGGCAAGGCCCGCTGTCACAAAAGGTGTTGTGGCATAGATGACCATGGCGTCCGCCACCGTAGTGTAGCGGATGGAGCCGATCCCTGTGATCATGCCAAGGGCCGAGAGGCAGGCCACCGCAAGGGCCGGCCAGCGCAGGCCCGCCAGAATGCGCCAAGCGCCGCTGCCTTCGGCCACAAAGAAAAACAGCATCACGGCAGAGCCCGAAAACAGGCCGCGCCAGAACAGCATGGCCATCAAATCCGTCGGGATTATGCGGGTGAATATGCCCCCCGACGACCACGCCAGCGCCGCGCAGGCCACAAGAATGAGGCCCAGCCGATGCTGCTTTTGCTCCAATGCCGTCATGGGGAGTGTTTACCAAGTATGAATTCCGGGGCTAGCGCGTAAACGACATGGCAACCTTGCTTGGCGCGAAGGGGTTGACGGGAAAGCGGCGATCCATCATGTTGCCGCCCATGACCGCCGCCCCACAACACGCCGTTAACATTTGCGGCATAATTATCATTAGCTAGCTGAAAACCGCTGGCAGGGCGCCGCTTTACTGAAATCCATATATAAGCGTTTCCCGGTCAGGTAGAGCCCATGGGAAAACGATGACATTGCGCCTTTATAACACGCTCACCCGCCGGAAGGAGGACTTCAAACCCCTCGATCCCACGAACGTGCGCATGTATGTCTGCGGCCCCACGGTTTATGATTTCGCCCATATCGGCAATGCGCGGCCGGTGATCGTGTTCGACGTGCTGTACCGTTTGCTGCGCCATCTCTATGGGCCGGATCATGTGAAATACGTGCGCAACATCACGGATGTGGATGACAAGATCAACGCGCGGGCCTTGCAGGATTATCCTGATTTGCCGCTGAATGAGGCGATCCGGAAGGTGACGGAAAAAACCGCCAACCAGTTTCAGGCCGATGTGAAAGCGCTGGGTTGCCTTGAACCCACCGCGCAGCCCCGCGCCACGGAATTCATCGCCGAGATGATCACCATGATCAGCACATTGATCACCAAGGGCCATGCCTATCAGGCGGGCGGCGAAGTGCTGTTCAATGTGGCTTCCATGGCGGACTACGGCAAGCTCTCCAACCGCAAGCTGGAGGACCAGCAGGCGGGTGCGCGCGTGGCCGTCGAAGCCCACAAGAAAAACCCCGGCGACTTCGTGCTGTGGAAACTGTCGAGCGCCGAGGAACCGGGTTGGGAAAGCCCGTGGGGCCGGGGCAGGCCGGGTTGGCACATCGAATGCTCCGCCATGAGCAAGCGCTATCTGGGAGAAGTCTTCGACATCCACGGCGGCGGTTTGGATTTGATCTTCCCGCATCATGAGAACGAAATAGCCCAATCCAGATGCGCACATGGCACGAGCGTCATGGCAAATGTCTGGATGCACAACGGTTTTTTGCAGGTGGAAGGACAGAAAATGTCCAAGAGCCTGGGGAATTTTGTGACGATTGATGACGTGTTGAGAGACTGGCCGGGAGAAGTGGTGCGGTTTAACATGTTACGCACGCACTACAGGCAGCCGATAGATTGGAAGTTGTCTTCTCTTGAGGAAAGTCGTGGTATTCTTGCGGGTTGGAAATCTGCAACTGAAAACGCCGAAATGACTTTCCCCGATCAGGAAGTTGTCGATGCCTTGTCAGAAGACTTGAATACACATACAGCGTTCGCGCGCCTCCACGTCCTGCTCAAGGAAAATTCTTTCAATGCACTGAACGCGTCACTCGTGTTGCTTGGCATGGACCTACAGAACGCGGAGTTGAGCAGGCATTATCACCTTTCTCTGCAAGATAATGTGAGCGTGAATGACGACGTCACTGTGGAACTGGTTTCTGCCCGTAACGCCGCCCGTGCCGCCAAGGACTGGAAAGAGTCGGATCGCATCAGGGAGGTGCTTGCGGCGATGGGCGTGACGATCAAGGATAATAGGGATGGCACTACGAGTTGGGAGGTTAGGCGATGATGGCCAAGGCCCCCTCATCCGGCGCGTCGCGCCACCTTCTCCCGCGATGGGAGAAGGGACAGCTGCCGGCATCTTCTCGAAAGGGCGGGGAGAAGGAGCAGCTGCAGTCACCTTCTTGTGCGCAAGGGGAGAGGGGGCAACTGTTGGCATCTTCTCGCTCGCAAATGGAGAAGAGAGAACTATCTTCCACTTCGCCTTCTCCCCTTGCGGGAGAAGGTGGCAGCCGAAGGCTGACGGATGAGGGGGCTGCTGGCCGCACGCTCAACTTTGCCAAGCGGCTTCGCCGCGACATGACGGATGTTGAAAGAAAGCTGTGGCATGCCTTGCGAGACCGCCGTTTTGAGAAGTTCAAGTTTCGCCGGCAGGTTCCTATAGGCAAATATATTGTCGATTTTGTTTGCCTTGAAAGCCGCCTGATCGTTGAACTTGATGGCAGCCAGCATGAAGGCTCGCTGCGTGATTCAAAGCGCGATGCCTGGCTGCGCGCGCAGAACTTCCGCGTCTTGCGATTTTGGAATATCGACATAAATCAGGCCCTTGATGGAACACTATTGGCTATCCTTGAGGCGCTGAAAGAAAGCAACCCATGACCCGTGAACATATCTCGCTTTTTGACACCACGCTGCGTGACGGGCAGCAGACGCCGGGGATTGATTTTTCGCTGGATGACAAGCTGGCGGTGATGGACCTGCTGGATAGCCTGGGCGTGGACTATATCGAGGGCGGCTATCCCGGCGCCAATCCGACTGATACCGCGCTCTTCGCCGAGCCCCGAAACACCAAGGCGATGTTCACGGCTTTTGGCATGGTGAAGCGGGCAGGGCGCTCCGTTTCGAATGACGCTGGCCTGCAGGATCTGCTGAACGCGAAATCCGCCGCCATCTGCTTTGTGGCCAAGGCCTGGGACTATCACGTGCGGGTGGCATTGGGCTGCAGCAATGAGGAGAACCTTGAGTCCATTCGCCAGTCCGTTGAAGCGGCAAAATTTGCCGGCAAGGAAGTGCTGGTGGATTGCGAACACTTCTTTGATGGCTACAAGGCTAACCCGGATTACGCGTTGGCTTGCGCCAAGGCTGCCTATGAATCAGGCGCGCGCTGTGTCGTGCTGTGCGACACCAATGGCGGCACCATGCCAGCGGAAATATCGGAAATCGTGGTGGCCGTGACGAAATCCGTTCCGGGTTCCCACCTCGGCATCCATGCCCACAATGACACGGACCAGGCGGTGGCCAACTCGCTGGCGGGAATCGACGCGGGCTGCCGCCATGTGCAGGGCACCTTGAACGGCATCGGCGAACGCTGCGGCAACGCCAATCTGGTTTCCATCATCGCCACATTGGGCTTGAAAAAATCCTACACGGATCGCTTCAGTATCAGCGTGGATGAAACACGCCTGCAAAACCTCACCCATGTGGCCCGTGCTTTTGATGAGCTCCTGAACCGCGCGCCTAATGCGCAAGCGCCCTATGTCGGCAAAAGCGCATTTGCCACGAAGGCAGGCATTCATGCCTCGGCCATCGTCAAGGAGCCTGAGACGTATGAACACGTGCCGCCGGAAACCGTGGGTAACCGCCGGCGCATGCTGGTGTCGGATCAATCGGGCAAATCCAACCTGGTGTCGGAATTGCAGCGCGTCGGCATGGATGTGAAGAAGGATGATCCGCGCCTTGATGACCTGCTGCGCCAAGTGAAGGACCGCGAGGCCCTGGGCTATGCCTATGACGGCGCTGACGCCTCGTTTGAACTGCTGGCGCGGCGAACCCTCGACAGCGTGCCCCATTATTTCGACGTGCTCTCGTTCCGGGTGATCGTCGAGCAGCGCGATCAGGAAATGATCTCCGAGGCCGTGGTCAAGGTGAAAATCGATGGCGAAGTCCTCATCAATGCCGGCGAAGGCAACGGCCCGGTGAACGCCCTTGATGTGGCGCTGCGCAAAGACCTTGGAAAATTCCAGCCTTTCATCAATGATCTTGAACTGGTGGATTACAAGGTGCGCATCCTCAATGGCGGCACCACGGCCACGACGCGCGTGCTGATCGAAAGCAAGGATGCCAAGGGCAACCGCTGGTTCACGGTGGGCGTTTCACCCAACATCGTGGACGCCTCTTTCCAGGCGCTTTCGGACTCAATTATCTATAAATTGCTGCGCGAGGGCGTCCCCGCCTGACATGCGGGGCGCTCATGCGGGCCATGCCCAACACCCCGTTGCGCTGAATTGGGCAGGGCGATAAACGGCGGCAATGTCAGTGGCAGAACAGACTCATAACGCTGGCCTCACGGAAGCCGAAAAAGGCGTTCTCTACGCTATTTTGGCGCACCTCACCTGGGGCGCCATGGCCGTCTATTTCGGCTTTCTGCGCCATGTCAGCCCAATGGAAATCGCGGTCCATCGCGGCCTCTGGTCCATCCCCTGCGCGGCGCTGGTGATCTGGTGGCTGGGCCAGCGCAAGGATGTTCTGAAAGCTGTCGCATCGCCGCGCAATCTGGCAATCCTGACGCTCACCAGCGCCATCATCGTCTTGAACTGGGGTTTCTATGTCTGGTCAATCGAAGTGGGCCGCACGCTGGAATCAAGCCTTGGCTATTACATCAACCCGCTGATGAACGTGGTGATGGGCTATCTGTTCCTGGGCGAACGCTTCAACCGCCTGCAGATGGTGGCGCTGGCGCTTGCAATCATCGCGGTGTTGATCCAGACTTTCGCGGCGGGCGTGTTCCCCTGGCTTGGGCTCATGCTGGCATCGACATTCTGCCTCTATGGGTTCCTGCGCAAAACCATCAAGGTGGGGCCAACCCAGGGCTTTTTCATCGAAGTTGTGATCATCGCCATTCCGTTATTGCTGACGCAGGTCTGGCTGGCGCGACATGGCATGGCGAAATTCGGCGGCACGGCGAGTGACACAGCGCTGTTGATGGGCTGCGGCGTGATGACATCCACTGCGCTGATATTCTTCGCCGCATCCCTCAAGCGCCTGCGCTATTCCACCGCCGGGCTGCTGCAATATATTTCGCCATCGCTGGTGTTTCTCACCGCCGTGTTCATCTTCGGCGAGCCCCTGGACAAATGGCGCATGCTGTCATTCGTGATTATCTGGACAGCGCTGGCCATCTATTCATACTCAGCCATACGCGACGAGAAAACCCGCCGCGCCGACCTGGAGGCAGTGCCTTAGAGAATCTCGCGGGGCAGATCGAAGGGCACTTTTTGCGGCGTGTTGGCCAGGCGATATTCATAGGCGGGCACCACATCCTCAGCCGTTTTCACCACGTCCATCTTGAATTCCATGCCTTCGCGGATGAATTTTTCCTCCCGCATGTGCTTGATGAGCGTGAGATAGGGTTCCCAATAGCCATCAATATTGCACACGACAATCGGCTTGGCGTGCTGGTCGAGCTGGGCCCAGGTGGATATTTCGGTCAACTCTTCCAGCGTGCCAATGCCGCCCGGCAAGGCCACAAACCCGGTTGACCGCTCGAACATCGTCATCTTGCGCTCGTGCATGTTCTTGGTCACCACCAGGTCATTGACGCCTGTCAGCATGCGCTCTTTGGTGCCCAGAAAGCTCGGAATAATGCCGGTCACATAGCCGCCGGCCTCCAGCACGGTCTTGGCCACCTCGCCCATGAGGCCCAGGCTTCCGCCGCCATAGACCAGGCCCATTCCGGCATTTGCCAGGGCCATGCCAAGGGCGCGGGCGGCCGCCATATAGGCCGGGTTTTTGCCGGAGCCGGAACCACAGTACACACACAGATTATGTTCAGGAACTTTCGCCAAATTTCGCCTCGTTTTTGCCATTGCAGCATTTCTTTGCTGATTCGCCCAAATAGCCCTATTAAGACCAATAGTATGCACTAATTAATGCTTCAGGATCATCTTAGCAGCAGGATTGCTTATTACATCATGACGGACGAAACCCAGACGAAAATCAATCCCCTGGTGGCAGCCGCCACATTAGTCATCATTTTTCTTGGCATATTGGCCTATGCGCAGCGGGATAAATGGCTTGGCACCGAGGCGGTCGTGGCCAAGGTCGATCCTGCGCCAGCAGCGGAAGCGCCGAAGGTTGCGGAGCCTGCCAAGGTTGAGGAAGCCGTCAAGGCGCCCGAACCAGCCAAAGTTGAAGAACCCGCGCCTGCTCCCGCTGTGATAGAAAAAATCACGCCGAGTTTTGACACGGTGCGGGTGGAGCCCTCAGGCGAAACGCTCGTTGCCGGGCGCGCTGAACCCGGTTCCGCCGTCACCGTCAAGCACAATGGCGCGACGGTTGGCACGACCGTGGCCAACGCCGATGGCGCCTTTGTCATCACAACAGTGAAACCATTGCCTCCAGGCCCCGGCGCGCTCTCCATTGAAGCCAAGAACGAATGATGTGGTCGCCATGTCAACGGACACAGTGGCTGTTGATGTGAAGTCGGGGGAGGGCAGCACGCCGCTTGTGGCTGTGTTGAAACCGGATGAGCCGACCAAGGTCATTCAGGCGCCTGCGGCGGAAAAGCCGGTGTTGCCACCCATGGCGACGGTCAATCTTGACACGGTGGACTATGATGAGTTTGGCAATATTGTTTTCGGCGGGCGTGGGCCCGCAGGCAGCACGGTTCAAATCTATGTGGATAACAAGCTCTATGGATCGGCGGCCATCAGCGTAGACGGAACCTGGACCATGGCGGGCGCAGCGCCGCTTGCCGTTGGCGCCCATGAATTGCGCGCTGACGAGATTGGCGCTGACGGAACCGTAAAGAGCCGCGTCGGCATGCCGTTCTTCCGCGAGGATCCGGCGAAGGTCGCAACGGCAAAACCTGTGGTGGTTACGGAAACGCCAGCCGTCGTCGCAGCCGCCGAGCCGGCGCCTGCGGAGCCTGCCGTTGCTGCCGCGACAACAACAGTCACAGAAGTTGCCAAGACATCAGAGCCTGCGCCTGTCGCGGAAGCGCCTAAAGTTGTAGAGGCGCCAAAGGTAGCCGAAGCGCCAGAAGCTGCAGAGGCACCGAAGGCCGCCGAAGCGCCTAAGGTGACGGAGGCACCGAAGGTTGAGGAGGCTCCCAAGGCTGTTGCCGAACCAGCAGCTCCTGCGCCCGCTGAAACCGTCGTGGCGGTCGCAGCGCCCGAGCCTGCGGCGGCGCCAACAACCGTCATCATTCAGCCCGGCAACAATTTGTGGAAGCTGTCGCGCCAAATCTATGGCAAGGGAATTCACTACACGGTGATTTATGAAGCCAATAAGGATCTGATCAAAAATCCGCGACTGATCTATCCCGGACAGGTCTTCGTCACGCCCAATGCGCCAGCGACGCAATAGGAAGCCGCAAGTTTAATGAGTCGCAAGTTGCCGGTAAGCGCTGCGAGCTTTGCGAGCGGCGATGGAGATCAATGGCGGACCCTCAAAAGCCTGCTCCCCTATCTTTGGCCAGCGGGGCGCACCGATCTTAAAATTCGCGTTGTGCTGGCCATGGTGGCGCTCGTTGCTTCCAAGATCATTACCGTATGGACGCCGTACACGTTCAAGTACGCTACCGATGCCCTGACGGCTTCTGGCAGTTCAGGGGCAATAGTCTTTGCTGTCCCGTTCTTCTTTGTGGTGGCCTACGGCTTTGGCCGCATCATGATGGTGGCGCTCGCCCAGATTCGTGACGCGATATTCGCCAAGGTGGGCCAGCGCGCCGTGCGTGAACTCGCAATCAAAACCTTTCGCCACCTGCATGCGCTGTCGCTCAAATTCCATCTCGAACGGCGAACCGGCGGCTTGTCGCGCATCATATCACGCGGCACTGCTGGTGTTGACACGGTTTTGCGCTTCTCGCTGTTCAACACATTTCCAACCGCCCTTGAAATAGCGCTCGTCGCCGGCGTCCTCACCTGGTCCTTCGGCTGGCTCTATGCCGCAACGATTTTGGCCACCGTCGCCTGTTACCTGGGCTTCACCTACCTCGCCACCGAATGGCGCATCAACATACGCCGCAACATGAATGACGCCGACACTGACGCAAACACCAAGGCTATCGACAGCCTGCTCAATTTCGAAACGGTGAAATACTTCGGCAATGAGGAACACGAGGCCCAGCGCTTCGATGTGTCCATGCTGCAATATGAGAAAGCGGCGGTCAAAACCTGGGTGTCGCTGGCCGTTCTCAATGCAGGCCAAACCTTCATTTTCGCAATTGGCCTCACTGTTGTCATGGCCATGTCGGCCTATGCGATAACGCAAAACCAGGCCACCATCGGCGATTTTGTCATGATCAACGCGCTGATGATCCAGCTCTACATGCCACTGAATTTCATCGGTTCGTCCTACCGTGAAATCAAGCAGGGGCTGATTGATGTTGAAGGCATGTTCTCGCTGCTTTCCGTCAACGCGGAAATCAAGGACAAGCCGGGATCGATTCCGCTCAAAGTTGCCCAGGGAGCATTGGCTTTTGAGAGTGTAAGCTTCGCCTATGACAAGGAAAGGCCGATCATCCGCGACCTGTCATTCACGGTTCCGGCCGGCCACACGGTGGCAATCGTTGGCCCATCGGGCGCGGGCAAATCCACAATCTCGCGGCTGCTCTACCGCTTCTATGAACTCACCGGCGGCAGGATCACAATTGACGGCCAGGACATTTCAGCCGTGACGCAAAAATCACTGCGCGCCGCCATCGGCATGGTGCCGCAAAACACCGTGCTGTTCAACGACACCATCCGCTACAACATCCGCTATGGCAGGTCGGGCGCAAGCGACGCCGAAGTGGAGGCGGCGGCGAAGATGGCCCAGATCCACAAATTCGTGAAAAGCCTGCCCAAGGGCTATGACGCCATGGTTGGCGAACGGGGATTGAAGCTTTCAGGCGGCGAAAAGCAGCGCGTTTCCATTGCGCGCACCATTCTCAAGGGCCCGCCCATTCTGGTGCTGGATGAGGCAACTTCCGCCCTTGATAGTTTCACCGAGCAGGAAATCCAGGCCGCCCTTCGCAAGGTTTCCAAGGATCGCACAACCGTGGTGATCGCCCACCGGCTGTCCACCGTGGTGGACGCCAATGAAATCATCGTGCTGGATGCGGGCCGCATAGCCGAACGCGGCACCCATAGCCAGTTGCTGCGCAGGAAGGGCGTTTATGCCGCCATGTGGAACCGTCAGCGCGAAGCCGATGAAGCCCGCAGGCGTCTGGCGGAAAACCTCGATGAGCGGGGGCTTACGGCGGAGGCCAGGGCGCTGCTCAAAGTTACGGCCGAGTGAGGCCCCGTATTTCCAAACCCGCAAAATCACGCTACATGAGCGCCCATGTCCATTGTAAATAGCATTCTCGCATTCTTCGTGCCCGTTCACCGGGAGGGGTGGCGTTTCATCGCCATATTCGCGGCGGTGACAGCCTTCCTGTTCTGGATGGGCTGGGACATTCTGATGTGGCTCGGCGTTGTCGCCACCATCTGGTGCGCCTATTTCTTCCGCGACCCCGAGCGCGTGACGCCCATGCGCGATGGCCTTGTGATATCGCCCGCCGATGGCCAGATTTGCGCCATAGAAAAAATCATTCCGCCGCCCGAGCTTGATCTCGACCGCGAGCCCGTGACGCGGATTTCGGTGTTCATGAATGTCTTTGACGTGCATGTGAACCGTTCACCCATTGATTCACGCGTTGCCAGGATAAACTATATCCCGGGCGCTTTCGTGAGCGCGGAACTGGACAAGGCCAGCGAAGACAACGAACGCCAGGCGTTCACGCTTGAGCTCGCCGATGGCCGCAAGATTGGTGTGGTGCAGATCGCCGGCCTCATCGCGCGCCGCATCGTGAAATTTGTGGGCGACGGCGAGCGCCTGCTGGCGGGGCAAAGAATTGGCCTTATCCGCTTTGGCAGCCGTGTCGACGTTTACCTGCCGAAGGGCGCCAACCCATTGGTCTCGGTGGGCCAGCGGGCAATCGCCGGCGAAACGGTCTTCGCGGATTTGGCCTCGCCCGAGAGTGAACGCGCGGCAAGGAAAAGCTGACGGTGGAAGCCTCCCAGAACAAGCGCTTTAAAAATGTGCCAGTGCGCTATCTGCTGCCCAATCTCATCACTTTGCTGGCCCTGTGCAGCGGCGTCACCGCCATCAGGCTGGGCATCGAAGGCCGCTATGAATTGGCCGTCGGCGCGATCATAGTTTCAATTGTGCTGGACGCGGTGGATGGTCGTCTGGCGCGCTACCTCAAAGGCACCTCGCGTTTTGGCGCGGAGCTGGATTCCCTGGCGGATTTCATAAATTTTGGCGTGGCTCCGGCCCTCCTCATTTATATCTGGTCGCTCGACGCATTGAAGACCAAGGGCTGGATAGTGGCGCTTGCCCTTGCCGTATGCTGCGCGCTCAGGCTTGCCCGCTTCAATGTGGCCCTCGATGATGAAAACAAGCCCGCATGGTCAGGCGCATTTTTCAGCGGCGCGCCCGCCCCCGCCGGCGCTGGCCTGGCGCTTGCGCCCATGTATTTGGGGTTTCTCTTTGAAATTGAAAATGGCGGCGCCTATGCGACCGCCATCGCCGGCTACATCATCGCCGTTTCGCTGCTGATGATCAGCCGCATTCCGACATTTTCCGGCAAAACCAGCGGCCCCCGCATCAGGCGCGATTTGGTGATGCCCATTGTTGGCGGCGGCGCGCTGGCCATCGTCTGCCTCATCGCCTTCCCGTGGGAAACCCTGACGCTGTTCGCGATCCTCTATGTGGCGATGATCCCGGTCAGCATGCTGTCATACCGCCGTCACAAGGCGAAAGACGCCACAGCCTAAAGGCACTTTGCCAGATCGGCGCAGAGGTCTTCGCCGTCTTCGATGCCGACTGAAAGCCTGAACACGCCATCACCGGCGTAGTCCCGGTAGCGCTTGGCCGCTGCTGGCTCGTGGCGGAAAGTTGATTTCTCGATGTCTTCCGTGGCGATCCAGCAAACCAGGCTGCGGATGTGGCCCAGCGAAACGGCGTAATGGATGAATTCCAGCCGCTCCACCATGCGCTTGGCAATCGCCAGTCCGTTCTCATGGGTCTGGAACGTCATCATGCCGGAGAAGTTTTTCATCTGCGCCCTGGCAAGCTCATGCTGCGGGTGGGACGCCAATCCTGGATAAAAAACCCGCGCCACGGCGGGATGTTGCTCCAGATATTTAGCGACAATCATGGCCAACTCCTGATGCGCCTTCATCCGAATGGGCAATGTCGCGGCGCCCCGCATGATGAGCCAGGCGTTGAAGGGGGAAAGAATGCCGCCAAAATGCACTGTCGCTTCCAGATTGAGCGCCGCCAGATCAGCCTTGCGGCCCAAAACGCAGCCCCCCATCGCGTCGCCATGGCCGCCGATGTATTTGGTGAGCGAATGCACCACGAAATCGGCCCCTAGGTTCAGGGGCTTTGTGGCAATCGGCGTGGCATAGGTTGAATCAACCACCACATCGCGAACGCCCTTCGCATGGGCAAGGTCGGCCAAAGCCCTGATATCACAGACTTGCATTGTGGGGTTGGTGGGCGTTTCCAGCCACAGCATGCGGGTGTTCGGCCTGATTGCGGCGGCCACCGCATTGAGGTCGGTCACATCCACAAATGACGTTTCAATGCCAAAGCGGGGCAGGGTGTCGCGGGTGAGCTCCGCCACCCCCACATAATTCGTATCCTGCGCCAGCAGATGATCGCCCTTGCTCAAGCGTCCGGCAATGACGGCGTGGCTGGCCGCGATGCCTGAACCGAAACACAGGGCTTCCTCGGCTTCCTCAAGCGCCGCCAATTTCTGCTCGAGCTGGCGAACCGTTGGACTGGAAACGCGGCCATAGACAAAGCCCTCGTAGTCCTTCTCGTCACGGGCCGAAAACCCGGTCACGTCGGTGGGCGCAAACGTGGCCGACATCACCAGATTGGGCGAAGAAGCTCGCGTCACCGGATCGACGAATTCACCCGCATGCACCGCAATTGTCCGCTCGTTTTGAGTGCCGCTGTTTTTGCCTTGCGCCGTCATACTGAAAATCTCCAAAACCCACCAAGGCATAACCCATCACGCCACTAGCGACAAATTCAAAATCCGGTGCTAGCATCCGGGCCACAAGCCAGAATAATTGGCGGGACGACATAATACGAGAAGCATAAAAAAGGGAGTTTTGAAGAATGAACATGAATTTCAAAGCCTGGGCCATCGGCTCAACCATGCTCATGATGAGCGCAACCGGCGCTTTCGCCGAGGTGGTCTACAATCGGGGCAGCGCAGCTGTTCCTGAATCCCTCGACCCGCACAAGACCGCGACCACTTACGAGGCGGACATATTGCGTGAAATGTTCTTGGGCCTGGTGGCCCAGGACGCCAGGGCCGACCTCATTCCGGGCGCCGCGGAAAGCTGGACAGTTTCCGCTGACAACACAGTTTATACATTCAAGCTCCGCCAAGGGGCGAAATGGTCGAATGGCGACCCCGTGACAGCCGATGAATTTGTCTTCGCCTTCCAGAGATTGCAGAATCCTGAAACCGCCGCCGAGTACGCCTCCATGCTCTATGTGGTGAAGAATGCCGAGGCGATCAACCAAGGCAAGGCCAAGCCGGAAGAGATTGGCGTCAAGGCCATCGACGCGTCTACCCTCGAATTCACCCTGAATGCGCCCACGCCCTATTTCCTTGAGATGCTCACCCATCAGGCGACATACCCGGTGCACAAGGCCACGGTCGAGAAATTTGGCAATGATTGGACAAAGCCCGGCAACATGGTGTCGAATGGCGCCTACAACCTGGCTGAGTTTGTTCCCAATGATCACATCAAACTGGTCAAGAATCCGGATTTCTATGATGCAGCCAATGTGAAGATTGACACCGTCAATTACATCCCCAACGAAGATCGCGCGGCGGCCGTCAAGCGTTTTGAGGCAGGCGAGCTGGATTCACATGAAGACATGCCAACCGAGCAGCTTGCCGATATCAGGGCGAAATTTGGCGATCAGGTGCGCATCGGGCCTTATCTTGGCACCTATTATTACACTTTCAGAGACCGATAAGGCGCCGTGGAGCGAGCCCAAACTGCGCCGCGCGGTTTCCATGGCCATCGACCGCGAATTCATCGCTGAAAAGGTCTGGTCAAACAGCATGATCCCATCTTACTCGATGGTTCCTCCAGGCATCTCCGGCTATGAGACATCGACCTTCGACTATTCGGAAATGTCGCAGATCGACCGCGAGGATGAGGCCAAGAAGATTCTGGGCGAGCTCGGCTACGGACCCGACAAGCCGCTAAAAATGGAAATCCGCTACAACACCTCGGAAAACCACAAGAACACCGCCGTCGCCATCCAGGAGCAACTCAAGCCCCTTGGCGTCGACGTCACCCTGCTCAACACGGATACCAAGACCCATTATGGGCATCTCGAGCAAAAGGGAGACTTCGATATTGCGCGCGCCGGATGGATCGCCGACTACAAGGATCCCGAAACATTCCTCGGCATCTCGCGCAAGGCAACCTCCACCAATTATGCGCAATATGCCAGCGATGAGTATGAGGACCTGATGAACAAGGCCGCCGCGGCCGGTGGCAATGCGGCGGAGCGCATGAAACTTTTGTCACAAGCTGAAGCCGTGCTGATGCGGGACACGGGCCAGGTGCCGCTGCTCTATTACTCCTACCACAATCTTGTGTCCCCGAAGATCAAGGGCTTTGAGGACAATGTCATGAATGTTCACCCCACGCGATTCATGTCCAAGGAGTAGCTTAACGGAAGGCGTCGCATCTCCTGAACACACCGCAGGAGATGCGCCCTTCCTGTTTTTCGGGGGGTGCGCCCATGCTGCGCTATGTTCTGACACGGTTGATGACGGCGATTCCGACGCTCTTTGTGATTGTCACGATTTCATTTTTCCTGATGCGGGTCGCCCCAGGGGGGCCATTCAATCAGGAAAAAGGCCTCAATCCCGTCATCAAGGCGAACCTGGAAAAACAATTTCACCTCGATGAACCGCTGCATATGCAGTATCTGCATTACCTCAACGATCTTCTGCACGGGAATTTGGGTCCGAGCTACAATCTTCCTGAATTCTCCGTCAACGAGCTTTTCGCGCTCGGTTTCCCGATTTCCGCTCAACTGGGCGCGACGGCCCTGGTGCTCGCCCTTCTGTTCGGCTCGCTGATGGGCATAGCGGCCGCCCTGCGCCAGAACCACTTGGCGGATTACGCGGTTATCGCCACGGCGACAGCTGGAAGCACCATTCCCACATTTGTGATTGCGCCCTTGATTCAACTCGCGTTCGGGCTTGGGCTGAAATGGCTGCCAGTCGGCGGCTGGGGAGATGGGGCGCTTATCAACAAAGTAGGCCCGGTTCTCACGCTCATGCTGCCGCAGCTCGCCATTGTTGCCCGCCTGATGCGGGGCAGCATGATTGAATCCTTGCGCTCGCATCATATCCGCACGGCCCGCGCGATGGGGCTTTCCGACTATTCCGTGGTCATCCGACACGCGCTGCGCGGCGCGCTGCTGCCAGTTATCTCCTACGCCGGGCCCGCCGCCGCGGCCTTGATCACGGGTTCGATCATCGTGGAAACCATCTTCGCCATACCGGGCATTGGCCGCTATTTCGTCGAAGCGGCGCTGAACCGCGACTACACGCTGGTGATGGGAACAGTTGTGGTTGTCGCCGTGTTCACCATCATATTCAATCTTGTTGTCGACATTCTCTACGCCGCGGTTGACCCCAGGGTGCGCTATGACTGATATTGATGCTACGGAGGTTCCAGCCGTTGCTGGCCGCTCATTGTGGGCCGATGCCTGGGCGAGGCTCAAGTCCAACAGGGCAGCCTTCTACAGTGGCATCTACATATTGATCATCGCGGCCCTGTGCATCGCCGGCCCATGGTTCACCCCGCATGAGTTCACGACGATCTATCAGGATTATGCCCGCGTGCCGCCCAGCCTGTCGCCCTATCCCAGGCCCGATATGATTGATCTTGCGGTGCGGGACGCCGTGAAGCGGTCGCGTGTCGAGCTTGCGGGATGGGAGGAGCGCGATGGCCGGGTCTTGATCACAGTCACGTCCGCGAGGCCAATTGATGAGCGCATGATCCGCTACATTGACAGGTCAAGCGTCTTTGAGGGAACGCAAGTCGCCGAGAAATCCGCCGATGGCATGAAGCTGGTGCTTTCAACCGGCGTGGAGCAGCAGCATTTCTACTTTGGGACGGATACGATTGGCCGCGATCTCCTGACGCGCACGCTGATCGCGGGCCGCGTTTCGCTCGCGATCGGATTGCTGGCGGGTCTCGTGGCGGTTGTGATCGGCGTGCTGTATGGCGCGACAGCGGGATTCATCGGCGGCAAGACCGACGAGATGATGATGCGCATCGTTGATATTCTCTACTCACTGCCCTTCATCTTTTTTGTGATCATGCTGGTGGTCTTTTTCGGGCGAAATTTCGTGCTGATGTTCCTGGCCGTTGGCGCGGTTCTGTGGCTGGACATGGCGCGCATCGTGCGCGGGCAGGCGTTGTCGCTCAGGCGGCAGGAATATGTGCAGGCGGCAGAGGCGCTGGGCGTTACGTCCGGCGGCATCCTGCTTCGCCATGTGGTGCCCAATCTTCTCGGGCCGGTAGTCATCTACATGACGCTGCTGGTGCCCCAGGTCATCATCCTCGAAAGCTTTCTGTCTTACCTCGGCCTCGGTGTGCAGGAACCGATGTCAAGCTGGGGTGTCCTGATTTCACAAGGCGCCCAAAACATTCCAGGGGCCAACTGGCTGCTGCTCTTCCCTTCGTTCTTTCTCACCACCACATTGTTTGCACTGAATTTCATTGGCGATGGCCTGCGCGACGCTCTTGATCCGAAGGATCGCTGAGATGGCTGAACCGATCCTCACCCTCAAAAACATCAAAGTGAATTTCCAAACCCTCGACGGCATTGTTGAAGCCGTGAAAGGCGTGAGCCTTGATGTGAAGGCAGGAGAGACCGTCGCGATCGTGGGCGAGTCCGGTTCCGGCAAGAGCCAGCTCATGATGGGAACCATGGGGCTGCTTGCTTCAAATGGTTCCATCGCTGGTGTTGCCGATTATCGCGGAACCAATCTGGTTGGCCTGCCCAAGACCGCGCTCAACAACATTCGCGGCCGCAAGATCACCATGATCTTTCAGGAACCGATGACTTCGCTCGATCCGCTTTACACCATCGGCAATCAGCTCGTTGAACCCATCATGCACCACCAGAAAATTGGGTGGAAGGAAGCAAACACCAAAGCCATTGACATGCTGAAGCTGGTGAAAATCCCGGAGCCGGAACGCCGCATGGGTTCTTACCCCCATGAAATGTCCGGCGGCCAGCGGCAACGCGTGATGATTGCCATGGCGCTCGCCAATGACCCCGACCTGCTCATCGCCGATGAACCCACCACGGCCCTTGATGTCACAATCCAGGCCGAAATCCTTGAACTGATGGCAAGCCTGCAGAAGCGCCTTGGCATGGGCATGATTTTCATCACCCATGATCTCAATATTGTCCGCCGCATCGCCAGCCGCGTCGTCGTCATGCGGCGCGGCGAGGTCGTGGAGGAGGGTGACGCCAAAGCCATCTTCAAGAAGCCCAAACATCCCTACACCAAGGCTCTGCTTGATGCCGAACCATCGGGACGGAAAGCGCCGCCAGCCGCCAAGGCGCCTAAGATCCTTGATGGCACGAGCATCAACGTCACCTTCAGGATTGGCGGCGGATTCATGTCTGGTCCGCCTTTGCTGCTCAAAGCGGTGGACCACGTTTCGGTGACCCTGAAACAGGGCCAGACCATCGGCATAGTGGGTGAGTCCGGCTCGGGAAAATCAACGCTCGCCCGCGCCTTGCTGCGGCTTCTCCCCAGCGAGGGGGCCATCGCCTTTGAGGGAAAAGACATCGCCAAGCTTGGCAAGCAGGAAATGCGGCCTCTGCGCAAGCAGATACAGATCGTCCTGCAGGATCCATTCGGCTCCCTCAGCCCCCGCATGACGGCGGGCCAGATCATAACCGAAGGCCTGCTGGTGCATGAACCATCGATCACATCGCGCGAGCGCGATCAGCGGGCTGTCCAGGCCCTGGAAGAGGTGCAGCTCGACCCCAAGCTGCGCAACCGCTACCCCCACGAGTTTTCCGGCGGCCAGCGCCAGCGCATCGCCATCGCCCGCGCGATAATCCTCAAGCCCAAGCTGATTGTCCTGGACGAGCCGACCTCGGCGCTGGACCGCCAGGTGCAGAGCCAGATCATCGAGCTTCTGCGCAATCTCCAGAAAGCCCACAATCTGTCTTACCTCTTCATCAGCCATGATCTTGCGGTGGTGCGCGCCATGGCGGATCATATCATTGTCATGAAAGATGGCAGGGTTGTCGAGCAGGGGACGCCAGACGAAGTGCTCGAAAATCCCCGCGAACCTTACACCAAACGCCTGATGGCGGCGGCCTTCGCCTGAGTTGCAATAAAACCGTAATAATTGTATGTTTGCCGAATGTGCTGTGACGTCACATCTTCGACACGCTCCCTCCATGACGAAGTCATGGTTAACTGCGCCCGCATCGGTTTCAAGCCATAGTGCTCTCTCCAATTCGCAATTTGCCGCGTTTTCACTGGATTTAGAGCTTGGAGATCAACCGTGACCATACACCCCAAAAACATCAACATCGCTGAAGTCGTCCAACACGACATCGAGCATCATTTTCATCCCTTCACCGACCACAAGGCGTTTCATGCGGCGGGCGGCCCCCGCGTCATCACCCAGGCCGACGGTGTTTATATCTGGGATGGCAAGGGCAACAAGATCCTGGACGCCATGTCCGGCCTGTGGTGCGTGAATGTGGGCTATGGCCGAAAAGAGCTGGCCGATGTGGCCTACCGCCAGATGCTGGATTTGCCCTATTACAACACCTTCTTCAAAACCACCACGGTGCCGGCAACCGAGCTTGCCGCAAAGATTTCCTCGCTTCTGCCCAAGCGCTTCCAGCACATTTTCTTCACCAATTCCGGCTCGGAAGCCAACGACACCATCGTGCGCTTCGTGCGCCACTATTGGAAGCTCAAGGGCAAGCCCTACCGCCAGCATTTCATCGCCCGCACCCGGGGCTATCATGGCTCAACCATGGTGGCGGCCAATCTGGGCGGCATGGCGCGGCATGCAGGAGCAGGGGGGAACCCTGTTCCCGGCTTCCACCATGTGCAGCAGCCCCATTGGTATCGACTTCGGCGGCGACAAGACGCCGGAAGAATTCGGCCTGGACGCCGCCGCCGACGTGGAAAAGAAAATTCTCGAAGTCGGGCCCAGACAATGTGGCGGCGTTTATTGGCGAGCCTATCCAGGGTGCTGGCGGCGTTCTCATTCCGCCCTCAACCTATTGGCCGGAAGTGCAGCGCATCTGCAGGAAATACGGCATCCTGATCATTGCCGATGAAGTGATCTGCGGCTTCGGGCGCACCGGCAAACTGGTGGGGCTTCCAGTCCCTGGGCTTTGAGCCGGATATCGTCGCCATGGCCAAGGGCCTGTCGTCCGGCTACCAGCCCATCGGCGCCGTCGCCTTTGCCGACACGCTGATCAAGGATTTCTTCGAGCTTGGCGGCGAATTTCAACCACGGCATGACCTATGCGGGCCATCCGGTGGCCGCCGCCGTTGCCCTCAAGAATATCGAAATCATCGAAGACGAGAAGCTGGTGGAGCGGGTGGCCGAACTTGGCCCCCTATTTCGCCAAGGCCCTGGCCAGCCTGAATGATCACCCGATCGTGGGCGAAACCCGCTCCATGGGCCTGATCGGCGCCATCGAACTGTCCAACGACAAGGCCAAGCGCGCGCGCTTCAAGGAGTTCCGGCCGCGTCGGCACGATCTGCCGCGACCACTGCTTCAAGAACAATCTGATCATGCGGGCCTGCTGGGACACCATGGTTCTGGCGCCCGCCGTTCATCATCACGAAGAAGGAGATCGACGAAATCGTGAAGCTGGCGCGCGTGGCCCTCGATGCAACCTATGCGGACGTCAAGGCAGAAATGTAAATTGACGCATGAATTTAGTTGAAGTTACGACAGAATTGTTAATAGCCTTGACACCAGCATTGCACATAGCCGAAAGGAACACGCCATGACAACATATCGCCCCAAATTCTCGCCTAACCGCCGCAGCCTTCTGAAGGGCACCGGCGCATGTTCGCCGGCCTGACATTCCTGCCGCGCTTTTCGCTGGCCGAGGAAGAGAAGAAGCTCAACTTCTACAACTGGGATACCTATATCGGCGAGACATCGCTGGCCGATTTCACCGCCGCCACCGGCATCGAAACCAAGATGGATCTGTTCGCCGACAAGGACGAGCTGTTCGCCAAGCTCAAGGGCGGCAATCCCGGCTATGACGTGATCGTGCCCACCAACGACATGCTTGAGCGCATGATCAAGGCCAACATGGTGATGCCGCTCGATCACGCGAAAATTCCGAACATGGCCAACATCGACAAGCCATTCCAGGATGCGCCTTTCGATCCCGGCCGCAAGCATTCGATGCCCTACATGTGGGGCACGCTCGGCATCGGCTACCGCAAGTCGAAGGTCGAAGGCGGCGTGGTCGACAGCTGGAAGATCCTGCTCGACAGCGACAAGTACGCGGGCAAGATTTCGCTGCTCGGCGATGCCCAGAACGTGATCGGCTGCGCCCTCAAATATCTCGGCCATTCGTTCAATTCGATCGATCCGGCCGAGCTCAAGAAGGCCGAGGAGCTGCTGATCGCCCAGAAGAAGAACATCAAGGTTTTCGCCGACGACAACGGCCAGGATTTGCTGGCGTCAGGCGAAGTGGAGGCCTGCCAGGAATGGAATGGCGACATCATTCAGGTCATGGCCGAGGACGAGGATCTTGCCTACGCCGTGCCGACCGAAGGCTCGCTGCTCTGGCAGGACACCATGGCCATTCCCACCGGCGCGCCGCATCCGGAAAACGCCCACGCCTTCCTGAATTTCGTTCTCGATGCGGAAGCCGGCAAGCACATCGCCGAAACCATCCAGTATGCCACCGCCAATGCGGCGGCCAAGGCGCTGATGGACAAGTCCTACACGGAAAATCCGGCGATTTTCCCGCCGGCGGAGATCATCGCCAAATGCGAGCCGAGCCTTTACCTCGGCGAAGAGGCCACCAAGGTTCGCGACGAAATCTGGACCCGCATCCAGGCGGCCTGATACGCGTCTTGAGCGCTTTGCGGGGACGGCAGCTTGCCGTCCCCGTTCTTATTGGCAAGCATCGAATCGCAGGGGCAGGGGAGAGCAGGCGCGTCTTGGATAACTGGAAAGACAACCGAAGCGTCTTCTGGACCCTGCCGGGCCCGGCACCTTCTGGCTTCTGGTCTTCTTCATCCTGCCCTGGGCTTCCTGTTCGTCATGTCGTTCAGCGACAAGGCGGTCATCGACGGCCAGGTATCGATCACCGAATACGACTATTTCACCGGCATCACCAATTACATCCGGCCTTCGATCCGCTCTATCTGACGATCATCTGGAAATCGATCTGGGTCAGCGCGCTGGCAACCGTGCTGTGCCTCTCACCGCCTATCCCATCGCCTTCGGCATCTGTTTTGCGCCCGAACGTGGAAGCCGCTGCTGCTGCTGCTGGTCATCCTGCCGTTCTGGATCAATCTGCTGATCCGCACCTATGCGCTGATCGCCGTGTTCCGCACCCAGGGCTATGTCAATCTGGCGCTGGGCCGTTGGGCCTTGGCCCCTATGAAATGCTCTACAACAATTTCGCGGTGATCTTCGGCCTGGTCTATGTCTACATGCCCTTCATGGTGCTGCCGCTCTACGCCACCATCGAACGGCTGGACAAATCGTTCCTCGAAGCGAGCCTCGATCTCGGCGCCTCGCAGTTCCGACATTCCTGAGAGTGACCGTGCCGCTCACCATGCCCGGCATCGTCTCGGGCGTGATCCTTGTCTTCATTCCCTGCCTCGGCTCGTTCCTGACACCTGATCTGCTGGGCGGCGCCAACGCGATGATGATCGGCAACGTCATCGAGCGCCAGTTCAAGGCGGCCAATGACTGGCCCTTCGGCGCGGCACTGTCGTTCCTGCTGATGTACGCCACCTTTCGGCGCATTGGTGCTGCGCGCCTTTCTGGCCAGGCGCAGCAAGGGAGTGGACATCTGATGGCTGCCCAACTGAAACCGGGCTCGGGCCCCCTCGACTATGGCAACCGGCTGTGGCTCAAGATGCTGTTCGGCGTGATCTTCTTCCTGCTCTATGTGCCGATCATCACGCTGGTCGCCTTCTCCTTCAACACCGACAAGCGCGGCATCGTCTGGCGCGGCTTCACCCTCGACAATTATGTCAAGGCCTGGAACAACGGCGCGCTGATCGAGGCCATGATCAACTCGCTGGTGATCGCCTTTCTCGCCACCATCATCGCGACCATCATCGGCGCCATGGTGGCGCTGATGCTGTGGCGTTTCCGCTTTCCCTTCAAGGGCGCCTATGAAGGCTTCATGGCGCTGCCCATCGTCATCCCCGAAATCTGCATGGGCGTGGCGCTGCTGCTGTTCTTCAACAAGACCGGCATGATGGGCGCCATCGTCAGCCATGCCATGGCCGTTCAACCTCGCCAACATCATCATCGCCCATGTGGCCTTCTGCTTTCCCTTTGTCACCGTCGTGGTGCGCTCGCGCCTCGTCGGCTTCAACCGGCAGCTCGAGGAAGCCTCGAAGGACCTGGGCGCCAGCGAATGGCAGACTTTCTGGAAGGTCATCGTGCCCTTCATGATGCCGGGCCTCATCGCCGGTGCGCTGCTGGCCTTCACGCTGTCGCTCGATGATTTCGTCATCACCTTCTTCACCTCGGGCCCGGAAACCGTGACTTTCCCGGTGAAGGTCTATTCCCTGGTGCGCCGCGGCGTGTCGCCGGAAATCAACGCCGCCTCGACCGTGCTGATCGTCATCACCGTCGTCGCCACCGTGCTCGCAATGAAACTCCAGGCGCCGGAAAAATCGGGCAAAGGTTGAATGATGACCGAACCCATCGTCTCCATCCGCAACGTCTGAAGAAATTTCCCGGCGGCGTCATCGCCGTCGACAATGTCACCATCGACATCGCCCAGAACGAATTCTTTGCGCTGCTCGGTCCCTCGGGCTGCGGCAAGACCACGCTGCTCCGCATGATCTCCGGCCTCGAAACGCCGACCGAGGGCCAGATCATGATCGGCGGCGAGGACATGGCGCTGACGCCGCCCAACAAGCGCCCGACCAACATGGTGTTCCAGTCCTACGCCGTGTTTCCCGCACATGACGGTGGAAGAGAACGTGGCCTATGGCCTGAAGGTGACCGGTGTCCCGCGAGACGAAACCAAGCGCCGCATCGCCGAGGCCCTCGAGATGGTGAAGCTCTCGCATCTCGCCAAGCGCAAGCCCGACCAGATGTCGGGCGGCCAGCGCCAGCGCGTGGCCTTGGCCCGCGCCCTGGTGAAGCGGCCCAAGGTGCTGCTGCTCGACGAACCGCTCTCGGCGCTGGATGCCAAGCTGCGCGACGACATGCGCATGGAACTGACGCGGCTGCAGGAAACCGTCGGCATCACCTTCATCATCGTCACCCATGACCAGGACGAGGCGCTCTCCATGGCCAGCCGCATCGCGGTGATGGACAAGGGCGCGGTGCAGCAGATCGCCACGCCCGCCGAGCTCTATGAGCATCCCGCCACCCGCTTCGTCGCCGACTTCATCGGCAAGGTGAACCTGATCGATGCCAAGGTACTGAGCAAGAAGGGCAAGACCATCACCTGCGAGGCCAAGGGCCTTGGCAAATTGACATTTGCACCGACAAGACCTGTGGCGACAAGGTCGCCATTGCCGTTCGGCCGGAGAAACTGAAGATCTCCAAGGCGGAGCCGAAGGCCGCAGGCCTCATCAAGGTCGCAGGGCAAGGTGCGCGACGTCGCCTATTATGGCGACACCAGCCATGTCGTTGTCTCGATCAAGGGCGGGCCTGACTCTGCGGTCAACGTGCAGAACGACTCGCGCACCGGCGGCTCCGGCGTCGAGCGCGGCCAGACAGTCTGGGTATCCTGGGCGCCCGAAGATTCGCTCGTCCTTACGGAGTAGAGCATGTCCCTCGAAATGGACAAGATGACCCGCTTGCCGGGCGACGAAGCCTTTCGCCGCGAGAGCCTCAAGGGCACGCAATGGGAGCCGACCTATGCCGGCGCGCTTTCCTTCATGCGCCGCAAATATACGCGCGATCTCAAGGGCGTCGATATCGCCGTCACCGGCATTCCCTTCGATCAGGCGGTGTCCCACGGCCCGGCACGCGCATGGGCCCGGAAGGCATCCGCAAGGCCTCGGCCGAAAATGCCTGGGGCCCGTTCTGGCCGTGGAACTTCGATCCCTTCGATACGCTCGCCGTGGTCGACTACGGCGATTGTTTTTTCGACTGGGGCCGCAAGGAGAATTTCCCCGAAACGCTGGAAGAACATGCCACCGGCATCATCAATCCGGCGCCGAAATGGTGTCGCTCGGCGGCGATCACTATATCACCTATCCGCATCCTCAA
>CAWFJW010000012.1:0-15486 GCA_963816305.1 uncultured Alphaproteobacteria bacterium
GTGGGCGGCGGCTATATCGCGGTGGAATTCGCGGGAATTTTCCATGGCCTTGGCGTCGAGACTATTCTCATTTATCGCGGCGAGAAAATCCTGCGGGGTTTTGATGAAGACCTGCGCGATCATCTCGCTGCGGAAATGCAGAAGAAGGGCATTGAAATCCGCACAGGCGCCCATGTCAGCAGAATTGACAAAAGCGGCGAAGGTATCAGGGTGACACTGGAGGATGGCGCAGCTTTTGGCGCTGGCCAGATCATGTTCGCCACTGGGCGCATTCCCAATGTCGCAGGGCTCGGCCTGGAAAACGCTGGCGTTGATGTCACGCCACACTATGCCGTGAAGGTCGACGAATATTCCCGCACTACCGCTGACAATATCTATGCTGTTGGCGATGTCACCAACCGCGTCAATCTGACCCCAGTTGCAATTCGTGAAGGCCACGCTTTCGCCGACACTGTTTTCGGCGGCAAGGATATCAAGGTTGACCACAAACTGATACCGACAGCGGTGTTCTCGCAGCCAGAGATTGGCACCGTGGGGTCTCACCGAAGCGAAGCCCGCGCCGCCCTCGGGAAAATCGATATTTACAAGTCGTCATTCCGCCCCATGAAGCACACGCTCTCAGGCCGCGATGAACGCATGATGATGAAGCTTGTTGTCGATAGTGAAACCGACCGTGTGCTGGGCTGCCACATCTGCGGGCCAGACGCGGGAGAAATGGCGCAACTCCTGGGCATATCGCTCAGACTTGGTGCCAAAAAGTCAGACTTTGATGCCACCATGGCGGTGCATCCGACAGCTTCGGAGGAGCTCGTAACCATGCGCGACAAGTGGGTGGCGAAAAACCAGTAGGGGATTACACCATGCGCTGCAAAATATTTTTGGCTTTTCTGCTGATTGTTTCAATCCCCGCGTTTGCTGAAACGCGAATTGCGATGCGCGAGATCATTCCGCATGATGCTGCTTCCGAGCTTGCGGCCAAGCAGATCCAGGACGGTGTTGATGGCGAACTGGCCATTCTTATTGAAAAAGCACAGGATGACGGTTCCTGCGATATCACCATGGTTGATATCAGCAAGAAGGTGCGTGATGCGCGCGACACGGAGAAAATGCTGCAGGACAAGGGTTATTCGCCAAAGGGCTCCCTCGTGATTGAAGAGATAAGAGTAAGTGCGTTCATAGATGGCGTGGTGGGTATTGGAGACGGCGATGTGACCTGGATCATGCGGGTGAGTGACGCCGCGAGTGGCAAGGTTGTGGCGAAAGATGAAGGCTTTGCGCCTGAGGGCAGCATGATGGATGCCGTACCCCGCATCGCCAAGAAGCTTTTTGACCAGCTCTGCAAGAAGAAAACGTGGCGTGTGAAAGCGCGCTACAATGATCTGGTGATCAATGATGTGGTCTGCGATCTCACGCAACCCTTTGTGCTGCATGGATCGGGCGCTTCGGCGGGCATCGCGCTATCCATGACACCGGCGAGAGATGATGGCGGTTCCTTCGGTGTCAGCGGCACGGCGGGCGGTGTGCCGTGGTCGGGCGGCGGCACCTACACACACAGCATTGACGGCAAGGTCGGCAAAATGGCGATCGCCGGCACATGGACTATTACGTCGCCCGTGGGAAAGTTCTCCGATTCCGGAACGATCAAGGCAACACTGAGCGAGGACGAGGGCTGCAAGTAAACGGGCTTAATCCAATATCTCGTAAGTCGCGTCCACTGTCTTCCCGTCATTGATCGGCAGGATGTCCTGCGGGCAGCAGGACATGGCGACGATGCAATCCAGCTCGGCGCGAAAGATCACATAGTCATTGGGCTTGGCCATGGACACGCCCCATTCCAGCGCGCCGTCCTGCCGCCATGGAATGTTCATGAAGGTGTTGAGGGACGCGGGAGTATAGGGCAGGTAGATGCCAAGCTCGGCCAACCCGGCGTGCATGTTGTCCTTGCAGTTGTCGTGATAGCTCGTGCAACCCAAAAGCCCGTAGCGCTCGTTATCACAAGGTGCGATCAGGGTGTCATGGCGGCCCGGAGACGTGTCGGCTTCCAGCGTCAGAATAGGCCGCCTGCCGGTTGGTGATCATCTTGTCGCCCACGATGGGGTAAAGCCTGGTCCAATAGGCGCGGCATTGCTCCATGCCCATGTATTCAAGGGTGGAGCCCGCCACAAACGCCCAGGTATCCACAATCTGCTTGCCATGCGGATTCATGATCTTGATGGCCTGGCCCTTATTTAAGCGGGCTGCCTTGCCCCGGCGCGCTGGTATTGTGTGGATCATGCCCATTGCTTATCATCTCCTCAAAAATCAGCATTAGAACAGGCCGGACCGTGAACAGCAAGCGCGATCAACTCGAAATCAACAAACGCAATGTGATGGCGTTTTATGACCTGATGTTCAACGGCTGCAAGCCGCGGGAAGCCATCGAGGCCTATGCCGGCGATGTCTACATTCAGCACAATGCCGAAGTTGCCGATGGCAAGGAAGCCTTCATCGCCTTTTTCACCCAGATGGCCGAGGAATATCCGGGCAAGCGCGTGGAGTTCAAACGCGCCATTGCGGAAGGCGATTTCGTGGTGCTGCACTGCCGCCAGATTTGGCCGGGCCTGCCGGACTATGCGGGAATCGACATTTTCAGGCTGGATGAAAAGGGCAAGGTGGTGGAGCATTGGGACGTCCTGCAAATCGTGCCCGATGAAATTGCCCATGAAAATGGCTTGTTCTGAAGGCGATTACGGAACTTTATTATTCGCGGCGCTGCTGCTACAAGCCGCCCACACCGCCTTGAGATTGTTTAGCTGACATGAATGACACCGCTGCCAAACCGGCTCTCGACTACCGCGAGACTGTTTTCCTGCCCAAAACCGACTTCGCCATGAAAGCCGGATTGCCGGAACGCGAGCCTGCGCTTTTAAAGCGCTGGGAAGACATGGGCCTCTATGGAAAGCTGCGCGAGCAGAGCAAGGGCAAGCCCAAATACGTGCTGCACGATGGCCCGCCCTACGCCAACGGCAACCTCCACATCGGCCATGCACTGAACAAGATATTGAAAGACATCGTCACCCGCTCGCGCCAGATGGCGGGCTTTGATTCCAACTACGTGCCCGGCTGGGATTGCCACGGCCTGCCCATCGAATGGAAAATCGAAGAGGAATACCGCGCGGCAGGCAAAGAGAAGCCGAACTTCAACGATTCGAAAGCAATTAACGCCTTTCGCGCCGAATGCCGGAACTTTGCTGCCAAATGGGTGGGCATCCAGCGCGATGAATTCAAGCGCCTCGGCGTGACCGGCGATTGGCAGAACCCCTACCTCACCATGGCCTTCGAAGCCGAAGCGATCATCGCCAAGGAGCTTCTGAAATTCGCCGACAGCGGCCAGCTCTACCGGGGTTCAAAGCCTGTGATGTGGAGCGTGGTTGAAAAAACCGCGCTCGCCGAAGCTGAAGTTGAATATGCTGATATCGAAGTCGATACGATCTTTGTGAAGTTTCCGGTGCTTAGTGCAGATGTGGTCGGCATTAATGAGCAAGCTACAGATCGAGATCTGAATGAGATTCGTGAAAGTGCGGAAGCACTTCGGGGTAGCTTTGTAATAATTTGGACTACAACTCCCTGGACAATACCAGGCAATCGCGGGATCAGCTTTTCTCCAGACGTAACATATGCACTTTACGAGGTAAGTGAAGCACCACCAGACAATTGGGCAAAAGTTGGAGAACAATTCATTGTCGCGACGAAACTAGCAGAAGAAGTATTCAACAACGCCCGCGTAACAACTCTTAAGTTGCGCGACATCGATTTTACTCCAGGTCCAGCGATCTTGTTCGTGACGTGTGGACATCCATTAAGAGCAAATAATCAATATCGGTTCTCGGTCCCATTTCTCGATGGCGAACATGTCACTGACGACGCTGGGACGGGTTTTGTCCATACCGCTCCTAGTCATGGCGCAGATGACTATAATGTTTGGGTCGCCCACCAGAAAACACTGCATGAGGACGGCATCGACACAACAATCCCAATGCCGGTTGATGCCGATGGTTATTACACCAAGGACGCCCCCGGCTTTGAAGGTGGTCGCGTCATCGATCAATACGGCAAGTGGGGCGATGCAAACCGGCGCGTGATGGATGCTTTGAAAGAGGCGGGCATGCTGTTGTCGGCCAAGCGCAAGACCATCAGCTATCCCCATTCCTGGCGTTCCAAGAAGCCGATCATTTTCCGCAATACGCCGCAATGGTTCATTTCCATGTCAAGCCACGGCCTGCGTGACACCGCATTGAAGGCCATCGAGGACACCAAATTCTACCCCGCTGCAGGCCAGAACCGCCTGCGCGGCATGATTGCGGACAGGCCCGATTGGGTGATCTCGCGCCAACGCGCCTGGGGTGTTCCCATCGTCGTGTTCGTGAACAAGGAATCCGGCGAATTACTCAATGATTCCATAGTGAATCAGCGCATTTCGGAATCGTTTTCTCAGGAAGGAGCCGACGCGTGGTTTGCTGAAGGCGCTAAGGATCGGTTCTTGCAAAACGTTGTAAACGATCCAGAAAATTGGGAGCAGGTGCGCGATATTCTCGACGTGTGGTTTGATTCAGGCTGCACCCACGCCTTCTGTTTGGAGCAGCGCCCTGACCTGAAATGGCCGGCTGACATTTACCTCGAAGGCTCGGATCAGCACCGCGGCTGGTTCCATTCCTCCCTGCTCGAATCCTGCGGCACCCGTGGCCGCGCCCCCTATGACTCGGTGCTGACCCACGGCTTCGTTGTGGGCGAAGACGGCCGCAAGATGTCGAAATCACTTGGCAATATCGTCACCCCGCAGAACGTGATCAAACAGTCGGGCGCCGATATCCTGCGCCTCTGGGTGGCCTCCGCCGACTATGCGGAAGACCTGCGGCTGGGCAAGGAAATCCTCAAAACCAATGTGGAAGCTTACCGCAAGCTGCGCAACACGATGCGCTACATCCTTGGCGCTCTTGAAGGC
Organism: uncultured Alphaproteobacteria bacterium; assembly: GCA_963816305.1. Classification (GTDB taxonomy): domain Bacteria; phylum Pseudomonadota; class Alphaproteobacteria; order Rhizobiales; family Aestuariivirgaceae; genus Aestuariivirga. The sequence goes on from CAWFJW010000012.1 coordinate 4,982, forward strand.
CTGAAGGACTGGGAGCACGTCCACCACAAGGACATGCCAGAGCTTGAGCGCTATATCCTCCACAGGCTCCACGAAGTCGATGCGCAGGTGCAAGCGGCCTATGAGGTGTTTGACTACAAGCGCCTGTTTGCGGTTCTCTCGAATTTCATGACGCAGGACTTGTCAGCGTTCTATTTCGATATCCGCAAAGACGCCCTCTATTGCGATCCGTGGTCGAGCAACAAGCGCCGCTCTTGCCGCAGCGTGCTGGAGCAATTGTTTCATTGCCTGACGACCTGGTGGGCCCCAATCCTGACATTCACCATGGAAGAGGTCTGGCTCTCGCGCTTTGGTGGCGAGGGAAGCTCCGTGCATCTCATGCAATTCGCCAAGACGCCCGATGAGTGGAACCAGCCGGAAATCGCCGCCAAGTGGGAGATGATCCGCAATGTGCGCCGCGCGGTGACAGGCGCTCTCGAATTGGAGCGCGCCGAAAAGCGAATCGGCTCATCGCTCGAAGCCGCGCCCACGGTCTATGTCGACCTGGATGCGAAAGATGTGGCTGCTCTAAAGGGGTGCGATTTCGCCGAAGTCTGCATCACCTCGGACATAGCCATAGATGTGGGACATGGGCCAGAATCGGCGTTCCGGCTGGATGACCTCAAGAATGTGGCCGTGGTTTCCGCTAAAGCTGAGGGCCAGAAATGCGCCCGTTCATGGAAAATCTCCAAGGACATCGGCAAGGACGCCGAATTCCCCGACATCACGCCAAGGGATGCTGAAGCGGTGCGCGAATGGCAGAAGCGCTTTGGAAAATCCCCCGCATGAAGGCCCGCATATGGGGGCCGCTGGCGCCCCTCGGGCTGATTCTGGCGGTTTTCGTTTTCGCCGCCGATCAGGCTCACAAATGGTGGATGCTGCATGTCTTCAAAATCGGGGTGGGCGGAAGAGTTGCGATCACGCCTTTTTTCGACCTTGTGCTGGCGTGGAACAAGGGGGTCTCCTATGGCCTGTTGAACACGGATAGTCAGTGGGTTTTCGTTGTTCTAAACCTTCTCATTTGCGCCGTTTTATGGACATGGATGAGCGGTTTGAACCGCCCCATTTCCGCCGCAGCCATAGGCTTGATAATGGGTGGCGCATTGGGAAACATTGCCGACCGGCTGATTTATGGCGCAGTCGCCGATTTCTTCCACCTCCATTGGGGCGCCTGGAGCTGGTATGTGTTCAATGTGGCGGACGTGGCCATCGTTGCGGGAGTGGCCCTTTTGTTGTATGAAAGCTTGCCCCGGCGCGGCGGCGTTGGACAGTGAAGGGAATTGCGTAGAATGAAACTCGCCTGGTCGATAATTGGTCTGATGGCCTTGGGGCTTGCCCTGAGCGGCTGTTCCACCTCCAAGCTTTTGAACACTTTTGGAGGAGGCGAACCCGCGCCGCAACCCACTGTGACGGTTTCCAATGGCAACACGCTGGCCCTGCCGCCAGACCTGCAACTGCGCGCGCCCGGCACAATACCAGCGGCTGCGGCGTCGGCACCCGCCGCGCCTGCTGAAACCGCGTCTGTCGATCCAGCCCCTGCGCCCGCAGCCCCGGCTCCGCGGAAGGATATTTACGAGGAATACGGCATCGCCAAGGTAAAGCCCGATGGCACCGCGAAAACCAAGGAGGAGCTGCAGGCCGAGCTGAAGGTTGCGATCACCAAGAGAAAACAGCAGCAAAATCCCAACTACGGCACCATCTTCAATTTGGGCAACATATTCAGCGACGGTTGAGGCGCATTACAAAAATCTCATTGGACGTCACCTGCGAACACGGGCATCTTCTCACATAATTTGTGAAATGATGGAATTGCATTGAATGCGCTGCGTCAGAATTTTAGCCCTGCAAATAGTGTTGCTGTGCCTGGCTGTCCCGCGGGCCAGCGCCCTGGAGATTGAGGTCACCAGCTTCAAGCTTGCCAACGGCATGGAAGTGGTTGTGATTCCCGATCACCGCGCGCCCGTGGTGACCCACATGGTGTGGTACCGGGTCGGCTCCGCCGATGAGGTTTCCGGCAAGTCCGGCCTGGCGCATTTCCTTGAGCATCTGATGTTCAAGGGCACCACCAAAAACCCGTTTGGCGTATTTGACCGCCTGATTGACATCAACGGCGGGGACGGCAACGCCTTCACCACCCGCGATTACACCGCCTATTTTCAGCGCATCGCCAGCGACCGGCTGGGCCTGATGATGGAGCTTGAGGCCGACCGCATGCAAAATATCGTTCTGACGGACGAGAATGTCCTGCCAGAGCTTGACGTGGTGCGCGAAGAGCGCCGCGAGCGCACCGAGAATGATCCTTCAGCGCTGTTGGCCGAACAAATCGAGGCGGCCATGTACACCGCCCACCCCTATGGCAAGCCGGTGATCGGCTGGATGTCGGAAGTGGCAAAACTCACGCGCGAAGACGCGCTGGCCTTTTACAAGGCGCACTACACGCCAGCCAACGCCATTCTCGTTGTCGCAGGCGACGCTCAGCCCGAGCAAGTGAAGGTCTTGGCGGAAAAACACTACGGCGTTCTGAAAAACACACTCACACCCATGCCCCGCCTTCGCACGCCAGAACCCGCGCCAATAGCTGCGAGGCGCGTGATCATGACAGATCCTCGCGCTTCAGCGCCAATTTTCCAGCGCAGCTACCTGGGCCCCACTTACTCGACCGCCGAAAACCGCGATGCCCACGCACTTGACTTGCTGGCTGACATATTGGGCGGCGGCACCCAAAGCAGGCTCTACAAAGACCTCGTTATTGACCAGAAAATCGCCGCGCAAGCCGCCGCATGGTATTCTGGTGACGCGCTGGATAGCGGCACGTTCGGCGTCTACGCGGCGCCCAACGCCGGAGTTGAACTGGACAAGGTTGAAGCCGCCGTCGATGTCATTCTGGCGGATGTCCTGAAGAACGGCGTGACCCAGAAGGAACTGGACCGGGTGCGCGACAAGTCCATCGCCGAACAGGTTTATACGCTTGATGACCAGGCCACCCTGGCGCGCATCGCTGGCGCTGGCGTCGCAACGGGGCTTGATGCCAGAGCTGTGTTTTCCCGCGATGTGGAGATGCTGAAAGTCTCGCTCGACGACATCCGGATGGCCGCCGCCAAGGTGATCCGGATAAACCGCTCTGTCACAGGCATTTTGCTGCCTGAAACGTCACCGCAAAATTGAGGCAGGTAACCCAAATGCGCGCCGCAGTTCTCAGAACAGTCATCGCCTGTTTCACGCTGGTTTGGTTCCTAAACCCGGCCAACGCCATTGATATCAAGGAGGTCGTGAGCCCCGGCGGAATCAGGGCATGGCTGGTTGAAAACCACAACATACCGCTGATCGCCATGAATTTCTCTTTTGAGGGCGGCACCACGTCCGATCCTGCCGGCAAGGAAGGGGCGGTCAACTTCATCACGGGGATGATGGATGAGGGAGCCGCCGACTTGGACAGCGCTGCCTTCCAGGCCCGGCGCGATGAGCTTGCCGTCAAGATTGGCTTCGACGCGGGCGCCGACCAGTTTGAAGGCTCCTTGCAGACCCTCTCAAAAAACCGGAGTGAGGCATTCGCCCTGCTCAGGAAGGCGCTGACGGCGCCGCATTTCGAGGCCGAGGCCATGGAGCGGGTGCGCCAGCAGTTTTTGCTCGGGGCCAGGGATGACGAACAGGATCCGGAAAAGATCGCTTCGCGCGCCTGGATGGAAGTGGCGTTTGGTGGCCAGCTCTACGCACGGCGGGGTGCTGGCTCGCCCCAGTCGATCGCGAACATCACGCCCGATGATTTGCGCGCCATGCACAGGCTTATTTTCAGCCGCAAGAGCCTGAAGGTGGCGGTGGTGGGCGATATTGACGCCGCCACCCTGGGACCGGCTCTGGATGAGGTTTTTGGCGATCTGCCCAACACCGAGCCGCCCCAGCCGGTCAAGGACGTGACTGTCGCCAAGGGTCCGCTGGTCAAAATCATCGACCGCGACATCCCGCAAAGCATCATTGTTTTTGGCCACGACGGCATCTTGCGCAATGATCCAGATTTCATTCCAGCCTTTGTGATGAGCAACATTCTGGGCGGCGGCGGCTTTGCCTCGCGCCTCACAACAGAAGTGCGCGAAAAGCGCGGGCTGACCTATGGCATAGGGTTCGGCCTGGTTCCGCTTGATCATGCCGGTCTCTATATCGGTTCGGTCAGCACCCGGAATGAAAAGGCCGCTGAAACCCTGGCGATTGTCGCGGATACCCTGAAGACAATGGCTGACGAAGGCCCGAGCCAGGCCGAGCTTGATGACATAAAGACCTATCTCACCGGCTCCTATGCCCTGCGCTTTGACTCAAATGGCAAAATCGCTGGCCAGCTTTTGGGCATCCAGCAACAGAATCTCGGCATCGATTATGTGAACAAGCGCAACAGCAAGGTGGAAGCCCTCACCCTCGAGGAGGTGAAGGCCCAGGCCAAGCGCCTTATCCACGCCGACCGCCTGATCACAACCATCGTAGGCCGGCCAGACGGCATTAAATCCACGGGCTCCGGCGGATAATGCGGATCCACCGGCTTTCCGAAGGCACCATAAACCGCATTGCGGCGGGTGAGGTTGTTGAGCGGCCCGCGAGCGTGGTCAAGGAGCTGGTCGAGAACGCGCTGGATGCGGGAGCCACGCAGATTGACGTGGCTTTTCGGGGCGGCGGCAAGTCCTTCATCCGCGTCACCGACAACGGTTCAGGCATGGCGCCCGATGATTTGGCGCTGTGCAGCGAGCGCCACGCCACGTCCAAGCTGACTGACGACAACCTCGTCAACATTCAGACCCTGGGTTTCAGGGGCGAGGCATTGCCTTCGATAGGCTCCGTCAGCCGCATGGGCATTTCTTCGCGGTTGAAGGGGGCCGGCGAAGCCTTTGCCCTGCGGATCGAAGGTGGCCAGCAACTGCCGTTGAAGCCCGCGGCCGTGGCCCAGGGAACAGAAATTGAAGTGCGCGACCTGTTTTTCGCGACACCAGCGCGGTTGAAGTTTCTCAAAGCAGATCGCACTGAAACGGCGGAAGCCGCCGACATTGTGCGGAGGCTGGCGCTGGCCCACCCGGCGGCCGGGTTCAGCTTCGTCACAGAAGAGCGCCGCTTGATTGACGCGCCCGCTGGTGAAACGCGCGAAGCCCGCGTCAACCGCATCATGGGCGCCGAGTTCTGCGAGAATGCGGTGGCTTTTTCGGGCGAGCGAGAAGGCATTCGTGTCGAAGGCTTTGCCGGGCTTCCGACCTACAGCCGGGCGCAGGGCAACATGCAGTTTGCTTTTGTGAACGCCAGGCCCGTGCGCGACAAGCTGATTGCCGGAGCGATTCACGGCGCCTATGCCGATCTGATGTCGCGGGCCCGTTTTCCGGCGCTGGTGGTGTTTCTTACGTGCCCGCCCGACCGGGTAGACGTGAACGTGCATCCCGCCAAGTCCGAGGTGCGCTTCCGCGACAGCGCCATGGTGCGCAGTCTCCTCGTTTCCACAATTCGCGCATCCCTCGCGGCCAGGGGCCTCGCGTCGAACACCGACATGGGCCGCGCCACTGCCGCCAGTTTCCGCCCGGCGCAACCCGTTTATGGCGGTTTCGCCGAGCGCCAGGCCGCGTTCGCCATGAACATGCCGCTCCATTCACCGGTGGACGACGCCCCGGTCACGGGGGACTACCGCCTGGGAGTGGCCCGGGCGCAGTTTCACGACAACTATATCGTGGCCCAGACCGGCTCTGGCATAGTCCTGGTTGACCAGCACGCGGCGCATGAACGCCTGGTCTATGAACGCCTGAAGCGCGAGCGGGCGGGGCAGGGCATCGCAACACAGGCCCTGCTGGTGCCGCAAGTGGTGGAGCTTGATCCCTCCGATGTGGAGCGCTTGGGCGGCGCCCAGGACATGCTGGCAGCGTCCGGCCTGGTTGTGGAGGCGTTCGGCGAGGGCGCGGTCTTGCTGCGCGAAATTCCTGCGGCCCTGGCTGGCGCAGACACTGCGGGCATCATCAAGGACATCGCCGATGAGCTTGCCGAGCTGGGTGAAATCACCGCCATTGACGAGCGCATCAACCATGTGCTGGCCACCATGGCCTGCCACAATTCGGTGCGCTCAGGCCGCAAGCTGAAGCCCGATGAAATGAACGCCCTGTTGCGCGAGATGGAAGCCACGCCGAATTCCGGCCAGTGCAATCACGGACGGCCCACATTTGTGGAATTGAAACTCGCAGATATCGAGCGCCTATTCGGCAGGCGCTGACCGGTAGAACCGCACCTTCGTCTCGCCGTAGCCCCGCTCATCAATCAGCGCAAGCCCGGCCACGTCCGCCACCACGGCCTTGTCCATCTCCTCCAGCACAACAATGGCGCCGGGGTTCAGCCATTCGCCTTGAACGAGCGAAGCCAGCGCTTTTTCGCCCAATCCCTTGCCATAGGGTGGGTCGCAGAACACCAGGTCAAACCTGGGCAAAGGCGCGCAGGGACCGAGCTCGGTGGCATCGCGCTTCCAGATTTTGCACTGGCCGACCACGCCGAACTTGTCGGCATTGCCGCGCACCAGCCCCCGCGCCGCGGCGCTTTGATCGACGAACTGACAGTGGCGGGCCCCGCGAGACAGCGCCTCGAATCCCAAAGCGCCGGTTCCCGCAAACAGGTCCAGCACCCGCGCGCCCTCAAGCTCCAGCCCTTCGATGCCATGGGCGAGGATATTGAAGATGGCTTCCCGCACCCGGTCTGACGTGGGCCGCGTCGCTTGATCGGCCGGGGCCGCCAGTTGCAAACCCTTAAACCTTCCGCCGACGATCCGCATCAGCGCCCTTGAATTTTCCGCCCAATTGCTCCTGCCAGAATTTCCGCGGAATTTCCTCGATGCCGCCGCGCTTGAGATCGCCCAGTTGAAACGGCCCGAAATTGGTGCGGATCAAGCGGTTCACCTGCAAGCCCAGGTAGTCGCAAATCTTCTTGACCTCGCGGTTCTTGCCTTCGCGGATGGAGACCGTCATCCACACGTTGTCGCCCTGCGATGTCTCGACCTTGGCCTCCACCGGGCCATAGCGCACGCCTTCGATCTCGACGCCGCCCTTGAGCCGCTCCAACCCCGCGTCATCCATCTTGCCATAGGCGCGGACCCGGTAGCGCCTGATCCAGCCCGATGACGGCAGCTCCAGCAGCCGCTCGATCTCGCCGTCATTGGTGAGCAGCAAAAGGCCCTCGGTGTTGATGTCGAGCCTGCCAATCGACATCACGCGGGGCAGTTGCTGGCGCAGCTTGTCAAACACCGATGGGCGCCCCTGCGGATCCTTGTGGCTCACCACCAGGCCCTCGGGCTTGTGATAGCGCCATAGCTTTGAGTCCTCGGCCTGGGGCAACAGCTTGCCGTTGATGCGGATCTGGTCCGCTTCGGTCACATTGATGGCGGCGGTTTTCAGGATTTTGTGATTGAGCGTCACATGGCCGTCGGCGATCAATTGCTCGGCCTCGCGCCTGGAGCACACGCCCGCCCGCGCGATGACCTTGGCAATCCGCTCGCCCTCGAATTCACTCATCTTGACCTTGACCTCGCTTTAGGGCTGATGTCGCACGATGACGCGCAAACTACCAGAGCCGATGTTGCGGGCCTTCGCCGCAGCCGAAGCGGCGGCCAAATCAGGCGAAGTTCCCGTGGGCGCTGTGGTCGTGGATAAATTGGGTAATATTTTGGCGGTGGCGGCGAACCGCACCCTGACCGACCGCGACCCCACGGCGCACGCCGAAATGATCGCCATTCGCGAAGCGGCAAGCAAGCTGGGTTCCGAACGCCTCGTCGATTGCGACCTCTACGTGACGCTGGAGCCCTGCGCCATGTGCGCCGGCGCCATATCGCACGCCCGCATCAGGCGGCTGTATTTCGCCGCCTCCGATGAAAAGATGGGAGCCATAGACCATGGCCCCAGATTTTTCACGCAAGCCACCTGCCATCACAAGCCGGACGTTTACAGCGGCATCGGCGAGGCGAGAGGGCAGGACTTGCTGCGGGAGTTTTTCCGGGCAAGGCGCTAGTCTGGCGGGCTGGACGACGGCGCATTGGCCGCCGGTCGCACGGGCCGCCACCAGTCGAAAGCCAGATAGAACAGGTAGGCGTAGCCCGTGTAAAACAGCGTCAGGCCGACATCAATCGCCACGGCCGTCCAGAAGCCATGGTCGGTCATCAGCAGGATGATGGGTATGGTGATGAGCATGCCCGTGACGTCGTGCAATATGGCGTGCGCGCCGCGCCAGATATGGGGCCGGTCGCTGGCCACGCGCCGCGTCAGGCGAAATTCGATGATGTCATAGAGCGTGTTGTAGAGCGAAGCCCAGATCATGAAAGCGATTGACAGGGCCACGATGAGCGCGAGGGAATCGACGGTTGTCTCGCCAAATATGAATCCATAGGCCGGCGTCACAATCAGTATGCCGCCCGCCTCGTAACACAACGCCTGTAGCATGCGCTCGCGCAATGACCGTATCGTCACGGGATCGCTCCATTGAATCCGGCAAGGGATTGGGCGAGACAGTAACACAGTTTTTCGCAGGCTTGCACCCGGCGCCTGGACGAGGCCCCCGGCGATCTCAAATTCAATTTTCAATGAGCGTCGGGCAAAGCTCCGCCAGCGGCGGAAAGGGAAGCCGAACCATATTGGTCCGTAGACGGACGGTTTCTGCTTTTGCGTGAACCCTCGCCTCAGCTTGTGTTGGGCTTGAGCGCGTCCCAGGCGAGGGCATGGCATTCCTTGAGGACCTCATCGACTTCGTGGATGGGTCTCTTGCGGTGTCCGGGCGGACGGCCGGGCCGCAGCGGTGAGGTGAACTTCGGGTCTGGCATCTTGTCCCGCTTCAGCCGCCAACGCGCCAGTCGCTTGGCCTGGCGCGGCAGATCATCAAGCGCCAGCTTGAGGGCCTGAAGCCTGCGGGCCAGGCGTTCGCCATTGACCAGGCCATCGGGCGGCGGCGGGGGTTCGACCACGGGTTGAGGCGCTGGAAACAGGGCCGCCACCCGGGGATCGTAGGGGAAGAAATGGATGCGCGGCTCCATCCGCGTGTATTTCCGGCGGTGCCGGGGCTCGAAATTCTTGCGCGGATCGAAGAGGCGGAACGAGGGACGCGAACCACCGCCGCCCTTTTCGATCATGTGCCCCTTGGGCATGGGACGCGAGGCAGCAAGCTTCACCACAACCCCCCGCGCCACGATGACAATCAGGCGGCGCATGGCGGATTCAGTGGGCCGGAGCTGGCGCAGCACGGCGCGGTAGAGGGGCTGCGGAATCCGCGCCAATGTGCCTGTATCAGCAAGCCCCAGCATGGCAAAAAGGCCCGCAATGATGCCTTTCAGCGCCTCTCTGTTCCGCTCGATGGCCCTGGCCCAGTCCATTATGGTTCCTTCGTCACGTAAAGAACATAACAGGAACAATTGGACCGACAAGAGCAATTTGTCAAGGGGACATATCCGTCTGTCTCTCTCCCTGGTCGGGTCAAGCCCGATCAGGGACAGTTGGGCGATCGCGGATATGCTTCCAGAGTTGGAACTCTTTCCGTTCAGTGTGATATTATCACCGCATACCGCTCGGACCCGGATGTTTGGTCTGATGATTTTCTGATGAGGAAAGAGAAATGACGGCCGAGCGACAAGAGAAAACAATCAAACACATTCATGAAGGCAAATACGTCGCCGACGTTCAAATTAGTCTGCATTATGACGATACTGCGTGGAGCCCCACTCTGATGCCAGCCGACGTCCAAAAATTAGAACGCATCCGCATCGATGACTTCATCGCCAACATCTACAATACAGAGAGGCTGCACTCCGCCCTAGGGTACCAGCCGTCTCTTGAATTCGAAGTACAATACGACCAAAACAAAAGCAACTGAACAAAAAATGAAAACCACTGTAACCGAAATTATCGTGTCTCATTCAAGGTGTGCGGTCCAGCGCTCTATTCGAAATTCCGTAATTCGAAGTCGACTCTTTTTGAGTATTTTTGTGTTGGTGCTGTTTGTTGCGCCAGCAAGGCCAGAAGTTGACCTGACGAAATGGACCGAAGCCTACCTGGAAGCAGCTTTTCCAGCTGGCAATGGTCGGTTGCGCAAGTATTTAAGTGCAAACGAGATAGACTACGGCATAGATTGCCCGTTGGCAGACAAGAGTAAATGTGCCGATGGCCGCACGTATCTTCAAGCTTCAATCTTTGGAAGCCCCAGCATGCGGGTTTACGAAAGAAAAGCCGGAAGATTGAGGTTCGTCTTCGAGAACAAGAGCAACCTGACCCGCTTGGGAGCGGAAATTAAGGAGCTTTTTTCGGGCGGGATTGTTGACGACAAGGACGCCGACTGTCATCTTTATATGAGTCTCCATGAAGATCGCATTGTTGCGGCAGTTGTTGTGGTTTCACTCGATGTGTCCCCGGAAAAAATTACAACTTGTATGCTTGTCAATTTTAATCGCGCATTGGGATTGTCACTACCGGGTGATGCGCCATTCTCGGCAAAATGGGCGCAAAGGTCCA
>CAWFJW010000013.1:0-199380 GCA_963816305.1 uncultured Alphaproteobacteria bacterium
GGACACCACCTGACTTCACTGCTGACAACTTCCTGCAATCGGCCTGCTAAGCTGCACGCGAACGGAGACCAGAAAATGACGCTGAGCAGTTTTGAAACGCCATCGGTTTTTATGCGGCGAATGGTTCTTCTTACCTTGCAGGCGCCGCCCGATGATGTGGACCGGATCATGCGCGAGGTTGCCAAGATCGTGCCGCTGGCGATGGGGAAATATGACAGCAATGCCTATCAATCCGGTGCTGGCGTGGAGCGGTACCGCCCGCTCGAAGGAGCGGTGGCGGGGGCGGAAACTGAAATCCGCAAGCGCCCGGGCGTTGTTGAAGTGTCGTTTGAACTGCCGGATGATCCAAAATCCGTGGAGCAGGTCATCGAAACGATCTATCAGGCCCACAGCTATCAGGAGCCAGTCATCCGTATACAGAGCATATTGACCAGCAGAACCAAGGGGCTCGATGACAGCACGAACCCCAACCGTTGGTGGAACACGACCGGAGACTGGAAAACAAAGCCGGAAGAAACACTCTCATGAACACCAAAGGCTACAGGCTCGGACTGATTCTGGTGACCGCATCCGCCATTGCATGGAGTACGGCTGGGCTGTTCACAAGGCTCATTCAGCTGGACAGCGGGATGATGCTTGCCTGGCGCTGCCGTGAAGAATCTGGCCCATAGTGCATCCCTCGATTCCAGAGAGAATATTGCACCATCAAAATCCGGGATCAAACATCTAACTCAACTCAGAACCTTCCGCACCGCCTCCTGCCATCCCGCGATCTTGAACGCCCGTGTGCCAGCATCCATCTTCGGCGTAAACCTCTTTTGCCGCTTCCAGGTCTTGGCGAACACATCGGGCCCCGGCAGCAGCCCCGCTTGCAGTCCGGCGAGATAGGCCGCTCCCACGGCGGTGGTTTCCAGCACGGCGGGCCGGTCCACCGGCGCATCCAGAATGTCGGCGAGAAATTGCATGGTCCAGTCGGACGCCGTCATGCCGCCATCGACGCGCAGGATGGTTTCGCCTGTGGCGCCCCAATCCTTGCGCATGGCATCAAGGAGATCATTGGTCTGATAGCACACGGCCTCCAGCGCGGCCCGCGCCAGTTCCTTGCTGGTGGTGGCGCGGGTCAGGCCGAAGAGGGCGCCGCGCACATCGGCGTTCCAGTGGGGCGCGCCGAGGCCGACGAAGGCGGGCACCAGATAGACGTTCTGGTTTTTGTCGGCGGCCCGCGCCAGCGCGCCGGTCTCCGCAGCGTTTTTCACCACCTTCAATCCGTCGCGCAGCCATTGCACGGCAGCGCCCGCCACGAAGATGGCGCCTTCCAGCGCATAGGTGCGCTTGCCATCAAGCTGATAGGCGATCGTGGTGAGCAGGCGGTTCCGCGAGGCGACGGCGGTGGCCCCCGTGTTGAGCAGCGCGAAGCAGCCCGTGCCATAGGTTGATTTCATCATGCCGGGCTCAAAGCAGGCCTGGCCCACGGTCGCGGCCTGCTGGTCGCCCGCCACGCCGCAGATCGGAATGGCGGCGCCCAGAAGCTTCGCGTCCGTCACGCCGAAATCAGCGGCGCAATCCTTGACCTCCGGCAGCATGGCGCGAGGCACGCCCAGGATGTTCAGCAGCGCCTCATCCCAAACGCCCTCATGGATATTGTAGAGGAGCGTGCGCGAGGCATTGGTGGCGTCCGTCACATGGGACCTGCCGCCGGTGAGACGCCAGATGAGAAAGGAATCAATGGTGCCGAAGCACAGCTCGCCCCGCGCCGCGCGTTCGCGCGCGCCCTTCACATGGTCCAGCAGCCAGGACACCTTGGTGCCGGAAAAATAGGGATCGAGCAGCAATCCGGTTTTGGCGTTGAAGAATTTTTCATGGCCCTGCGATTTGAGTTCGCTGCAATAATCCGATGTGCGCCTGTCCTGCCAGACGATGGCCCTGTGGATGGCCTTTCCGGTTTTGCGGTCCCACACCACGGTGGTTTCGCGCTGGTTGGTGATGCCGATGCAGCGGATGTTCCGGGGCGGCGTCTTGGCTTTTATGATCGCCGCCCTCGCGGTGAGCAGCACGGATTTCCAGATTTCCTCCACGTCATGCTCAACCCAGCCCGAGTTGGGAAAATGCTGCTTGAATTCTTTCTGCGCCGAAGCCCTGGGCTTGAGCTTTGCGTCAAACACGATGGCGCGCGTCGACGTGGTGCCCTGGTCGATGGCGAGAATGAAGTCCGGCATGCTATCTCCTGGCGCGTTTTTTCGCGGCAACCGCTTTTTTGGCGGGGCTTGGCTTCGCTGCGGGCTTCATGAAGGCGCGCAAGTCCGCCTGTTCGGCGGCCGACAGATGCAGGCCCAGTTTCGAGCGCCGCCACAGGATGTCATCGGCGGTGAGCGCCCATTCCTCGGCCCGCAGGTAAGTGATCTCGCGCTCGCTGAGCGGGCCGAAGCTTTTCCCCATGTCGCTGGCAAAGCGCGCGTTCTCCAGCAGCCTGTCGATGTTTGTGCCATAGGCGCGGAACAGGCGGCGAACCACATTGGGCTTGAGGAAAGAATATTTGCGCTGCAGTTCGGCGACGCGGGTTTCGGCTTCATTGTGCGGAAAATCGCCGCCGGGCAGCGTTGCCTGCGCCGTCCATGGCTTGCCCATCAGCGGAAAATGCGGCGCGATTTTTTCCATCACAGATTCAGCCAGCTTGCGGCATGTGGTGATCTTGCCGCCGAACACCGAGAGCAGCGGGGCTCCATCGGCGTCAAGCTTCAGGACATAATCCCGCGTCGCTTCCTGCGCCTTGCTGGCCCCGTCGTCATAGAGCGGCCGGATGCCGGAGTAGGCCCACCTGACCTGGGACCTGGCGATCGGGCGGTTGAAATATTCGCCCACCGCCGCCAGCAGATAGTCCGTTTCGGCGGGCGTGATTTTTGGATCAGACGGTTCGCCCGTCCAGTCCTCATCGGTTGTGCCGATCAGGGTGAAATTCTGTTCATAGGGAATGGCGAAGCAGATGCGCCCGTCGCTGTTCTGGAAAATATAGCAGCGGTCATGGGCATAAAGCTTGTCGACCACGATGTGGCTGCCCTTGACCATCCTGATCTTGTCGGGCGCGTCGCGGCCCACCACCTGGCCCAGAACCTGGCTCACCCATGGACCTGCGGCGTTGATCAAGGCCCTGGCCCGGATTTTTTCCAGCTTGCCCTTGGCGCCCGCGATGGTGACTTCCCAGCCGCCATCAACGCGGCGCGCCGACTGGCATTTCGTCCGTGTGCGGATTTCAGCGCCCTTGGCCCTGGCGTCCATGGCGTTGAGGACGACGAGCCTGGCGTCCTCCACCCAGCAGTCGGAATATTCATAGCCCCGGGTGAATTCCTCCCGCAGGGGCTCGCCCGTCACGTCGCGGCGCAGGTCGACGCTGCGGGTGGGCGGCAATATCTTGCGGCCTCCCAGGTGATCATAGAGGAACAGCCCAAGCCGGATGAGCGGGCGCGGGCGCAGGCCCCGGTGGTGCGGCAGCACAAAGCGCAGGGGCCAGATGATGTGGGGCGCGGCCTTGAGCAGAACCTCGCGCTCGATCAAAGCCTCGCGCACCAGCCGGAATTCATAGTGCTCGAGATAGCGCAGGCCGCCATGAATGAGTTTGGTTGATGCCGATGACGTGCCCGAAGCCAGGTCGTTTTGCTCGGCCAGAAAAACCTTCAAGCCGCGCCCCGCCGCGTCCCGTGCGATGCTGCAGCCATTGATGCCACCGCCAATGATGAAGAGGTCGTACATCACGCCGCAGCTTCCGTGGCGGCGTCGGGATCGCTTCCGGCATCCGCGATTTCAAGCTGAACGCCGCTGTGCTGGCACAGGCTGACGATGGGTTCTGGCGGCAGCCGGTCCGTCACAAAAATATCAACCTGCGAAAGATGCGCGATGCGCACCGGGGCCGAGCGCGTGAATTTCATGGCGTCCGCCACCAGGATGATGTTGCGCGCATTGTTGACGATGGCCTGCGACACGCGCACTTCGCGCAAGTCGAAATCCAGCATGGCCCCGTCATCGTCAATGGCCGACGTGCCGATCACCGCATGGTCAACCTTGAACTGCGAAATGAAATCAACCGTCGTCTCCCCCACAATGCCGCCATCGGCGCGCCGGAGGTTTCCTCCCGCGATCACCACATCGATTTTGGCGCAGGGCATCAGGATCCTGGCCACATGAATGTTGTTGGTGATGACCAATAGCCCCTCATGGTGGACCAGCGCCCGCGCCACTTCCTCCGTGGTGGTTCCGATATTGATGAACAGCGAGCAATTATTGGGAATGAGGCTCGCGGCGCGCTGGCCGATGACCTGCTTTTCCGCCGCCGCCAATTGTCGGCGCGCTTCATAGCCCACATTTTCCACGCCGGAGGTGAGCATGGCGCCCCCATGGGTGCGCGCCAATATGCGGCCGTCGCACAGTTCATTCAAATCCTTGCGGATGGTTTGCGGCGTCACCTCAAAGCGTTGCGCCAGCTCATCAACGCCAACCGTGCCAATTTGCCGTGCAATAGCCAGAATTTGGTGTTGACGTGGGGAGAGCGAGGTCATGGCGGGTTCCGTTTCAGGTGGCGCTACATTTTCATTTTTTTTCGTTTTAGGCAAGGGAGCGCCGCAAAAAAGTTCATTGCAGCGCACAACAATGCCCAACAGTTTTCTATTGACGTTCGTTTGATTTCATTTGATAGTTAGTCAGGCGTTAACTAAGACGCCAAAGATATTGGGAGGACTACCAATGAAAATGAAGCTTCTAGCAACGGCGGCGTTTGCGCTTTTCGCGCTCTCCAGCCAGAGCTTTGCCGACGAAGCCGCCGCCACCAAATGGATTGATTCAGAATTCCAGCCATCGACGCTTTCAAAAGAAGATCAGATGAAGGAAATGCAATGGTTCATCAAGGCGGCCGAGCCCTTCAAGGGCATGGAAATCAACGTGCTGTCGGAAGGCATTCCGACCCACACCTATGAATCAACGGTTCTCACCAAGGCCTTCGAGGAAATCACCGGCATCAAGGTGAACCACCAGATCCTCGGCGAAGGCGAAGTGGTGCAGGCTGTGCAAACCCAGATGCAGACCAACCGCAACCTTTATGACGCCTACGTCAATGACAGTGATTTGATCGGAACGCATTCACGGCTGCAGCAGGCCGTGAACCTCACCGACTTCATGGCGGGTGAAGGCAAGGACGTCACCAACCCGGGCCTTGACCTTGACGATTTCATCGGCAAGCAGTTCACCACTGGCCCCGATGGCAAGCTCTACCAATTGCCCGATCAACAGTTCGCCAACCTCTACTGGTTCCGCAAGGACTGGTTTGACCGCGCTGACCTTCAGGAAAAGTTCAAGGCCAAGTATGGCTATGATCTCGGCGTTCCGGTGAACTGGTCGGCCTATGAGGACATCGCCCAGTTCTTCTCGGAGGATGTGAAGGAAATCGACGGCGTCAAGATCTATGGCCACATGGATTACGGCAAGCGGGCGCCCGATCTGGGCTGGCGCATGACCGACGCCTGGCTTTCGATGGCCGGCGCCGGCAGCGCTGGCGAGCCCAACGGCGTTCCAATTGATGAATGGGGCATCCGCATGGAAAAGGGTTCATGCAACCCGTCGGGCGCTGCGGTGGCGCGCGGCGGTGAAACCAACGGGCCTGCCTCGGTCTACGCGATCGCGAAGTGGGACGAGTGGCTGCGGAAATACGCGCCTCCGGGCGCCGCGGACTACGACTTCTATCAGTCCCTGCCAGCCCTCAGCCAAGGCAACGTGGCCCAGCAGATTTTCTGGTACACGGCATTCACCGCTTCCATGGTGGCGCCAAAGGCTGACGGCAACAACACCGTTGATGACGCCGGCAATCCGCTCTGGCGCATGGCCCCGTCGCCGCACGGCGTTTACTACAAGGACGGCCAGAAGGTGGGCTATCAGGACGTGGGTTCCTGGACCATCCTGAAATCGACGCCCACGGATCGCGCCAAGGCCGCCTGGCTCTATGCGCAGTTCGCCGTGTCGAAGACGCTGGACGTGAAGAAGAGCCATGTTGGCTTGACCTTCATCCGCAACTCGACGGCCAACCATGACTCCTTCACGGAGCGGGCGCCAAAGCTGGGCGGACTGGTCGAGTTCTACCGTTCGCCCGACCGCGTACGCTGGTCGCCAACCGGCGTCAACGTGCCGGACTATCCAAAGCTGGCGCAGCTCTGGTGGCAGCAGATCGGCGACGTGAACTCAGGCGCGTTCACCCCGCAGCAGGCCATGGACCGCCTGGCTGAGGAAATGGACCTCATCATGAGCCGCATGCAGGCCGCCGATGAAGCCAACAAGACCTATGGCGGTTGTGGCCCGCGCCTCAACGAGCCAAAGGACGCGGCCGAGTGGCTTGGCAAGGCCGATGGTCCAAAAGCCAAGATTGAGAACGAAAAAGAACAGGGCGCGACGATTCCCTACGACGAAATCATCAAGCGCTGGGCCGCCAAGTAGCGACTTAAGACTTCCTTCCGGGAGAGCCGGGGCGCGTCACGTTCGATGCGCTCCGGTGATCCTTTGGGAAGGCGATAAATTTGTCAAACGGCAGGCGGCAACCACGTCATGGCTCTTGAGCTAAAGCAAGTCTCCAAGCGCGTGGGCGCGGATGCCCATATCCACGAAACCAGCGTTGTGTTCGCCAGCGGAAGCTTCAACGTGCTGCTTGGCACGACGCTGGCTGGCAAGACAACCCTGATGCAGCTGATCGCCGGCATTCAAAAGCCCACCACGGGCGAAATCTGGTTCAGGGGCAAGAACATCACTTCTGTTCCCGTGCAGAAGCGCAATGTTTCCATGGTTTATCAGCAATTCATCAATTATCCGAATTTCAATGTCTATGACAACATCGCCTCGCCCCTGCGCGTGGCGGGAATGGATGCGGTTGAAATAGACAGGAGGGTTGGCAAGGCCGCTGAGCTTTTGCGCCTGACCCCCATGTTGAAGCGCAAGCCGTCCGAACTCTCCGGCGGCCAGCAGCAGCGCACCGCGATCGCGCGCGCCGTCGTCAAGGACAGCGATATCATTCTGCTTGATGAACCGCTGGCCAATCTGGACTACAAGCTCCGCGAGGAAATGCGCGAGGAGCTTCCCAAGCTTTTCGCGGGCCGCGACGCCATTGTGGTTTATGCCACAACCGAGCCCGCCGAGGCCCTGCTGTTTGGCGGCAACACCGCGACCATGCACGAGGGCCGCATCACCCAGTTTGGCCCGACATCGGCGATCTACCGCAAGCCCAACAATCTGATATCAGCGCAGGTGTTTTCCGATCCGCCGATCAACACGGCGAAGATTTCCAAGCGCGGCAAGGCGATGACGATTTTTGACACTGTCAAATGGCCTGCGGGCCGGGCTGAGAAAACGCTTCCCGATGGGGACTACACCATCGGCATAAGGCCGCATAACATCTCGACATCCGGCGAGGGCGCGCATGTGGGTGCGATTGAGGGCAGGGTTCTGGTGACTGAAATTTCCGGATCGGAAAGTGTCATCCACTGCAAAATCGGCGGCCAGACATGGGTTTCCCAGTCGCACGGCATTCACCCCTTCGAAGTGGGCTCAATAACAAAGCTCTACGTGGACATTGATCAGAGCCTGTACTTTGGCGCAAACAACGAGTTCATAGCCTGATGGCCAAGATCACCCTGCAAAACCTTCGCCACAGCTACAATCCTGAACCCAAGGGCGAGGAAGACTATGCCTTGAAGCGCATGTCGCTGGATTGGGCCGATGGCGGGGCCTATGCGCTGCTGGGTCCTTCTGGCTGCGGCAAGACCACATTGCTCAATCTGATTTCCGGATTGCTCATTCCGACGGAAGGCCAAATCCTGTTCGATGGCCGCGACATTTCCAGCGCCACTCCCGAACAGCGCAACATCGCCCAGGTCTTCCAGTTCCCGGTCATTTACGACACCATGACGGTTTACGATAACCTGGCATTCCCATTGCGCAATCGCGGTGTCGGAGAAGCCGATGTCGATAAGCGTGTCCGCGAGATCGCGGAAATGCTCGATCTCTCCAGGACGCTGCAAAACCGCGCCTCGGGCCTCACCGCCGACGGCAAGCAGAAAATCTCGCTGGGCCGCGGCCTCGTGCGTTCCGATGTCAACGTCATCATGTTTGACGAACCCCTGACAGTCATTGACCCGCATCTCAAATGGCAGCTCCGCTCCAAACTCAAGGAGCTGCACCAGCGCATCCGCCGCACCATGATTTACGTCACCCATGACCAGACCGAAGCGCTCACATTCGCCGATCAGGTGGTTGTCATGAATAACGGCGAAGTGGTGCAAACCGGAACGCCCATCGACCTGTTTGAGCGCCCCATGCATGTGTTTGTGGGGCATTTCATTGGCTCGCCCGGAATGAATGTCATGCCATGCGAAGTGAAGGGCGGCCAGGCGACATTTGCCGGCCACCCAATCGCGACTGTGAATGCCAGGAACTACAAGGGCAAGGGCCAGAAACTTGAGCTTGGCGTTCGCCCCGAATTCGTGAGCTTTGCGAAAAAGGGAATTCCTGCTGATATCGTGAAAGTGGCCGATGCCGGCCGCTACCGCATTGTCGAGGCAAGGGCGGCGAACAGCAGCATAAAATTGCTCGTGCCCGATGGCGATCATATCCCTGTGGGGAAAGCCCATCTTGCCTTTGATGCCGCGCGGACGCAGATTTATGAAAATGGCTGGATGGTGGGAGCGCGCCCATGAGCAGCAAGACCGTGAACCAGAGGGCCTGGTGGCTGGTGCTTCCAGTTTTCATCATGGTGGCCTTCAACGCGTTGATCCCGCTGATGACGGTGGTCAACTACTCCGTCCAGGAGTCGTTCTCCGCCAACGAGTTTTATTGGTCAGGCACGCGCTGGTTCCAGGAGCTTCTGCGCAATCCGGATTTCCATGCCTCGCTTGGCCGTCAAATAATCTTCACCGGCATCGTGCTGCTGATCCAGGTGCCGCTGGGGCTGGCCATCGCGCTGTGCATGCCGCGCAAGGGCCCATGGGTTTCCGTGTGCCTCGTGCTGATGGCCCTGCCGCTGCTGGTGCCGTGGAATGTGGTGGGTTCGATGTGGAACATCATGGCGCTTCCCGACATCGGGCTTCTGGGCAAGGGACTGAACTGGCTTGGCATCAACTATAACTACACCCGCCAGCCCATCGCCGCCTGGTTCACCGTCGTCCTGATGGATGTCTGGCATTGGACATCGCTTGTCGTGCTGCTGTGTTACGCGGGGCTGGTTTCAATTCCCGATGCCTATTACCAGGCGGCAAAAGTTGATGGCGCGAAACCGTGGGCCGTTTTCCGCTACATCCAGTTGCCCAAGCTCAAGCATGTGCTCACCATCGCGATCCTGCTCCGCTTCATGGACAGCTTCATGATTTACACTGAAGTCATTGTTTTAACAGGCGGAGGCCCCGGCAGCACGACCAAGTTCCTGTCCATTGACCTCGTGCAGAAAGCGCTCGGCGGGTTCGATCTGGGGCCTGCAGCGGCCTTCTCGCTCGTCTACTTCCTGATCATCCTGCTGCTCAGCTGGCTGTTCTATACCCTCATGATGCGCGAAGAGGTGAAGTGATGCGCAAACGCCATATCGTCCTCATCATCTACATCATCTTCCTGATGTTGCCGATCTACTGGCTGCTCAACATGTCGTTCAAGACGACAAACGAGATACTTGGCGGCTTCTCGGCCTTTCCGCGCGAATTCACGCTTGACAGCTACCGCACGATCTTCACAGACCCGTCCTGGTACAACGCCTACCTCAATTCGATCACCTATGTGGGCATCAACACCGTGCTGTCGATTGCCGTGGCGCTTCCCGCCGCCTACGCATTCTCCCGCTACCGCTTCCTCGGCGACAAGCATCTGTTCTTCTGGCTCCTGACCAACCGCATGGCCCCGCCTGCCGTGTTCGTGCTGCCCTTCGTCAATCTTTACTACGCCGTGGAACTCTTCGACACGCCCTGGGCTGTGGCGCTCGCCCATACGCTGTTCAACGTGCCGCTCGCCGTGTGGATCCTCGAGGGCTTCATGTCAGGGGTGCCGAAGGAGCTCGACGAGACCGCCTTTGTCGACGGCTACTCCTTCCCGCGCTTCTTCATCCGCATCTTCATTCCCACGATTTCCGCTGGCATTGGCGTCGCCGCTTTTTTCTGTTTCATGTTCTCCTGGGTGGAGATGCTGCTGGCCAAGAATCTCACCGCCGTCGCCGCCAAGCCCATCGTGGCCGCGATGACGAAGACCGCGTCAACTTCGGGCTATGAGCTGGGCCTGCTCGCCGCCGCTGGCGTGCTCACCCTCATTCCAGGCGCGGTCGTTGTCTATTTCGTGCGCAATTACATCGCCAAGGGCTTCGCCCTGGGCCGGGTTTAGGAGGGGCTCATGGATTTTTTCTCGTGGATGGCATGGACCTGGCCCACCGCTTTCTTCTTCATTTTCATATTCGCCAGCATCGCCGCCATGGGCGTGTGGGAATATTGCGTGCCCGGCAGCGGCCCCCGCCATGGCATCTTCGGCCTGGACACCACGCGCGGCGACAGGCTGTTCATCACGTTGCTGGGCTCAGCCTTCATATTTCTGGCGTGGCTGGGAATTTTTGGCGTGCCGCTCTGGGGCGGATTGATCGTGTCCTTGATCTGGGCATTTGTGGTGTTCAGGTGGGTTTAGCTTCGGAGCGTCCCGCCTGTCGCCTTCGCGACGCCTGGCGATGATCTTCTGCGACACAGCATCAATCTCCTCATCGGTCAGTGTCTTGTCCTTGGGCTGCAGCGTCACTTCAACGGCATAGGACTTCTTGCCGTCCTCAAGCTTGAACACATCAAAAACGCTGGCGTCTGAAATCAATGCCTTGTCAGCGGCCTTTGCCGCCTTGATGAGCGTGTCGGCCTCCACCGCGCTAGCAACCACAAAGGCAAAGTCGCGGGTCACCGCCATCAGGTCTGAGGTTTTCAGGGCGGCGCGCGTTGCGGTTTTTGATTTGGCGACTGGAATGGCGTTCAGCACAACTTCAAATGCCGCCAGCGGCCCTTTCACATCCATGGCCGCAAGCACGCGGGGGTGAACTTCTCCGAAATACGCCAGCTTGTTCTGCGGTCCCATTTGGATCGTGCCCGAGCGCCCGGGATGAAACCACACTGGCGCGCCCGCCACAATTTGCAAACTGCTGGTGGCGGCGCCGCTGGCTTCAAGCACAGCGAGCGCATCAGCCTTCGCGTCAAAGGCATCAACGGCCCGCGACCCGCCTTGCCAATTGCGCGAAACCGCTGCCCCGCGGCGGATGCCGGCGGCGCGCAATGTTTCGTCCTGCGGGCGGTCACCCGCATAGGCATGGCCCACTTCGCAAATCGCCAGATCGGCAAATCCCCGTTTCATGTTGCGGCCGGCCGCGGCAATGAGGTTGGGAATAAGCGAGGGCCGCATGTCCGAGAGCTCGGACGATATCGGATTGGCGAGTTTGAGCTCCGCCTGCCCGCCGCCGAATAGTTTTGCGTGCTCTTCCGGAATGAAGCTCCAGGTCACCGCCTCGTTGAAACCCCGCGCGGCAAGCAAGCGCCTTGCCGCCAGCATCCGCTTCTGCAAGGTGCTGAGCACCGGCGCCGCAATGGCATGCTCGCGCTCCATGGGCACGGGCGGAACATTTTCGAGCCCATAGATGCGGCAGACCTCTTCGACAAGATCGGCCTCGCCATGAATGTCGGGCCGCCATGATGGCGGTTTACAGCTCAGGCCATCGGCAGTTTCCTGCACGGAAAATCCGAGATCGCCGAGGATGGACTTCTGCCGGGACAAGGGCACATCGACGCCCACCAGCGCCCTCACGCGGCCGCTTCGCAGGAGATAAGCCCGCTCCTGGCGTGGAACAGCGCCCGCGATCACCAAATTGGAGGCCGCTCCTCCGCAGAGGTCAAGGATCATCTGGCTGGCGATTTCCGCGCCCGCCTGCGTGAACGCCGGATCAACGCCGCGCTCAAAGCGGTAGCGCGCGTCCGAGATGATGCCAAGCTTCCGCCCGGTGGCGGCGGTGCGCAAGGGATCGAAATAGGCCGCCTCCAGAAATACGTTTGTGGTTGTCTCGGAACAGCCCGAAGCCATGCCACCCATTACACCTGCCAATAGCCTCGGCAGAATTTTCATCAGCAATCACCGTCATGGCTGATGTGAGCGTGTAGCTCTTGCCATCAAGGGCCAGGATTTCCTCACCGTCCCGCGCCATGCGCGCGCAGATGCTGCCCTTGACCTTGTCCGCATCAAACACATGCAACGGCCTGCCATAGGCGAAGGTGATGTAGTTGGTGATGTCAACCAGCGTTGAAATCGGCCGCAGCCCGATTGCCTTCAGCTGCCTCTGCAGCCAAGCAGGCGAGGGTCCGTTCTTCACGCCCCTGAAATAGCGCCCCACAAACAGCGGGCAGGCTTTGCTGTCGCCCTCGAATTTCAGCGAAACCGCGATGGGTGAATCAAATGTTCCGGCAACCGGCGTGGCATTCAGCGGCTTGAGCTTGCCCAGGCCCTTCGCCGCCAGGTCTCGCGCAATGCCATAGATGCCCAGCGCATCAGGCCGGTTCGGCGTCACCTTCACGTAAATCATCGGGTCATCGAGGCCCAGCGCCTTCACCGCCGGCGTGCCAACAGGCCAGTCGCCCATGAGATCAATAATGCCGTCATGCTCTTCGGAAATCAGCAACTCGCGCTCCGAGCACAGCATGCCCTGGCTTTCCTGGCCACGGATCACGCCGAGTTCCAAGGTCTCGCCAGAACTTGGAATAACCGCTCCCGGAAGCGCCACAATGCCCTTCATGCCGGTGCGCGCGTTGGGCGCTCCGCAGACAACCTGAATGACGCCCGATTCCGTTTCAACCTTGCAAAGCCTGAGCTTATCCGCATTGGGATGCTTCGCGGCTTCAATGACGTAAGCCACCTTGAAGGGCGCCAGAAGTTTCGTCTTGTCAGAAACCTCCTCAACCTCAAGCCCAACGCCGATCAGGCCATCGACGATCTGCTCAAGCGTCGCTGTTGTATCGAGATATTCCTTCAGCCATGAGAGCGTGAACTTCATGATACGCTCCCCATCACATCTGTCATCCCGGCGAAAGCCGGGACCCAGGTAGCGCGCTCCGGAGTTGGGTTTCTGGGTCCCGGCGAAAGCCGGGATGACATGCGGGGGGAGATGAATGAAATCATGACAATCCTCCCGCCAATGTCGGCACCTGCAGCGCCTTGAAGCCGTAATGCCGGAGCCAGCGCAGGTCCGCTTCGAAAAACGCCCGCAAGATCCGGGATGCCGTATTTCAGCATGGCGATGCGATCGAGACCCATGCCCCAGGCAAAGCCCTGGTATTTGGCGGGATCAAGCCCGCCCGCCTTGATCACATTGGGATGCACCATGCCGCTGCCGAGGATTTCCAGCCATGACGAACCCTGGCCGATCTTCACCTGGCCGCCTTCCCATGAGCAGTTGATATCCACTTCCATTGACGGCTCGGTGAAGGGAAAATGCGAAGCGCGGAACCGCATCTTCACATCATCAACCTCAAAGAAGCTCTTGCAGAATTCAGCCAATATCCATTTGAGATGGCCCATATGGGATGTCTCGTCAATCACCAGTCCCTCGATCTGGTTGAACATGGGCGTGTGCGTCATGTCGCTGTCGCAGCGGAAGGTGCGGCCGGGCGCGATGACGCGAATGGGTGGCTTCGATGACAGCATGGTGCGGATCTGCACAGGCGATGTGTGGGTGCGCAAAACCATGCGGCTGCCATCAGGCTTCTCATTGAAATAAAACGTGTCGTGTTCCTGCCGCGAGGGGTGTTCGGGCGGAATGTTGAGCGCCGTGAAGTTATGAAAATCATCCTCGATGTGCGGGCCTTCGGCCACGGCAAATCCGAGATCGCCGAAAATCTGCACCACTTCTTCCCACACCTGTGATACCGGGTGCACCGTGCCCCGTGGCTCGGCCCGCGCGGGCAAGGTCACGTCAATTTTCTCGGATGCCAGGCGAAGCTCAAGCTGGACTTCCTGCAACACGGATTTCCGCGCCGCGATGGCGTCCGTAACTTTGTCCTTCAAGACGTTGAGCGCGGCGCCTGCGGTCTTGCGCTCATCCGGCGACATGGCGCCCAACGACTTCATTTGCTCGGAAATGGAACCCTTCTTGCCGAGGGTGGCAACGCGGATGGCCTCCAGCGCCGCCTCGTCAGGCGCGGCCGCCACCTGTCGCAATATGTCTTGTTCGAGCGTCATGAAAACCGATCCTTGAAACGAATTGGCCGGACCCCATAGTGTGCGCACACTGAACGGCCCGGCCAAGGAATTCTAATGAGTGGAGCGTCTACTTATTGAGCTGCCTTGGCCTTCTCAACCAGCGCGGCAAAGCCTTGGGGATCATGGATCGCGAGATCCGAGAGAACCTTGCGGTCCACTTCGATGCCAGCCTTGCTCAAGCCGAATATAAATCGGCCATAGGTCAGGCCCAATTCGCGGGTCGCGGCGTTGATGCGCTGAATCCACAGGGCGCGGAAATTGCGCTTCTTGGTGCGGCGGTCGCGGTAGGCGTATTGACCGGCCTTTTCGACGGCCTGCACAGCGACGCGGAAAACATTTTTTCGGCGGCTGAAATAGCCCTTCGCCTGGGACATGACCTTTTTGTGGGATTTGCGGGCAACTGTGCCGCCTTTTGAACGTGGCATATCAGCTCTCCCTTAGCGCGCGTAAGGCATGTGGATTCTGACGAGCCCGGCATCACCGGGTGACAAAATCATGGTGCCGCGCTGGTTGCGGAGCTGCTTGTTCGTGCGCTTGATCATGCCGTGTTGCTTTCCAGCTCCGGCGGCGCGAATCTTGCCGGAAGCGGTCATTTTGAAGCGCTTTTTGGCCGAGGATTTCGTTTTCATCTTGGGCATTTGGCTTAAGTCCTTTCAAAGCAACAGGAAGCCGCCATGGCATGCCCTTTACAGGCCAGGCGGCTTAATGCAGGGGTGTAAAGCAGATATTCGCGGGCGATGCAATATGTTAGGGCGCAAACCCCAGTTTTACCTGCAATCCGCCCAGTTCCGAGCGGCCGTAGCTCAGCTTCAGTTCATAGAGATCCGCGATATCCTCGACAATCGCGAGGCCCAGCCCAAAGCCCTTCCTGGCCTCGTCGAGCCTCCGTCCACGCTGCCGGATGGTTTCGATTTCCTCGTCGGGAACACCCGCCCCATCATCTTCGACCATGATGCAATTGTCGACATAGCTGACCTGGATCATCGACTTGGCATATTTTCTCGCGTTGTCCAAGACGTTGCCGAGGAGCTCCAGCAAGTCGTTGCGCTCGACCGGGACAGTCGCCCTCTTGGGCACCAGATTGATCCACTTGATGGCATCGCCCTTTGGCAGGCGTTTCAGCGTGGAGAACACCGCGTCAACAGTTGCGGCCAGGGGCGTCAAATCATGGCCGCGGCCGGTGGAGAGCCTGGCTCGGACGAGGCCGCGCTCCACATGGCGGCGCATGTTTTCGGCTTGCTCTTCGATTTCGGCGCCAAGTTTGGAGAGCCGCCGCTTGTCAAGCTCGCGCGAGATCCCCGACAGGATTGTAAGCGGCGTCATCAGGCCATGGGCCAAGTCGCCGGCGCGTTGGCGCGCCCGCTCCAGGGATTTGTCGCGGATGTCCAGCACGTCGTTCAACTCTGAAACCAGGGGCTCGACTTCCGTTGGAAATTCGCCCTCAAGCCGCTTCAGGTTATGGTTGCGCAGCAATGAAATCTGCTTTTGCAAGGCCTGCAGGGGCCGCAGTCCAATGGTGACCTGCAGCCAGGCCGCCACGGTGAGGGCCGCGCCAATGAGGGAAAGATAGAGAATGAGCTGATCGCGGAACTGCTTGATTGGTGAATCGACCTCCGTGCTGTGGGTGCCGACAAAGAGATGCAGCGAAACATCTCCGTCCTTGCCCTTGATCGTGATTGTCCGCTCGACGTAAACCAGCGGCTCGCCCTCCGGCCCCAGGTTGGCCGCCGTGTTTTTGGCATCCGTGTCCCACAGCGAGCGCGACCGCAGGAGTTCCGTGGGGCTTGCCCCGTTGACCTGCTCAATGCGCCAGTACTTGCCGCTGTAGGGCGTTTTGTAGCGCGGATCAGCCAGGGCGCGGATGACTTTCAAATCGCCGTTCGCGCCAATTTCAATCGCGCCAACCAGCTGCAGGAGGTCATTGTTGAGTTCCTGCACAACCCGGTTGCGGACTTGCTGCTCAAACAATGCTGTCAGCGCAAGGCCGGCGAGAAACAGCGCGAGTGAAATTGCGATGGCTGCCGAAACAAGCAATCTGAGGCGCAGCGACCCAATGTTCATGCGCCCTCGGCGGCGACAACATATCCAAAGCCGCGCCGTGTTTCGATGACGCCAGCCTTGATCTTTCGGCGCAGGCGGCCAACCAGGGCCTCTATCGCGTTGGAGTCCCGTTCGCTGTCGTGGGAATACAGCGCCTCGCTCAGTTCCGCCTGCGAGACGATGCGGCCGCGGTTGTGAAACAGGTAGCTGATCAGGCGGTATTCAAGCGGCGTCAGGTTTACCGGAATGCCGTTGACGCTCACCTGCTGGGTTCTGGGATCAACAGTGACTGAATCTATCGTGATGATGGGCTGCACCTGTCCGCTTGAGCGCCGCAAAAGGGCGCGAACGCGCGCGATAAGCTCCTCCATGCGGAATGGCTTTGGCAAGTAGTCATCGGCGCCCGCGTCAATGCCATCAACGCGCTCGGCCCAGGTGCCCCGCGCCGTGAGGATGATGACGGGAGTGGCCAGGCCCTCCTGCCGCCATCGTTTGAGAATGGTGAGGCCGTCAAGCTTGGGCAGTCCGAGATCAAGAATTATTGCGGCGTAGTTTCCCGTGCTGCCGCGAAACCAGGCCTCTTCGCCATCGCCGACAACTTCTGCGACATAGCCGCTGCCATTTATGGCGTCACGGATGTCCGTAGCGATGCGCTGCTCGTCTTCAACAATCAGGACGCGCATCAGGGTGGGGGGCTGAAAGCTATCGCACGGCTCTGGGCGTTGACTTGGAGATCAAGGATATTGCTGGATTTGTCGAGCAGCCTGATGCCATAGGTGAGGTTGGTTCCTGACCCCGAGAGAGAGACATGCACGATCTCTCCCTCGTAGCTCTTCTTCACGAGATCAAAAACTTCCCTCAGCGAAGCAGCGCTGCTGCTCTTGACCTCGTTGATTGCTCTGTTTTCCCCTGTGCTGCTGCGGTTGGCGGCATTTCCAGAGTCGTCCACGCCACTATTGCTGCTCAGCGAATCCGAGTCATCATCATGATCATCATCGTCGTTGTCATAGTTGTGGCTTTCGCCACCATTGTCGTCATCGCCGCCATCATGATCATCGCCGCCGCCATCACGATCATCGCCGCCGCCATCACGATCATCGCCGCTGCGGCTCTCTCTACCATCCCCATCCTTGGCAAAGGCAGCACCAGGCTGCAGGGCCAAAACGCCCATCAACACAAGCCAAACAATATTGCGCCTCAAATTCATCACGTAAAACTCAAAACCCAGACAAGCTTTTGATATTACTGTCGTTCCACAAATATAGCTTTAGTTCTAAGCAAAATAAAGCTGACAGACTCGTGAATGGGTCTGTCAGTCAACTGTCAGTTATGTCATTTTGGCGCGATAATCATGACGATCTGACGGCCCTCAAAGCGGGCGTCGGATTCGACTTTTGCGATCTCCGCAGTATCGGCTTTCACCCGGTTCAACAGCCTGTGGCCAAGTTCCTGGTGGGCCATTTCACGGCCCCGGAAACGCAACGTGACCTTGACCTTGTCACCCTCTTCAAAGAAACGCTTGATGGCCCGCATCTTCACGTCATAATCATGATCGTCGATCATGGGGCGCATTTTTATCTCTTTGATTTCAATGATTTTTTGCTTCTTGCGGGCCTCTGCGGCCTTCTTCTGTTCCTGGAATTTGAATTTGCCGTAATCCAGGATTTTGGCGACTGGCGGCACCGCATCGGGTGAAATTTCAACCAGATCGAGGTTGGCTTCCTCGGCCATCGCCAGCGCTTGGCGGGTCGGCACAACTCCGACATTCTGCCCATCAGCTCCGATGAGCCTCACCTCTCGCGCATCGATGCGATGGTTAATTTTATTGCCTTCTTCCTTCTGCGGGGGGGCGGCGCCGCGCGCGATCGTTGGCCTCCTGGGGGGTATGCTCAAGTGTAATAATTCTCCATTTTGTTGCAGTTTTGCATCACTTCGAACTTGCTCTGTATCGAATCCAAAACCAGCGGTTTACAAACAGAGCTATAGACCGTGAAGCCGGGCTGCCGTCAAGCGGGTGTTTTGGGGACCAGGGAATCGAATGGCAAGTGTGGATTTTGAGCAGTGCGCCGATGGCGCAAGACTGGCCTATCAACACGATGGTCCCGCCGATGACTTGGGGCGTTGCGGCTTTTTCTGGCTTGGCGGTTTCAGGTCCGACATGGAAGGCGCCAAGGCCGAGGCAATGGCCGGCCTTGCCCGCGATGTGCGCAGGCCAAATTTGCGCTTTGATTATTCAGGCCACGGAAAGACCGGAGGCGCATTTGAAGACGGCACGATCTCAACATGGCTGGCCGAAGCCCGCCATATGTTTACCAAGAAAACAAACTCCAGGCGCGTCATCGTGGGCTCCAGCATGGGTGGCTGGCTGGCGCTGCTCCTTGTCCGCACCTTGATGCTGGCGGATGTCACAGCCGCCAGGCGCATCGCGGGCCTCGTGCTCATAGCGCCCGCCGTTGATATGACGAGCGATCTCATGTGGGATGAATTTTCGCCCGCAGTTCGAACCAAGGTGGAGCAGGAAGGTGTCTATATGCGCCCATCCGATTACGGCGAACCCTATCCCATCACGCTGAAATTGCTCCGTGATGGCGCCAACCACCTGCTGCTCAAATCCGGGCTCGAACTCAAATGTCCGGTGCGCATTTTGCAGGGAAGCGCCGACAGGGATGTGCCGCCGTCCCATGCCTTGAAAGTGTTTGGCGCGTTGTCTGGCCCCGATACGACGCTGACTTTGATCAAGGGTGGCGATCACCGGCTTTCAACGCCGGGCCAGTTGCGTCTGATCCGTGAAACCGCGCTCACGCTTGCCGAAAGGGCCGACGGCATCACGCCGTGAGTGTGGACAGCAAGGCGGCCAGCCCTTCACGGTAGGTTGGATATAGGAACTTGTATCCCAACTCTTTTTTCACCCGTGCATTGGAGACCTTTTTTGAATCCGCGTAGAAACTCCGGGCCATGGGCGACAGCTTCGCCTCGTCAAATGGAATTTCAGGTGGCAACGGCAAATTCAAAAGCCTGGCCGCATAAGCCACCACGTCCTGCGGCGGGCAGGGCTCATCATCACAGGCATTATAGGCCCGGCCGGGATTTGGTTTGGCGATGGATGCCTGCAGCACACCGGCAATATCGTCCACATGAATGCGGCTGAAGATCTGCCCCGCTTTGATGATGCGTTTGGCGCCACCATCCATGACACTCAAAAGCTGGTTGCGTCCCGGTCCATAAATGCCTGCGAGGCGAAAAAGATGCGCGGGCTGCACTTGCAGCCAAGCCCGCTCGGCATGAAGTCTTTTTTCGCCACGCGGCGTGTTGGGTTTAAGCGGGCTATCCTCGTCAACCCACTTGCCTTGCGCATCGCCATAAACACCCGTGGTCGAAAGATAGCCCAACCATGTGAATTGGCGCGATCGCAATTGGTCGCCGCAAACCCGCAAGACCGGATCGCCATTTTCACCCGGCGGCGCTGAGATGAGAACATGGGTTGTGTCAGGCGCGATCTTGAAATTTTGATCGAACAGAAAACCCAACGCGCCATGGGCATTGATCTTGGCCACACCTTCGGCGCTGCGGCTGGTCGCGGAAATTTTCCAGCCCGCAAGCCGGGCCGACAGGGCCCGCGCAGAATAACCGAAGCCAAAGCACAGGAGATGGTTCACGGCAATGCCCATTCGGCCTTCACCGCCATGTCAGTTTCATCAACCAGATGTTTTGCACGCAAGGAATTGATTTGCTCCGCCTCAACAAGTTGTGCGAGCGCCCACACCGCCATGGCGCGCACCAGTGGTGACGGATCACCCAACAGCCTTTCAGCGCGCGGCGCCAAATCCAAATCACCACTGTTGCCAATCGCAATCAACACATTGCGAACAAAACGATCCCGCCCCGCACGTTTGACCGGTGAGCCTGCAAATAGCGCCCTGAAGCCAGCGTCATCCAACACCGCCAAATCACCGAGCGATGGCGCAATCAAGTCATCGCGCGCGGCAAGTCTCGCCTCATGCGCCTGCCCGGCAAACTTGTTCCACGGACACACCGCCAGGCAATCATCGCAGCCATAAATCCGGTTGCCCATGGCCTTGCGAAATTCCACGGCGATGTGGCCCTTGTGCTCGATCGTGAGGTAGGAAATGCAGCGCCGTGCATCAAGCTGGTAGGGTGCCGGAAAAGCGTTCGTCGGGCATATGTCCAGGCAGGCCCGGCACGAGCCGCAGTGGTCGGTTTCCGGCGCGTCATGGGGCAGCTCCGCGTCAGTCAGCATGGCGCCAATGAAAAACCACGATCCCAATTCACGCGACACCAGATTGGTGTGCTTGCCCTGCCAGCCCAGTCCCGCCCCTTGCGCCAATGGTTTTTCCATGAGGGGGGCCGTATCGACAAAAACTTTCACCTCTGCTTTGGCGGTTCTGGCAAATTGCGCCGCGATCCGCTTGAGTTTGCCTTTGATCACATCATGGTAATCGCGGTTGAGCGCATAGGTCGAAATGACGCCGGTGGATTTGGCCTTCAGTCTTTCCAGCGCGTCAAGGCCCTGGCCATAATTCATTGCAAACATTGCGGCTGACCTGGCTTCAGTCCACATTTTTTGCGGATCCCCGCGGCGCTCTTCGGTCTCCGCCAGCCAAGCCATATCGCCATGATAGCGGTTTTCGATGAACCGGTGCAGCCTGTCCCGAGTCTCCGCATTTGCGCCAGCGGCGCCAATCCTCACGCCGCTGAAACCCTCGCGCGCCGCAGCGGCGCGCAACGCTTCAGAAATCGAGGTCGGCATAGGCGGGAAGCAGCGGCATGCCGCGCACGGCGTCGCTCAGCAATGGCCGGAACGACGGGCGTGACTTGATCCGCTGATACCAGGTCTTGGCCACGGGAAAATCCGCCCACGGAATATCGCCGAGATAGTCAATGACCGAGAGATGCGAGGCGGCGGAAAGATCAGCGATGGAAAGCTTTTCGCCGGCAAGCCACGAACGGTGGTCAGCCAGTGTGCCGATGTAATCAAGGTGATCGCGCAGCCGCGACAGTCCGTAGCGCACCCGCCCCATGTCCGGCGCGCCGCCGCCGGTTTCACGCGTCATGTAACGCCGGATGATTTTCTCGGTGATGATGGGTTCGGAAACCTCCGCATAGAATTTGGTGTCGAACCAGCCCGCAAGCCTGCGCGCCTCCGCCCGCTCGCGCGCGGCACCTGGAATGAGTTTTGCATTTTCAGCGCGGGTCTCTTCCAGGTATTCGGTGATGGCCTCGATTCCGTTGATAGGCGCCCCGTCATCCTCGACAAGCACCGGGACAATGCCTGCCGGGTTGAGGTCAAGCAACGCCTGGCCCGGCTTCCATGGCAACTCCTCCGTCAAATCAAACCGCGCCCCATATTCAGCCAGCGCCAAACGCACCCGGCGGCTGAAGGGATCAAGGGCAAAATGAAAAAGTACAGGCATTCTCGATTGTCATAAATGCGCAGCGTCATTGCTGCCTTGGCGCTTACCCTATAAGACCCTTTGCCACCGGACGGCAAGAGATTCGCCCGATGGCCAGGTCAAGGGTTGGAGTGGAATGCCAATTGAACAAATCATCGTGCTGGCGCTCATCCAGGGCATCACCGAGTTTCTTCCCATCTCTTCTTCCGGCCATTTGATCCTGGTGCCGGCCCTCACCGGCTGGCGCGACCAGGGCGTCGTCACCGACATGGTGACCAACCTGGGGACGCTTGCCGCCGTTATCATCTACTTCTGGCGCGATGTCGTGGCAATGTTCTGGGGAACAATTGATATCGCCAGGCGAAAATCGACTCCCAGTTCCAGACTCACGTTCCACGTCATCATTGGCACGGTTCCCATCATCATCATCGGCCTGCTGATGAAAGTCACTCACCTTGATGAGCACATTCGCAGCGCCACGCTTGTTGCCATAAACGCCATTGTCTTTGGCGTGCTGCTCTACGCCGCCGACGCCATCGGCCTGTTCCGCCGCACCATTAGGGACATGGACTGGAAATCAGCGTCGCTGATTGGCGTTGCCCAGGCGTTTTCACTCAGCCCGGGTACCAGCCGCTCGGGCGTCACCATGATGGCGGCGCGCGGCCTTGGCTTTGTGCGCCCCGAAGCCGCGAGATTTTCCTTCCTCTTGTCAATTCCAGCCAACGGCGCCGCTTCAATATTCATCATTGGCAATGCCCTCGAAAGCGGCGGGGCAATATCCGGCCCTGTCATTGTGACCGGCATCCTCACCTTCTTCATTGCGCTCGGAACCATAACAGTTCTGATGCGCCTGATAAAGCACATGAGCTTTCTGCCCTTCGTGGTTTACCGGGTTATCCTGGGCGGTGTTCTGTTAGGGCTGATCTATTCCGGAATGCCCTTGGGCGCGGTGAACTGACCCGCTTTGCGGAACCGGTATAGATAGCTCGGCGCAATGCTCTGAATGCTGCGGGGGCTTATGCCAAAGCTTTCAAGGCCGCGGCCTTCCTTGAGCGCTTCTTCGCTCACCACACAATCGGCCTTCAGGAGTTCAACCTGATCGGCGGTCAGCAGGGCCTTGGGCAACAGGCCCAGAACGCTCCCCAATATTTTTGCGGCAGTCCATGGCACCGGCAGCAGCAGGCGTTTGCGGCCGATGGTATCCAGCGTGAACTGCATGAGCTGCTTGAACGTGAAAATCTCCGGCCCGCCAAGCTCAAAGGTTTTGCCTGATGCCTCAGCCCTGTCGACAAGGACAGCTATGGCCTCGGCGACATCGCCCACAAACACCGGCGCATACTTCGTGTGGCCGCCGCCAATCAGGGGAAGAGCTGGGGCCAGTCGGCTCATCGCCGCAAACTGGTTGAAGAAATTGTCTTCCGGGCCAAATATGATGGAAGGCCGCAGGACAATGGCTCCCGGAAAGGCGGCTTTGGCGAGCGCTTCGCCCTGCGCTTTTGAGCGCGCATATTCGGAAAGTGAATTGGCGTCGGCTCCAAGGGCCGACATCTGGATGAATACCTTGGCCCCCGCGGCTTTGGCGGCTTTGGCGCCGCATCAGCACCAAACACATGCACAGCTTCAAAACTCTGGGCCCCCCGGTTGGCAAGCACGCCCGGAAGATTGATCACCACAAAGGCCCCCTCGCAGGCCGCCGCCAGCGAGGCGGGATAGCGCACATTGGCCTGGACCGGCATGATCTGTCCCGGCGTTCCCAACGGCTGCACATGCCCCGCCAGATCCGGTCTCCGGCACGCGACGCGGACACGGTACCCGCGCTTGGCCAAAGCCCGCGCCACATGCCGCCCCACAAAGCCCGAGCCCCCGATGATGGTTACAATTTTGTCTGAGTTCACGAAACCTGATCCAATGCTGCAATATTTCCGCGCCGCTTTTAGCCGGGGCGAGGCCAGTTGCAAAGAGGCGAAGTTTCTCAGGCTGAAATTACGCGGATAGCATTCGTGGCCGTTGCGATAAATGGCTACAGGCCAAAGTCCGTTGCGACGAAGCTTGTGACGGCGTTAAAGGTGATCGCAAATTCAATGGTCATCAGGTCGCCATCCGTGTCCGCGTAAAGGACAGCGTCGCCACCTGATACGCTGTACCACACGCCATTTGCCGTTGCAGTCGTTCCGCCAAAGGCAAACGCATTGTTTCCAGTCATGGTCGAGTTTGCGTCAATTCCCAACAAGCTTATGATATCGCCTCCAGCGCTGCCGGCGCCAAAGAAGTCCGTGATTGTATCGCCCGTATCGAGGACAGACGCGTAAGTGAAAGTATCGATGTCAGCGCCGCCAGATATGATGTCTGCGCCATAGCCGCCATGGATTGTGTCACGGCTGGCGCCGCCGGAAATGATGTCGGCGCCTGATCCGCCATATATGACATCCAGGCCTTCATTGCCATTCAGAATGTCATCTCCCGAGCCGCCGTAAAGCACGTCGTTGCCGAGGTTGCCGTCAATACTGTCATTTCCGGCCTGCCCATAAATTCTGTCGGCGCCATCATTTCCGCTGATCAGGCCATCATCGCCAGCCCTGCCGTAATAGTCGTCATTTCCGGCAAGCAGGGAAATCACGCCGTCATCGCCCGCTGTGCCGATAAGCGTGTCGGCATTGATCGTGGCAACCGTTCCTGTGGCGGCATTTGACGCGGTGTCGAAATCATGCAGGTCGCCGCCACCCGTATGGGCTGCCGCGATCGTGACTGTATTGGACAGTCCCTGAATGGCGATTGTGACTACCTGAGTCGCGCCGTCAGTTGTGGCAACCGTGAAACTGTCGGGAAGTGTTTGACCGGTGTTCAGCAGGATCACCTGGGCATTGGAACTGTCCAGTGTATAAGTCCAGTGGCCCGTGGCATCGACGGTATAGCTGCCATAGGTGGTGGCGATGGCGACCATCACAGGCACGAAGGAATCGCCCGCGCCATCAACGTCAGTTGCGTCGAGATCGCCATTGATCGTATTTGGAGCCGCCACCTCGGATATGACGCCAGACGTCGCGCCGCTGATCACAGCGGCATCGTTCGTGCCATTGATGGTCACCTGCACGCTGGTTTGGGTTCCATCGACAGCGAACACGCTGAATGTTTCGGAAAGAGACTGGCCGGCATTCAAGCCATCGAAGGCGGAATCGGCCACATAGGACCAGGTTCCCGCCGCGCCTACTGTGAACGTGCCATAGAGCCCATCGGTCGCAGCCTGGGCCACGAAACTGGCGGCATTGTCCACATCGGTGATGGTGAGGGTTCCGCCAGTGCTGAGCGCCGCGTCGGTTTCCGTCAGAACAGCCGCGTCAGCCGACAGCACAGCGGCGTCATTCGTGCCCCTGATTGTTACTGTTATCTGCTGTGTCGTGGTGGCCCCATGTCCATCGTCAATCGTGATCGTATAGACTTCCGTGACCGTTTGGCCAGCGCCGAGGCTGTTCGCCAAAGCGTTGTCCAGAGTATAAGTCCACGCCGTGCTGCCGCTCGTGCTGCCGGCCTGTTTCGTTGTGACAAGTGTCAGAACGCCAAGCGCCGAAGCAGGACCCGATGTGACTGAAGCCGTATGAATGTCAGAGCTGTTCAAATCCTGGAACGCGATGGTCCCGGTCGCAGTCACGCTTGCCGCATCTTCAGTCACTCCGCCAGCTTGCGCTCCGCTGCTGATCACGACCGGCGAATTGCTCGCAACCGGCGGAACACCGGAAATGTTTGTTGCGACACCATCGACATAGAAAACGAGTTTCTCGATGTTGGAGATATACAGGACGGTCTTGCCGCCGTTGATGGAAAACGCCGCGTTTTTGGAGTCATAAGAGCTCTTCGAGCCATCCGCCGACCAATTCTGGTAAAATGAGATCAGCGCTTCCCTGTATGCCTGATATTCAGCCTTTGTCATATGGAAGTTGATTGTGTCGACGCCAGAGCCGCCATCATGGATATCTATGGTTTTAGCGCCCGGCTTGATGTTGTCGGAGAGCACATAGTTGAATGTGTCATTGCCGGAGCCACCACTTGCAATGTCGCTGCCTGAGCCCCCGTCAAGGACATCGTTTCCGGACCCGCCCAAAATAATGTCTTTTCCGCCGCCACCATGAATGGTGTCATTTCCGGTCCCGCCATTGAACCACTCGTTCCTTGATGTTCCGATTATTTTGTCGTTGTGCGTTTCGTGGCTTTTCTTTTCGAGTTCAATGCCTTTCGAAACCTGGTCCGGCTTGGGCGAGGACTTGATCTTTGTCGATTTGACTGACTTTTTAGACATATTGCTACCTGGGGGCTTTCCTGAAGGCGGGTTCTCTCGACAGGAAAAAACGCTAACAAGTGTTAATTTCGTTGTCCAACCCGTTCGGGAATGGGCGTTAAGGCAGTGTGAAGAGAACATCGAAAAAGCGAATCCAATTTTTCTGGCTGCGGGGCGAGTTGCCCATTTGCTTGATAATCCGGGATAAAGTTGACCATTTCCCGCGATTTCGGAGATGCGCCAGCTGGCGGCGCTCACCCGTTCTGCAACCCGGTCGCCTCGCATTGACAATCCATCGCGACGCCCGTTAAGAGACGCACCGGATGCCCTGATGGCGGAATTGGTAGACGCACTAGTTTCAGGTACTAGCGATGAAAGTCGTGGAGGTTCGAGTCCTCTTCAGGGCACCAGCGAGTTCAAAATTGAGTGCGGGATTCCAATGGCCATAAAGCTCTACAAAGGCGACTTGCCCGCGGGCCTCGATTTTGGCTCGGCGGTTGCCGTCGATACGGAAACCTTGGGTCTTCTGCCGCACCGCGACAAACTATGCCTGGTTCAGCTTTCCGCCGGCGATGGCAATGCCCATCTGGTACAGATTGACCGCGGCACCTATGCGGCGCCCAACCTGAAGGCTCTGCTCGCCGACTCGAAAGTCGTCAAGATATTCCATTTCGCCAGATTTGATGTGGCTGTCCTCAAGCAATATCTTCAAGTCGACACATTCCCGCTCTATTGTACCAAGCTTGCGTCGAAACTGACGCGAACCTATACCGACAGGCATGGCCTTAAGGATCTGGTGAAGGAATTGCTCGGAATCGAACTCAACAAACAGCAGCAGAGTTCCGATTGGGGGGCCCATGTCTTGAGCGATGCGCAGAAGCAATATGCGGCCGAGGACGTCCTCTACCTCCATGAGTTGAAGGCGAGGCTTGATAAAATGCTGGAGCGCGAAGGCAGGAGCGGACTTGCCAAGGCGTGTTTTGATTTTGTGCCCACGCGCGCAAGCCTGGACCTTGCCGGGTGGACCGAAGAAGATGTCTTCGCACACTGAAACCGACAGGCTGCTGCAGGCCGCCGCTCGCCGGGCCAGGCTGGCTCCAATCCTGAGCAAAATATCGATGGCGTTGGCTCTTGGGATTGTCGGCGTCTTTCTCTATCAGTCTGGCCTCGTCGAGGCGCTGATGCCCAGAAACAAACCGCCGCCCCTGACCGTTGAAAAGCCTGAGCAGATCACCGGGCAGTCCTCCAGGCTCGCCGGCTTTGACAAGGAAAATCAGCCCTATGAATTGACCGCCAAAAAAGGCTTCCAGGACAAGGACAAGCCCAACCTTGTTCACATGGAGGGAATCGCCGGGTCATTCAAGAAAAAATCCGGCCGCGCCTTTCTGCTCTCGTCCAACACTGGCCTTTATGATTCAAAGCTCAAGGAAATGGACATGGAAGGCCATGTCAAAATTGAGCAGCCCGGCAAATTCACCGCCGTGATGGAAAAAGCCCGTGTCAGCATTGAGCAGAAGGACCTGGCTTCAGACGTGCCAGTGGCCGTTGTGTTCGAATCGGGCCGGCTCACCGCGGGCGGCATCAGAATCAGCCAGAATGGACGAAACATACTGTTCATAAAAGGCGTGAAAGCGCGTTTTGAACCAAAGGCAAACAAGGGAGGCCAAGGCCAATGATCCGCGAAATACTGTATCCAGCGCTGGCGCTGTCAGTGCTGCTCCTGCCGCCTCAGCAGGCGGCGGCCCAGCAGGCGCCCGTTGATATTGAAGCCAATGAAATGGAAATCATCGATGCCGACAAGCGCGCCATCTTTCGCGGGGCGGTGGATGCGACGCGCAATGGCGATCACATCAGGAGCGATGAGATGATAGTCGACTATTCCGACGTCAAGCAGGAAGACGGCTCCAGCAAATCCCAGGTGAGCAAGCTTGACGCCAATGGCCATGTCACGATTACCACCGACAAGCAGGTCATCACCGGAGATTGGGCTAAACTCAATGTTTTGACCGACAATCTGGAGGTGGGAGGCGATGTCAAAGTGGTTGAGGGAAAGACGGTCTTGCGCGGGCCAAAACTCAGTGTCGATCTCAAAACCAAAAAACTGGTCATGTCGGGAGGCCGCGTCAAGGGCAGTTTTGTTCCAAAATAGCTGCGTTCATGTAAAATTAAGACAAATGGGCGGTAATAAGTGAAGCAGAACGGTGAAGTTGGGCGTTATCAAGGTCCGGGACGGGCGAAATTTGCTCCAGCCCGAACCAGGATCGAGGATTTCCGGGGGTATTCGCCCCAGGGAAACCTGACGCCTCAGCCAGAACCCGCGCGCGAGGGAATCGTCGCCCACATGCTCGCCAAGAGCTACAAGCGAAGGCCCGTTGTGCGCGGTGTGACGCTCACCGTGAGGCGAGGTGAAGCCGTAGGTCTTCTCGGACCCAATGGCGCTGGCAAGACGACGGTGTTCTACATGATCACCGGCCTGATTGCCGCCGACCAGGGAACGATCAGTCTTGACGGGGCAGATATAACCCATCTGCCGATGTACCAGCGCGCCAGGCTGGGCATTGGCTATCTGCCCCAGGAAAGCTCGATCTTCCGGGGCCTGTCGGTTGAGGATAATATTCGCGCTGTGCTTGAGCTCGTCGAGCCCAACAAATCCAGACGCGAAAGTGTGTTGCGTGAGTTGCTTGATGAGTTCTCGATTGACCACATACGGCATTCGCCGGCTGTTTCACTATCTGGCGGCGAGCGTCGCCGGGTTGAAATCGCCCGCGCCCTCGCGGCCGACCCCAAATTCATGCTCCTCGACGAGCCCTTCGCCGGAATTGACCCGATTGCGATCGGTGATATTCGCAACCTGGTGCGACAGCTCACCGCTCGGGGAATCGGGGTGCTTATTACGGATCACAATGTGCGAGAAACCCTTGAGCTCATCGACCGCGCCCTCATCATCCATGAAGGCCAGGTCCTGACCGAAGGCACGCCCAGTGAAATCGTCAACAATCCCGAAGTGCGCCGCCATTACCTGGGTGAAGAATTTTCCTTGTAAGGTGAGTGACCGCGTATGGCTTTGATGCAGCGAATGGACTTGCGCCAGGGCCAGTCTCTGATCATGACGCCCCAGCTGCAGCAGGCGATCAAGCTGCTGCAAATGTCCAATCTCGAATTGCAGGCCTATGTCGAAGGCGAGCTTGAGCGCAACCCGCTGCTTGAGCGCGATGAACGCAGCGACATCGCAAAGCCCGACCAGCCGGAAACAGCCGCCAGCGACACAGATACGGTCGAAGGCCTGAACACCAATGAGTTCCGGGAAGAGCGTCTCCGCACCCTCGATACAGATCTGGAAAATGTTTACACGCATGAGGCGCGCGCCGACGCCAGCAGCCGCGACACGTCTGCCCCTGCGGACTCAGGCTGGGCATCGCTGCGCACATCCAGCGGCGTTTCGCTCGACAGCGGCGAGTATGATTTCAGCGCGACCCTCACCCGGGCTGAGACCCTGGCCGAGCATCTGACTGATCAGCTCAACTTGAACATACTTGAGCCGTCTGACCGCATCATTGGCCAAAACCTCATTGGCATGGTGAACGAGGCCGGCTATCTGACGTCAAATCCCGCCGACATCGCGGAGTATCTCGGAACCACCGCCGGCCATGTCGTCCGTGTGTTGACGGTTCTCAAGACTTTTGATCCCGTCGGCGTGTTTGCGGCCGATCTGGAGGAATGCCTCGCCCTGCAGTTGCGTGAGCGCGACCGCTTTGACCCGGCCATGGCGACCCTGGTTGGCAATTTGCACCTCGTCGCCAAACGCGACTTCGCGGCGCTCAAGAATCTGTGCAAGGTTGATCTTGACGACATCAAGGACATGATCGCGGAGTTAAAGCATCTCAATCCAAAACCCGGCCACGCCTTTGGCTCCGAACCCGTGCAGCCCGTGGTGCCTGATGTTTTTGTGCGAGGCGCCCAGGACGGCGCGTGGACCGTCGAGCTGAACAATGAAACCCTTCCCAGGGTTTTGTTCAACAACCAGTATTTGAGCAAGGTCTCGCGAACCGCCTCGCGCGAAGAGGACAAGAATTATCTCAGCGAATGTCAGGCCAACGCCACATGGTTGATCAAGAGCCTCGACCAGCGCGCCAAAACCATTCTGAAAGTAGCCCGCGAAATTGTGCGCCAACAGGATGCATTCCTGGTTCTGGGTGTTCAACACCTCAGGCCCATCAATTTGAAAACCGTGGCCGACGCCATCGAAATGCACAAATCAACCGTGAGCCGGGTGACCTCCAACAAATACATGGCGACGCCGCGCGGCACCTATGAACTGAAATATTTTTTTACCACCGCCATAGCCTCATCAACGCTGGGCGGCGACAGCCATTCCGCCGAATCCGTGCGCCAGCGCATCAAGGAAATGATCGCCGCCGAAGCTCCGGCAAGCATCCTGTCAGACGATTCAATCGTGGAAAATCTCAAGCGGGAAGGCGTGGAAATTGCTCGCAGAACTGTTGCTAAATACCGGGAATCGCTGAATATTCAATCATCCATCCAGCGCCGCAGAGCGGCCCGGTCGGAGAGCCGCGAGGGCAATTGACTTCCCCGAGTCACGCCGCTAGTTTCCGCCGCGATTGAGGCGTCGCCTTGTAGGCGCAGATTTCCACCGGGGATCATTTCAAATAAGTTGACGTTAGCATTTCTCGCTCCCATGTCGTATAAGGGGAGCGGCGGAGAAGGATATTCGCAAGCCATGCAGATTAAGATAACCGGCAAGAACCTCGATATAGGTGAAGCTCTCAGAACCCATGTGCAGGAGCGCCTCGAGCAGTTTAAGCAGAAATATTTTGATGGCGCGGTTCATGCCCACGTGACGGTCGAAAAGCAGCGTTCAAGTTTCCAGACGGATTGCAGCTTGCATCTGGCGACTGGCCTGATCCTGCAGGCCCATGGCTCCGCCCAGGATGCGTTCCCCAGTTTTGATGCCGCGGCCCAGCATCTCGAAAAGCAGCTCAAACGCTACAAGCAGCGCCTCAAGGATCACCACAAGGAGCGCCGCGAGCCCGTGCGCCAGATGGAAGCTGCGAGCTATGTCATTCAGGCCGGCGCCGACGACAGCGAGGAACCGACGGGCCTCAATCCGGTGGTGATCGCCGAAAGCATCACAACTGTGCCCGAGCTTTCTGTTGGCGAAGCCGTCATGCAGCTTGAAATATCCAGTGTGCCTTTCGTTCTGTTTCGCAATAGCAAGGGTGGCCAAACCAGTGTTGTTTATCGCCGCAGCGACGGCAACATTGGCTGGGTCGACCCCCGGTCTGCTGCCTAGGTGGAAGTGAGCAATGACAAATCTTTCTGATATCATTGACGCCAGCTCCGTGTTGCCAGTCGTGAAGGCGCAAAGCAAAAAGCAGTTGCTCCAGGAGCTTTCGCAGCCCCTGGCGAAGCTTGTCACCGTTGACCACCGGATTATTTTCGAGACCCTGCTGACACGCGAAAAACTGGGATCAACCGGCATCGGCCAGGGCATCGCCATCCCGCACGGAAAACTTCCCAATATCAACAGGGTCTACGGTCTCTTTGCCCGGCTAAGCACCCCAATCCCCTATGATTCGCTGGACGGTCAACCCGTCGATCTGGTTTTCGTCCTGCTGGCGCCGGATCATGCCGGCGCGGATCATCTGAAAGCCCTGGCCCGCATTTCCAGATTGCTCCGCGAAAACGACACCATCGCCAAGCTGCGCGGAACCGATACGGCGGAAGGGCTCTATTCAATTTTGACTGAACCATCGGCCACAGCGTCGGCGGCCTGATCCTTTCCGTCCCCGGCCGTCGCGAGAAGCGGGTCAATGCAAGCTGATCGTCACCAGCTCATGCTCATCAGCGCTCACCACCGCAGCTTCTCTTGTTCCTGAAATGGAAATCGGCGAACCATTGGCGTTGAACAGGCAAAACAGCTTCGCATCTGGTGGAACTTTCGCTTGTTTTCCCACCATCCGGATAACATCACGGCCTTCGACCTCACGGATATAGGAGAGCGCGCCATTGCCGAGCTGCGCCAGCTCTTCGACACTTAATTGGAATTCCTTGTTCATTCTACTGCTCCTTGATCTCGATCCGGCGAATGATCGCGCTGGGTTCCGGCCGCTTGAGGTTGATCACCAGAAGGCCGTTCGAAAGATTGGCATCAACCACTTCCACGCCGTCGGCCAGCACAAAGGCGCGCGCGAATTGCCGCCCCGCGATGCCCCGGTGCAAATACTCGACTGTTCCGCCATCCCTGATTCGCCCACGGATATTAAGTTGATTATTCTCGACCGTGATTTCAAGGTCTGATTTTGCGAAGCCTGCGACTGCGAGCGTGATGCGCAAGCCATCATCCAGCGGCAGCCTTTCAATGTTGTAGGGTGGATAGCCTTCGCCCGAGGTCTTGACGGCCTGCTCCAGCAGGCGTTCCACCTCGTCAAACCCCAGCAAAAGCGGGGAAGAAAACACCGAAATCCTGTTCATCTCGTTCCTGCCCTTGAAAAAGCGGCCACGCTGGGTGAGCCCGAAATGGCGCTTCACCCTCCACCCATATGAGCAGTTCAAACCGCCATTTCAAGAGCCAGGCACCCACTTGCAAATAACAGGGATTTGGCGTCAATTGGGCGAAGGCTTGATCAGCCGGTAAAAAATTCAGGGAGACATCATATGATCAAGAAATTGCTCGCAACCGCTGCTTTGACAGCCATGATGGCGGTTTCCGCCTTCGCTGCCGACGACAAGCCAGCCATCGTGTTTGATATTGGCGGCAAGTTTGACAAGTCATTCAACGAAAGCATGTTCAACGGCTCGGAAAAATTCAAGGCTGAAATCGGGCACCGCTTACGGCGAATTTGAGATCGCCAACGAAGCCCAGCGCGAACAGGCCATCCGCAACTTCGCCGACCAGGGTTATAGCCCGATTATCGCCGCCGGATTTGCCCAGGCGGCCGCGGTCGAAAAGGTCGCCAAGGAATATCCCGACCTCAAGTTTGCGATAGTTGACATGGTTGTGGATCTGCCAAACGTGCAGTCCATCGTGTTCAAGGAGCAGGAGGGTTCCTATCTTGTCGGCATGTTGGCCGGCATGGCCTCGAAATCCGGCACGGTTGGCTTTGTTGGCGGCATGGATATTCCCTTGATCCGCCGCTTTGGCTGCGGCTATGCCCAGGGCGTCAAGGCTGCGAAGGCAGATGCGAAAGTCATTCAGAACATGACCGGTGATACGGGCGCTGCCTGGAAC
The DNA here is from genome assembly GCA_963816305.1 of uncultured Alphaproteobacteria bacterium. Lineage (GTDB taxonomy): Bacteria > Pseudomonadota > Alphaproteobacteria > Rhizobiales > Aestuariivirgaceae > Aestuariivirga. Next base: position 33,236 of record CAWFJW010000013.1, read on the forward strand.
GATCCTGTCAAGGGCGGCGAGATCACCAAGGGCCAGATGTCGCAGGGAGCCGATGTTGTTTTTGCCGCGGCCGGCGGCACGGGCCTTGGCGTTCTCCAGGCGGCTGCCGATGGCGGCGCGCTTTCCATCGGCGTTGACGCCAACCAGAACCACCTGCATCCCGGCAAGGTCTTGACCTCCATGCTCAAGCGTGTGGATGTTGCCGTTTACAACGTCATGAAGTCCGGCAAGGATGGCGCGTTCAAGCCGGGCATCCAGGCTCTTGGCCTGGCTGAAGACGGCGTGGGTTACGCCGTTGACGACAACAACAAGGCGCTCATCACCGCTGACATGGCCGCCGCCGCTGAAAAGGCGAAAGCTGACATCATTTCAGGCGCCATAAAAGTGCACGACTATATGGAAGACAATAAGTGCCCGGTTGAATAACCCGAAAACACCCGAACCAATTGGCCCTTTCCCTTATCCCGGGAGAGGGCCGAACCCAAGTTCACCATGACCCCAGCCATTGAGCTCATCGGAATCGACAAGCGCTTTGGCGCTGTTCACGCCAACAAGGACGTGAGCTTGACCATCGCGCAAGGGTCTATTCATGGCATCATCGGCGAAAATGGCGCCGGTAAATCGACGCTGATGTCGATCCTCTTTGGCTTCTATGCCGCCGACAAGGGCGAAATCAAAGTCAAAGGCCAGCCCGCCAAGATAAAATCCTCATTCGATGCGATCAATTTGGGCATCGGCATGGTGCACCAGCACTTCATGCTGGTGGATCCCTTCACAGTCCTTGAAAACGTTGTGCTGGGCGCCGAGGGCGGCCGGCTTATTGGCCCAGCCCTGGCAAAAGCCCGCGCCGAGTTGACGAGGCTTGCCCGCGACTATGAGCTCGACGTTGACCCCGACGCCATCGTTGGTGAACTGCCTGTTGGGTTGCAACAACGTGTCGAAATTCTCAAAGCCCTGTTCAAGGGCGCTGAAACCCTGATCCTTGACGAGCCGACCGGCGTGCTGACACCCGACGAAGCCGATCATCTGTTTCGCATTCTGGGCCAGCTGAGGGATCAGGGCAAAACCGTCATTCTCATAACTCACAAGCTCCGCGAAATCATGGCCATCACCGACCATGTGTCCGTCATGCGCCGGGGCGAACTGGTGGCAACTAAGGAAACCAAACACACTTCCGTCGAGGAACTCGCCGAATTGATGGTGGGCCGCCGCGTGCTGCTGCGGGTGAAAAAGGGCAAGGCCAAAGCCGGTGAAATTGTCCTCGATGTCAAAAATCTCACATGGCGTGACCGCAAGGGAACGCCCCGCGTTGACAATGTGTCCTTCAATGTGCGCGCCGGCGAAATCGTCGGCATCGCTGGTGTCTCCGGCAATGGCCAGTCGGAATTGCTTGATCTGATAGCTGGGATCACCCGGCCTGCCTCAGGCGAAATCATCTTCGAAGGCAAGAGCATCGGCATGCTGGGCGATCCCCAGCACATGCGCAAGGAAGGCGTTGCCCATGTTCCGGAAGACCGCCAGCACCGCGGCCTTATAGCCAGTTTCGATGCGTCCGAGTCAGGCATCCTGGGCTGGCACTATGATGAAGCGCTGGGCAAGGGCTTCCGGCTGGACCGGGAAGCGGTCGTCAATCGTTGCCAATCCGAAATGCGGGAATTCGATGTGCGCCCCGGCGACCCATTGCTGAAAAGCGGAAAGTTTTCTGGCGGCAACCAGCAGAAGATCATTCTGGCCCGCGAGTTGAAGCGCAATCCGGACCTGCTGATTGTCGGCCAACCGACCCGCGGTGTTGATATTGGCGCCATCGAGTTCATCCACAGGAGGCTCATCGAACTCCGCGATCAGGGCAAGGCCGTGCTTCTGGTTTCGGTGGAGCTTGACGAAATCCGCTCGCTCTCGGATCGCATCTTGGTGATGTTCGCCGGAAAGATCATGGGCGAACGCGATGCCTCCGCCGATGAGCGCGAGCTTGGCCTGTTGATGGCCGGCGTTTCGAAGGATGCGGCGTAATGGCCAGCGCCCGCGGCGAGCTTCCAGCCTGGGTTGATATCGGCCTCATTCCATTGCTCAATTTGTTCATCGCGCTGTTGGTTGCGGGCCTCGTTGTTCTCATCATCGGCGAAAATCCGCTTGAAGCCATGTGGATCATGCTCAAGGGAGCGGTGGGTTCAATCAAGGGCTGGGGCTACGTGCTCTACTATGCCACCAACTTTACTTTCACTGGCCTTGCTGTCGCTGTCGCTTTCCATGCGGGCCTCTTCAATATCGGCGGCGAGGGCCAGGCCTATTTCGCGGGTCTTGGCGCCGCCATCATGGGGCTCGGACTGGAATTTCTGCCCTGGCCCATCGTCATCCCGCTCGCCATTCTGGCCTCAATCCTGTTTGGCGCGTTCTGGGCATGGATACCGGGCTACCTGCAAGCCAAGCGCGGCAGCCACATCGTCATCACCACCATCATGTTCAATTTCATCGCGGCAAGCCTGATGGTCTATCTCATTAACAACTGGTTCCGGCCTGTCGGAAAAATGGCCGTCGAGAGCCGCGAGATCACTGGCGCCTATATCCTGAGTTTCCGTGAAATTGGCTTGCAGTTTTTTGGAGTGCGCCTGCCATCAACGCCGCTCAACCTCACGGTGTTCCTGGCCGTCATCGCCGTGTTCTTCGTATGGTATTTACTTTGGCGCACCAAGCTTGGCTATGAAATCCGCGCGGTGGGGGCCAACCCAGAAGCCTCGATTTATGCAGGGATCAAGCCCCAGCGCATCATCATCATTGCCATGTCGATCTCGGGTGGCCTCGCCGGGCTGATGGCCGTCAACGAGGTTTTGGGCGTGCAACATCGCCTGTTGCTGGAATTTGCGGGCGGTGCGGGTTTTGTGGGGATAGCGGTGGCCCTCATGGGCCGCTCACACCCAGTTGGCATTGTGTTCGCAGCCATGCTGTTCGGCCTGCTCTATCAGGGCGGCGCTGAGCTTTCCTTCGCCAAGCCCCTGATCTCGCGCGACATGATTGTGGTGATTCAGGGCCTCGTCATCCTCTTCATGGGCGCCCTTGAGTATGCCTTCAGGCCAGCCCTTGCCGCCATCTTCGTCAAGGTGGAGGATTGATCATGGACTTTTCCTTGATAGCCGAAGTTCTGGCCTCCACCATCCGGCTTTCGGTGCCCCTCGTTCTCGCCTGTCTCGCCGGCTTATGGTCTGAAAAATCCGGCGTCGTTGATATCGGCCTCGAGGGCAAAATGCTGGCGGCGGCCTTTGCGGCTGCGGCTGCGGCTTCCTATTTCCAGTCGGCCTGGCTGGGACTGTTGTTCGCCATTCTTGTTTCTCTCTCCTTTGCACTCGTTCATGGTTACGCCTCCATCAACCAGCGCGGCAACCAGGTCGTGTCCGGTGTTGCCATCAACATGCTCGCAGCGGGTCTCGCCGTTGTTCTCGGCAATACCTGGTTCAAGGAAGGCGGCCGAACGCCTGCCTTGCCTGTGAATGCGCGCTTCATGCCGATTGAACTCCCGGGCGCCAGCGCCCTTGCCGACGTGCCGCTTCTTGGTGATCTTGCAAAAATCATTTCGGGCCATTCGATCCTCACCTACATGACGATTTTGCTGGTGCCGCTGACCGCCTGGACCCTGGCCAAGACGCGCTTTGGCCTGCGGCTGCGCGCCGTCGGTGAAAATCCCCACGCGGTGGACACCGCCGGCATTTCCGTCGCGTTGCTCCGTTATAAGGCGGTGATCATTGCTGGCATATTATGTGGCGTGGCAGGCGCGTTCCTGTCCACCTCCCTGTCGGCAAGCTTCGTCCGCGACATGACGGCGGGACGCGGCTTCATGGCCCTTGCCGCCCTGATTTTCGCAAGCTGGCGCGCCTGGCCGGCGCTTTATGCCTGCCTGCTGTTTGGCTTTCTGCAAGCCAGCGGAAACTATCTGCAGGGAGTCCGCATCGGCGGCTTTGAAGTGCCCGTGCAATTTATCAACATGCTGCCTTACTTGCTGACAGTTGTCCTGCTCGCGGGCTTCATCGGGAAGTCGATCCCGCCCAAAGCCAGCGGCATTCCCTATGCCAAGGATCGGTGACATGAATGAGTTAATAGCCGCTGCCAAGTCAGCCCGCCTCATGGCCTATGCCCCCTATTCAAAGTTTCTGGTTGGGGCTGCCGTGCGTGATGAGCGCGGAAATATTCATGGCGGCTGCAACATTGAAAACGCCGCTTACCCGCAAGGCTGGTGCGCGGAAACCTCCGCCATCGCCGCCATGGTCATGTCAGGTGGAAAAGCAATTGCGGAGATGGCAGTCATTGGTTCCGGCGATTTGCTCTGCACGCCCTGCGGCGGCTGCCGCCAGAAAATCAGGGAATTCGCCAGGGGCGACGTGAAAATACATATATGCGGGCGAAGATGGAAAAGTGAAACAGAACTTTCACTCTGGACGAATTGCTTCCTGCCTCTTTCGGCCCGGAGAATTTGGCATGAGCGAACTCCTCAAGCGCCTCGCAGGCCGCGCTCCAAAAATCGCCATCATCCTGGGCTCAAGCCTCGGCTCCTTCGCTGATGCGGTGAAAGATGCGATCCGCATTCCCTATGGCGATCTCAAAGGCTTCCCGGTTCCAAAAATATCGGGCCATGCCGGCCAACTCGTTGTTGGCAAGGTAGGCGGCAAGGAAATAGCCGTGCTGGCGGGGAGGGCGCACGCCTATGAAACCGGCAACCCGGCCATCATGAGGCCCGTGATCGAAGCGCTGAAAGATGCGGGCATCGAAATCCTAATCCTAACCAACGCGGCGGGCTCCCTCAATCCCAAGATGCGCCCTGGCTCCATCATGCTGCTCACCGATCACATCAACCAATCCGGCATGAACCCCCTGATCGGCAGCCACGGCGACGAAAATTTTGTTTCCATGACAAATGCTTATGACCAGAACCTGCGAAAGAGCATAAAGGCCGCAGCCAAGGCCGAAAAGACTCAAGCTGCATCAGGGCGTTTATGTCTGGTATTCGGGTCCGTCTTTCGAAACGCCTGCCGAAATCAAGATGTTCCGACTTGTCGGCGGCCATGCGGTCGGCATGTCAACCGTGCCGGAAACCATTCTGGCGAGGCGCTTTGGCCTCCGTGTCGCGGCCCTTTCCGTCATCACCAATCTGGCCGCCGGCATCGAAGGCGCATCTCCTTCCCACGAAGAAACCAAGCGCGAAGGCGCCAAGGCTGCGATCCGCATGCAAACCCTGCTCACCCGTTTTATCAAAGATCTGAAGTAATGCTGCCGCAAGAGCTCATCCGCAAAAAACGCGATGGCCAGAAGCTCACCCGCGATGAAGTGAAAGACTTCATTGCAGGACTAACCACTGGCGAAATCTCCGAAGGCCAGGTGGCGGCTTTCGCCATGGCGGTGTTCTTCAACGGAATGTCGCCGGAAGAAGCCGTGGGTCTTACCCTTGCAATGCGCGATTCCGGCAGCGTGCTGGAATGGGATTTGCCCGGGCCCGTAGTGGACAAGCATTCAACCGGTGGCATCGGCGACAATGTTTCCCTGATGCTTGCGCCCATGCTGGCCGCTTGCGGCTTCTATGTGCCGATGATTTCCGGCCGCGGCCTTGGCCACACGGGCGGCACGTTGGATAAGCTCGATTCCATTCCAGGCTACATCACTCAGCCCGATCTCGCGTTGTTTCGCAAGACCGTCAAGGATACAGGCGCCGCCATCATCGGGCAAACCGCTGATTTGGCGCCCGCCGACAAGCGCCTCTACGGCATCCGCGACGTAACCGCCACCGTCGAATCCGTGCCCCTCATCACCGCCTCCATCCTCTCCAAAAAACTCGCCGCCGGATTGCAACGCCTGGTGCTTGATGTGAAAACCGGTTCCGGCGCATTCATGGCGAAGAAAAAGGATGCGGTGATACTTGCCAGCAGCCTGGTGAAAGTCGCCAATGGCGCGGGCCTGAAAACCTCGGCCCTCATCACCGACATGGATGAACCCTTGGCTTCTGCCGCGGGCAACGCCGTCGAAATACAGAACGCCGTAGATTATCTCACCGGCAAGAATCGTGACAGGCGGTTGCACGAAGTCACACTGGCGCTGGGCGTGGAACTCGGCGTTTCCGCCAAGCAACTGGAAAAAACACTCGACTCCGGTGAGGCTGCTGAGCGTTTCCAGCGCATGGTGTCCGCCCTCGGCGGCCCTTCAGATTTCGTCGAAAATTGCGAAAGACATTTGCCGAAAGCCCCCATTATCCGCGCCGTGCATGCGGGCAAATCCGGCAATGTCGCCAGCATCGATACCCGCTCTCTAGGCCTCGCCGTCATTGAATTGGGCGGCGGCAGAAGAGTGGCTTCAGACAAGATCGACCACGCCGTAGGCCTCACGGCGCTCTCGGGAAAAGCCGCCAAAGTCGATAAATCAACGCCGCTCGTGATCATCCATGCCCGCGACGAGGCAGGCTTCATCCGCGCCGAAAAAATCATCCGCGCCGCCTACACGCTCGGCAAGCCCAAACGCCCGACGCCAAGCGTCATTGAACGCATCGGCAAATGAGCCGCGCATTCCTGTTCATTCTCGATAGCGTCGGAGTCGGCGGTGCGCCCGATGCCGAGAAATTTGGCGACACGGGCGCCAACACCTTTGGCCACATCGCGGAAAAAATCCCGCTCCGGGTTCCCAACATGGCCTCCCTCGGACTGGGCCTCGCAACGGAATTGGCATCGGGAAAAAATCCGCTGGGTCCAGCCAGCATCATTGGCCAATGGGGCTGCGCTGAAGAAATCTCCCACGGCAAGGATACGCCCTCGGGCCATTGGGAAATCGCCGGCGTTCCCGTGCTTTTTGATTGGGGCTACTTCCCCCACACCATTCCCACCTTCCCGAAGTCACTCACCGATGAAATCATCGCCCGCGGGAAACTTCCGGGCATTCTCGGCGACTGCCACGCCTCCGGAACCGAGATCATCGCCGAGCTGGGCGAGGAACACATGCGCTCCGGCAAGCCCATCATCTACACCAGCGCTGACAGCGTTATCCAGATCGCCGCCCATGAGCAAAGCTTCGGCCTCGAGCGGCTTTACGAAGTTTGCAAAATCGCCCGGGAGCTTTCATTCAAAATGAACATTGGCCGGGTCATCGCCAGGCCCTTCATCGGCGCTGGCGCCAAAAGCTTCACCCGCACCGGAAACCGCAAGGATTACACAGTTCTTCCACCTTCGCCTACGCTATTGGATAACCTCACCAAAGCTGGCCGCGATATCATAGCGGTCGGCAAAATCGGCGACATCTATGCCCACTCCGGAACTGGCCGCGAAGTGAAAGCCTCCGGCAACGCGGCCCTCTTTGACGCAACTCTCGCCGAAATGCCAAACTTGAAAAGCGGCGGTCTGTTGATGACAAACTTCGTCGATTTCGACTCACTCTACGGCCACCGGCGTGACGTCGCTGGCTATGCCGCGGCACTCGAATATTTCGACAAGCGCTTGCCCGAAGCCATGAAGCTCCTGCGTGATGGCGATCTCATGATCCTCACTGCCGACCACGGCAACGACCCCACCTGGAAAGGCACCGACCACACACGGGAATGCGCGCCCATCCTGTGTTATGCCAAGGCCATCAAGCCCGGACCAATAGGCAGAAGAAAAACCTTCGCCGACATCGGCCAAACAATTGCAAGCTATCTAAAGGCAGGGCCACTGCAAACTGGAACCAGTTGGCAGTGAGAATTCTCATCTGCCCTGCCAGGCCCTGTCGCTAACTCGCCCGCTTCAACACCGCCTGCAGCACGTCGCGCACGCCAATGGCGCCAGCAAATGTGCTGTCATCATTGAACAGCGCCACGGGTGCTGTATCCGCCTTGTGCATGGCGAGCATGACAGTTTTCAAGGACGTGCCAGGCGTGGCCCAGAACACCGGATGGTCATTCTTGCCCAGCTCCTTTTCCGCTTCAGCGCAGGACACCCAGCTTGCCGTTTGCCCATTGCGCTCGACGGCTGCCACCTTGCCAGCCTTGTCCAGCTTGAAGCGCGTCGTCTTGCGGCGGTCCAGCCAAGTCCATCCCTGGCCTGCGGACTCCAGCTCATGCTTGCCGCGCATCACATTCCAGGCGGTGAGCACGCTTAACGGATTCACATTGGCGATGAACTCGCTCACATAGGCGTTGGCGGGCCGCAGCACGATATCCTCGGGCCTGCCGGTCTGCACGATGCGGCCCCCTTCCATAATCGAAATGTGATTGCCGATCTTGAGCGCTTCTTCCAAGTCATGGCTCACAAAGATGATGGTTTTCTTCAGTGTCTTTTGCAGCTGCAGAAGCTCATCCTGCAGCTTGGTGCGGATCAGCGGATCAAGCGCCGAGAACGGCTCATCCATGAGAAGTATGGGCGCTTCCGTCGCAAAGGCCCTGGCCAGGCCAACCCGCTGCTGCATGCCGCCCGACAGCTCATGCACATATTTTCCGGTCCATTGCTCAAGGCCAACCAGCTTCAGTTGCTTGTCAACTTTCGCCTTGCGTTCCTCATCGGGCATTCCGGCAAGCTCAAGTCCAAAGCCCACATTCTCGGCGACCGTGCGCCACGGCAGCAGCGCGAATTGCTGAAACACCATGGCCACCTGCCCCTGCCGCACATGGCGCAGCGTTGCCTCGTCGCAGGTGACGACATCAACCATGTTGCTGCCGTCCCGCACCAGCACGTTGCCGCGCGAAACCTTGTTGAGCCCGTTCACGGCGCGCAGCAGGGTGGATTTCCCCGAACCCGAAAGCCCCATGAGAACGCTGATCTCGCCTTCCATGACTTTCAGGCTGGCGTTTGCGGCGCCCAGAGACCGCTCCCGTTTTATCGAGGATTTCGGCCCGGCTCTTGCCGGCATCGAGCATGGCCAAAGCTTCACGGGTATCCTTGCCGAAGAGGATGTCGACAGTCTTGAATTCAACAGCGGTGCTCATTTCCTGGTTCCCGTTCGGACGGAAAGCACCCGGTCAAGAATGATCGCCAGGATCACAATCGCAAGGCCCGCTTCAATCCCCAGCGGAATATTGCGGTTGTTGAGCGCGCGGTTGACCGGATTGCCAAGCGAAGGTGCGCCAATCAGCGTCGCAATCACCACCATGGAAAGCGAAAGCATGATGCATTGGGTGAGCCCCGCCATGATCGTGGGAAGCGCTGCCGGCAATTCAACCTTCCACAACAGTTGCCGCTTCGTCGCGCCAAAGGCCTCGCCCGCCTCCAGCATGGGTTTGGGAATGGATGTCAGCCCCAGATAGGTCATGCGCACCGGCGCTGGCATGGCGAAAATAACCGTGACGATGAGAGCCGGAGCAGCGCCCAGGCCAAACAGGATCAGGATGGGGATGAGATAGACGAATGTCGGCATGGTCTGCATGAGATCGAGAATGGGCTGCATGGTTTGCCACACCCGCGGCTTGTGGGCGGCCCAGATGCCAAGCGGAACGCCAATCACCATCGAGGCCGATGTGGCCGCGATCACGATCACCAGCGTCTGCACGGTTTCCTTCCACAGGCCCTGGTTGATGATGAACAGAAAACCCGCAAGCACCAGCAGGCTGATCATCTTGGATTTTTGAATGGAGTAGCTGATGCCGGCCAGCGCGGCGGCCAGCAGCAACGGCGGACACAGCAGGAGCAGATAGGTCGAGCCTTCAATCACCCACTCGATGCCATTTGAGAGCCCCTCAAAAAACCAATCGAAATAGGTGATGATGAAGTCAATGACCGACTTTCCCCATTGCCCAACCGGAATTTTCCACGCCGCGATGAACTTCGAAATCGGATCGATCATGTGCCCCACCCCTGCGCTGCGACACTCCGGCGCTGTAAATGCCCAGCGCCGGAGAAATCTGACGTCGTATGGCTGCTACTGGATCGCCGCCGAAACCGCGGCCGTGGCATCGCCGCCATCAAACGTGGTCACGCCGTCGAGCCACGCCTTGATTGAATCCGGGTTGGCCTTGATCCAGTCCAGCGCGACAACCTTGGGGTCAGCGCCATCCTTGAGCACGGGCGCCATCATGGCGCCTTCCATGGCGAGGTCGAACTTGAGATTGCTCACCAGCTTGCCGGCATTGGGGCATTCCGCCACATAGCCGGCGCGCACATTGGTGTGAACCGTTGCCGCGCCAAAGCCATAGTCGCTCACGCCATCAAGATAATGGATTTTCATCTCGCCCATGATGGGGTGCGGGGTCCAGCCGAGGAACATGATCCACTCATTGTTCTTCATGGCCTTCTCGGCTTCCGTCAGCATGCCCGCTTCCGAGCTTTCAACCACGGAATATCCGGCCAGGTTGTTCTTGGGATCGTCGATGATCGTCTGGATGATGCGGTTGCCGTCATTACCGGACTCGATGCCGTAGAACTTGCCCTGGAACTTGTCCTTGTTGGCGGCGAGGTCGGCGATGCTCTTGACACCGGCATCGGCCACATACTGCGGCACCACGATGCCATAGCCTGCGCCCTCCAGGTTTGGCGGAAGCTGATCCACCGACTTGTCCTCAAGGTAAGGCTTGATGTCGGCGGTCATGGAAGGCATCCAGTTGCCAAGGAACACGTCAATGTCCTTGTTCTTGAGCGAGGCATAGGTGACAGGCACCGACAAGGTTTTCACCTCGGAAGCATAGCCCAGCCCGTCAAACAGAATGCTGGCAATCCCGGTGATCACCTGGATGTCGGTCCAGCCCACGTCAGCGAAACGCACGGCCTTGCAGCTTTCAGGATCGGCTGCGGACGCTGAGTTTGCCATCGCCAGCAGGCTTGCGCCAACAGCGGCCGAGCCAAGTAATTTCGTGAAAATCGAGTGCATGTCTTTGTTCTCCCTAAACATCCGCCACTGTTGTTGAATTTCTGCGGACTCTGGGCGCTAGACTAGCGCGAAACCCCCATCGGTCGTCAAGTTAAGCTTTTCGCCCGCATGGACAAAAAACGACATTTTCTATACTTCTCTCACCAGGCTGCCTATACACTCAACCAACAATCGCAAATTCAAGGGGAGAGGGCCATGAAGCCAGTCAAATGGGGAATAATTTCAACCGCCAAAATCGGCATGGAAAAAGTGACCCCCGGCATGATGAAAAGCGCCGACATCGAGGTGGTGGCCATTGCATCGCGGAGCCTCAAAACCGCCAGGGCCGCCGCCGCGAAACTCGGCATCCCCAAGGCCTATGGCTCCTATGAGGAAATGCTGGCGGACCCTGAAATCGAGTCTGTTTACAATCCCTTGCCGAACCATCTTCATGTTCCACTTGCGCTTGCCGCCGCCAAAGCCGGAAAACATGTGCTGTGCGAAAAACCCATCGCCATAACCGCCAGGGAAGCAGCCAAACTCCGCAAGGTGCCCAAGGGCATTCATGTGGCCGAAGCCTTCATGGTGCGTCATGCCCAGCAATGGATTGAGGCCCGCGCCCGCGTCAGGAAGGGCGAGATCGGCGCGCTTGGCGCCATTCAGGTATTCTTCACCTATTTCAACCGCGATCCCAAAAACGTCCGCAACATGGCCGATATCGGCGGCGGCGGACTTTATGATATCGGCTGCTATCCCATCACGGTTGCCCGCTTCATGTTTGGCGCCGAACCCAAACGTGTGATTGCGACCTTCGACCGCGACCCCAAATTCAAGACCGATCGCCTCGCCAGCGGCATTGCCGATTTCGGCGATGGCCGCCAGCTCACCTTCGTGGTGTCAACCCAGTTGGCCCCCTACCAGCGCGTCAACATGGCGGGCACCAAGGGCCGCATCGAAATCGAAATCCCTTTCAACGCCCCACCCGACAAACCCAACCGCTACTTCGTACAAGGCATGGACATGAATGTGGGCAAATGGATAGAACTGCCCGTCACCGACCAGTACCAGCTCCAGGCCGAAGCCTTCAACCGCGTCATCCGCAAACAGGAAAAAATGTCCTGGGGTGTCGAAGACGCGATCCAGAACATGAAAATCATCGACGCGTTTTTCCGCTCGGAAAAAAGCGGCAAGTGGGAAAAACCGTAACCCTCAAGTCTTCCCCCGCTTGCGGGGGAAGATAAGGGTCCTTCGCTAACAACGGGAGATGGCTTTGCGGCAAGGCGCCAAACTCACCCGCGCCCGTGAGTTGCGGAGAAACGAGACACTCGCTGAAAGGCGCATGTGGGAACAATTGCGCAATCGAAACTTTGAAGGATTCAAATTTACGCGCCAAGTTCCCGTAGGACCATATATTGTCGACTTTTTGTGCCGGGAAACCCGCTTGGTGGTGGAGGTCGATGGCGAAACCCATTCAACCGATGAGGAGTTGGCAAGGGACAGCAGGCGAACCGCATATCTTAGGGCACTTGGTCTGCGCGTTATCAGGTTTCAAAATGAAGAAGTCGTGCATGGTATGGATGGCGTGTTGACACGTCTTTCAGAGGCATTGTGTTTTTCTCCTCATCCGTGAAATGGCAGGCGAGGGCAAATCGCTGGTAAGGGCCCTCATCTATCCCATTTTGCGTTCCGCAAAATAGGCCCCTTTCTTCCCCCGCAAGCGGTGGAAGACAACCTTCTTGCAATGCGTCTTCGCCCGCAGAGCGGGAGAAGAAAGGGGCCCATGTCACGAAGTGATATGGGATAGATGAGGGCCCTTCACGCAAGCTCCAGTCTTTCACGTGCAGCACTTGCGAGGAAGGCTGACCTTGTGAGGCCGCGCCGTGCCGCCTCGGCATCTATGGCTTCAAGCAGACCCGCATCGAAGGTAAAATTGGCGCGAACCGTGCGACCTGCGTCCAGCACAACCGGCAAGATAACGGCGGCTTCGTTCCGCTTTGCGTTGATTTCGCCAGCTTTCAGGATTTGCACCAAGGTGCGTGGCTTTGGTGGCGCCTCGCCTTTGGTTTCACGCTGTGCAATCCATTCCCGTGCGGCCGACATGGCATCCGCAATGGCCGCCTCCGGCGAAGCGCCGCCGCCATAGCAGCCGGGAAGGTCCGGAATGCGCACCCCATAGGTCTTTCCGCTGCCCTCGAGAACGCCGATATACTGGGTCATAAAATCCATCCTGCTTTCTAACAATGCGCTCAATCCCAAAGCCGCGCCGCCCCTCTAACTCCGCTTTTCTCTCCGTACCGGGCGCGCGCCACCTTCGCTTCCGCCGTGCCGGAAAAACTGTAGCGCGAGATCAGCGGCGGCAGGTGTTCCACGAGTTCCGGCAATTCGCTCAGCCCGCCGCCGATCACAAAGACATCCGGGTCCACCACGCAGGCGATGTTGGCGGCCACCCGCGCGAAGCGGTCCTGCAAACGCGCCAGTGAGGCCAAAGCCCGCGCATCGCCGCCCCGCGCCCGCGCCACAATTTCCTTTCCCGATAAATCTTCGCCCGTAACGCGCAGATGATCCCTCGCCAATCCGGTGCCTGAAACATATTGTTCGGCGCATCCCGTCTTGCCGCAGAAGCACGGCAGCAGCGGCCATTCACTTTCATTGGGCCAGGGCAAGGCCGTGTGGCCAAATTCGCCAGCCTCGCCATTGGCCCCCACGACCAGCTTGCCATTGACCACCAGGCCGCCGCCAAGGGCGGTGCCCACCGTGAAGAACGCGACAACTGGATAGCCCTGTCCCGCCCCGTCAATGGCTTCCGACAAAGCAAAGCAATTCGCGTCGTTCTCCATTTTCACCGGCCGGCCAATTGCTGCTTCAAGATCGTGCTGGAAGGGCTTGCCGTTGCACGCCAGTATATTGGCATTGCGCCACAAGCCGGTCTTGCGCGAGAGCGAGCCCGGTGCTCCAATGCCAACCGTGCCTTCGCCCGCGGCATGCACCAATCCGCGGATGGCGGAAACGATCCCGTCATAAGTCTTGGGCGTCGCAATGCGATTTTCGAAAACAGTCTCGCCTGACGGCGCCATTGCAATGGCGTCAATCTTGGTGCCGCCGAGATCAACGCCGATACGTGTCATGCCCTTTTATATATGTCGTCGTAGCGGATGATGTCGTCTTCGCCGAGGTAATCGCCAAATTGCACCTCAATAACTTCCACTTCGCCATCATGGAAATTTTCCAGCCGGTGCTTTTCGCCTTGGGCAATATCAATGGCTTGCGAGCGGCCAAGCTCCACAACCTGCTCTCCCACTGTCACCGTCGCAACACCCGTCACCACGGTCCAGTGCTCGGCCCGGTGCTTGTGGCTTTGCAGCGAAAGCCTGCCACCAGGCCTCACCACAATGCGTTTGACCTTGAAGCCTTTTCCTTCGTCGAGAATGTGGAATGACCCCCAGGGCCTGGCCTCGCTATACATAGATATCCTTGTAACTGGTTGTTATTTATCATTTATCCGAGTGTCGAAAAACCCCAGACGAAGCTGCTATGCGCCGGCATCAACGCTTGTCCACCAGCCAATTGACGTGGGGCTGCCGCATCGATATAAGCCGCCAACTTCATACGTTAAGCAATCAGGAAATAAAATGGCCAATACGAAGTCGGCAAAGAAGGCAACACGCGTTTCGGCGCGTCGCGCCACCGTGAACAAGAACCGCGTCAGCCGCGTCCGCAGCTCCTTGCGCAAGGTGGAAGAAGCGATCAGCGCCGGCGACCAGGCGGCCGCCGTCGTTGCCATGAAGCAAGCCGAGCCGGAGCTGATGCGTGGCGCCCAGAAGGGCGTGCTTCATAAAAACACCGCTTCGCGCAAAGTATCGCGCCTCACCAGCCGCATCCGGGCCCTCAAAGCCTGACAATTATCCACATATCTTTTTGAAAACGCGCCGTGAATTTTTCCGGCGCGTTTTTCTTTGTCCGCCAACGGATAGTTTTGACAAATTTAATTTAGATAGTTCAGTGCCTTAACGCGGCACTGTTGAATTTTGTGCGACCCGCCCATGATCGGCCCGGTTCGGCCCGAGAATTCTATTATGTTGCGGCGCACGGTTTTTTCTGAAGCGCCTCGCCATCCCTCCTGATTCACAATGCCACATCAGGGAGTTAGCCGAATCTGGAAAAAAATCCTGCAAACTGCCGCAAGAACAAGCTCGCTCCGTGTACGGATTATCACAGGATTCATCTTGCACTGTGACGCCCGGCCTTTGTAGGTTCCCCCTGCCTTTACAGGGGGCAATTGAAAAAGCGGCGCGTGAGCCGGGGTATAACGGGTAGGAAAACACTTTGGACTGTGAGGCCACAGGGTGAAGTGACGGGGTGAGTGGACGTCAAGGGGGCGGTTGGTTTTTCCAAAGTGTAAGTGAAGGCGTGGGGTCAAGCGCAGGTTGCTTTTTTATGAAAAAAAGCGCCAACGTGAATCTGTGTCGGGAGTGAACTTGAAGGAGGCCAGCTTGAAACAAAAATCAGCAGAGCAAGTGAGCGCGGACAGCAAAATGACGGAACTAGCAATTGTCGATCTAAAGCAGAAATGGCAACGGGTGGCCCAGCGCCTGCGGGCGGAATTGGGGGATGATCTTTTCACCAGCTGGTTTGGCCGCATGGATGCGGAAGACCACAGCAATCTTCGGCTCATCGTGTCCGTTCCAACCCGCTTTCTCAAAAGCTGGATTGAAAATCACTACGTCACCAAGTTGCAGAAAATAGCCGAAGCGGAGTTTGGCCGCCTGGATTCCATTCTGGTGCGGGTGCGTGGCCAGATCGCGCCGCAGCGGGTTGTGGAAGTTGTCGAGCGCGCCGTCGAGCCGCCGCGTGGCAATCCAGTTGAGCAGCGCGCCGATTCCTCCGCCCACCTGAACTTTCTCGCGCAGGGCGAGCGCAACACCCAGCTGGATTTGACCCAGACCTTTGACAGTTTTGTCGTCGGCACATCAAATCAACTGGCCCATGCGGCGGCCTGCCGCGTCACCGAGGCGGTGGCCGGCGCTCCCGTCACCTTCAATCCGCTTTTCATCCATTCCGCCTCGGGGCTTGGCAAAACCCATTTGCTGAACGCCGTGGCCCACCGCATCCGGGAAATCCATCCCGAGCGCAAGGTGCTGTTCCTCACCGCCGAGCGCTTCATGTACAGCTTCATCCAAGCGCTGCGCCAACGCGACACCATATCCTTCAAGGATCAGTTTCAATCGGTTGACGTGTTGCTGATTGATGATTTCCAGTTCCTGCAGGGCAAGACCATGCAGCAGGAATTCTGCCACACCTTCAATTCCCTGGTGGATTCCAGGCGTCAGGTGATCGTGGCGGCCGATGTGCCGCCCTCCCAGCTCGACACCATCGACCAACGCATGCGCTCCAGGCTCATGGGCGGTCTGGTCATCGATATTGAAATGCCGGACCTCGAGCTCCGCCGCAAGATCGTACTGAGCCGCTATGTCGCCATGAACCAGCGGGACCATTCCATTGTGATCCCCGATGACGTGCTGGAATTTGTCGCCAACCGCATCACCGGCGGCGGCCGCGAGCTGGAAGGCGCCCTGAACCGCGTTGTGGCCTATCAGCAGTTCAACAAGGCCCCCATCACCCTTGATCTCGCCTCCATGGTGCTGCGCGACATGTCGGCCAACCCCGATCAATGCCGCATCAAGATTGATGATATCCTCAAGATCGTCGGCCGCCATTTCAATGTGGCGAGAACCGACCTGCTGTCGCCGCGGCGCGCCCGTTCCATCGTCGTGCCGCGCCAGGTCGGCATGTATCTCGCCAAGAAAATGACCTCGCGGTCGCTGCCGGAAATCGGCCGCCGCTTCGGCGGCAGGGATCATTCCACCGTGCTCCACGCGGTGCGCAAGATCGATGACCAGATCAAGACCGATGACCGCCTGGCCAAGGAAGTGGCCCTGTTGATAAGGCTTGTCGAACAGCAATAAAATCTGCGGAAAGCCTTGAATCCCGCCCCCTTTCGGGCCATTGTCTGCGGCCCGGCCAGGGGCGGTTTTTCAAACTCAAGGATATTGCTGTTATGCGCGTGACGATTGAACGGACTTCTTTTCTCAAGGCGCTCAATCATGTGCAAAGCGTTGTCGAGCGCCGCAACACCATTCCGATCCTGTCCAACGTCCTCCTGAAAGCCACCGGCGCGCACCTGCGCCTCACGGCCACCGACCTCGATATTGAAATTGTCGAAACCGTGGGCGCCGAAGTGGCCCGCGAAGGTGCCGCCACCGTTCCCGCCCACATGCTCTACGACATCGTGCGGAAGCTGCCGGAAGGGGCCCAGCTTGAACTTGATCAGGCAGGCGATGGCAACCGCGTCTCGGTGATCGCCGGAAAATCCCGCTTCGCGCTGCAGGCCCTGCCGCCGGAGGATTTCCCCGATCTGGCTTCAGGCGACATGACCAACACCTTTTCGTTGTCCGTTGATGAGCTCAAGGGCCTCATCGAAAAAACCCGCTTTGCCATTTCCACCGAGGAAACCCGCTACTACCTGAACGGCATATACCTGCATGAAGTGAAGGCTGGCGATTTGCTCCGCGCCGTCGCGACCGATGGCCATCGCCTGGCCCAAGCGCAAGTCTCCTTGCCCGCCGGCGCCAAGTCCATGCCCGGCATCATCGTTCCGCGCAAAACCGTGCTCGATGTGGTGAAGCTCATCGAAGGCGAGGAGGGCGAAGTTGAAATCTCCCTGTCGTCATCAAAAATCCGTTTCGCTGTCGGCCATCTGGTGCTCACCTCGAAACTCATCGACGGCACCTTCCCCGATTATGAGCGCGTCATTCCAAGGAACAACGACAAGGTGCTGGATGTCGACACCCGGAGCTTCTCCGCCGCCGTTGACCGCGTTTCGACGATCTCCAATGAAAAGGGCAGGGCGGTCAAGCTCAACATCGCGTCGGGCCGCCTCACGCTGACGGTGAACAATCCGGATTCCGGTTCGGCCGAAGAGGAAATGCCCGTCGACTACGCCCACGATCCCATCGATATCGGCTTCAATGCCCGCTATCTGCTGGATGTGGCGGGCCAGGTGAAGTCCGATCATATCACCTTCCATCTGGCGGACGCGGGCTCGCCCACCATCGTGCGCGATCCCTCAGATGAACACGCGCTCTATGTTTTGATGCCCATGCGGGTGTAAAAACAGTCCGCTGTGGCCCGGCTTGCATTAACCAGACTGACCCTCACCAACTTCAGGAACTACTCCGGCCTCCGGCTGGACGTGGCAGCCCGTCTTGTGGCCCTCTCCGGCCCCAATGGGGCGGGCAAGACCAATCTGCTGGAGGCCCTGTCGCTACTGGCTCCAGGCCGGGGCTTGCGGGGCGCCAGCTTTGATGAGCTGGCCCATATCGGCGCGCCAGGCTCCTGGGCCATCGCCGCCGAAGTTGCCACGCCCCTGCATGATGTGAAGCTCGGCACCGGCTGGAGCGCCGCGGCCCATGAAGCGGGGACGTCCGGCCGCGTCGTGTTGATTGATGGCCACCTGCAGAAAAGCTCGGGCGCCCTGGGCGATCACATGCGCATTCTCTGGCTCACCCCCGCCATGGACGGACTCTTCGCCGGCCCTGCGGGCGACCGCCGCCGCTTCATGGACAGGCTCGTGGCCACCTTCGATCCCGAACATAATTCCCGCGTCGCTGTTTTTGAGAAAGTCATGCGTGAGCGCAACCTGCTGCTGCAGGAAATGCGCGCCGACATGGTGTGGATGGGAAGCTTGGAGGCGCAGATGGCCGAAGCCGCCGTGGCCATCGCGGCGGCCCGCGTCACCGCCATTGAGGCGCTGCAGAAAAACATTCACGACACCAGGGGTGAAAGCGCCTTCCCCCATGCCCTGATCGCCATAGAGGGTGAGATCGAAAACCTCGTGCGCGCCATGCCGGCCGTGCGCGCCGAGGATGAATATCGTAGGCTGCTGGCTGATTCGCGGGTGGCCGACCGGGCCGCCAGCCGGACTTTGCGGGGAACCCATCGAAGTGATCTCAGCGTGACCCACGGCCCCAAATCCATGGCCGCCGCCCGCTGCTCGACGGGCGAGCAAAAAGCCCTGTTGATAGGCCTGATTTTGGCCCAGGCCCGCGCAGTTAAAACTGTGGCGGACGTGGCGCCTGTGCTATTGCTGGATGAGGTTGCGGCCCATCTGGACGGCGCCCGCCGCGAAGGTCTTTTTACAGCGCTCGAAGCGCTGGGAAGCCAGGCCTGGATGACCGGAACCGACGGCCATTTGTTTGAGGGCCTGGGCCATCATGCCCAGCGCTTTCATGTGGAGGCTGGAACGCTAGTGGAAATGAAGAGAGCCTGATGTCAGACGACGAACCGCCACTGCCCACCTACGACGCCGATTCCATCAAGGTGCTCAAAGGCCTCGACGCCGTGCGCAAGCGCCCCGGCATGTATATCGGCGACACCGATGATGGCTCGGGGCTCCACCACATGGTTTATGAGGTGGTGGACAACGCCATCGACGAGGCTCTGGGCGGCTACGCCGACCGCGTGACCGTGGTGCTCAACGCCGATGGCTCCTGCACCGTCACCGACAATGGCCGCGGCATTCCCACCGACATTCACAAATCCGAAGGCGTCTCCGCCGCCGAAGTCATCATGACCCAGCTTCACGCCGGCGGAAAATTCGACCAGAATTCCTACAAGGTGTCCGGCGGCCTGCATGGCGTCGGCGTATCCGTGGTGAACGCGCTCTCCATCTGGCTCAAGCTCACCATCTACCGCGACAACAAGATCCACCGCATTGATTTCACCCATGGCGACGCCGATGGCCCCTTGCAAACCCTGGGCAGCGCCGACGGCAAGCGCGGCACTGAAGTCACCTTCCTGCCGTCGCCCGCCACCTTCACCAAAACTGAATTTGATTTCGCCACCATTGAGCACCGCCTGCGTGAGTTGGCTTTCTTGAACTCCGGCGTGCGCATTTTGCTGGCCGATAGAAGAGGCGTCGAGCCCCGGGAAGTGGAGCTGTTTTACGAAGGCGGCATCCAGGCCTTCGTCCGCTACCTCGACCGCACCAAGCAATCGGCCATCAAGGATCCCATCATGATCCGCGGCGAAAAGGATGGCCTCACGGTGGAATGCTCCCTCTGGTGGAATGACAGCTACCACGAGAATGTGCTGTGCTTCACCAACAACATTCCCCAGCGCGATGGCGGCACCCACCTGGCTGGCTTTCGCGGCGCGCTCACCCGCGTGATCAACACCTATGCCGCCACCAGCGGCATCGCCAAGAAGGAAAAAGTGGCGATCACCGGCGATGACGCCCGCGAAGGCCTCACCTGCGTTCTCTCGGTCAAGGTGCCCGATCCAAAATTCTCATCCCAAACCAAGGACAAGCTCGTCTCCTCCGAAGTCCGCCCGGTGGTTGAGGGCCTCGTCAACGAACAGCTCGGCGCCTGGTTTGAGGAACACCCCGGTGACGCCAAAATCATCGTCAACAAAGTGGCCGAAGCCGCCGCCGCCAGGGAAGCCGCGAGAAAAGCCCGCGATCTCACCAGGCGCAAAGGCGCCCTCGACATGGCGGGCCTTCCCGGCAAGCTGGCCGAATGCCAGAACCGCGATCCGGCCCAGACCGAATTGTTCATCGTCGAGGGCAATTCAGCCGGCGGTTCCGCCAAGCAGGCCCGCAACCGCGAAAATCAGGCGGTGCTGCCCTTGCGCGGCAAAATCCTCAACGTCGAGCGCGCCCGCTTCGACAAGATGCTGTCGTCGGCTGAAATCGGAACCCTCATCACAGCGCTCGGCACTGGCATTGGCCGGGATGAAAATGGCGATGGCTTCAACATCGAAAAGCTCCGCTACCACAAGGTCATCATCATGACCGATGCTGACGTGGACGGCGCCCACATCCGCACATTGCTGCTCACCTTCTTCTATCGCCAGATGCCGGAAGTGATTGATCGCGGCTATCTCTACATCGCCCAGCCGCCGCTTTACAAAGTCAAGCGCGGCTCCTCCGAGCAATATCTGAAAGATGCAAAGGCGCTGGAAGATTACCTGATCGATACGGGCCTTGATGCCACAACCCTGTCTCTCGCCGATGGCAGCGAGCGGGGCGGCGGCGATCTCCGCGCCATCGTCGAGGAAGCGCTCTCCATCCGCACCGCCGTCGAGGCGCTGCACTCGCGCTACCCCCGCAACGTCATCGAGCAGGCGGCCATCGCCGGCGCGCTCAATCCCCTGGCCATCTCCAACAGCGAACGCGCCGTCATGGCGGCGGCCTATATCGCCCGCAGGCTCGACGTGATTTCCGAGGAAACCGAGCGCGGCTGGACCGGCACCGTGTCGGAAGATGGCGGCCTGGCGTTCACGCGCGAGGTGCGAGGCGTCAAGGAAAGCTGGAGCATCGACGCCAAGCTCATCGGCTCATCCGATGTGCTGCGCCTGGACAAGAAGGCGGCCCACCTCCAGGAAATCTATGCAAGGCCCGCCAAGCTCCGCCGCAAGGAGTCCGACACGGTGATCCACGGCCCCCTGGATTTGCTCGAAGCCATCTTTGCAATAGGCCGCAAAGGCATCTCCATGCAGCGCTACAAGGGCCTGGGCGAAATGAACCCCGACCAGCTCTGGGAAACCACGCTGGATTCAAACGTCCGCTCGCTGCTCCGCGTCAAAGTCTCCGAACTCGACGAAGCCGACGACATCTTCACCAAGCTGATGGGCGACGTCGTCGAGCCAAGACGCGACTTCATCCGCGAAAACGCGCTCAACGTGGCGAACCTCGACGTTTAGATTTTCTCAAGCGCCAACTAATTCTGTCATCCCGGCGAAAGCCGGGACCCAGAACTCGCTTAGTCGGGAAGCAACATCTCTTATTTTAGTTTTTAAGAAATTTTTCCTTCGCAAATTTGCGAAGCTCTTCAAGATTTTTAATCAATGCATCTACACAATTGTCGATTTCTCCGACCGTCATCAATTGCTCACTTAAGTAAATTTTTCCAGTCTCGTCTTTACGCCAATTCGCTAGAGTAATACGGCCAAAGGCGGAAAATGGATAAGTATCGGATTTTTTGTTCCACTCATGAAATTCAAATACAAACCTTTGGAAATCTTTCCCCACAGCATCCTCCATATTGATCCAAGTATTCTCCGACGATATCGAATATTTTCTAGTTTGTGGTGCTATCGTATTTGCAATTTCTAACTCGTTATCGGGCGCAAAAATGGCCCAAACTTCATTTGGAAGTAGTTTCATACTACGAGTCCCACCGTTCGAAGGGAACTCCATGGTCTGGTGGTCAGCTAATCATCAGTACCGACAGTTCCGGAACCAAGCAAACATGATAAAAAAGCCACCAAAAAACACTACCGGCCCAAGGAACGGTGGAGAAAGCTTGCGTCCCAACCACATGATCGCGGTTTGAAGTCGATTTGCTTCAGGACGAGGACCGACATTGACATTCTTCTTTGGTCCCCAATTCCTCATGTGCCATTTCTTATCCCACTCGTCCATTGATCTGGGATAGTAAGCACTCAATGCACAGGTCAAAATGACAAGCAACAAAGGAACGAGCACCGCCGATAGCTGTCCCAGTTTGGAAGTAATAAAAGCGCACATGGCAAAACTCCAGACTCAATTCACGAAATTGTGGCGCCTCTCTAAAATAGGCCCTCTCGAACCTGATTGGGTTCGCGAACGAGTCTCATGTCCGGTCCAACTGAAAAATCTTCAAGGAACTGGACATCAATTCCGAATCCTCTCCCTTGTCCGTTGTAGGTCTGTCAAACTTGGCAATGGATTTGACGCGGGACAGGATATTTGAGCCCTCCAGCGGCTTCTGATCTGCGGCATAATAGTCGAACCATGGCATTCCAGATTTAGCATAATCTGCCATGGTCAGCGGTTTTGTAGGGGGATAGGTGCCTGTGATTGATTGCCATGATTGTGCATTCAATACTGTAACGAAGCAGCGGGAAGAATGTTGTTGGTCCCATGCATCCAATCCATGTGGGTCAGCGTACAGTTCCTGCCGCATTTGACCGCCAGCGGCGAAGCCCATGTCAACTGACTTGGAGTGTACCGGACCTGAATGGCAATGGACTGGTGTATTAAATGTTATATGCCGACGCAGTTTCTCATAAATTTCCCGCTTCATGGGGTAGGCTATGATTTGAAGTCCGCCATCGACCGCTTGGCCAGCGATCTGTTCTTCAACAGTGGCACCCTGGCCAAGTGCGGCGGCGACAAATTGGCGGATGAGACCCTTCTTCACGCAGAAGCCGTCCAGCCATGGCTGACGAGGTAGTACGAGATAGTCTTGCGGTTCTCGTTGAAGCGGTTCCTGCCATGGTTCCCCCGTAATGGCATTGATTTTACCGGCAGAAATCTTGATGGCGAATGGATAATCAGCGCGTGTGTGACGACCGTTGAAATTGAGCCACATTGCTTCTGATTGCCACATCGGCATCACCACGCCGCCGTGACGAACAAGTACTTGCGGCAGTTTGGCCGCAAGGTCATCAATGTGTTGTAATTCGAAACGGCCAAGGCCCGGCGGAAGTGGATACTCTTTCTCATTGTCGGGAATACGAAGTGTACGTTGAAAGTTCACTTTGCAGACGGCATGGGGGTGGACTTCCTCAAATCGGAACACAAGCTCTCCATTTTCAAGCGAAATCATGGCTGTCTCCTTTAATGTTTGTCATCACCATTCTCCGTCCCGGACTTCTCGAACTAGCTTCAGGATTGCATGGTCTGGCGTCTGCTTTAGCTGTCGTATCAAATCGGCGAATAGGCTTGGCCGTTTCCTGATTATGTCCTGAAGATCGCTAGACACTTTTCCCGCAAGCGCTAGGACAATATCGGGGTCCTCCGCCAATTCCACCGCAATTCGCCGCGATGTCTCCTCCGATGGTGGGTCGAGTTCGCCTCGCTCTAACTTGCTAAGATAGGTGGGTTGAATGCCTACTCTTTGCGCCACTTGTCGAAGTGAGTAGGTTTTGTCAGCTTCACGAAGCTTTTCGCGTCTTTCTCGAATGTAATCGCCAAATTGCGTCATGTGTAGTAAATACTACACGATTCATAACTTGTCAAGTCAAAATCACCGGATATCGCTCTGGAAGTCATGAGGAATGCCCATTTGACAGAATGTATCATTTTTTCCGCATATATCCCTCTTGACAACTATATTCCTAGCATGTCATATATGTTCCTGATTTGTTCTTACAAGGAATCACATGGACTGGGACTTGGCCATCAAACGCAACACCGAAGCGCTCAATGCGATAGTTGCGGCCCTGTTTGCCATGCTGGGGCTGGATGGACCTGAGACAGCGGGGCGGATTCCGCACCGTCTGCACCGCGCCGTGCTGCGGGTGCTGCGGCCTGCCGAATCCGCCGTCCGCCGCCTCATTGTTGTTGCGGCGCGGGGGATCGTGGTGAAGCCGGTTGCCTCGCGGCCCATGCCCAAGGGGCACATGATCGGCAAGGGTGGCGGTGGTTCGCCTCCCTCGTTCCGCCTCTTCGATCCGCGCAAGAATTTCCCGGAATTGCGCCAACACCGCGTAAAATACGCGAAGCATCCCCCGCGCATCCTTTTCTTTGGCGACGATTCCCGGTTGGACTCCCTATGGTCAGTGCCCGAACCCGCCGCTGCACCCGTTCGGCCGCCCGATGATCTCGTTAACGCCGCCCGCCTCAGCCGCAGGCTCCAGGCCCTCAAGCTGGCGCTTGACGATCTGCCGCGCCAGGCCAAGCGTCTGGCGCGCTGGCGGCTGAAGCGGGACAAGATGCCAGACCCGAAGTTCACCTCGCCGCTGCGGCCCGGCCGTCCGCCCGGACACCGCAGGAAGTCCATTCACGAAGTCGATGAGGTCCTCAAGGAATGCCATGCCCTCGCCTGGGACGCGCTGAAGCCCGACACAAGCTGAAGCGCTGCCCTTCGCTTCTCCACCTTCCGAAAGCGGCATAACCGTTTCCATCCCCGGCGGAGCTATGCCCGGCGCTGATTGCCAATTGAAGACTGCCGGAACAACTGGTGGAGCAGAGGGGGATCGAACCCCTGGCCTCGGCATTGCGAACGCCGCGCTCTCCCAACTGAGCTACTGCCCCACGCTGTGAGCTTGTAAATCCGGGGCCACGAGCCGTCAAGCAGGGGTGGCTTGCATGGGCGGCGCAATCGCCCTACATGTGGCCCCCGTTCAAACAGCGATGCAGGCATCATGGTCAATCCCGTTCTCTGGCTCATTCTCACCGTCCTCGACATTTATTTCTATGTGATCCTCGCCAGCGTCATCATGAGCTGGCTCATCGGCTTCAATGTCATCAATGGCGCAAACCCATATGTGCGGCAGATCGGCTATGCGCTGCACCGCCTGACAGAGCCCTTGCTCGGCCCCATCCGCCGCCGGCTGCCTGATCTCGGCGGCATTGATATTTCGCCGATTGTCCTGCTGCTGGGCTTGCAGTTCATCAAATATCTCATTGTCTATTATGCTGCCCGCTTCATGTCGTAAGACATTCACAAAAACAGGAATCCCCGATGGCAAAGATCATTGATGGCAAGGCCCATGCCGAGGGCTTGCGCGCGCGCATGGCCAAAACCGTGGGCGAACTGAAGGCAAGGCATGGCTTGACGCCGGGGCTCGCGGTCGTGCTGGTGGGCGAAGACCCGGCGAGCCGGGTTTATGTGGCGAACAAGGCCCGGCAGACCGTCGAAGTTGGCATGACCTCGTGGGAGCACAGGCTTGACGCGGCAACGCCCGAGGCCACGCTGCTGGCGCTGGTTGAAAAGCTCAACCATGATCCCGCCTGCCATGGCATCCTGGTGCAATTGCCGCTGCCCAAGCATATTGATTCAGCCAAGGTGCTGGGAGCCATCAATCCGGACAAGGATGTGGATGGTTTTCATGTGGTGAATGTGGGCCGGCTTTCGACCGGCCAGGAGTTGCTGGTGCCCTGCACGCCGGTGGGTTCGGTGATGCTGGCCAAGCATGCGCTGGGTTCCCTTGATGGGCTTGAGGCCGTGGTGATTGGCCGCTCGAATATTGTCGGCAAGCCCGTGGCGCAATTGCTGCTGGCGGAAAATTGCACCGTGACAATCGCCCATTCCAAGACGCGGAATTTGGCCGACGTCGTGCGGCGCGCCGATCTGGTGATCGCGGCGGTGGGCCGCGCGGAAATGGTCAAGGGCGACTGGATCAAGCCCGGCGCCTGCGTGATTGATGTGGGCATCAACCGCGTTGAGCGCGATGGCAAAAGCAAATTGGTGGGCGATTGCGATTTCGCGTCGTGCGAAAAAGTCGCTGGCTCGATCACCCCGGTGCCCGGCGGCGTCGGCCCCATGACCATCGCCTGCTTGCTTCGCAACACCGTGCGCGCCGCCTGCGCGCAAACGGGAATCGCCATTCCTGAGATGTGATTTTGCTGCCCGGCGCGTCAGCCCT
The DNA here is from genome assembly GCA_963816305.1 of uncultured Alphaproteobacteria bacterium. Lineage (GTDB taxonomy): Bacteria > Pseudomonadota > Alphaproteobacteria > Rhizobiales > Aestuariivirgaceae > Aestuariivirga. Next base: position 59,423 of record CAWFJW010000013.1, read on the forward strand.
CGGTGGTGTCCGAAAGCTGCTGCCAGGTGTTGGGCTGGGACAGCATCTTTTGCAGATAGGCCATGTTCGCCTCAACCTGGTCTGGCGGCAGGTCTTCGCTGGCGATCTTGCGGGCCTCTTCAAACCTGCCTTGCAGGCCCACCACCAGGGCGAGGTTCTGGCGGAGACGCGGCAGTGTCTTGCCGTCCGGCAGTTCCATCGCGCCCCGCAATGTGGTTTCGGCCTGCTTCAGGTTGCCCTCGAGCGCATGCGACATGCCCATGTTGTTCAGGATGGAAATTTGGCCTGGCTTGACCGCCAGCGCCGCCTCATAGGATTTGCGGGCCTTGCCATACTGGCCTTGCTGGTCATAGGCCGAGCCCAGCGCTGAAAGCGCCTTCCAGTCACCGGCGTCATTGGCCACCAGTTTTTCGAGAACAGGAACCGCTTCGGCCGCCTTGTTGGCGCCGATCAGTTTCTTGCCATAGAGCGCTTGAATTTTGGCGTTGCCCGGATTGAGTTCAGAGACGGTCTTGAGAACCTCCAGCTGTTTGTCCGATTGCCCCAGTTTTTCGAGGCCATCGGAATAGGCCAGCCCCAGCTCAAGGTTTTTCTGGTCCTTGGCCCAGCGCTCGCCGATCTCCGCCGTTTTTGTGAACGAAGCGGGGTTGGTGCTCGCGGTGTTCATGGTGTCGAGGCCGTCCAGGCTTGCGGTTTTGCTTTGGCAGGCCGCCATGGCAAAAGCCGATGCCAGCAGCATCGCCGCCGTCAGGAACTTGCGAAAACCGCCAATGAAAACCGCCGCCATCATTTATACCCCACAAGAATCATGCCCAATAAACTTGGAATTCCAGTTGATCTTGCTGTGCAGAAGTCAATAAACTGTTAACCATGCCGGCAGCCGCCAGCCCGCCAGAGTGAGAAAATTAATGTTTGATGCCAGGGAAGTTCTAGCCAAGCCGGCCGCCAGAAATGCCATTCCGCTGCGGATCACCAGCGAGGCGACGTGGGGAAAATTCAACGGCAATCTGACGCCACGGGCCAAAACCTGGGCGGCGGCCCAGGACTTCACCGGCGCACCGGGAAGCTGCCTGCAGGTGCCTGACGGCCAGGGCGCGGTCGCCGAGGTGTTCCTGGGCTCCAAGCCTGGCGCGGATGGCTTCGCATTGGCCCGCCAGTGCCGGCAATTGCCCGCTGGCCTCTATGCGGTTCAGGATGAAAAACCCAGGCATCTGGAGATCGCCTGGTGCCTGGAGGCCTATGTTTTTGATCGCTACAAATCCAGTGACCGGAAATTTCCGCGCCTCGTCTGCGGCGGCGAAGCCGACTATGAGAAAATCATAAGCCTGGCCAACGCCACCTATCTGGTGCGCGATCTCATCAACACGCCCGCCAATGATTTGGGCCCGGATGAGCTGGAGGCGGCGGCCCGCAAGCTGAGTTCCCCCTTCAAGGCCAAGTTCTCAGTTGTTTCGGGCGCAGCGCTCAAGCGCGGCTTTCCAATGATCCACGCGGTTGGCAAGGCCAGCCCAAGACATCCGCGGCTGATCGATTTTGCCTGGGGGAAGGCAGGCGCTCCAAAAGTCACCCTCGTGGGCAAGGGCGTCTGCTTTGATACCGGCGGCCTCGACCTCAAATCAGCGTCCGGCATGGCGTTGATGAAGAAGGACATGGGGGGTGCCGCCAACGTGCTGGGGCTGGCCCAAATGATCATGGAAGCCAAGCTGCCCGTTCGTTTGCGTGTGCTCATTCCGGCGGTCGAAAACGCCGTGTCAGGCGAAGCCTTCCGGCCCGGCGACATCCTGAAAAGCCGAAAGGGCTTGACGGTGGAGATCGGCAACACGGACGCGGAAGGCCGATTGGTTCTGGGCGACGCCCTGGCCCTTGCCGACGAGGAGAAACCGGACCTGCTGATCGACATGGCGACCCTGACGGGTGCTGCGCGCGTGGCTCTGGGGCCTGATCTGCCGCCGTTCTATACCTCCGATGAGGCGGCGGCGGCGGACCTTGCCCGGCACTCTGTGGCGCAGAATGATCCGCTCTGGCGCCTTCCCCTGTGGGAGCGTTACAACACGCTGTTTGAATCCGCCGTGGCCGATATGAGCAACAGCGGCGACTCGGGCTTTGCCGGCTCGATCACCGCAGCCCTGTTTCTCAAACGTTTCGTTGAAAGAACGAAATCCTATATCCACTTGGATGTCTATGGCTGGACGCCAACAGCCAAGCCCGGAAGCCCCAAGGGTGGTGAAGCGCAGGGGATAAGGGCTCTTTTCGCGCTGATTGGCGAGCGCTATCAGAAACCGGCTTGAAACGCATCCGTAACGACGTTGGAAACACGCATGCCCATTCAACTTGGAACCACACAAGCCCTCAAACTCTGGCATGCCGTGAATCTGGCCCAAGTCCATGGCGATCAACCCGACCTGTCCGTTCGCCAGCTGACAATTTTGTTGACGATCTATATGGAAGCGCCGCCGCACACCATCCGCGACCTCGCCAAGAACCTGCAAGTTTCAAAGCCTGTCATAACGCGCGCCTTGAACGCCATGGGCAAGCTCAACCTTGTGGCGCGGCGGCGCGATGACGCGGATCGCCGCAATGTTCTGGTCCAGCGCACCGTCAAAGGCGCGCTCTATCTTGACCAGCTGGCGGCGCTTATCTCCAAGAACGCAAAGGACCTGTAGGTGGTGATGGATAAGCGACTTCACGCAAACCGCCCCGGCCAGGCCGGAAAACCCATGCAGATAGTGGCGCCGGTTGCGCCAGTGCGTGGCGCGCCATCCGAAACCGCAGCGCAGACCACCCAGGCGCTGTTCGGCGAAAGGCTGCTGGCCTTTGAAAGCCAGAATGGCTATCTGTGGTGTCAATTGCTGCGCGACAACTATGTTGGATTCATTCGCGCCGACCTTGCTTCCGAAACGCTTTCGAACCCAACCCACAGGGTCAGCGCGCGTTCCACATACTTATACCCGGCCGCTGACATCAAATCCCACCCGGCGGTTTCAGTCCCCATGAATGCAACGCTGGAGATTGTTGGAATAGGACAAGAATTCTCTACCCTATCCGATGGCAAATTTGTTTTCACCCAACACATCAGATCCGGCGCAGAACACGAGACGGACTTTGTCAGTGTCGCGGAGAAATTTCTCCACGTGCCCTACCTTTGGGGCGGCAAATCTCATCTCGGGCTGGATTGCTCCGGCCTTGTGCAGCTGTCGCTGGAGGCCTGTGGAGTTGCCGCGCTCCGCGATAGCGACATGCAGGAAGAACAGCTGGGGCAAATCCTGATGATCAATGATCTGTCAAACCTACGCCGCGGCGATCTGGTGTTTTGGGATGGTCACGTGGGCATCATGACGGACGACAAATACTTGCTGCACGCCAATGGGCATAACATGATGACGGTGAAAGAACCACTGGCCGCTGCGCTTGAGCGCATCGGTCCAGCGACAAGCATCAAACGGCTCTAATAGCCCCGGGCGCGATCAACCAGATTGGCCAGTGGCTGCCTTGCTTGATGCCTTTTGATCTGCGCATGCACATAGGCGCAGATCACCTCCGGATCGGAATCGGCTGCGATGTGGGGCGTTACGTGACCTTGGGATGCGTCCACAAGGCGCTGTCTGCGGGCAGGGGTTCAACTGCGAACACATCAAGCGTTGCGGCGTGAAGTTCGCCATTCTCCAGGCAGGCCAGAATGTCCTCCGTCCACCTGCTGGCGGCCGCGCCCGGCGTTGATGACAATTGGCGCTCCAAATGGCCCCTTGCGTGAAAGCTTGCGGATGATTCGTGCGATTGATGATGCCATCGGTTTCTGCCGTCGCTGGCAAGCAGGGAAACCAGAACATCAGTGCGCGCCAGGAATTGATCGAACTCGCGCAGCTCCAGCAAAGCATTCCACGCCCTCAATAGCCTTCCGGCTTCGGCTCCAGCCCGCGACCTGGAACCCAAGATCGCGCAATCGCAGAGCCGAGTCCTGCCCCATCACGCCAAGCCCCATGATGCCCACCGAAAGAGCCGAGGCCGCGTGCGTCGGGAAACTGTCCCAAATCTTGGCCTTTTGGTTGGCGTCGATGCGCCGCTGCTGCCGGTGATGCAGAAGAACATGCAAGACAATGTATTCTGTCATCCGCTTGGTGAGGTCATCATCATTCACCCGCACGATTGGAATGTCTTCGGGAAGTGTCGGATCCTTCAGAATGGCGTCAACGCCCGCGCCCAGGGAATATATGACTTTCAAATTGGGCAGGTTCTTCAACACATTGGCGGGCGGCAGCCACGCCGCCGCATATTCAATATCCTCAACCCTTCCCATGTCAGGCCAAATTCGCACATCAAGATCAGGCGCCAGCTTGCGCCATGGCAGCTTTCCACACATCCGCAGGCCATGTCGGCAGCACAAACAGGAACGCCATCACTGCCTCACTATATTCTCGGGCGCGGTTTTAAGATTAAGCGCGGCGGCAATCAGCGCCTTGGTGTAGTCCGTTTGCGGCGCTTCGAATATCCGCGCGGTTGGTCCCCGCTCAACCGCGATGCCGTTGCGCATGACGATCACTTCATTGGCCAGCGCCCGCACCACTTTCAGGTCGTGGCTGATGAACAAATAGCTGAGATTGTGCTTCACCTGCAGCGCCCGCAGCAGGTCGACGATCTGCGCCTGAACCGACATGTCAAGCGCCGACGTCGGCTCATCCAGCATGATGAATTTGGGGTTGAGCGCCAGCGCCCGCGCAATGGCGATGCGCTGCCGCTGCCCGCCGGAAAATTCATGGGGGTAGCGGTCCATGGTTGTGGGATCGAGCCCAACTTCCGTGAGCGCCTGTGAAACATGTTCGCGGCGCTCTTCGGCATTGCCTCTGCCGCCCTGCACAATCAGGCCCTCTTCGACAATTTGCAAAATGGAAAGCCGCGGCGACAGGGAGCCGAACGGGTCTTGAAAAACAATCTGCATGTCCTTCCGCAGAGGCCGCATGGCGCGCGAACCCAGGCCGTCAATGCGCTGACCCTGAAACGAGATTTCTCCTGTTGATGAGATCAACCGCAAAATGGCGAGGCCCAAGCGTGGTCTTTCCCGAGCCGGATTCGCCCACAATGCCAAGCGTCTGCCCGGCCCTGACAATCGTATCAAGGCCATCGACCGCCTTGATGTGGCCGACCGTCTTGCGGAAAAATCCGCGTTTGATGGGAAACCAGATTTTCAGATCCTTGGTCTCAACCACGATGGGAGCTGAAGTATCGCTCTTCGGCGGCTGCCCCTTGGGCTCCGCCGCCAGCAGCATCTTCGTGTAGTCATGTTGCGGATTGGCGAATAGCGCCTTGGCATCCCCGGCCTCCACAACCTTGCCGCCTTGCATGACGCAGACATTGTTCGCCATGTGGCGCACAATGCCGAGGTCATGAGTGATCAGCAGAAGCGCCATGCCAAATTCGGCCTGCAGCTCCTTGAGGAGCTTCAAGATCTGCGCCTGCACGGTGACATCAAGGGCCGTGGTCGGCTCATCCGCGATGAGAAGATCGGGATTGTTCGCAAGCGCCATGGCGATCATCACCCGCTGGCGCTGGCCGCCGGAAAGCTGATGCGGGTAATCCTGCAACCGTGTCTCCGGATCGCGAATGCCGACTTTTGTCAGCAAAGTGACGATGCGTTCGCGCGCGGCGTTGCCTGTCAAACCCTGATGCAGTTCCAGGATTTCGCCGATCTGGCGCTCCACCGAATGCAGCGGGTTGAGCGAAGTCATCGGTTCCTGAAAAATCATCGTGATGTCGTTGCCGCGAACTTTCCGCAGATCGCGGTCATCCGCATCAAGCAGTTCCTTGCCTTTGAACATGACGGAGCCCGATGGATGATCGGCGGCCGGGTAGGGCAGCAGCTTCAAAATGGAAAGCGCCGACACGGATTTGCCCGAGCCGGATTCACCCACCAGCGCCAGCGTCTCGCCCTTGCGCAGCGTGAATGAAACCCGGTCAACCGCCAGATTGACTTTTCCTCCCTGGCGAAACGCCACCGAAAGGTCTTTGACCTCAAGCAAAACCTCGTTCATGCGAACGTCTTTCGCGGATCAAGCGCATCGCGAACCGCCTCGCCGATGAAAACCAGCAGCGTCAGCATGATGGAAACCACAAAGAAGCCGGTGAAGCCAAGCCACGGGGCCTGCAGATTGGATTTTCCCTGCGCCAGCAATTCACCCAGCGATGGCGAGCCGGGCGGCAGGCCAAACCCGAGAAAATCAAGCGCCGTCAGCGTTGTGACTGAGCCGGAAAGGATGAACGGCATGAAGGTGACCGTTGAAATCAGGGCATTGGGCAGCAGGTGCTTGTACATGATTTTTGTGTTGCTCAATCCCAGCGCCCGTGCGGCCCGCACATATTCAAAATTTCGCGCCCGCAGGAATTCAGCCCGGACGACACCCACCAGCCCGGTCCAGGAAAACAGCACGAGGATGAACAGCAGCAGCCAGAAGTTTGGCGTGATGAACGCCGCCAGAATGATGAGCAGATAGAGCGTCGGCATCGAAGCCCAGATATCGATGAAGCGCTGGAACAGCAGGTCGGTCCAGCCGCCGAAATAGCCCTGCACGGCGCCCGCGGCCACGCCAATGATCGACGAGAAGAATGTGAGGATCAGTCCAAATGCGACCGAAATCCGGAAGCCGTAAATCAGCCGCGCCACCACATCGCGGCCCTGGTCATCGGTCCCCAGCCAATTCATGTTTCCGGCGACGCAGTTTTGATCATTCACGCCAAGCGGATATTTGGCGCAGGCCTCTTCGCGTGTGAGGTTGGAAGCGGGTGTCGAAGGGGCAGGGCGCGGCAAATCATTGTTGACCGTATTGTAGGAATAGCGGATGGGCGGCCAAATGATCCAGCCATTGGCGTTGATTTCATCCATGTTGACCGCGTCGCGGTAGTCGGTTTGCGCAAGAAAGCCGCCAAACTTGGATTCAGGATAGTCAACAAAAGTGGGAAAAAGCAGTTCGCCCTTGTAGGAGACCAGCATCGGCCTGTCATTGGCGATGACAGGCGCGAAGCACGCTGATGAAACACAGCGCCAGGAATATCCACATCGACCACAGCCCGCGGCGGTTGGCCTTGAAAAGTTCCCAGCGCCGCCGGTTGAGCCCCTTGAGTTTGAGCAAAGCCATCGCGCTCAAACCTCGCGCGCGTCAAAATCGATGCGGGGGTCGATCCACATGTAGGTGAGGTCGCTGATCAGCGCCACCACCAGCCCTACAAGCGTGAAGATGTAGAGATTGGCGAACACGATCGGATAGTCCCGGTCAAGGGCCGCCTTGTAGGTGAGATAGCCCAGGCCATCGAGCGAGAATATCGTCTCGATCAGCAGCGAGCCCGCGAAGAAGGCCCCCAGAAACGCGCCGGGAAAACCCGATATGACCAGCAGCATGGCGTTGCGGAACACATGGCCGTAAAGCACCTGTTTCTCGGTCAGGCCCTTGGCCCGCGCTGTCACCACATATTGCTTTTTGATTTCATCGAGGAAGGAATTCTTGGTCAGCAGCGTCATGGTGGCAAAACCGCCGATGCCCATCGCGATAAGCGGCAGCGCCATGTGCCAGGCATAATCCAGCGCCTTTCCAAGCCAACTCAATTCTTCGAAATTGTCCGAGGTCAAGCCTCGCAGCGGAAACCAGCTGTAATAGCTGCCGCCAGCAAACAGCACGATCAGCAGGATGGCCAGAATGAAACTCGGAATCGCATAGCCGATTATGATCACAACGGAGGTCCACAGATCAAAATTGGAGCCATCCTTCACCGCCTTGCGAATTCCCAGTGGGAATTGAAACGGCATAGGTGATCAATGTGAGCCAAAGCCCCAATGATATCGACACCGGCATTTTTTCAACTATGAGGCTGACAACACTGCGGTCCCTGAAATAGCTCTCGCCGAAATTGAAGGTGAAATAGTCGCCGATCATCTTGAGGAAGCGCTCATGCACGGGCTTGTCAAATCCGAATTGCGCCTCCAGCGACTTGATGAATTCCGGATCAAGCCCCTGGGCGCCCCTGTATTTGACGCTGGCATCCTGGCTGACTCTGCGATTGCTCGCCGCCGCCAGCTTCATTGCCGGAATTGCCGCTGATCCGCGCCGTGGCATCCGTGTCGGTTCCCTGCATCCTGGCGATGACTTGCTCAATAGGCCCGCCCGGCACGAATTGAATGACGGTGAACGTCATCAGCATGATGCCCAGAAGGGTGGGGATCATCAGCAGCATGCGTTTGAGAATATAGGCGCCCATGGACCAGTTGAATCAGATTTCGCTTTGTCCGGGTCATACCACCAGGTATCGGTGATGCCACGGTCATATTTGGGTTTTATCGCAGGCCAGCCGAAACGGTCCCAATGCGCGATCCAGTGGCTGCCCTTGTGCCAGTTGGGCACCCAGAAATGCTCGGCCCGCAGCACCCGGTCAAGCGCGCGGCCCGCGATGTTGAGCTTCTCGCGCGCTTCCGCCGCCACCACTTTCTCGATCAGCGCGTCAATGGCGGGGTTCGCCACGCCTGACATGTTGAACTGACCCCGGCGCCTTGGCCGACGCCGTCCCGAAGAAGACCCGCAGATCAGTGCCCGGTGTCACGCCAGAGACAAAACGGCTGGAAATGATGTCGTAGTCAAAAGCCTCGCGTCGCGACTGGTATTGCGCGTCGTCGATGATGCGGATGCTGGCGTCGATGCCGAGGAGTTTCATGTTTTTCAGCATGGGCGCGATCACCCGCTCAAAGACCGGGCTCTCGATGAGGAATTCAACCGAGAGGGTCTCGCCTTTGGCGTTGCGGCGCAGGCCGTTGTCGGCTTTCCAGCCCGCCTGATCGAGCAGACTCAGAAGCTTGCCGCAGCAATTTGCGGTCCTGGCCTGAGCCATCGCTGATGAGAGGCACAGCGGGGATGCCGAAGACTTCCGGCCGGAGCGTGGCGCGCAACGGCTCCAGCAGCGCCAGTTCGTCCGCTGGCGGCAGCCCTTCGGCCTTCAGCGGCGATGCCTCAAAGAAGCTCGCGGTGCGCTCATAGAGGCCGTAGAACAGATTCTTGTTGGTCCATTCAAAATCAAACGCCAGATTGATGGCGCTGGCGCACCCGGATGTCCTGGAATTTCTCGCGCCGCAGATTGAAGAAAAAACCCTGCGCGCCCGAAGGCGTTTCATCGGGCAGCACCGTCTGCTTGACCGCGGCCCTCCTTGAGAGCGGGGAAATCATAGGCGGTCGCCCAGTCCCGCGAGGTGAATTCCTCGCGAAGATCGATCACGCCGGATTTCAGCGCTTCAAGGGCCGCAGTGCGGTCGCGGAAATAATCAAACCGCAATTCGTCAAAGTTGAAGCGCCCGCGATTGACGGGAAGGTCCTTGGCCCAATAGTCGGCGCGCCTTCCATAGGTCACATGTTCGCCAGCGCGATAGCTCTTGATCATGTAGGGGCCGGAACCAAGCGGCGCGTCAAGGCTGGTCTTGGCGAAATCATTCTTGGAGTACCACGCCTTGGAGAAAATCGGCAAGACAGCCACCGTGAGCGGCAGGTCGCGGATGCCCTCGCCCTTGAACCGATACTCAACCTTGTGGGGGCTTGGCACTTCACACGCCTCAACATCCTTGATGGTCAGGCGGATATTCTCATGGCCAAGCGTGGAGAGCAGCCGGAAGCTCTCACAGACATCCGCGGAAGTCAGCGCCGATCCATCGGCGAACTTCGCCTCTTCGCGCAGCTCGAAACTGACGCTCCTGCCGGTCCGCCGCCACATCAGCCGACTTCGCCATAAGCCCATAAACGGCGTCCGGCTCGTCCATGGCGCGGTCCATCAGCGAATCGAACAGCAAGGCAAGCCCCTGCGCCGGATCGCCTTTCAGGATGTAGCCATTGAAACTGTCAAAAGTGTCAGTTGGTATCGGCCCAATGAGCGCCATGCGTCCCGCCCTTGGGGGCGTCCGGGTTGGCGTAGTCGAAATGGGTGAAACCGGGTGGATATTTCAGGTCGCCAAAAACCGAAAGGCCATGCGAGGGCGCCGCATTGAACGGGCCGCAAACAAAGCCAACACGGCGAGGAGCGCTGCAGCCACGCGCCTCATGCCTGTTTTGACTTTCTTGGCTTTTTCTTCGTCCCACCACCAAATGGTGGGAAAACCCAGCGCATAGTCCGGCAGTGTCTCCGGAGCGGCCAAAGCGGTCCCACCGCGCCGATGCGCTCGTAGGGCGATGAACCACATCGGCACCACGAAGTGGTTCCAGACAGCACCCGGTCCAGCGCCTTGCAGGCGGCAACGAGCTCCGGCCCGGTTCTTGGCAAAGATGATCGCGTCGATCGAGCTGTCGATGGCCGGATCGCTGATGCCGATGAGATTGCGGCTGCCGTTGCGCTTTGCCGCTGCCGATCCCCAGAATTCGCGCTGCTCATTGCCGGGCGATAGCGACTGGCCGAAATTGCCGACAATAATGTCAAAGTCAAAGGTCTCGACGCGCCGTTTGATATTGGCGCTGAATCGACGGTCTTGATGGCCGACGGTCGATGCCCAGCAGTTCGAGCTGTTGCTTGTAGGGCAGCGCAATGCGCTCGAACAGCGGGGAATCGAGCAGGAACTCGATGGTCGAATTGTCTCGCCCTTGGCATTCTTCAGAACCGACTTGTTGCCGTCCTGCGTGACATTCCAGCCGGCTTCGTTAAGAAGCTTGGCGAGCCTGCCGCAAGTTCTTCCGCCGATCCGGGCGTTGGCATTCACCGGATTGGCATATTCCGTGGTGAACACCTCAGCCGGCAGCTGGTCCTTCAGTGGCTCGAGAATGGCAAGTTCTTCTGGCGAGGGCAGGCCCGTCGCTTCCATTTCGGAATTGTTGAAATAGCTCCGCGAGCGCTTGTACTGGCCGTAGAACAGGTTGGTATTGGCCCATTCGAAATCAAAGGCATAGTTGAAGGCCTGCCGCACCCGGGCATCCTGGAATTTGCCGCGCCGCGTATTGAAGGCACAGCTCTGCATGCCCTCAACCTGTTTCAGGGTGATTTCCTCCTTGATGCAGCGTCCATCCTTAACGGCGGGGAAATCGTAACTGCGTTGCCCAGTTCTTGGCGCTGCTTTCCGGTCCGGCAATCGATACTGATCGCCCTTGAAGGCCTCGAGCTGCACATTGGCATCGAGGAAAAAAATGTACTCGATCTCGTCAAAATTATCCTGCCCCTTGTTGACCGGCAGATTCCTTGCCCCAATAGTCCTCGACGCGCTTAAGCAGGATGGAAGCCCCCGACTTTACCTCGGCGATTTTGTAGGCGCCTGAGCCGAGCGGAATTTCCAGCGTTGTCTCCTTGATGTCGCGCGGCCTGCCACTGGCGTCTTTTCCCGTCCACCAATGCTTTGGCAGAACCGGCAGTTGGCCGGTGATCAGGGGCAGTTCGCGGTTCCCCTTGACGGCGAAAGTGAATGTAACCTCCCTGTCGCCTGTCGCTTCAGCTTTGACGATGTTCTTGTAGTAGCCGTTATAGAATGGATGGCTTTCCTTGAGGGCATTCATGCTCCAAACCACGTCTTCTGGTTTCATCGGCTCGCCGTCATGGAAACGAGCTTCGGGCCGCAGACGATAAACCACTGATGAACTGTCATCTGGAAACCAGACGCCTTCCGCGACAAGGCCATATTCAGTTGAAGGTTCGTCGAGGGAGGACGTAAGCAGGGACTCATTGCCTGCAAGTCCAACCGCCTCTCCTTTGAAGGTATAGGGGTTCAGGCTGTCAAAGGATCCAGTTGCCGCCAAGTCGGACCCGCCCGCCTTTTGGGCGCGTCCGCATTCACATAGGCGAAATTCTTGAAATCCGGCCCGTACTTGATATCGTCAAAAAGCGTGAGCGCGTGGCGGAATTGCCGCTCCTGGGCAGCCGCGGCAGAAATGCCTGTGAATCTTGGCCATGGGCAGGGCGGCCGGCCAGCTTCAAGGATGGTTCTGCGGCTGATGCTCATGGGCTTCATTCTCCTCGGCTGATTCACCTATACGATACATTCGCCTTGCCCCAAAAGAAAACACCGGCAAGGCTTGCCGGTGTTAATTCTTTGCAATGATTGGTTCATTATGGGGCCGGGAAAGGCTTTGGCGCGTCCGAAAGCGAGGCCAGATAGGCGATCAGATCGGCGCGCACCTGGTCCTTCTTCACGCCGGCGAATGCCATCTTGGTGCCCTTGACAGCAGCTTTCGGGTTTTTGAGGAAGGCATCCATGTTCTCATAGGTCCATTTTTCCGCTGTTCGCGCCTTCATGCCTTCCGAAAAGCCAAAGCCCTCGTGCGAGGCGATGCCGCGCTCAACGACATCCCAAAGATTGGGGCCGACTTTGTTGGGGCCGCCCTTCTTGAAGTCATGGCAAGCCAAGCACGGCTTAGCCGCGGCAAGGCCCTTGGCGGCATCGGCGCTGGCCAAAAGCGTTCCAATGGATACAGCGGGCGCTCCCTCGGCGGGGGCCTCGCCGGGCGTTTCAGTAGCTTCGGCAACTTCGATCAAAAACCCAGGTTTTTCAGGCGTTTCACTATGATAAATGAGGCCGGAAAGCTCATTAAGGCCAAAAACCACCAATGCGGTGGCCAAAACAGCGCCTGCAATCTTGTTGAATTCAAAACTATCCATGGAGGTGGCTGGTCCCTTGCGGTGGTGAAAGTTGCGGGCGGAAACTAATTGTTTCTCTCCTAGGCTGCAATACGTATAAGGGCCGCAGAACAATTTGCCGCGCCCAGAATAGTTTTCATGGTTGAAATCCGAAAATACCATCGTTGTCATTCCCGCCCGCATGTCGTCCACCAGGCTTCCGGGAAAGCCCCTGGCGGACATCAATGGCCTCCCCATGATCGTGCATGTCTGGAAGCGCGCCGTCGAAGCCAATGTCGGCCAGGTTCTGGTGGCCGCCGCTGAAATTCAGATTGTTGAAATCATCCGCAATCATGGCGGCGACGCGATTGTCACCGATCCGGCGCTTCCCTCCGGCTCTGACCGCATTTCCGCCGCCCTCAAGATGCGCGATGTCCATGAGAAATTCGAATATGTGGTGAATTTGCAGGGCGATTTGCCAGCCATTGATCCCTTGGCCGTCAGGCGCTGCCTCGCAGGCCTCACCAATGAGCAGGTCGATATCGCAACCATCGCGGCTCTCATTGAAAACGATGAAGATGTCAAAAACCCAAACATCGTGAAGGCGATTTCATCCCTGGGCAACGACCGCGAAGTGGCCTATGCCCGGGATTTCGTGCGCGAGGTGGGGCCGGAGCATGAAGCCCCCTACTGGCATCACATCGGCGTCTACGCCTACCGCAGGCAATCCCTGAGCCGCTTTGTGAACCTCCCCGTCAGCACCAGGGAAAACCTGCGCAAGCTGGAGCAGATGCGCGCTTTGGACAATGACATGCGGATCGCCGTGGTGCGGGTTGACTCCGTGCCGCTCGGCGTTGATACCTCCGCCGATCTTGAGGCGGTCCGCGCCATTTTAAGGAAGAAGCCATGAAAGCCAAGATCGCCTATCAGGGCGAAGCCGGAGCCAACTCCCACATCGCTTGCATCGAGGCCTTTCCCGGCCACGAACCGCTTTCCTGCCGGACCTTTGAGGATGCCTTCCAGGCCGTGAAGGAGGGCGAAGCGGCGCTCGCCATGATCCCGATTGACAACTCGGTGGCAGGCCGCGTGGCTGATATCCACCATCTCATGCCCGCCGCCAACCTGCATATTGTCGGCGAGCATTTTTTCCGCGTGCATCATCAGCTTCTGGCCTTGCCCGGCGCAAAAATCTCGGATTTGAAATCGGTTCACAGCCATGTGCATGCGTTGGGCCAGTGCCGCAAGCTGATCCGCGAGCTGGGCCTGAAGGCTGTCGTGGCGGTCGATACGGCAGGGGCAGCCCGTGAGCTTTCTGAGATCAGGGACAGCTCCCGCGCTGTCATTGCGACCAAGCTGGCGGCCCAGATTTATGGCCTCGAAGTGCTGCGGGAAAACATCGAGGATGAGTCCCATAACACCACCCGCTTTGTCGTGCTTTCGCCAACGCAACAGGATGCCGAGCCAGAAGACGAGCCTGTCATCACCAGCTTCGTCTTCCGCGTTCGCAACGTGCCAGCCGCGCTGTACAAGGCCATGGGCGGCTTTGCCACCAACGGCGTCAACATGACCAAGCTTGAGTCCTATCAGCTTGAAGGCCAATTCTCGGCCACGCAGTTCTATGCCGATATCGAAGGCCATCCGAGCCAGCGCAATGTGCGGCTGGCGCTTGAGGAACTGGCGTTCTTCACGTCATACGTCCGCGTTCTTGGCGTCTACAAGGCAAGCCCATACCGGGCGGAACTTGCCACCAGAATGGCGCCCTCTCAGAATGATTGAATGGCGGCGCTGATCAAATGATGCGCGATTGCCATGGGGTTCGATGCCTTTAATCCGTCGCGGTGATTGCCCTTGAGCATGGCGAGGATTTCGGCCTTTTCAAACCAGCGCGCGGTTTCAAGTTCCTTCACGTCGACGGTGATTTCATCGGTGAGCGCTTCGCCAATGAGGCCAATCATCAAGCTGGAGGGAAATGGCCACGGCTGGGTGGTGTGAATTCTGATGTTGCCAACGCGGATCGCGGCTTCCTCGAAAACCTCCCGGCGCGCCGCCTGTTCAATGGTCTCGCCCGGTTCCATGAAGCCCGCAAGCGTTGAATACATGCCCTCGGGCCATGAACTTTGCCGGCCGAGAAGAATGCGGCCCCGGTGCCGGACCGCGATGATGATGACAGGATCCGTGCGCGGGAAGTGATCTGTCAGGCACGCCCGGCAATGACGGCGATAGCCGGCGTCTTCGATCTCCGTTTGCTGCCCGCAGTTTGCGCAAAAACCGTGGCGCTCATGCCAGTGCAAGAGCGAGCGCGCCTGCGCCAGCATCCCAAGTTGCCAGGGCGGCAGGCACGCAGCCATGGCCAGGCTGCGCAAATCCATCAAATCGCCGGTTGCCTCAGTCCGGCTTGCGAACCAGCCCGCGCCACCTTCATCCCGGCCCAGAAACACCGTTTCAACTGAGCCCGCCCGGTCATGGGTCTGCAGCACCCCGTCAACCACACCCACCTTGTCGCCGTTCAAGTGAACATGCCGCGTTGCATCGGCCCTCAACTCTTGCGCCAGCCAAGCCTTGTCAGTTCGCTGATTGGCGCAGCGGTCAAGAGAATTTCCAATGAAGGCAAGAGCAGGGAATTGGTTCACAGTTTGTCCACTTTATCTGGCGCGTTAATAAAAAAGAAACAATTACTTAACCGAATATTTACCTAAAAAGTTAACTTCTATGGATGGCAGATTTTTGATGCCTGAGATTCGTTTTGCGGGGTTTAGGGCATTGCGGGCCAGGAAAGTAAGTGGAAAAGCGAATGAAATCCGGAATCCCCTGGAGTTTAAAGGGCATTGAACCTGAAACCCGCGAAGCTGCGACAGATGCGGCCCGACGGTCCGGCATGAGCCTGGGGAATGGCTCAATACCAAAATACTGGATTCCTCTGATGGTGTTGAGGATGATTCGGCTCCAGCAGCGCGTCCATCGCGCCAACACGCCTCCCGCGACGATACTTCAATCAGGCTCGAGGATATTGCAGAGCAGCTATCCCGAATAGCGCGTGGCGAACAGTCCACGGCGCCGGCGCGATCCATGTACTCCACGGAATCCAATTCGGAAGACGCCGAGGCCCTTCGCAATATATTGGACCGCGTTGAATCCAACGAGCGTCACAACACGGAAATATTCGCGTCAATCCATGAACAGTTGGCGGCGCTCGGCCGGCAGCTGGCCCAGTCGCTTTCCGGCCCGAAGCACGAAGACGTAAGCGCGATCAGAGCTCTTGAAACAGCCGTTCGCAACACTGTCGAGCACATTGAGATAAGTGAAACCCGCACCCGCGAGGCGCTGAAATCCATGCAGGAGCGCATGGCGGACATGGCCGAGCGGGCAATGGCGTCGCCAGATGAGCAGGTCCTTCAATCCGCGCCCGCCCTGAGCCAGCTTGAATTGCGCCTGAATGAGCTTTCGGACCGCATTGAGCGCAGCGAAACAAAAACCGGTTTCCCGCCGCTCACCCAGTTCAATGACGAGTTGAAGGAGCTTTCCGAGCGCATCGAGACGGTGCGTGATTCCGCCCAGCACCTCGCGGCAAAAGCGCAGTCTTCCGCCGCTGAAAACCTTCAGGCGCAGTTGCGGGAATTCGAGCAGAAGATCCTGGGGCTGATCAATGACACTCAATTCGCCTCCATGCAGGACACTGGCGTCGACGCCAAGGTCCAAAAGCTTCATGATGAACTCGAGGCTCTCACTCAATTCGTGGCCGATTCGCGATTCGAGGCAGCCTCGAAGAGTGAAATCTATTCCCTGCAGACCGCAGTTGAACAGCTGACAACCGGACTGGCCAAGGTGCCGGAGCTGCCTCAATTTGGTGAGATGGATTACCGGCTGACAGAAATCATGAATTTGTTGGAAGAGAACCATGCCACCCAAGTAAGCCAGCCGCAGGTAGGCGAGCTTGAGAACCGGATGGCCGAGCTTGACAGCCGGTTGGAAGCGGCCATCAGGCAGCAAGGCGATGCTGCTGCGCAGCAGGCGCTCGAGCAGAAGATCTCTGAAATTTCAGAACGTGTCGGCCGCACCGAACAGCAGCTGAGCAATCTTGAAAACATTGAGCGCGCCATAAACCAGCTCTTTGAGAGTGTCGAGCAGAGCCGCAATTCCGCAAAGGAAATCGCTGAGGATGCTGCCAACCGGATGGCAGATCGGCTGATGAACGGCCCAAACGCGCTGGCCGCGCAACAGGGAAGCTCACCTGAACTGCAGGCCTTGCAGGATGGCCTGAAAGCCGTTCGCGAATCTGCCGCGGGGGCCGATCAGCGCAACCAGGAAACACTGGAAGCGGTGCATCGAGACCCTGGAGCGGATTGTAACCAAACTCGCTGAACTGGAAGTCACGGCGCAGGTTCAGCAGGACGAACTCGCAGCCGCTAGTCAGCTCAGGGCTGCCACGCCTGCGGCCGTCCCGCCTGAACCTCCTTCGGCTGTCCCGCACCGGGTGCCTGAGTCCGTTCCACAAGTGGCTCCGGAAGTTCACGCTGCCGTCGAGAATCGTGATCAAATTTTTGTGGAAGCTGCACCCGTTGAAACCACCGAGCGGGATTATACCTGGATTGAAAACTCGAAGCTGCCCGCCACTGGAAAGATTTCTTCACCCGATTTGAAATCCGCCGCTGTCCCCGAGGACGATTTTATCGCGGCTGCCCGTCTCGCATCACAGGCCGCCGCCCAAGGCATAGCCACTGTTTTCAATCCGCAACCGGCTGCCAGCACCCGCAGGCCGGAAATACGGGCAGCGATGCCACCATCAAGCGCTGCCCCCATGAACATGAAAGTGCCGCCCCCGATCAAGCCCGACGTGATTGGCAGAAGACGTTTGCGCCGAGCGCTGATTTTGGCTGGCTTTCTGGTGTTGACAGCCGGGGCCGCGTATTTCGTGACCCAGGTGATTTACGGGCAGCCAAAGGCAAAAACGACGACCGCCCCCGCCGCCGCAATGAGCTCGGCTGTTGCCAGCGCAATCGATGCAATCAAAGCAATGGTGGAGCCCAGCCGCGTGTCGGGCGGTGCGAAAGATGAAATTATGACCGGCTCCCTGCCGGATCAGAAAAAACCTGCGCCGACGAAAGCAACAGGCGCTGCATCCGCGTCAAGCTCCAGCAATACTGAAATTCCAGCAAGTGGAACTGGCTTCGAGGCGCTGACGATTGCGGCGAAGAGCGGCGACGCTTCGGCGCAGTTTATTCTGGCCACACGCTATCTTGATGGCGATGGAATCATGAAGGATGCGAAAAAAGCGGCCTATTGGTATCACAAGGCAGCGTTGGCCGGATCAGCGCCAGCCCAATACAGGCTGGCCACCCAATTCGAGCGCGGCCTTGGCGTGCCCAAGAACACCACGACCGCTTTGGCCTGGTACATCCATGCCGCCGAACTGGGAAATGTGAAGGCGATGCACAATGCGGCGGTGATTTCTGCTGGCAACGGGGGAGGCAAGCCGAATTATGAAGTCGCCTATAAATGGTTCCATGCGGCGGCGACGGCGGGCTTGGAAGACAGCCAGTTCAATTTGGCGGTCTTGCATGAGCGCGGGCTAGGAACAAAGGCCGACATGAATGAAGCCCTGTTCTGGTACATCATCGCGGCAAACCAGAATGACGCCGATGCTCAGAAGCGTGTTGGCATTTTGTTGAAAGACCTGGCTCCCGCCAGCGCCGCTGCCATTCAGGCCAGGGCGAGATCCTGGGCTCCAGTCGAGGCGCCGCCCAACGCCAATATCGTGACAAAGCCGAATACAGCCGCGCAGAACAAAACCGTGTTGAGGCAGGCAGCGCCGGCTCAGGCAAAAAATCGACAGCCGGATATTCACCCAGGATCCGATCGGCATGGTGCAGGAACTGCTGAGAAAGCTTGGTTTCAATGTGGGCAGCGTTGACGGCCGGATGAACCCGCGAACGTCAAACGCCATTCGCCTGTTTCAGCTTCAGTCTGGCGCCAAGGTTACAGGCGAGGTAAGTGACGATTTGATTTCGCAGTTGCAGGCCAAACTTGGGTAAGGCGGACGTGTGCCCTACATCGAAAAACCCCGTTCGATTCCATGCGCGGCATTCGCGCTGGGATTAAGTTGTGCATTGCCATGTGTTTTATTGGCGATTAGTCAATGGACGGTTCTGCCATTCCTCAGCGCTGAACTTGGTCTCCGGGCCGCCGCCGCATTCGGCGCGGTAACTCTGTCGTTCGCAGGAGGTATCCGCTGGGGTCTGGCTATGAAGTGCGAGCCGGATGCGCGCCACTCCTCCGAACTCGTTGCGGGCGTGCTTGCTGCGCTTGCAGGTTGGTCGGCGTTGCTGCTATCGCCGCCTTTGGGTCTCATTCTGCTGATAGCGGGGCTTCTGCTGCAAGCCCTGTGGGATATCCTGAGCGTGGAGCAGGGCCGTTTGCCCCAATGGTTTGGCGATCTCCGCATGCTGCTCACCATGGGCGTGGTGCTTCCGCTGTTCTCAATGCTTGGAAAACTGGTTGTCAGCTAACGCGTTTTGCCGGAAACTTGTAGATCGCCCGGTCACCCAGCATCCACACGTGAAAATCATTGGCCGCGAATATTTTCTTGAAAGGCTCTGATGATATGCTGAGGGCCCCGG
The DNA here is from genome assembly GCA_963816305.1 of uncultured Alphaproteobacteria bacterium. GTDB lineage: Bacteria > Pseudomonadota > Alphaproteobacteria > Rhizobiales > Aestuariivirgaceae > Aestuariivirga. The sequence goes on from CAWFJW010000013.1 coordinate 78,583, forward strand.
TAAAGCTGCCAAAGGCCGGCATCACAAGCCGCTGCCCGTTGCCGATCAGGCATTTGCAGCGAATGCGTTTTCCGCGCTGGCTGACGGTGGCGCCCGGATGAAGATGGCCCGCGATTTCAAACTCGCCCTCGGCCAGCGGCGACGGCTCGTGCCGCAGCGTGACGTCTCCAAGCGCCACTTCGGAAGCGATGCGGCCGCCAATGTCGGAGGGTGGACGAGGGTCATGGTTGCCGGTGATCCAGATCGTTTCCGCGCGTTCCGTCACCTTGCGAAGCATTGCCAGGTCAGTTCCATCTATGCGCTCCCGCGCGCCATCGTCATGAAAACTGTCGCCCAGAAAAATGAGCCGCTGCGGCAGCGCATGGGCAATGACCGCTTCCAGCAAAGCCAGCGTGGCCCGCGTGTCATAAGGCGGCAAATGCACACCGCGCCTGGCCATGTTGGAGGCCTTTTCCAAATGCAAATCCGCCACCAGCAATGACTTGAGGTCAGGAGCAAGCAGGGCGCCTGAAAGATCAGGGATGAGCTCCAGCCCGCCAAGCCTTATGCGGTGTTCCCTAGACAAGCCCCATGGCCTCGGAGGTAAGGTGGCCAGCGGCTTCGGCGAGAAGGGCATCATGAGCCTCGCCGTAAATTGATTCGCGGGCGATCTCAAGCAGCACAGGAACTGCCAGCGGCGACACCGCCTCAAGCGCGCGGTGCACAATCTGGCCCTTGATCCGCTTCAGCATTGCGCCCAGGCGGTGGACGTCAATCAAGCCATCAGCCGCATCATCCCAGGCGGCGCGAAGCAGAATGTGGTCCGGCTGATGCGAGCGCAACACATCATAAATCAGGTCGGAATTGACCGTCACCTGCCGTCCGGTCTTTTCCTTGCCTGGCCACCGCCGCTCAATCAGTCCCGCGATGATCGCCGCATTGCGAAAGGTGCGTTTCATGAGGTTGGACGAGGCGAGCCAAGCCTCAAGGTCATCACCCAGCATATCTTCATCAAACAGATGAGGCAAAGACAGTTTGCCTCCTGAAATCATGAGGGAAAGATCGCGCACAGTCCAGATCACCAGCGCATATTCGGAAGCCGTAAAGCCCAGGGGTTGGGCTCCCCAGCGCTCCAGTCGCCGCGTCAGCAGCATGCCAAGAGTTTGCAGCGCCAGTCGCCCTTCGAACGGATAGCACACCAGGTAGTGTTTCTCGGCCCTCGGGAAGGTTTCCACCAGCATTTGATGGGCCTTTGGCACCACCGACTTCCGCGCCTGCGCCGCCAGCCATTCCCGCACCTGGGCTGGCAGCGCGCGCCACCTCTGCGGCGAACCCAAAATCTCGCGAACCCGCGCTGCGAGATAGGTTGAGAGCGGAAATTTCCCGCCCTGATAGGAGGGGATCATCGGATCCTGTCCAAAAGCCTTGCTGGCAAGCGCGCCAAATTCGTCAAGGCCTTCAAATCGCAAAACCTCGCCGGCAAACAGGAATGTGTCGCCAATGGAAAGCTGGCTCAAAAACCACTCCTCAAGTTCCCCAAGGCTGCGCCCGCCGGTCACCACGCGCTTGCCCAGCCGCCGTTTCACACTCGCCATGCGAACCTTCAGCATCTCCGCTTCAACAATTGTCCCCATGTTGAGGCGGTATTGCTGGGCAATCAGCGGATGGGTCAATCGCCACAATCCATCTGGCCGGCGTTTCAGCTTGGCATATTTCTCGTAGGACCGGAGCGCATAGCCACCCGTTGCCACATAATCCATCACGCCATCAAAATCCGCCCGTGTCAGATTGCGATAGGTCCAGGCAGTTGTGACTTCCACGAACAAGACCTCTGCATCGAACGGTCCCGCGCAGGCCCGGCCCAAAACATGCTGGGCCAGAACATCCAGTTTGAGCGCAGCCGGATATTCGGTGTCCTGGGCATTCTCCTTGGCCGCCTGCAATGCGGCCTCGCATTCCAGCACTTCAAAGCGGTTGGAAGGAACCAGCAGCGCCTCGCTAGGGGCGTCCAAACGGTGATTGGAGCGGCCAATCCGCTGCAGCAGGCGGCTTGATCCCTTGGGCGCCCCGAGGTGGATGACCAGATCAACGTCACCCCAGTCTATCCCTAAATCCAGTGTGGAGGTGCAAACAACCGCCCGCAGCTTTCCGTCAGCCATGGCATTTTCAACCTTGCGCCGCTGCCCCACATCAAGCGAGCCGTGATGCAGCGCAATTGGCAGATGATCCTCATTGGCTTCCCACAGCGCTTGAAACGTCATCTCCGCTTGGCTGCGGGTGTTCACGAAAATCAGTGTCATCTTGGCCTTGCCGATGGCCTCATAGATTTCCGGAATGGAGTAACGCGCCGAGTGCCCCGACCAGGGCACCCGGTCAACTGATTTCAGAATGTGGATGTTAGGCGGCGCGCCAGCATTTCCCATGACCAATGGAACCGGCCTTTCACCTGCCGGCGCCAGCCAGCTCTGCAAAGCTTCTGGATCAGCCACCGTCGCCGAAAGCCCAATGCGCCGCGCGGTGGGAGCGAAGCTCTGCACGCGCGCTAGCGCCAGTGATAGCAGCACCCCCCGCTTGGACGTCACCAGCGAATGCAACTCATCGAGAATGATTGACTTGAGATGGCGAAGCATATGCGCCGCGCCCGGATCGGCAATGAGGAGCGATATCTGCTCGGGCGTGGTGATCAGAATATCCGGCGGCTTTTCGCGCTGGCGTCTGCGCTTGGAATGCGGCGTGTCGCCGGTGCGTGTTTCAATCGAGATCGGCAGCGACATCTCACGCACTGGCGTTTCAAGGTTGCGGGCGATGTCAATCGCCAGCGCCTTCAGTGGCGAAACATAAAGCGTGTGTATTCCGTCCCGCGCGTGGGTTTCGGAAAGTTCAACAAGGCTGGGCAAAAATCCCGCCAGCGTCTTGCCGCCGCCCGTTGGCGAAATCAGCAAAACACTGTCCCCCCGGCCAACATGCGAAAGGACGTCCAACTGGTGCGCGCGCGGGGCCCAGCCACGCCCGGCAAACCAGTCCTGAAATATCTGCGGCAACGGATTCATGGCCACCAGCTTGACTTGAGTGTCGGCCTAAAGCAACACAGGGATTCGATGAAGGCTTCTCCCGCAATTTTGCCCATCACTCACCGTTCCGTGCTCACAGTTGCGGTCCCCATCATGCTGTCAAATGTGACCGAGCCACTCATTGGCGTGGTCAACACAGCGGTTATCGGGCAGTTGCCGGAAGCCTATTACATCGGCGCGATTTCCGTTGGCGCCTTGATTTTCTCGTTCCTGTTCTGGGGTTTTGGCTTCCTGCGCCTGTCAACCGGCGGCATGACAGCCCAAGCCGTGGGCGCTGGCGACATTGGGGAACTGACAGCGGTTTTCTGGCGCGCCATCGCCATTGCAATCGCGGTTGGGGTTGTCTTGGTCATCGCCAGCCCAATAATCGAGAAAGTTTCTTTTGATCTGATGGGAGGTTCGGCTGAAATCCGGGCGCAAGGCGAAATATACTTCCGCCACCGAATTCTGTCAGCGCCGTTCGCCCTCATGAATTTTGTCATTCTCGGCTGGTTCATAGGCCAGGGCCGCGCCAAGACCGCATTTGTTGTTCAGGTCTTTCTTAACCTGGTCAACATGGGCCTGGGCGCCTTCTTTGTGCTCTCGCTCGGCATGAAGGCTGATGGCGTTGGGCTTTCCGCCTTGCTGGCCGAATTCTCCGCGGCCTTGCTTGGCTGCCTCCTTGTTTGGCATTCATTCCGCAAATTGCACGCGGCCGCCACGTGGAGCCAGATATGGAACCGCGACAAGCTGATGCGCACATTGAACGCCAATGGCGATATCATGATCCGCACACTCTGCCTGGTTTTCGCCTTCACATGGTTTGTGGCCCGTGGAGCGCGCGCCGGTGACGTGATCATCGCGGCGAACGCTGTGCTGTTGAATTTCTTTGAAGTCGCGGCCTATCTCATTGATGGTTTTGCCTATGCGTCGGAAGCCCTGGTTGGTCAGGCAGTGGGGGCGAAAAATCGCGAACGATTCCGCCAGGCGATCCGCTTGACGACAATTTGGTCACTGATCGTCGGCGCCGTTTGCAGCGTCATAATCTGGGTTGCCGGACCATGGTTCATTGATCTCATGACAGTCAACCCAGATGTGCGCGAAGCCTCAAGGCAATACCTCCTCTGGGCCAGCCTGACGCCGTTTTTCGGCTGTATTTGCTTTCAGTTTGACGGTATTTTCACCGGCGCCATGGCCACCCGCGACATGCGCAACATGATGATCGTTTCGCTCCTGATTTATCTCGCGTCATGGTGGATCCTTGAAAGCGTTCTCGGCAATCATGGCCTGTGGGCGGCCCTGTGCGTATTTTTCATCGCCCGTGGCGTGACTTTCGCTTGGCGAATGCCCGCTCTTGAGCGCCAGGCCTTCGCGTAAAAAACAGTTTTCTCGAATCTCAATTTAGGGTAGCTAGCGAAAGCATGCGTTTGAAACGCATTTCAGATCAACGAGGGGTGTTACATGTTAGAAGAATTCAAGAAGTTTGCGTTCAAGGGAAATGCGTTTGATCTCGCCATCGGCGTGATCATGGCTGGCGCATTTGGCAAGATTGTCGACGGCATTGTCAGTCTGCTGATCCTGCCATTAATTTCGATTTTGACCCAAGGGATAAATTTTGACAATCTGTTCATACCCTTAAGTTCAGCTGTGACAGCCACCAACCTGGTTGACGCGCAAAAGCAGGGGGCCGTGTTGGGGCTTGGCGCCATGGTTGGCATCATCATCAATTTCCTCATCATCGCATTTGTGCTTTTGCAATTGGTCAAGGCATCGAACCGTTTCAAGAAGGCTGAGCCGCCGGCCCCTCCGCCTGCGCCGACAGCGAGCGAAAAGTTGCTGGCCGAAATTCGCGACGCATTGGCAGGCGCAAAGAAGAAGTAATCGCTCTGCATATTAGCCATGAGGCCCGGTTGCTGGACATCCGGGCCTTTTTCTTGCTCTAAGGAAAGCCATGGGCAATAAATCACTGCTGAATTCAATCACACCCCAATCGCGCGATGAACCCGACAGCGGCATCGTCAAAGCCGCGATGTATGGGTTTTCCAAACCGGGCATCATTCCGCTATGGTCAGGTGAGGGAAACCTGCCAACGCCGCAGGAGTTTTGCCAGGCGGCAACTGACAGTCTTGCCAAGGGCGAAACCTTCTATACTTGGCAGCGCGGCATTCCCGAATTGCGCGACGCCTTGGCGCGCTATCATGCCCGCCATTTTGGCCGCGAATTTTCGCCAGAGAATTTCTTTGTGACCGGCGGCGGCATGCAAGCCATTCAAACCGCCATTCAGATGATTGCTGGCGAGAATGATGAAGTGATCATTCCATCGCCAGCATGGCCCAATTACGCTGGTCCGTTGCGGCTGCAGGGATCAAGGCCTGTTGAAGTTCCAATGGAGTTTAACAACGGAAAATGGCGTCTTGATTTCAATCGCCTGTTTGACGCCATAACACCGCGCACCAAGGCGCTGTGCTTGAATTCGCCATCCAATCCATTGGGCTGGACCGCAACGCTGGAAGATTTAGTCGCCATCCGCGATGCATGCCGCAAGCATGGCATTTGGATTTTCGGCGATGAGGTTTATTCAGAATTCTACTACGGCGCGAAGGGCGAAACGCGCGCGCCATCGTTCCTGGATGTTTGCGACGTCGAGGAGCGCCTCTTGCTGGTCAACACATTTTCCAAGAATTGGGCCATGACCGGATGGCGTGTGGGCTGGCTTCAGGCGCCGCAGGAGCTGGGTCCCGCCATTGAGCGCGTCATTCAATACAACACCAGTGGCACAGCGGTGTTCCTGCAAAGAGGATGTGCCGCGGCGCTTGATGGAGGCGAGGGCTTTGTGGCCGCGCAGGTTGCCAAGGCCCGCGCCAATCGTGATCTGGCTGTGACCGTTTTGCGCGAGTTTCCACAAGTCCGGTTCGAGATTCCAACTGGCGCTTTCTACATGTTCTTTGAGATCGACGGCATGAAGGACTCGACCAAAACCACTCTTCGCATCATTGACGAGGCAAATGTCGGCTTTGCGCCCGGCGCCACTTTTGGGTCCGGTGGCGAAGGCCATTTGCGCATGTGTTATCTGCGCGATACCAGCAAACTGGAAGAGGCGATGAACCGGTTTCGCGTTTGGCTGAAAAATCATCACCCCAATTGAGAACTGCCGCTCCCCCGCTTTCGACTTCGGATGTGGCGCAGGCGCAACACCACGATAGTTAATTTTCCGTTACTTGCGCAACTCGAAAAAAAGCGCGAAAAATATGCATCATTTTGGAAGTTGCAAAGCGCCAAGCGATCGGGATTTTCAGTTTTCAACTGCTTCGCGCCGTGTTTCGCAAGGCTTGGATACCATAAGGAGTGGTTGAAATACGTTAGGAATCAATTGGTGTGTGGAGTTGCCGCTGCAGTACGGAATTCGGCCCAGGTATTGCAGGGGAGAGTTCAATGTGCACGTCTGTTTTGGTTCCTCCCTACCTTAACGGAGCACTCGTGTCAGGTAGTTGCTTTTGAGGGCAAATTGATCAAGGCGACTATTTCAATGGGGTGGGCGGCGCAGAAATGCTGACGCTCACCCCACTTTTTTATGCGGCCAGCGACATGATGCCATCAATCATGAACTGCACCGAAAGCGCAGCCAGGATGATCCCAAACAGCCGGGTGATCACTGCCCGGCCGGTGATGCCCAAGGTCTTGGAAATGCGCTCGGCAATCAAAAACGTAAGATAGCACGAAAGCATGACGAGCGCTGCAACTGCAAAGAGCCCCATCAGATAGTCAATCCTGTCCTCGGCGCGGCCGGCTAGAAGGATCATGGCCGTGATGGCGCCCGGGCCCGCCATGAGTGGAATGGCAAGTGGAAAGGCGGCGACATTTTTAACATGATCAACGCTGACCGCAGCATCGGCGGTTGCCTGCAATCTTTGGCTTCTGCGGTCAAAAACCATCTCTGCCGCCGATGAAAGCAGCAGCAATCCGCCCGGCGATGCGAAATGCGGAAAGCGAAATGCCGAGCAGTTCAAGCATCTTTGCGCCGCCAAGCCCCGCCGCAACCAGAATGCAGAATGCAATAACGGACCCCCGCAAGGCGACTTCGCGCCGCTCCCTGTTGTTCATGCCATGGGTCACAGCGAGGAATAGCGCGCAGAGAAATAATGGATCGGCCACAACGAGAAGCGTGGCAAGCGCCGAAGTCAGATAGTCAGTCATAAGATCATGCTAACATGTCGCGGGATCAGGAGCCAGACCGCTTGCCGGACCCGCCAGTTCGCCTCATTTCAAAGTTTACCGCGAAACAGGGTCAACCACAAATTCGATGTCAATGATTCCAGCGCGGCGGAACATCAAACGGGCAGCATATGCGCCGATGTCGGCCTCAAGTTCTTGGTTAATATTGCTGAGAAAGAGGCACCATTCCCGTCGGTGCAAATCAATCGCCTTCCCCGGCTCAATTGGCACGGCGGATGGCTCGCTCACGCCAGTGCTGTGTTCGGTGAAATGAAACAGTTTCGTGCGCCGCGCGATTGCAATCTCTGCGCCCAGAAAGTATTCTGTTTCATCGCCATGATTTATGATTTTCACGTGGGCGCAGGCGCAATCGAAACTGCCTTTGGGCGCAACAATCACAATGGTGGGATGCAAAATCTCCAGTTCGCCAAAGACGTAGCCATGCGCCTGCGCCATGTCTGGCATCAGCAACGTCAGCAGCAAAGTGCATCCAGCGGGTTTCATGACGTTGCCAAAGTCACAGGGACGGGGCAGCCCCGCGCCTGTGACCAAATAACTCGTTACTGCACCGGCACCATGAGATGGGCATAGGGTGTTCCATGCCACATGACGTAGGGCTTGCTTGTATCGGGTTTGGCATCGGTAGGATAACCGGCCATGGCATCCATTGCGTTCATGACCATGATGTGGCGACCGGTCGTCACCCAATTGTTGGACTCGCTCGGCGCCGTCGCATACGGATCGGTGTTGCTCGCATCCGAGCCGCCAGCAAGCATGTAAATCAGGCCCACCTTGCCTTTCGGAGGGTCTTTCTTGCTCATCCAGGCCATAGCCCATTCCATCGAGTTAGCATCCCCGCACATCGGATCGTCACCCGGTGTTGCCGGATCGTTTGGCATGCACCAGAAGCCATTGCTTCCATCCCTCAGCGTTTTCATGGTGCCATCGGCTTGGGGCGCATAAACCGCCGCGCCGGAGGAAAGGGCCGCCGGTGCTGCCGACTCAGCGTTCTTGATCAATTCTGCATCACCTTCGGCATAAGCGATTTTCGGAACGCACAATCCAATTGCAATCGCGCTTAGTGTTAGAATTTGAAATTTTGTCATGCCTTTTCTCCTCAAGTGGAAAATGGAAAGATTACCTGCTTTAGTTATCCCATGCCTGGACGACGGTCTGCTTGACAATTCCCGTGGGCCCAAGTTCCGCCATTGCGGACGCAATGACATGAGTGCCGTCGGGATAACTGCAGCCTTCAATGAAAGCGAGATGGCGGCTGTCCGCAACGCCGCTTTCAAGCGTATGCTTCATGTCGCGGCTGTAGACATCGTCGAGGTAGCTTCCAATCTCAACAGCGCCTCTGAGAGTGCGGGGCTTGCTTGGTGGATTGTCGTTGTCGATGATGGTCAAAGTGGCGTTCGCGGCATAGAGCGCCTTCAAACTCTTGGCATCACGGGTTTCAACCGCTTTGCGAATGCTGTCGATAGTGGGTGAATTTTGGTCCATGGCACGATCTCCCTTTTCAAAAACCCGTTGATGCAAGGAATGTAGCATTCCAATACAGGAGTTGGTTACCTACTGATAAGTAACTTGTCAACTAGTAAGTAAAATTGTATATAAAACCGTACTTTTCAAAGTTGCAATTCTAAAATTGCCGGGAAAAATATGGTGGATCAAAAAACTGAAGCTGTTCACACCTCACAACAGATTTTGGATATAGCCCAGCGCCTCGTGCAGACACGGGGATTTAATGCTTTCAGCTATGCCGACATTGCCAACGAGATGAACGTTTCCAAGGCGAGCCTGCATTATCATTTCACGTCGAAGGCCAAACTCGGTGTGATGCTCATAGAGCGCTACATTAATGATCTTAGAAAAATACTTGATGAAATTGATAGAAACGCTGATGGGCCGATTGCGAAACTGCGAAGCTATGTTGACATTTACACGCGAGTGCTGGCAAACGAACGCATGTGCCTGTGCGGCATGCTGGCAGCCGAATTTGTAACGCTGCCAAGGCCTATGCAAACAGCTCTCGATGATTATTTTGAAGCAAATGAACTTTGGCTTGCGGGCGTTCTTGAAGAGGGCCGCCATGCTGCCAGCCTGCAATTCAAGGGGTCAGTCAGCGACGCCGCGCAATTCATCATTGGTTCGTTGGAGGGTGCCATGCTGATGGCACGCTCGCATGGCGGCATGGCCCGCTTCAGCGCGGCAGCACGTCGGTTGCTCGCTGATTTTGGAGTCTAACCCGCGCTCGCCCTTTTAGTGGCTTGAACAGCGTTTTCGAGACCCTGCAGGAATTTTGAGCGGTCAGCCGGCGTAAACACCGGATTGTTTCCACGCGCCTCGCCAGTCTCGCGCAGCTGCGCCATCAAATCCCGCATCGCCAGCGCCATGCCGATGCTGTCTTCGGTGAAGGGTTTTCCGGCATGCGACAGAACCCGCGCGCTCTTTTTGATGGCGCGCGACGCCAGCGGAATATCGGCGGTAACCACAATATCTCCAACGCCCGCATGCTCCGCAATCCAGTTATCTGCCGCGTCAACGCCCCCTGCCACAACCACACGCTTCACATTGTCACCCAACGGCAATCGCATATGCGAGTTCGAAACAAAGTGAATGACCAGCCCATGCCGCGTCGCGACCTTCGCTGCCTCCTCTTTCACCGGGCAGGCGTCGGCATCCACAAGAATCTGCAATGAATCAACTCACTGTGTTCGGCAATTCAGATTCGCGTCGCGCGATGAAATCCTTCAGGCCATCGGCGATGCCCTGTTCCAGCGCCGGCTCTTCGTAGGCGGCCAGCATCGCCGCCGCCTTGTCGCGGCCCCTGGCGTCATGGTCCTTGGCCCCTTCGGCGGACCATTGTTCAAACGAATTGAAATCCATGACCGACGGAATGAAGAAGGCATTCTCGAAATGCTCAAGCGTGTGCTTGGTGCCAAGAAAATGGCCAGCCGGCCCCACTTCACGGATAGCCGCCATCGCCTCCTTGAAATCATCAAAGGAGGGCCCCTGCGCATATTTATACCAGCCCTGCAGCTGTTCGGCGTCAGTCACGAACTTGGAATAGCCGCAGCACAGGCCGGCCTCGAGCCAGCCCGCCACATGCCAGATATAATTGGCCCCCGAGAGAATCGCCGCGTGCATGAGCATGTTGGCTTCATAGCCCGCCTGCGCGTCGTTGATTTTGGAGCCCACATGAAAGCCGGATGTGCGCCACGGCAGATTGTATTTCCGCGCCAGGGCTCCCATCACAAACATCATCTGCGCCGCTTCCGGCGTGCCGCCCATGGGCGCACCCGTTTTCATATCCACAGTCACCATGAACTGACCATAAAGCTGCGGGGAACCGGGCCGGATGAGCTGCGTGAAGGCGACACCGGCCAGCGCCTCCGCGTTCACCTGGGCTACCGCGCCGATAGATGAAGCCGAGGTCGAGGCTCCACACAATGCAAAGGGAGCCAATATCAAGGGCTGGTTGTGCCGCGCATATACTTTCATGGCATCCAGCATGGTGGCATCCCACACCAGCGGCGAATTGCAATTGGTGATCGACACCAGCAACCGTGTTGTCCTTCACGTAAGCCTCGCCAAACACGATGCCCGCCATTTTCATGACGTCCTCAGCCCGCTCCTTCGAGGTCACGATCCCCATGAAGGGCTTGTCGGAATGCTTGAGGGCCGAGTGAATGATATGGAGATGCCGCTTCGGCACTGGAACTTCCATGGGCTCGCAGATGATCGAGCTGGAGGAATGCAGCGCCGGTGCCATGTAAGAAAGCCTGTGCAGATTATTGAGATCCTCAAGCGAGCCGTAACGCCGCTCGCCATCGAGGCCGCGCACATAGGGCGCCCCATACATCGGCACAAACACAGTGTTTTTGCCACCCACCTTGACCGTGCGTTCCGGGTTGCGGGCGTTGAGCGTAAATTCCGGCGGCACCTTGGCCACCAGCTGCATCAGCAAGGCGCGGTCAATGCGAACCCGTGTGCCTTGGACATCAGCGCCCGCCGCCTTCCACATGGAAATGGCCTCATCGTCGCGAAACTCGCAGCCGATTTCCTCCAGAATTTTCATCGACTCATCGTGGATGAGTTCAACCGCCTCATCCGGCACCATCTGATAGGTGGGGATATTGCGCACCAGCGCGGGAAACGAGGCCATGGGGGCTGACCGCAAGACCCGGCGTCCCTCGCGCCCGCCACTGCGCTTGCCTGTGGCCGTCACCTGTTTGGACAGTTCCATCGTATTGATCATCTTGGCTCGCTTCGTTGGTGATTAGCTGAGCACTAAGTCGCCCGCTGAACCAACGCTTGTACATAACCGCCACTTGGCGGCGATTAACGAAGTCATTGTGCAGTGCAGCAGCGAGTCCACAGCCAGTGTTGACGGAAAGCGTTCCCAGGGTCACAATGCGGGTGGGGAGACTCTGAGTCTGAGGCAATGCCGCAAGGCGTGTGGGCGTGGGGTCATCAATCGCAAACCAATGGCGTCCGGGTCCCCTCGGACGTTCACGGAGGGGTTAAATGGCTGACAAACACAACATTGACCGAGGACGAAAAAGTCCTGCACGGCATGGGCTATGCCCAGGAATTGACGCGCCGAATGGGCGCGTTTCAAAATTTCGCGATATCGTTCGCCATTATCTGCATCGTGGCGGGCGGCATCACCGCTTTCCCGGTCGCATTGAGCGCCGGTGGCGGTGCCGCCATCGGCATCGTCTGGCCGTTGGGCTCGCTTTTCGCCTTGCTTGTGGCAGCCGCCTTGGGCCAGGTTGCTTCCTCTTACCCGACTGCCGGCGGCATCTATCATTGGTCGTCGATTCTCGGCGGCAGGGGTTTTGGCTGGGCTTCAGCCTGGTTTAATCTCCTCGGCCTCATGTTTGTGGTGTCGTCGGTGAACTGGGGACTTTTCAACCTGTTCCGCGACCTTTTCCTTGCCCAGGTGCTGGGCATGGATGTCACGGCCTGGGTTCCAACCGGCGAATTCTCTGGCGGCTGGTGGATACAGACCATCTTCATTACAGCCGTTACGGTGGCCCAAGCGGTTCTCAACCATCGCTTCCTGCGCTTGACTACGGTCCTGACCGACTGGAGCGGCTATATTATCCTGGCAACCGCCGTGGTGCTGACCCTTGCCTTGCTGGCATTCGCGCCATCGCTTGACTTTGGCCGCCTCTTTACGTTCACCAATTTCTCGGGTGCCGCCGGAGGCAACGTATGGCCTGCGGCGACTGTCGGCATTTACGTCTTCGCCATTGGGCTTCTGCACGTGGTCTACACGATCACCGGCTTTGACGCTTCGGCCCACACGTCGGAAGAAACCCGTGACGCCCAGAAAGAGGTGCCGAAAGGCATGCTGCGCTCGGTGTTCTGGTCCTTCCTGGTCGGCTATGTCATGGTTTGCTCGTTCGTTTTGGCCCTTCCTGACCAGGTTGACGCGGCAGGTGTTGTTACCATGGATGGGGTCACCGCTGGCGCTGCCCAAGGCTGGTCCTCCTTCAACTGGCTCATTGCCCAGTCACCCATGCCGGGCGCGCTGCGAAGCGTCATCATCATCGGCATCGTTGTGTCCAACTTCCTCTGCGCGCTTGCCGGACTGACCTCATGTTCGCGCATGATGTACGCCTTCGCCCGCGACGGCGGTCTTCCGATGTCCGATACGTTGAAGAAAGTTGACCCGATCCTGCGCACCCCAGGCGCTGCTGTTTGGGTTGGCGGCGTCCTGTCAATCGTCGCAACGCTCTATGGTGGTGCCTTCCTGGTGCTGTCGACGGGCTGCGCAGTCTTCCTCTACCTGTCATACCTCATGCCGATCGCAGCTGCGATGAAATCGGAAATGGGCGGTGAGTGGAAGAACAAGGGCCCATTCAACCTTGGCGGCAGTTCAATCCTCGTGGCGGTTCTCGCGGTCGTGGGTTGTGCCATCCTGATCTACGTTGGCATTCAGCCTCCGCAGGAAAAGGTTGGCTATCTGATCGTCTTGATGCTTCTGGCTTTGGCTGGCTTCTGGTTTTCCATGGAGAACAACTTGCCGTTGGGGGGCCTGTTTGGCCTTCTGACCGCAGGCGCTGTCTACTATTTCTGGAACGATCCGGAAGGCAACTTCGACACCTACGCAGCCATCGTCGTCGCCATTGTCATGGCGGTGCTAATCTTCGTGCTCAAGGGCAAGCGTTTTGCTGGTCCTCCGATTGGCGCAGAAATCACCAAGCGTCAGGCTGTTATTGCGGCCCAGGAAAAGGCGCTCGCTGCTGCTGCTGGCGAGTAACAGAAAGCCAAGAATTCGAGAAGGGCGGCCCCACGCCGCCCTTTTTCATTTTTATGCTATAGAAATGTGATGCGGGCGAGATTCGACATTGCAGTGATAGGCGGCGGCGTTGTGGGCCTCGCTGTGCTCCGCCGTTTCGCCATGGCTGGATTGAAATGCGTGCTGCTGGAGCGTGGGGCCGACATTCTTTCCGGCGCTTCCAAAGGCAATAGCGCGCTGCTGCACACGGGCTTTGACGCGCCACCCAAAAGCCTGGAACTTCGTTGCATGAGAACGGGTTACAAGGAATACCTCAACATCCGTGACAAGTTGAATTTGCCGCTGATCGAAAGCTCCGGCCTTGTCGTGGCGTGGACGGAAGATGAGCTCGCGGCCCTTCCGGAAATTGTCGCAAAAGCCCACAGAAACGGCATTGCCGACGCGCGGCAAATCTCGGCCATTGAACTGCGTCTGAAAGAAACCAACCTCGCCAAGTCTGCTTTGGGCGCGGTGCTCGTGCCCGGCGAACATATCATCGATGCCTGGTCAGCGCCCTTGGCCTATGCCCATCAAGCCTTGGCGCATGGAGCGCTCATCATCCGCAACGCGGAAGTAAAAGGCGGCGACTTCATCAGCGATAGTTGGCAACTCGAAACCGGGCAGGGCGCTTTCGCCGCAACCGTCGTGGTCAATGCAGCGGGAAATTTTGGCGATCTGGTTGAAGCCATGGCGCGGCCTTCGCCGTTCGCCATCAAGCCGCGCAAGGGCCAATTCGTGGTGTTTGACAAGCCCGCCTATAAATTGGCCCGCGCTATAATCCTGCCAGTGCCGGCACCGCGAACCAAAGGCATCGTGGTTTTCCGCACGGCCTTTGGCAATCTGGCCGTGGGTCCAACGGCCGAAGATCAGGACGACCGTGAACTGGCCACCTGCGACCGCGAAGCCCTGTTGCAACTCAAGGCCCGCGCCATCGAAATCCTGCCAGCCCTTGCAAACATTGATGTCACCGCCAGTTACGCCGGCCTCCGCCCGGCGACGGAGCACAAGGATTACGTGATCGAAGCCTTGGCTGGCAGGAACTGGATAACAATTGGTGGCATCCGTTCCACCGGACTTACGGCCGCCTGGGCATCGCCGAATATGTCAGCGCCCTTTATGGCAAGAACTTCGGCGAAGTGCCCAAAAAACCACCGAAACCAAGTCTGGGCACCAGTTCCAAATCTCGCCGAGGATCGTATCCGGCCCTATATGAAAGGTGGCGAGGTTATCTGCCATTGCGAACGCGTCACCCGCGCTGAAATCACAGCCGCCTTGGAAGGCCCCTTGCCCGCGCGTGACATGGGCGGGCTGAAACGCCGCACCCGCGCCATGATGGGTAGATGCCAGGGCTTTTATTGTTCCGCCAATATCGCCGAAATCAGCCAAAGGGCATTTCGATGCCAAGCCATGACGTGATCATTATTGGCGGCGGCCCCACCGGGCTCAGCGCTGCGCGGGCGCTGGTTGACATGGGCATCAGCGATGTCGTGGTGCTTGAGCGGGAAACCGAAGCGGGCGGCGTTCCCCGCCATTGCGGGCACCTGGGCTTTGGCTGGCAAAGTCACAGGCGCTTATGGACCGGTCCCCGCTTTGCCTCCGAGATCAGAAAGTCCACGCGCTTTCTCGATATCAGAACCTCCGCAACGGTGCTTGAGCTTGGCAACGATGGAACTGTCCGCATTCAAACCAACTCCGGCATCAGCGAGTTGACAGCCAAGCAAATTCTTGTGGCCACCGGTACGCGCGAAGCTTCCCGCGCCACAAGATTTATAGGCGGCGGCCGTCCCCAAGGCGTCATGAACACCGGAGCATTGCAGCAGCATGTCTATCTCCATGGCAACAAACCGTTCAGCCGCCCCGTCATTATCGGCAGCGAATGGGTCTCATTCTCGGCCATTCTCACCTGCAGGCATCTGGGCATTCGCCCTGTCGCAATGGTGGAAGAGAATGCAGCGCTCACTGCTCCATATCCAGGCGGCTTGATTGCGCGATTTGTTTTTGGCGTCCCCGTGCGAACGTCGACAAAACTCTTAAGCATCGTTGGCAGAAACAACGTCGAGGCCATTGAGATCGAACATGAAAACAAGCGCGGCCACATCGCCTGCGATGGCGTCATATTGACGGGAAAATTCAGGCCCGAGACGGCGCTGATACCAGCAGGCGGATTGCCCGAAAACGTAACACTCGCCGGAAATGTTGTGGAGTCGCTTAAAACATCCGGCGAATGCTGGCGGCAGGGAAGGATCGCGGCGGAAAAGATCGCGGCCAGGCTCCTATGAAAGTTGTGGCCATTGATCAGGGAACCACCAGCACCAAAGCCTTCATGCTCGATGAGCTCGGGCGTTTTCATTCCGTCGCAGCCTTTGATCACCAGCAGATATATCCCCGTGCAGGCTGGGTTGAACATGACCCGGAGGAGCTTCTTCGAAACGTGCGGCGCGGCATGGAAGCCGCAGGCCCTGTTGACGCAATCGGCATCGACAACCAAGGGGAAACTGTTGTCGCCTGGGATTCTGAAAACCGGAAAAGCGATCTACAATGCCATCGTCTGGCAGGATGACCGCACCCAGCCGATCACCGAAAAACTGAAGGCGGAAGGCGCTGAGGCACTGACACTCGAAAAGGCCGGTCTTCCGCTGGACCCCTATTTCTCCGCCAGCAAACTGCGGTGGCTGATCGATCACGTGGATGCCGCCAAGCCACTTCTCAAACAGGGCCGCTTGCGCCTTGGCACCAGTGACGCGTTTTTTCACGACCGGCTCACGGGCACCTTCGCGACCGATGTGACCAACGCCTCGCGCACCAGCCTCATGTCGCTCAAGACCTGCGAATGGGATCCCGAGCTCTGCGAATTGTTTGGCGTGCCTCCCGAATGCCTGCCCGAAATCAAATCGACAACGGGCGACTACGGAACGATTGGAAAGTGTCCGGTGACAGCCAGTCTGGTTGACCAGCAAGCCGCCCTCTTTGGCCACGGGCACCCGGCGAAGATCACATTCGGAACCGGCGCGTTTGCCTTGGCCAGCACCGGAGAAACCCGCGTCGATGGCTCGAAATTCGGCATCCTGCCCACTGTCGCGTGGAAACTCGCAAAGGCTGCCCCGCAATTCGCCATGGAAGGCGGTGTTTACAATGCCGCCTCGGCCGTGAATTGGGCCAAGTCGCTGGGATTGTTCAAAGATTATTCTGAAATTGAAGAATTCGAAAACCCATCAGCGCTGTCGCGCGGCATAATATTCGTGCCAGCCCTGTCGGGCCTCGGCTGTCCCCACTGGGACCGCGCCGCATCGGGCTTGTGGATCGGCATGGGTCTCGACACCACAGCCGCAGACCTGATGCAAGCCTTGCTTGAAGGCATCGCCCTGCGAGCCGCCGAAGTCATTGCGGCCATGGATGAAATCGCGCCGCTCGGCCCCTCAATCTCAATAGATGGCGGCCTGACCAAAAACCCTTATTTGAATCGGTTTCTGGCGAACGCGCTTGGCAAGACCGTCGTCGTTCAAAGTTCATCTGAGCTCACAGCCCTGGGCACAGCCCGCCTGGCCATGCTGGGCGCTGGCCTGATGGCATTGCCTCCGCTGCCAGCGCCCAAAGCCAAAAACAAACCCGATGCGCCAGTTAGCGCAGACCTGAAGCAGAAATTCTCCGCCGCAATTTCCCGGGCGAAAAACTGGAAGTAGCTAAGCCGCCAGAACTTTTTCTGCCGGCGCCAGCAAGCCTCCGCTGCCGATCACCAAGCCCTCGGCGCCATCAAGCGCGCCGGGCGCAAGTTCCAATCCAAGGAAGCGCTTGCGGTCGACCGGACCCGGCAAATGCAAATCCTGAACTGGTCCGGGGCGAAAGCCGAAGCGGCTGTAGTAAGATTCATCACCCACAAGAATAACCGCTTCATGCCCCAGCACGCGCGCCATGTTGAGGCCGTGCTCCATGAGTTCGCGCCCAATGCCGCGCCGCTGATAGCGGCCTTCCACCGCCAGCGGACCCAGCAGCAGCGCTGGCCCAGCCGAACCCGCAATCACATTCCACAGGCGCAAAGTGCCAATCAGGCGGCCCGACTTGTTCAAGGCGGAGAATGCCAACCCTTCCGCGGCCATGCGTCCGTCCCGCAATCGTTGCGACGTTTTGCGGTTGCGGTTGCGTCCAAAGGCGCGATCAAGCAGCGCCTCGCGTGGCGGTGCGTCAGACAGGGTTTCAGCGCGAATGGTGACCATGGAGGCCTCCAAGAGTTTGATGAGTGGTGATAGGGTGAATTATATGACGAAGGATTGCAGCGGCGCAAAGCCGTTGAAAGCCACCGACGCATAGGTCGTCGTGTAGGCTCCTGTGGCTTCGATCAGCACTTCATCGCCAACCGTCAGGGTCACCGGCAAGTCATAGGGCGTCTTTTCATAAAGCACATCCGCCGAATCACACGTGGGGCCTGCGATCACGCATGGCAGCTTCGCGTCACCATCGCGCAAGGTGGTGATGGGATAGCGAATCGCCTCATCCATGGTTTCAGCCAGGCCGCCAAACTTGCCAATGTCGAGATAGACCCAGCGCTGGTTGTCATTGGCGTGTTTCCTGGAAACCAGGATGACTTCCGCCTTGATCACGCCCGCATTGCCAACCATGCCGCGGCCAGGCTCAATAATGGTTTCAGGAATGGCGTTGCCAAAATGCTTCGCAAGCCCTTCATGAATGGCGTTCGCATAGGTTGCGGTGCCGGGAACCGCCTTGAGATATTTTGTCGGAAATCCCCCGCCCAGGTTCACCATTGACAAGGTGATGCCATGGCCCGCCAGCGCATCGAAAATCGCCTTCGACTGCTCAAGCGCGGAGTCCCATGCCCCCAGCCGTGTTTGCTGCGAACCCACATGGAATGAAATGCCATAGGCCTCGAGGCCAAGCGCATGCGCGCGCAGCAAAACATCCGCCGCCATTTCCGGGTCGCAGCCAAACTTGCGCGACAGCGGCCATTCAGCGCCCGCGCCATCCGTCAATATGCGGCAGAACACACGGGCCCCCGGCGCCGCGCGGGCAACCTTCTCAACTTCCTCAACGCAATCCACCGCGAACATGGCGATGCCATATTGATGCGCCTTCGCGATATCGCGCTCTTTCTTGATGGTGTTGCCAAACGAGATGCGATCCGATGTCGCGCCAGCCGCGAGCGCCATCTCGATCTCGGCAACGGATGCCGTGTCGAAGCATGAGCCAAGATCAGCCAAAAGTTTCAGAATTTCTGGCGCCGGGTTTGCCTTCACCGCGTAAAAAATACGGGTGTCCGGCATCGCCCGCGTGAATGCCTTGTAGTTGTCTTCGATCACCTCGAGATCAACCACGAGGCAGGGTCCCTCTGGTCGTCGGTCATTGAGGAAGTCCAGGATGCGAGCTGTGGCGGCCATAGGTTTATCTCCCAAAAGGATAGAGTTGAGACAACAATACTGTTCGAAAACCCACGCGATGGAGACGTGGAATTGACTAACCGCGACTGACTTTTCGCCTTGGCTTGACTGGGAAACCCAATCGCACTGCGGGCAATGATAGTGAAGCCTCTCAGTAAGGCCGGCCTTTGGAGGGCCAACCGAGACCAAAAAGCCCTCACCGTCGTTGCTTTGGGGATATCCTTGCGGCACGTGCGACTCGGGGCAGGCGCGATATGATGGATTTTTGTGTCGCAATCAAGAAATAATTTCGGCTGGGCGGATATTTTTTCTTGACGCGGTTAATCTTCTGTTGCGCCAAACGCCCGCCAGCCCGCCGCGAGGCGCGTCGCCGTCGTCAGCGCGCAAAGCGCCGCGTAGAAATAGGCGATCGCGGCGAAGTGCTGCGGCCATAGGCACATGGCCACAAAGCAGGCAATTGTCTCGGTGCCCTCGGTCAAACCGCCGAGATAATAGATTGACTTGGATGGGTAGGCGGTGTTCTTCAGGCCCCGCTTCTCAGCGATAATGGCATAGGCGAGGAAGCTTGAACCGGTGCCGACAAAGGCCGCCAGCAGCGTTGCCGCCGCCAGCGCATTGTCGGCCGAGTTGGCAATGGCAAAACCCAAGGGAATGCTGCCATAGAAGATGAAATCCAACCCGATATCCAGAAATGCGCCCCGGTCCGTGGCGCCGTCTGCCCGGGCAACCGCCCCGTCAACGCCGTCGCAGGCCCTGCCGGCCAGCAGCGGCAGAATCGCAAACAAATAAAAGCCAAAGGCAATGCACAGGGCCGAAATCAGCCCAAGCCCAAATCCGGTCAGCGTAACCTGATCAGCAGTGAAGCCCCGCTCCCGGACTTTCCGCGCCGCCCTTTCAATCAGCGGCCCAAATAATTCCAACGCATATCGATCAAACATGGCGCACTTCTCCGTCTGCGGCGACGCGGAAGACGCGGCCTCCTTGTGGCGCGTCTTCTTGGTCGTGTGTGACCATCAGGCACGGAATATCACGGGCCAGCAGATGGTCAAAAACATAAGCCCGCATGGTCGCGCGCAAGTCCTTGTCCAGCTTGTTGAACGGCTCGTCGAGCAGCATGGCAGCAGGTTTTGCCAGCAGCGCCCGCATGAGGGATACGCGCACGCGCTGCCCGCCTGAAAGCGTCTGCGGGCTCCGGTTCTCAAAACCTTCGAGCCCGGCGCGGGCCAAGGCCGTTTGCATCATCTCAAGCCGCGGCTGGCCCCGTTTCACCCCAAACATGAGGTTTTCTCCGACTGTCATGTGTGGAAACAGCAGGTCATCTTGAAATAATCTTCCCACTTGCCGCTGCTCGGGGCGCAAATCGGCCAAATCCACGCCATTGAGAACAACGCGCCCCGAGCCTCTCAGCGGCGCCTCCAAGTCACCCGCGATATAGGCCAGCAGCGAAGACTTGCCGCACCCGCTGGGCCCCATCAGCGTCACAACCTCGCCCGGATTGATCGAAAGCATGAACGGCCGGATCAGGGGCTTGGCCCCGAGCGCGATGCCGACATTTTCGAGCCGCAAACTCATTTCCCAAGCCTCGCGGCCATCAGGAACGCGGTGAGCGGCACGAAGGCCAGCATCAATGAAAACACCGCCAGCAAGGGCCGGTTGCCGCCGCTCGAAAGGGTCACCGCTTCGGTTGTCAAGGTAGCGAGCCTGCCCGATGCCACCAGTTGCACCGGTACATATTGCGCGATGCTCACCCCTACGCCAACCGCCGCCGCCGCCGCCAGGACCGGTTTCATGAGGGGCAGCTTCACTGCTGCCCAAAACCGGAAGGCGCTGGCGTTGAGACCCAGCGACACCGAACGATAGCGTGGATCAAAGGCCCGGTATGGTCCCCGCATCACAATGAACACATAGGCGAAGACCGGCGTCAACGTGCTCAGAAAAACGCCAAACCAGGTGCCGTTCAAACCAAGTTGCAGAAATGCCAGATACTGCCCATCGGCAATCAGCAACGAAGGAATGGCAAGTGCCGCGACCGCCAGCCCCAGCAAATAACGATCCAGCCTGTCAGTAAAAGTTTCGAACCAGATCACAGAGAGGCTCAAGGCGGTGGCAACACAGCCGCATATGAATGTCAGGCTGGTGAGGAGGGGTGCAGGTGAGTCCAAAAGCTGGGACCATGCCGCCCACCTAATTTGGGAGGGTAACAGATTTGGATACGGCCATTGGGCGCCAACCGACATGACAAGGAGCACACCCAGCACCAGCGCATAGATTGCGGCAAACATCGCAAGCAAAGCAAGCGATGACCGGCGCGGCGCCTGCGTGAGCGAGGGGCCAGCCACCAGATGCCTCCTCGTGGCAATCGAGGCAATTCCCATCATCAATTGAAACAGTGCAGCTAGTCCGCCAAGAACCGCCGTCAAGAACAGGGCGCCCACAGACCCCCGTGCGTTGATGGCCTGGTCAACATTGTTGAGGTCCGACCAGATGATGACCGCCAGCGTCGGCGGCTGCGTGGGGCCGATGGCCAAAGCCATGTCCACAACCGATGCGCCGTAAACCCACACGACAATAAGCGGCCACTTGAGGCGTGGCAAAATCTGCGGGATAAATAGCCTGAGCCAGATTGACGCGCTGCCATGGCCCAGGCTCTGGCCAACGCGAAATTGCTTTGCCAGCATCTCGCCAATGTCAGTTCGCGCCAGCAGGGCGGCGATGAGCCATATGATGAAAGGAACCTCTTTAAGAACCAGCGCCGCCGTGAGAGATATTCCATAGGGGTCCTGCGTGGTCACCCATTGCGGCGTCTCGCTCCAGCCGGCCGGCAGCCCGATGATCCGCGCGAAAACACCGCTCGGCATGATGAGAAATCCAAATCCAATCGCAAAGGCCAGGTGCGGCAGCGACAGAAAACTTCCCATGACGCCTGCGAGGCGGGTCGAGCCGTGCAGCCCTGCGACAATCCAAAATGCCAGCAGTGTTGAGATGAAGAGGCTGAGCGATCCGGTGACGATTGAAAGCGCCAAGGCTGGCCAAAACTGCGGGTGCGAAAACAGCGCCGCCCACGCCATGCCATCAAATCCTTCAAGCCCAACCGCCACAAGGCCCGCAGCGATTGGCAGCAGCCAAAACACGCCCAACGGCGCGATGCCGCACAGGCGCAACAGCCAGTGATTCATGCCCCGTAGCGTTCGAGCCATGCGGCCTCGATAAGGGGAACCCAGCTGCCATGGGGCTCTGGAATTGCGGGGGCAGGGGACGCCAATCCTCCCGCAACCTCTCCCTCGCCAAAGTATCTGGCGTCGTCAGCGGAGAGCTTTTCCACGGCCAAAACAGTCGGGTCTCCCCATGTTTCCAAGTCAGCCTTGCGCCCCTGCGCTTCTGGTGAAAGCAGGAAATTGGCGACAACCTGGGCCGCGGCCGCGGCAGCTGAGTTTATCGGGATGGCCACAAAATGCGTATTGCCGATCGTGCCTTCTTCATGCTGCCAGGCAATCGTTGTGGCCGGCAGTTCGCCGCCCGCCACCAGATTCGCCGGTTCATTGGGATTGAAAGTGAGCGCCATCAGCAATTCGCCATCGGCGAGCATTTGCTTGACCTGCGCCTGTGATTGCGGAAATTGTTTTCCCTCGCGCCACAAATGCGGATGAAGCCTGTCAAGCAACGCGAACATCGGGACGCTCTCGCTGATAAAAATGTCCTTGATCGCGGACATCTGCAGCAATCCTTGGTCGTCGATGGTCTCCAGCAGAACTTGCTTTACAAATGTCGTCCCGTGAAAATCCGGCGGCGCCGGATAGCTGACCCGGCCCGGATTGGCGGCAGCGAACGCGACCAGGCCCTCCATGCTCTTCGGCGGGTCCGGAATTTTCGCGCCGTCGCCAAAGAATGTGAGCTGCGCCATGCCCCACGGGCTTTCCAAACCCTCCGTGGACTCAGCAAAATCAAACAGCGTTGTTGGCTTTCCCTCAATGTCCACATACTTGAAATTGGGCAAGTCTTCGGCGAATGGCCCGAACAAAAGCCTGTCTTCCTTCATGGCGCGGAAATTTTCGCCATTGATCCACACCAGGTCAGCGGAACCCTTGGCCGTGCCCGCTTTCACTTCATTGCGAACCCGGCGCACAACTTCTGCCGTGTCGGAAATTTTGACATGCTCAAGCGTAACGCCGTAGCGCTCTTTCACTTGTTGGCCAACCCAGGCGATATAGGCGTTGATGGTTTCCGATCCCGCCCAGGCGTTGAAATAGACGGTCTGCCCTTTGGCCTCGGCCTCAACCGCCGCCCAGTCCGCAGCAAAGCCCGGGCGCGTGACTAGCGGCAGCCAAGCGGCGGCCAGCCCGGCCTTCATCAAACTGCGTTTGGATATGGTCATTCAGCTTTCCCCGATTTCCCTCCAGTCATAGGGGTTTCTGCCGCAAAGCAAAATGAAACCTGCGCACAGCCAGTCATAAAGTTGTGATGGATCACTCCGGCGACCAGGGTGCTGCCCCCGGTTTTCCACGGTCAAGGATATAAAAGCCGTTGCCGTCCACCCGCTGCCAATCGCCAAGGCTGCCGTCAGGCCAGATAACGCGCAGTTCCGCGCTTGCCGCATCGCCCAGCCCAAAATGCCACCAACCGCTCTGGCCGCTGGCGTGGCCACCCCCCACGGTGATTTCCCGGCGCATCACCTTGTCGCCACGCTTGACCTCGAGCCAGGCACCGATTGCGTCCCGGTTGGACGCAGGTTGCCGCAATTTAACCTGTATCCAGTGGCCCGCGTTATGGCTGGTGTTGCGCCAAACTTGGGCGTTTTCCCACCGATTGACGACCACCAGATCGAGTAGGCCATCCAAATTGAAATCCGCAAGGGCTGCGCCCCGCGACGTGGCCACACTGGCAACCCCCGCCGCTTCGCCCGCTTCCTGGAACTTACCGTCGGGGCCTTGCATCAACAGATTGTTGGGGTCTTTCATGGCGAAATCCGGCATCTCCGCCACATTGCCCTTGGCGATGAACAAGTCCACCAGGCCGTCGTTGTTCACATCTTCAAACTGCGTATGCCAGCCCGTGCTGGGACGCAGGTCGCTGCCCATGTAGGGCCGATGCGCGGTCACGCCCCTGGCATAGGCCACGTCATTGTAGGAAGGCTTGGCGGGATCATTGCTCGCCAGGCTTTGCAATTTGTTGTCGGCCATGCTGGTGAGGAAATATTCCGGGAAGCCGTCGAAGTTGAGATCGTAGCTGGCGATGCCCATCCCCCAGATGCGCAGGTATTTCCAGCCCTCGCTCTCCGTGTAAAGGGTGGGAGCTTTGCCCGGCTCGATGCGCCAAAGCTGCTCCTGGCCGCCTTCATAATATTCCCGGTCATTGGAAACACGAAGGCTCGGCGCGCCGGACCGGTTCCAATCCGTGAACAGCATCGACAACGGACAATAGCTGGGCTTGAGCGCCAAGGGCCGCGCGAACCTGTTGCCGCTGGGCCGGTGCAGCCAGTTGTCGGTGCAAGACCCCCACGGCGATGTTTCCTCATGGCGGTTGATGTAATTGCCAATCGCGATTGTGGGCCATGCCTCGCCGCGCTCCCAGGTGGCGGCAAGCGCGGTGGACCAGCCATCGCCGCCATCAAAACCCCAGGCTTCATTAGCGCGCTCAAACCGGCAGCCGCCCAGCCCGCGCATCACGATGTTTTCGCCAACCCGCAACACAATCAAATCCGTATGGCCATCGCTGTCGACATCCAGTGGATAGGCGCCAGTCGCCTTGTCGAGTTCAAGCCCGCCGGCTTGCGCTTTGAAGCTCAGTGCGCCGCCGCGCTTGCTCGTGTTGACATAGAACTTGGCGGGCGATGCGCCGCCAGCTAAAAACATGTCATCAAAACCATCATCGTTGCAGTCGAATGTCGCAACCCCGCCGCCCACCATATACTCCCACTCCCCCATATAGGCGCTATCGATGCCAGAGCTCGCCGTTTCGTCAACGAAGCTGGGAATGGTTTGGGCTTCAGCGGAACGGGCCAACACCAGAGCCGCGATCGCGATGTGCAAAATCAGGGCGCGCATGCCTATTTCCGCGTCCGCAACGCATTGGCATAGGCGCCGATGCAGCGCCCTTGCTCCAGGCCCCGCTCAACTCCGGAGCGGAAATGAATGCCGCCATACAGCCGCGAAATTCCAGCTTCTTCAGCCGCCGCCCAGAAGCTTGGGTAAGCGCGTTTGGCCAGGCCATCGCGGCCATGGGTGGCATCCTCAAACGCGAAATTTTTGCCGAAGAAATTCGTCAGCACCGCCGCAGCCGCGCCAGATTGCGTGCTGTGGCCGCTGGGATATTCCGGAAATGGCGGCGTGATCAAAAGCGTCTCCCATTTGGGATCGATCACGCGGCGGATGTAGGTCACGGGCCGCAACAGGTCATGCAGATACTTGGCGTTCCAGCACCCGACAAACCCATCGGCCAATGCGATGCCAGTGCGCGCCAAGACATCCACGCTTTCGTCCATCTCGGCGTCGCCGCGCTCGAGAATTTGCAGGGCAATTGAAATCCAATGGCCGGGCGGCGTTGGCGACAGCATCGGGTCATCAGACCAGAACCGCGCGATGGCGCGTTGTTCAGCGGTCAGGTTCTGTTTTGTTTGGTAAACCTCGAGCGCTTCCATGTAGAAGGCGGACGTAGTGTCTTCGCTGTAGGCAGGCGGAGCGGGCAACGGGCAGGCCGCCCCATTTGGCATGGCGAAAGTGCGGTTCTTGCCCCAGTTCGGCAGCAGCGGTTTTTGCTGTTGCGAAATCAGGCTGGTCGGCGCCCAATGGGCTGCGCCCTTTGCCAGTGTGTAATCCAGCGGAAAACCCATGTTCTCGATGACCGCGCCGCCATCATCGCGCGACCAGGCCAAAATATGCGCAGCCACCGCCCGGCCATGGTCTTCGCTGCGGGTGAACACATCAATGGGCAACCCCGCTGAAACCTCGCCGCGCAATTTTTTCTCAAGCGCGGCCATGGCCCGCTTGCCGGTGGGGCCTGTGTTGCTGAAAAGCTCCCGCGTGGCAAAGGCCATCGCGGCGTGGACCACTGCGGCGTCGTCATAGGCCTTGCCAGCCTTTCGCTGTGGTACTGGTGTCAGCCCGTTCAGCTGCCCGGCCAGCGTCTGCAGCTCGCCCGGACCGGTTGCCCTGGCCTCGAAGGCGGTGACACCAATATAGGCAAATGAACGGCTGGCCACGGGCGGCGAATAGGTTGGCGTATGCCGCGCCAACTCGAGGACCATGTGATACCAGCTCCGCAAAACCGCCTCGGGCGGGGTGGTGTTTGCCTGCGCTGAAAGTGCGCCTGGCGCCCCGAACCAGGCCAAGACGACCACCATGGCCATCACTGCCATTTTGCCAGCCGCCCTCATGTTGAATGAAACTCGCCCAAGCCAACTCCCAGACAAACAACCGATTTACCCACTGACTCTCTCCGATCCGCGCAAATCAATATTGACTTGGAAGCCAACTTGTTACAACTGTTTTGGCGGATGCCGAATTGGTCAAATGTATTGAATCAAGGTTCTGGAAGCGCGTCGGCTGCAAGGCCGGTTTAGGGAGGCGTCCCGCTCGTTCCAGGGCTCTTAGGGAGTATTTTGTAGATGAAAAGCAAGATTTTAACAGTAATGGCGGGCGCCCTTATGCTCGGCATGTCGTCCATGTCGGCCATGGCTGCCGGCAAGACCATCGCAGTGTCGTGGAAGACCTTCCAGGAAGAACGCTGGAAGACCGACGAAGCCGCCATCAAGGCAGCCGTTGAAGCCGCTGGCAACACCTACATTTCGACAGACGCCCAAGGCTCTGCCCAGAAGCAGGCCGCCGACATCGAAGGCCTCATCGCCCAGAAGCCCGACGTGGTTCTGGTTGTCGCCTTTGACTCGGACGCCATCCTGCCGTCGATCAAGGCGCTGAACGACGCTGGCATCAAGTCGATCGCCTATGACGTGCAGTTCGAGGATCCGTCAGCCCTCTACATCACCTTCGACAACGTCGGTGTGGGCCGCATCATTGCCCAGGAAGTCCAGAAGGCGAAGCCAGATGGCAACTATGCCTTCATCAAGGGCGACAAGGGCGACCCGAATGCCACGTTCCTGTTCCAGGGCATGATGGAAGTGCTCAAGGAAGGCCTCGACAGCGGCAAGATCAAGAACGTCTGCGAAACCTTCACCGACGGCTGGAAGCCGGACAATGCCCAGAAGAACATGGAGCAGTGCCTGACTTCGACTGGCAACAAGGTGGACGCCGTATTGTCTGAAAACGACGGCATGGCTTCAGGCGTGGTTGCCGCTTTGACCGCACAGGGCATGGCTGGCATTCCAGTCG
The DNA here is from genome assembly GCA_963816305.1 of uncultured Alphaproteobacteria bacterium. Taxonomy (GTDB): domain Bacteria; phylum Pseudomonadota; class Alphaproteobacteria; order Rhizobiales; family Aestuariivirgaceae; genus Aestuariivirga. Next base: position 105,824 of record CAWFJW010000013.1, read on the forward strand.
GTGGCCAGGACGGTGACTTGGCCGCCATCAACCGCGTGGCTCTCGGCACCCAGACGGTTTCTGTCTGGAAGAACGCCAAGGACCTCGGCAAGGTTGCGGCAGAAGCCGCCAACGCGCTTGCTGACGGCGCGGACGTGATGTCAATTGCAGGCGTCGCCAAGTTCTCGGGCGGCAAGAAGGGTGTGGAAATGAACTCCATCCTGCTTGCTCCGACGCCAATCACCAAGGCCAACATCAATGTCGCCATTGACGCCGGCCACATCACCAAGGACCAGGCCTGCGCAGGCGTGGCCGCTGGCGCTGCAACGGGTTGCTAATCTCTAGTTCCCAGTGAATTATGAACCGCGTCACTTGCAACGGTGGCGCGGTTTTTCTACACCAAAACCTGTCATCCCCGCGAAGGCGGGGTTCCCGCTGGGCCTAATGGAGTTTGCCTGAAGCTGGATTTCCGCCTTCGCGGGAATGACGATTGTGTGGGAAGTGTTGTCTGAATAACATTCTATATCTTGAAGCTTTCGGAGACGCCCATGTCGAACCTGCCAGTGACCAGTCCGCAATCAAGTCAAAGCCCTGCCTTGCAGAATGAAGGGCCGGTGACACGGTTTTTCCGCGCCACGGAAATTGATGCCCGCATGATCGGCATGGTCGTGGCCCTCTTGTTGATCTGGTGCGTGTTTGACATTGCCAGCGGCGTTTTGCGCGGCAATTTCGGCGGACTTCTCGGCGGTTCATTCCTCACACCCCGCAATCTCTGGACACTGCTCGTCCAGACATCTTCCATCGCCATCATGTCCACCGGCATGGTGCTGCTCATCGTCATGCGCCAACTCGATCTATCCGTGGGCTCCATGCTCAGCCTCGTGGCGGTTGCGGGGGCCGTGCTTCAGGTCTTCAACTTGAGTCCCGCCTTGGGCGTCGGAAACCCTGTCATCTGGATCATTGCGGTTGTGTTCTGCATCGCCTTGGGCACACTCGTCGGCGCGCTCAACGGGCTGATCACGGCCTACGCCAAAATTCCGGCCTTCATCGTCACGCTGGGCGGCCTTCTCGCCTACAGCGGCCTCGCCTTCTACTTGGCCAAGGGCGAAACCGTGGCTCCCATGGACAAGACCTACGAAATCTTTGGCGGCGGCATTCCGATCAGTTGGCTTGGACCCTTCTGGAGCTGGCTGCTTGCCCTCGTCGTGTGCGCGGCCATTGTCTTCGGCATCGTCAACGGCCGTCGCCAGCGCCTGCGGTTCAAGTTTCCGCTGCGACCCATGTGGGCCGAGGTTTTTCTCGCATCTCTCGGCAGCGCCGCTGTTCTGGGCACCACGCTGGTGATGAACTCCTATCCCTGGCCCTTCAAGCTGATTGAAAACTACGCCAAGGCAAACAATGTCGTCATTCCACCGGGCGTTGAAGACAAGGATGGCACGGCCATCTGCATGGCGGGCGAACAGGTGGCGCGCTGCGCCGAGGGCCTCATCTACTACACCGGATATTCTGTGCCCGTACTGATCGCCATCGTGGTTGGCTTGCTCATGACGTTCCTCGCCACCCGCACCATGTTCGGGCGCTATGTCTATGCCATCGGCGGCAATCCGGAAGCCGCGGAACTCGCCGGCATCAACACTAAGTGGATGATCGTCAAGTGCTTCGCCTTGATGGGCGCGCTCGTCGGCATCTCATCCATCGTCTCGTCGGCGCGTCTCAACGCCGCCACTAATGCGCTGGGCGGCCTCAACGAGCTTTATGTCATTGCGGCAACGGTGATCGGCGGCACCTCGCTGGCCGGTGGAATGGGCACCATTTATGGCGCCATGCTCGGCGCCTTGATGATGCAGTCCATTATCTCCGGCATGTCTCTCTTGAACCTGCCTGCGGCCTTCCAGAACATCGTCGTCGGCGTGGTTCTGGTTCTCGCCGTCTATCTCGACCAACTCTATTCCCGCCGCGTGAAGTAAAGGGAGGCTCCAATGGCAAAAGCACCACCAAAAAAAGCCCCGGCCCGCAAGGCTAAAGCCCCCGAAATCCACGACACGCCAGCCGCCGTGAAGGGGGCCGAGCCCGGCAGGAGCGTGCGCGAGCGCGGAACGCCATTGATCGAGATGCGCGATGTCTCCATTGCTTTCGGCGGCATCAAGGCCGTCGATCATGCCACGGTTGATCTTTACCCCGGCGAAGTCGTAGGCCTTCTCGGCCACAATGGCGCCGGCAAGTCCACCCTCATCAAGGTGCTCTCCGGCGCCTACAAGCGCGACGCCGGGCATATCTTCATCAATGGCGACGAAGTGGCTATCAACAACCCGCGCGACGCCAAGGCGCTGGGAATCGAGACCATCTATCAGACGCTCGCTCTTGCCGACAACGTGGACGCCGCCGCCAACCTCTATCTTGGGCGCGAACTGAAAACACCCTTCGGCACGCTGGACGACGTGGCCATGGAAGCCGAATGCCGCAAGGTGATGCACCGCCTGAACCCCAATTTCCGCCGCTTCAAGGAGCCGGTGTCGAAGTTGTCGGGCGGCCAGCGCCAGTCGGTCGCCATTGCCCGCGCCATCCACTTCAACGCCCGCATCCTGATCATGGATGAACCAACAGCCGCCTTGGGTCCGCAGGAAACCGCGCAAGTGGGCGAACTCATCAAGCAGCTCAAGGCCGAGGGCATCGGCATCTTCCTGATCAGCCATGACTTGCATGACGTGTTCGATCTCGCAGACCGCCTTTGCGTGATGAAAAACGGCAAGGTCGTTGGCACGGCCCGCACCTCGGACGTGAACCACGATGAAGTGCTCGGCATGATCATCGCGGGAAAATGCCCCAAGGGAGCCATTCCCGGCCCCGGCGCCATGCGCGAGGCGGCGTAGGCCCTACAGCATTGAAGGCAAAACCCGGTCTGGCGGATTGTGGCCATCCACCCAGGTCTTGATGTTGATGATGACTTTTTCACCCATATCGATGCGGCCCTCAAGCGTGGCCGAACCCATATGCGGCAGCAGCACCGCCCTTTTGGATTTCAGCAGGCGGGGGTTCACCGCTGGCTCGTGCTCGAAGACATCGAGGCCGGCGCCACCCAGTTCTTCCGCCTCAAGCATGCGCGCCAGGGCATTCTCGTCGATCACTTCACCCCGCGCCGTGTTGACGATAATCGCTTCCCTTTTCATCAGCTTGAGCCTGCGGGCTGAGAGCAGATGGTAAGTTGCGGGCGTATGGGGGCAGTTCACCGAGATAATATCCATCCGCGCCAGCATCTGGTCCAGGCTTTCCCAGTATGTTGCCTCCAGCTCTTCCTCGATTTTGGCGTGAACCGGCTTGCGGTTGTGATAATGGATTTGCAGGCCGAAAGCCTTGGCCCGCCTGGCCAGCGCCGTGCCGATGCGCCCCATGCCGATAATGCCGATGCGCTTGCCCCAGATGCGGCTGCCCAGCATCCAGGTGGGCGACCAGCCCTGCCAGGTGTTGTCGGAGCCGATGACGCGGGCGCCCTCGATCAGCCGGCGCGCCACCGCCATGATCAGCGCCATGGTCATGTCAGCCGTGTCCTCTGTCAAAACCCCCGGCGTGTTGGTGACGGTGATGCCCCGGGCGATCGCCGTTTCCACATCAATGTTGTCAACGCCCGTGCCAAAATTGGCGATGAGCTTCAATTGCTCGCCAGCCTGCATCAGGACGGACTTGTCAATCCGGTCGGTCACCGTCGGCACCAGCACATCGGCGGTCTTCACGGCCTCCACCAGATCGGCCTTGCTCATCGCCTGATCGGTTGCGTTCAGCCTCGTGTGGAATAGCTCCATCATGCGTGTTTCAACAACCTGCGGCAGCTTGCGGGTGACCACAACTGCAGGTTTGTGCTTACTCATGCAGGCTCGCTCCAATGTTCAAATATTGACACATTATTAACCTAGTCCAGCCAAGCCTGTTAGAGGTGAAATGTTGCAGTTCCGGTCCCATGATGTAAACTCATCGGGGGTGCGGCCACAAGTGGAGAAATACCCTGTTGATGGGGAAAAGCAATTCGGGAAAACGGCAGGTAGGCTCAGCCTTTTTGGGGTTGGCCTGTCTCGTTGTGGCGGCTGGCGTTGTCTGGTCGCTTTTTGGCCAGAGATCTGATTCGAACGCGAATGCCAATCCCGGCGCCGCCACCGCATCCGTTTCGGCTGCCCCCAGGGACGTGGGTCCGTCGGGTCTTTCCATTCCCCGCTTTGTTTCCCTCAAGGCCGAAAAAGTCAACGTCCGCAGCGGTCCATCAAGCGATCATCCGGTGGCCTGGGTGTTTCAGCGCAAGGGCCTGCCCGTGGAAATCGTCGCTGAATTTGAAAACTGGCGCCGGGTCCGCGACAGCGAGGGCGAGGAGGGCTGGATTCTGCAAAGCATGCTGGCGGGCAAGCGCACCGCCGTTGTGGCGCCTTGGCGCGGCGACCAACTGACCGAGCTTCATGGCGACGCCAGCGCGCAGAGCCAGGTGCAGGCAAAGCTCACCGCCGGCGCCATGAGCGAAGTGGTGAGCTGCGACGGCAAGTGGTGCAGGATTTCAGTTGGCGGCTACGATGGCTATGTCGAGCAGGACATGCTGTGGGGCGTCTATCCCGGCGAAACCGTGAACTGACTTCAGGCCTTGCGCAAGCGGACGATCACATCAATGCGGTCGATGGCCGTGCCCTCCGGCGCTTCCGGCAGGCCGTTGATGGTCAGGTTGTCGGTCCCGATGTCAAACAGCCGGCCTTCCTTTTCATGGTAGAAATGAAAATGGTTGGAGGTGTTGGTGTCATAAAAGCTGCGGTCGCCTTCAATCGCCACTTCGCGCAAGAGGCCCGCCGCCTTGAATTGGTTAAGCGTGTTGTAGACCGTGGCGACCGACACCATGACATTCGCGGCGACCGCCTCGCGGTGCAGCACTTCGGCTGAAACATGCCTGTCGCCCCCGGAGAACAGGATTTTGGCCAAGGCCAAGCGCTGCCTCGTTGGCCGCAAGCCAACTGACCGCAATTTTTCCGCGATGGCGCCTTGTGCAATCATCTTCGCCCGCCAGTATTGCCAGTTAATAAGGCGATGCGCAAGTTCTGGAAGGCTTTCAACTCACCCTCGCAGTGTGTTAAGGAACCCCGCAAAGCGCATGAATCGAGCGGGGCGGGAATGACCGAACGCAAGTCAAGTTTTCTGTATGACGACCTTCTGGCCTGCGGCCGGGGTGAATTGTTTGGCCCCGGCAATGCGCAGTTGCCGCTGCCGCCCATGCTGATGTTCGACCGCATCACCCAGGTGGAAGAGAAGGGCGGCGCCCATGGCTTGGGGTCCATTGTGGCGGAGTTTGATATCAACCCCGACCTGTGGTTTTTCGCCTGCCATTTCCAGGGCGATCCGGTGATGCCGGGCTGCTTGGGTTTGGACGCGCTGTGGCAGCTCACCGGATTTTTTCTGGGCTGGCTGGGCGAGCCGGGCAGGGGCCGCGCCCTTGGCGTGGGCGAAGTGAAATTTTCCGGCATGGTCACGCCATCGGTCAAGAAGGTGACCTATGAGGTCGAAGTGAAGCGCTTGATCCTGCGCAAGCTGAAGCTCGCCGTCGCCGATGGCTTGATGAAAGCCGACGGCGAAACCATATACAACGTGACCGACATGAAGGTCGGCCTGTTCCAGGCTTAAGGGAGTTCGCAAGATGCGTCGTGTGGTCGTAACCGGAATGGGCATCGTCTCCAGCATTGGCAATAACGCGCAGGAAGTCACCGCCTCCCTCCATGACGCCAGGTCCGGCATCGTCAAGGCGGATGATTACGCCCGCCTTGGCTTTCGCTGCCAGGTGCATGGCGCGCCGAATTATGACCTCGACACCATTGACCGCCGGGTGCGCCGCTTCATGGGCGATGGCGCCGCCTGGAACTATGTGGCCATGCAGCAGGCCATCGCCGATTCCGGCCTTGAAGAGAAGGACGTGAAGAATGACCGTACCGGCCTGATCATGGGATCCGGCGGCCCTTCCACCAAGACAGTCGTGGCCGCAGCTGACATCACCCGCGAGAAGGGCCCGAAGCGCGTTGGCCCCTTCGCCGTGCCCGCCGCCATGTCCAGCACCAATTCCGCCACGCTGGCCACCCCCTTCGGCATTCGCGGCGTGAACTACACAATTTCGTCGGCCTGCGCCACGTCGGCCCATTGCATCGGCAATGCGGCCGAAATGATCCAGTGGAACAAGCAGGACGTGATGTTCGCCGGCGGCGGCGAAGAACTGGATTGGACGCTCTCCGTGCTGTTCGACGCCATGGGGGCCATGTCGTCGAAATACAACGCGGCGCCTGCGACGGCGTCGCGCGCCTATGACAAGAACCGCGACGGCTTTGTCATCGCGGGTGGCGCTGGAACAATTGTGCTGGAAGAGCTCGAGCACGCCAAGGCGCGCGGCGCCAGGATTTACGGCGAGCTTGTGGGCTATGGCGCGACCTCCGATGGCTACGACATGGTGGCCCCCTCGGGCGAAGGCGCCGTGCGCTGCATGCGCCAGGCCCTGGCCACCGTGAAGGGCAAGGTCGATTACATCAACCCCCACGGCACATCGACGCCCGTGGGCGACCGCAAGGAAATCGAAGCCATCCGCGAAGTGTTTGGCGGCGACATTCCGGCGATCTCCTCCACCAAATCCTTGACCGGCCATTCGCTCGGCGCGACCGGCGTGCAGGAAGCCATCTACTGCCTGCTGATGATGCAGAACGGCTTCCTGTGCGAGAGCGCCAACATCGAGGAGCTTGACCCCGAGTTTGAAGGCGTTCCCATTTTGCGCAAGCGCGTGGACAATGCGACGGTCGACACAGTGATGTCCAACAGCTTCGGCTTTGGCGGCACCAACGCCACGCTGGTATTGCAACGCTATAATGGATGATCACCCCATGGATGGACTGATGACGGGCAGGCGCGGCCTTGTGATGGGCGGCACCAACGCCACGCTGGTATTGCAACGCTATAATGGATGATCACCCCATGGATGGACTGATGACGGGCAGGCGCGGCCTTGTGATGGGCGTCGCCAACGACCACTCGATTGCCTGGGGCATCGCCAGCGCGCTGCGCCAGCACGGCGCGGAATTGGCCTTCACCTATCAGGGCGAAGCCTTCGGCAAGCGGGTGAAGCCCCTGGCTGACAGTGTTGGCTCCCATCTTCTGATGCCGTGCGATGTGGAGGATATTGCCACAGTCGATAATGTCTTTGCCGAATTGCGCAAAGCTTGGGGCAAGATTGATTTCCTCGTCCATGCCATAGCCTTCTCCGACAAGAATGAACTCAAGGGCAAATACGCTGACACGTCGCGCGAGAATTTCGTGAAGACCATGGTGATCTCGTGTTTCTCCTTCACTGAAATCGCCAGGCGCGCCGCCGCCATGATGCCCGACGGCGGTTCCATGGTGACGCTGACTTACGGCGGCTCGGTGCGCGTCATGCCGAACTACAACGTCATGGGCGTGGCCAAGGCCGCGCTTGAATCCTCGGTCAAATATCTCGCCGCCGATTTCGGCCCGCAAAACATCCGCGTCAACGCCATCTCGGCCGGCCCCATGCGAACCCTCGCAGGGGCGGGCATTGGCGATGCAAGGGCCATGTTCAATTTCCAGAACGCCCACGCGCCCCTGCGGCGCACCATCACATTGGAAGAAGTGGGCGGCGCCGGCGTGTATCTCCTGTCGCCCATGTCCGGCGGCGTCACCGGCGAAATCCATTATGTCGACAGCGGCTACAACATCATCTCCATGCCAAGGCCCGAAGAGCTGTAAGAAAGGCCCCTCATCCGGCCTTCGGCCACCTTCTCCCACCTGCGGCGGGAGAAGGTGCCCGGCAGGGCGGATGAGGGCCTCTTTGATCAAAGCCGTTGCCTTCAATTTCAGATTCACTTGTCAATCAGCGTTAGGCATGGCTCCGCCCCTGGTGGAAGGAAGACAAGCCATATTAGTCCGTGGACGGATGATTTTGCTTTGCGTGGATCGCCTCAGCTTGTGTTGGGCTTCATCGCGTGCCAGGCGAGGCGGTCGCATTCTTTGAGAACGTCATCGACCTCGTGAGTGTGTTTCCGCCGGTGGCCCGGAGGATGGCCCGACCGCAGCGGCGACAGGAATTTCGGATATGGCGATGCCATCCGCCTCTGCTCCCAGCGGACGAGCCGCTTGGCCTGGCGCGGCAGGTCGTCAAGCGCGGATTTGAGGGCCTGGAGCCTGCGGCTGAGGCGCTGGGCGCTGACCAGGCCATCGGGCGGCGGCGGCTCAACCACAGGCTTGGGCGCTGGAAACAGGGCCGCCACCCGGGGATCATAGGGGAAGAAATGGATGCGCGGCTCCATCCGTTTGAGTTTCATGGCCCGCGCGCGCTTCAGACGTTTGCGCGGATCGAAGAGCTGGAAGGCGGGAGAGGAATTTCCACGGCCTTTCCCGATGGCTTTCCCCGCCGGCATGGGCCGCGAGGCTGCGAGCTCCACCACCACATCCCTGGCCGCGATGACAATGAGACGGCGCACAGCGGATTCAGCGGGCCTCAAAACCCGCAGCACGGCCCGGCGCAGGGAGGGAAGGATCCGCCCCACAGGGACATCGCCTGAAAGCCCCAGCAGGACGAACAGCGCTTCAATGACAGCTTTCAGCGCCTTGCTGTTGCGCTTGATGGCCAAGTCCCAGTGCCCGTCCCAGTCCATGTGTTTCCTATCACTCAAAAGAACATAACAGGAACATAACAGGAACATAAATGACACACTAGGAATATACTTGTCAAGGGGATTTATTCACAACTACACCCGGCCCCTCACCCTCCCATTGCTCACGCAATGGGCCCCAACCCTCCCCCCGTGAACGGGGCGAGGGAGTAGAAGCGCTTAAACTTTCCCTCTCTCCGCTTTAGCGGGGAGAGGGTTGGGGCCCGCGCGTGAAACGCGTGGGAGGGTGAGGGGCCCTATGCTAGAGGTTCCCCATGCGGGGCCCAAACCAAAAATCCACCATCCGCGCGAGATCACTCCGCCGCGACCAGACGGTAGCAGAATCCAGGCTCTGGGCCTGCCTGCGCAACCGGCAGCTCGGCGGCGTGAAATTCTCCCGGCAGGTATCCATCGGGCCGTTCTTCGCCGACTTTTGCTGCCGCGAAGCAAAACTCGTGATCGAGATTGATGGCGCAACCCATGAAACGCTGGAGGAATTGGCGAGTGACGCGCGCCGAACTGCTTGGCTGGAAGCGCAGGGTTATCGCGTCATCCGCTTTCGCAATGAGGATCTGATGGGTGATCTGAATGCGGTGCTGGAGAGAATACAGTGTTGCCTCTGACGGTGGCCCCTCACCCTCCCATTGCTTCGCAATGGGCCCCAACCCTCTCCCCGACAAATCGGAGAGAGGGAGCAGAGGTGCGCAATCTTTCCCTCTCTCCGCCTAGTCTTTCATCGGCAATGGGTGTTTAGAGATTAGCGCCCAGACATCGTTTTCTTTCTCTGACCCTCTTGCACCCATATCAATTAGCAGTCTTTTCGTTGTGTCATGGTCGGCGCCGATAACACGGGAAAGGGTCTCAATTTTCCGCCAGCCTTCGACTTGAAGCATGGGCAAGAGAAGAGCTTTGCGTCTCTTATCGAGTTTCTGTTGCGGTCCTCGGTCAAGTAGGTGCGCCAAATAGACAGCCCCAAGTCCTGTTGCAGCGCCAATAAGTGAGCCTAACAGCCCCGCCCAAAATTCACACGACATGGTGCATCCTCCCCTATGATTAGAATGGGTCCCAACAGGCAACGCCTACCAACTTAATGATGGCGCATGACGTTACACAGATTATCCTCTCACAAAATAAACTTCGACAGGTCCGCGTTCTTCGCCAGGTCGCCCACATGCTTCTGCACGTAAGCCGCATCAATCACCACCGTTTCGCCGGAACGATCCGTGGCCGAATAGCTCACCTCATCCAGCACCCGCTCCAGCACCGTGTGCAAACGCCGCGCGCCGATGTTTTCGATTGCCGCGTTGGTTTCGGCGGCGATGTTGGCGATTGCCGTGACGCCGTCATCGGTGAAATCAAGTTCGATCCCTTCGGTGCCGAGCAGCGCCTTGTATTGCTTGATGAGGCTGGATTCAGGCTCGGTGAGAACGCGGCGCAAATCTTCCTTGCCCAGGGCTTTGAGTTCAACCCGGATCGGCAGGCGGCCCTGCAGTTCCGGCAGCAGGTCCGAGGGCTTGGCGAGATGAAACGCTCCGCTCGCGATGAACAGCACATGGTCGGTTTTCACCGGGCCATATTTGGTTGAAACCGTGGTGCCTTCGATGAGCGGCAGCAGATCCCGCTGCACGCCTTCGCGGCTGACGTCGCCACCCTGCCGCTCGGCGCGGGCGCAGATCTTGTCGATCTCGTCGAGGAACACGATGCCGTTGTTTTCAACAAGGTCAATCGCCTCCTGATTGATCTGGTCCTGATCCAAGAGCTTGTCGCTTTCCTCGGCGATCAAGACTTCGTAGCTGGTTTTCACCGTCATTCGCCGCGTCTTGCTGCGGCCGCCAAAGGCCTTGCCCATCATCTCCGAAATATTGATGACGCTGGCCGATGACCCCGGCATGCCCGGAATGTCAAACGGCATTCCGCCGCCCGTGTCCGCCACCTGGATTTCAATTTCCTTGTCATCCAGCGAATTGCTGCGGAGTTTCTTGCGGAAGCTTTCCTTCGTGGTCTCGGACGCATTGGCCCCCACCAGTGCTTCCAGCACGCGCGCCTCCGCGTTGAGATGGGCCTGCGCCTCCACATCCTTGCGCCGCGCCACCTTCACCATGCCGATGCCCGCTTCCAGCAGGTCGCGGATGATCTGGTCCACATCGCGGCCCACATAGCCCACCTCGGTGAACTTGGTCGCTTCGACCTTGAGGAACGGCGCATTGGCGAGCCTGGCCAGGCGCCGCGCGATTTCCGTTTTGCCAACGCCCGTGGGCCCGATCATCAGGATGTTTTTGGGAGACACTTCTTCCCGCATCACGCCGGTCAACTGCTTGCGCCGCCAGCGGTTGCGGAGCGCCACCGCCACCGCCCGCTTGGCATCATCCTGCCCAACGATATAGCGGTCCAGCTCGGAAACAATTTCACGCGGGGAAAAATCAGTCATTCACATTCACCTCACTTCTGATCAGTCATTCCCGCCTTCGCGGCTATCGGATTTACACATTTTTTTTGCGAAGTTTCCTAAAGTGATCACAGTAGCAACCCGCTGGCCGCAATAAAAATACTTGTCATCCCGTCGAAAGACGGGACCCAGACCCGCGTTACAATGCGGTGGCAACTTCACTGAGCAAGCCACCATCACTGGGTCCCGGCGTTCGCCGGGATGACAAATTTTAGACAATGACGGTATGAATTGAATAGGGAATGGCGGTTGGTTATTTTGCATCCAAAACTTCCACTGTCGTGTTGCTGCTGGATTTATGTTGCATGATGAGGGCGCTTTTACTGGCCCCCGCCAGATGCGGCAGTGGATTGAAACCGGCTTTCGAGTAGGCCCGCACGGCTCGCGCATTTTCCGGATCGGGATCAATGATGATTTCGGTGTGGCCTTGAGCCCGCAGCATATCGACAAACGAGCGCAGTGCTGCTGAACCTATTCCTCTGGAAAGCTGATCCTCTTCCCCAATTGAAAGATCAACGCCCACGGCATTGGCTGGCAGTTCCATGAGCCAGGGATTTTCTTTCGACCACTCCTCGGTCTGATGCGGGCCGATGAACCAGACCTGGATGTATCCTGTAGGCGTTCCGTTGACGTGAAAAATATACGGCTTGGTCGAGTCGCGGCCCTCGACCATGTCGATGATGTGTTGCAGTTCGGTCTCAGGGTCGCCCCACCATTCTCGCCAATGTGGTTGGTTCAGCCAGTGGCGGAGCAGCTGATAGTGCCTATTCGCGACAGGCTCGAATGTGATATGGAACTCAGCCATTGCCAAGAGTTTCAACCGTGACATTGCCATTGGTGTAAACGCATATCTCCGCTGCAATCGCCATGGCTTTCCGCGCGATGGCTTCGGCGTCCATGTCCGTGTCGATCAGCGCGCGCGCCGCCGCCAGCGCGAAATTTCCGCCCGAGCCGATGGCGGTCACACCCCGCTCAGGCTCCAGCACGTCGCCGGTGCCGGTGAGCACCAGCGAGACATTCACATCGGCCACGATCATCATGGCTTCGAGGCGGCGCAGATAGCGGTCGGTGCGCCAGTCCTTGGCCATGTCAACGCAGGCCCTGGTGAGCTGGGCCGGATATTGCTCGAGCTTTCCCTCCAGCCTTTCAAACAGCGTCATGGCGTCGGCGGTCGCTCCGGCGAACCCGGCGATCACCAGGCCTGAGCCCAAGGGGCGCACTTTGCGGGCATTGCTCTTGATCACGGTGGCGCCAAGGCTCACCTGGCCATCGCCGGCGATCACCACCTTGCCGTTTTTACGCACTGTTAGGATTGTGGTTCCGTGCCATTGCTGCGGTTCGCTCATCTCGTTTTCCCGTGTTTGACAGCCCATGTAAGCATCTGTTTGGCGAAAGAAAAGGCTTTGTTTTGATAAACTTAACAAATCCATGACCAACATATGGCCAGACTATGCTGCATCTGCTAAGAGGCCCCGATCATGCGTAAAGCCAGTCTAGACCGGAAGACCACGGAAACCCAGATATCTGTTGCCATCGACCTCGATGGCGCCGGGGTCTTTGACATAAAGTCGGGCGTCGGGTTTCTCGACCACATGCTGGAGCAGCTTTCGCGCCATTCCCTCATCGACATCAAGCTCGCGGCCAGCGGCGACACCCACATTGATTTTCACCACACCACGGAAGATTCAGGCATTGCGCTCGGCCAGGCTTTCGCCAAGGCACTCGGCGACCGCAAGGGTATCCGGCGCTATGCCGATTGCCTGCTGCCCATGGATGAGGCCATGACGCGCGCCGCCATTGATGTCTCGGGCCGTCCTTACCTGATCTGGAAAGTGGAATTCCCGCAGCCCAAGATCGGCGATTTCGATACGGAGCTGGTGCGCGAATGGTTCCAGGCCTTTGCGATGAACGCGGGCGTGACGCTGCATGTGGAAACGCTCTACGGCGACAATTGCCACCACATCGCCGAATCCTGCTTCAAGGCGCTGGCGCGAATATTGCGAAGCGCCATTGAAATTGATCCGCGCCAGAAGGACCGCATTCCCTCCACCAAGGGCACGCTCGCTGGCTGATGGCGACCTATGCGGTATATGCCAAGCCCGATGACCCGCTGAACGCGGTCTTTGTGGCCGAGACATTTTCCTGGGGCGCCTTTGTGTTCACCACGTTCTGGGCCCTGTGGAACCGCATGTGGATTGTGGCTGTGGGTTTGTTCGCGCTTCTCGCGCTGTCCAGCGCGTTGCCCGTGGCTTTGCAGTTTGTGGTCTCGACCTGCCTGAGTTTTCTGCTGGGCTTCCATGGCAATGACCTTCTGGGCTGGTCCCTCGCGCGCCGGGGCTATGCCGAAATCGGCTTGGCCACCGGCGGCAATTTGGAAGCAGCCGAGCTGAATTTCTATTCCGATTTCGAATTCGCGGAGGAAGCGCCCGCTCCCATTCCGCTGCTCGGCGGCGCGGCCCACGAGCCGCTTGGCCTATTCAGCGCCAGAAACTGAAGCCCATGAAAGCTGTGATTATTGATTATGGCTCGGGCAATCTGCATTCCGCCCTCAAGGCCTTCGAGCGCGCCGCCGGAAAACCGGGGCAGGTCGCCATTACCTCCGATCCCGACAGCTTGCGCAAAGCCGAGCGCATCGTTTTGCCCGGCGTGGGGGCCTTCAAGGATTGTTACCAGGGGTTGATGGCGCTCACTGGCATGCGTGAAGCCTTGCAGGAACAGGTGATCGCGCGCGGCAAGCCCTTCCTCGGGATTTGCGTCGGCATGCAGTTGATGGCGACGCGCGGGCTCGAACATGATGTGACGCCGGGGCTGGGCTGGATCGCCGGCGATGTGAGGAAGATAGAGCCAGCAGACAGCAATTTGAAAATTCCCCACATGGGCTGGAACACGCTCTCCGTCCGCAACGCCCATGCGCTGCTCGATGGCATCGAACTGGGCGAGCAGGGGCTCCATGCCTATTTCGTCCACTCCTATCAACTTGAAGCAACGCTTGCGAGCGATGTCGTGGCCACCACCGACTATGCGGGTCCGATCACCGCGATTGTGGGCTATGACAACATGGTGGGAACCCAGTTTCACCCCGAGAAAAGCCAGGCGCTGGGCCTCGCTTTCATCGCGAATTTCCTGGCGTGGAAGCCATGATCCTGTTTCCCGCCATTGACTTGAAAGACGGCCAATGCGTGCGCCTGAAGCTGGGCGACATGGCCGAGGCCACCGTGTTCAATGATGATCCAGCGGCGCAGGCGAAAATATTTGAAAGCCAGGGATTTGAGTGGCTGCATCTGGTTGATCTCAACGGCGCTTTTGAAGGCCGTCCGGTGAACGGCAAGGCCGTCGAGGCCATTCTGGCGGCGGTCGAAATTCCGGCCCAGCTCGGCGGCGGCATCCGCAATCTCGCCACCATCGAGCATTGGCTGACGCGCGGCGTGAAACGTGTGATCCTCGGCACCATGGCGCTTCGCGATCCAGACCTTGTGCGCGATGCCTGCAAGGAGTTTCCCGGCCAGATCGTGGTGGGCATCGATGCCAAGTCTGGCCTTGTGGCGGTCGAGGGCTGGGGCGAAAGCTCAACCTTGACCGCGATTGATTGGCCAGGCGCTTCGAGGACGCTGGCGTTTCCGCCATCATCTTCACCGACATCGACCGCGACGGCATTCTCACGGGCATCAATTTCGAGAAAACCCTGGAACTTGCCCGCGCCGTGAAAATTCCGGTCATTGCATCAGGCGGCCTGGCTTCCATCGCCGACATTGAGCGGCTGCTGCAGCCCGATTGCGCCATTCTGGAAGGGGCCATTTCCGGCCGCGCCATTTACGATGGCAGGCTTGATCCGGCGCAAGCGCTCAAACTCATTCGCGAGGCCGCGTGATGCTGAAGGCCCGCATTATTCCCTGCCTTGACGTGAAGGATGGCCGCGTGGTGAAGGGCGTGAACTTCGTCGACCTGCGCGACGCGGGCGATCCCGTAGCGGCCGCCAAGGCCTATGACGCGGCAGGCGCCGACGAGCTTTGCTTTCTCGATATCACGGCGACCCACGAAAACCGCGGCGCCATGCTGGATGTGGTGCGCCGAACCGCCGCCGAATGCTTCATGCCGCTGACTGTTGGCGGCGGTGTCAGAACCCTCGACGATATCCGCCAGCTCCTGCTCGCGGGCGCTGACAAGGTTTCCATCAATTCCGCAGCCGTCAGCAATCGCCAGTTCGTGCGCGAAGCCGCGCGGAAGTTTGGCAGCCAATGCGTTGTCGTGGCGATCGACGCCAAGGAAACAGCGCCTGGCCGCTTTGAAATATTCACCCACGGTGGCAGAAACCCGACCGGCATCGAAGCCGTGGGCTTTGCCAGGGAGGTTGTGGCGCTGGGCGCTGGCGAAATCCTGCTGACCTCGATGGACCGGGATGGCACCGGCAAGGGCTTCAATATCCCGCTGACCCGCGCCATCGCCGATGCCGTGCCGGTTCCCGTCATTGCATCGGGCGGCGTTGGAACCCTTGACCATCTTGTCGAGGGCATCAGGGATGGCCACGCGACGGCGGTGCTCGCGGCCTCGATCTTTCACTTCGGAACCTACACCATCGCGCAGGCAAAAGCCCACATGGCAAGGCATGGCATTCCCATGCGGTTGAATTAGGGGATCGACATGCAGCATAAACTGGAAACCCTGGCCGCTCTCGCCGACGCCATCACCAAGCGCCGCGCGGAAAGCCCGGAGCAATCCTACACGGCCAGGCTGTTGGGGCAGGGGCTGGAAAAATGCGCCAAGAAATTCGGCGAGGAAGCCGTCGAACTGGCGCTGGCAACCATGGGCCAGGACAAGGCCCACGTGACCGCCGAAGCCGCCGACGTGCTCTATCATTTCCTGGTTCTGCTGGAAGCGGCCAACGTGCCGTTGAGCGCCGTCATGGATGAATTGAAAGCCCGCGAAGGCGTGAGCGGCATCGCCGAAAAAGCCGCGCGCGGGAAACAATCCTGATGGAAGCGTTCGCCAGGGAAGTCTCGCCGTTCCGCCGCTTTGACCGCGATGAATGGGCGAAGCTGCGCGCCGACACGGCCATGACCCTGACCCAGACCGATCTCGATGAGCTGCGCGGCCTCAATGACCGCATTGATTTGCAGGAGGTGGAGATGATCTACCTGCCGCTCTCGCGCCTGCTCAATTTATATGTGGCGGCCACCCAGAAGCTTTTCCGCGCCACCAACAGCTTTCTCCATAGCGAAGGCCGCAAGGTGCCCTACGTGATCGGCATCGCCGGCAGCGTGGCTGTGGGAAAAAGCACAACGGCCCGCATCCTGCGCCGGCTTGCTGTCGCGCTGGCCCCACCATCCGAAAGTTGATCTCGTCACCACCGATGGCTTCCTGCTGCCCAATGCCGTGCTGGAGCGCGAAGGCCTGATGGCGCGGAAGGGCTTCCCCGAGAGCTTCGACCTGCCTGCCATTCTTCGCTTCATGTCCGACATCAAGGCCGGCACGCCGGATGTGAAAGCGCCGCTGTATTCGCACCTCTCCTATGACATCCTGCCCGGCGAGTTTGTCGCCATCGACCAGCCCGACATTCTGATCATCGAAGGCATCAATGTCCTGCAGACAGGGCGTCCGCCGAAAGACGGGCGCGGCATTCCCAACGTCTCCGACTTCTTTGATTTCTCGATCTACATAGATGCTGAAATTCCCGATCTCAGCGACTGGTATGTGGACCGGTTTTTCTCCCTGCGCGATGGCGCGTTCAAAAACCCCAAATCCTATTTCCACCGCTATGCGTCCTATTCAGACCGGGAAACCCGCGAAACCGCCACGCGCATTTGGGAGACGATCAACCTCGTGAATTTGCGCGAAAATGTCCTGCCCACCAGGCCGCGCGCCGATCTGGTCCTGCGCAAGGGCTCCGATCATGCGGTGCGAAGCGTATTCCTGCGGAAGCTCTAACTGTGCAAGACAAGGCCGTCATCCCTGAGCACGACATAGACAGCCGGAATGACCAGGACCGTCAGTATGGTCGACGACAGAAGGCCAAATAGCAGGGATATGGCAAGTCCCTGAAAGATCGGATCAAGCAGAATTGTCGCGGCGCCGATCATCGCAGCCACGGCAGTCAGCAAGATAGGTTTGAAACGAATAGCCCCGGCTTCAAGGAGAACCTGGCGAAGTGGCGTTTCGGCAGAACGCCGCTGCTCGATGAAGTCGACCAACAGAATAGAGTTGCGCACGATGATGCCGGCCAGCGCGATGAATCCAATCATCGACGTTGCTGTGAACGCAGCGCCGAACAGCCAGTGACCGATCATAATTCCAATGAGAGTCAACGGAACTGGCAAGAGGATCACCAGCGGCAGCTTGAAACTGCCGAACTGCGCCACAACGAGGAAATATATGCCGAGAATGGCGACCATGAAGGCTGCTCCCATGTCGCGGAATGTCACATAGGTGAGTTCCCATTCGCCATCCCACAGCAGCGACGGCTTGCTTTCATCCTCGGGTTGCCCGGCAAATCTGATCATTGGCTTTGGCAAGTTTCCCCAATCATGCTTCTCGACAAGATCATTGACCGCAAGCATCCCATAGACCGGCGCTTCGAATGCTCCAGCCATTTCGGCGGTGACCATATCCACCTCATAACCGTCGCGCCTGAAAATCGTGTGCGAGCTCTCTTCCTCGCTCACCCGCACCACATCACCAAGTTCGATCACCGTACGGTTTCCGGGCAATGCGTTGGCTGGCACCGGAGTCGAGGCCAAGCGTTCCGACCAGCTGCGTTCAAATGCGGGCAGCCGGACGGAAATCTCAACCGGATAGCGGCCTTCTCCGCGATGTGAATAACCGACCGGGATCCCCTTCAGAAGAGCCGCCAGTGTGTCATAAACATCCCGCTGCTCAACGCCAAAGTACTCCAGGCTGTCTTGGTCAATCGAAATGCGCTTGCGCGGCCGCTGCAGGCCGTAGGAATTGTCAACATCGACAATGAATGGCACCTGCTTGAAAATCTTCTCGATTTCCCCCGCCACAGATCGCCGCGTCGCAGCATCTGGGCCATAGATCTCAGCGACCAGGGTTGAAAGAACGGGCGGTCCCGGTGGCACCTCCACAACCTTGACCGACGTTCCCTCAGGAGCGTCAATCACTTTCAACAATATGCGCGCTTCGAGCGCAATTTCATGGCTGCTTCGTTCGCGCCCGGCCTTGGGGAGAAGTTCGACCTGGATATCTCCAAGCTCGGGGCCACGGCGCAGATAATAATGCCGCACCAGACCATTGAAATTGAACGGTGCCGCTGTCCCTGCATTGATCTCCATCGAGGACAATTCAGGCAAGGCCGTGAGCTTTGAAGCTGCTTCCATGAGCAGGCGCTCGGTTGCCTCAAGGCTTGAGCCCTCCGGCAGGTCGACTACGATCTGGAACTCCGACTTGTTGTCGAAGGGCAAGAGCTTCACCACCACGGTTTTGCTATAGAAGAACACGATGGACGCTGCCGTAGCTGCTCCAACCAGCAGCAGGAACAGGAAGGATCTCGGCCGCGTTGAGATTATTGGCCGCGCCACGCCTTGATAGATGCGTCCAAGCACGCTGCCGTTGCCGACTTCATGGTGCGCCACCGGCGCCCGGCCGACGATCTTCAAGAGCAGCCAGGGCGCAATCACCACAGCGACAAAAAAGGAAAACAGCATCGCCGCGGAGGCATTGACAGGGATGGGCGCCATATACGGTCCCATCAGTCCGGAGACGAACAGCATGGGAAGCAGCGCGGCCACTACAGTCAAGGTGGCGACAATGGTTGGGTTGCCGACTTCGGCAACAGCATCAATTGCCGCCTCCACACGATTGCGTCCGTCATTCATGGCCCAATGGCGCGCGATGTTTTCTATCACCACAATGGCGTCATCAACTAAAATGCCAATCGAAAATATGAGCGCAAACAGGCTCACTCGGTTGATCGTGTAACCCATCTGGTTTGACGCAAACATGGTCAGAAGAATGGTCGCCGGGATGACGATCAGAACCACGATGCTCTCGCGCCAACCGATGGCGAAGGCAATCAGAACGACGATGGAAACAGTCGCCAGAGCCAGATGGAACAGCAACTCATTGGCTTTCTCGTTGGCCGTTTCACCATAATTGCGCGTGACCGTCATTTCCACATTCGCTGGAACGACGCGGCCCTTGATCAGCTCAAGCCGCTCGGTAATGGCCTCGGCGATTTTAACCGCATTGGCTCCCGGCCGTTTGGCGAGCGCCAGGCTGACACTCGGGACCGCAGACCAACTCCCGTTTTCGACCTTGTGCATGCGCCACGTGCGGAATTCAGCGATATCTGGATTCCCTGTGACCCTGGCAACATCCCGCACATAGACCGGTCTTCCGTCACGGGCGGTTAAGAGCAGCAGCCCAATATCGGGAATGCCCATCATTGTCTGACCAGCAGAGACGATTGACGTTTGTCCGCCTTCGGTTAGCGATCCGACCGTGAAGGATCGGTTGGCACCCTCGACCTTGGCAACAAGCTGTTGCAAGGTGATGCCAAGAAGCGCCAGTTTCTCAGGGTCAGGTTCGACGCGAATGATATCGGGGCGCCCGCCGGTGATATAAGTGAGCCCTATCATCGGAACCTTGATCAGTTCCGCGCGCAACTCATTGGCGACTTTCCACAAACCATTGTCGTCCCAGCGCGCTTCAGAACCGGGTTTGGGCGACAGAGTCACGACAACAATCGCCACATCATTGATGCCGCGCCCGACGATGAGCGGTTCTGTAATGCCTAGCGGAATGCGATCTGCGTTTGCGCGCACCTTTTCATGGACCCTGACGATGGCGTTGTCAGAGTCCGTGCCAACCACAAAGCGCGCGGTCACTATGACCTGATCATCGACCGTCTGGCTGTAAACATGTTCGACCCCGTCAATCCCCTTGATGATCGCCTCCAGAGGCTTGGTAATCAGCTGCGCGGCATCGCTTGCATGGAGGCCATCGGCGCGCACGTGGATATCAACCATGGGCACGCTGATTTGGGGTTCCTCCTCGCGCGGAATGGTAAGCAGCGCCACAAGACCAAGCGCAATTGCCGCGAGAAGAAACAGCGGAGTAAGTGGCGAGCGTATGGTGCTTCGCGTGACGATTCCGGACAGGCCGAGCTTCATGGCAATAGGAGGACGTCGCCTTCCCTGAGGCCGCTCAGCACTTCAACTTGCGCTTTGCCATCGCCTGTCTGGCTCAACTGGCCGCGCTGAACGGCGACTTCAGTCGACTCACCCTCGGTTGCTTTGAGGCGCACAAAGTCCACGCCAACGCGCGTCGTCAAGTATTCAACCGGAACCCTGAAAGCTGTCCGTTCGCCCGTCGATATCCGCACGCGAACCCGCTCACCAACGAAGAAGTCCCCCAGACCGTCCACTTGCGCATCGGCGACCACCCGCCCGTTGTCAATTTGTGGGTAGACCTTGATGACCTTGCCTTGTGCGGCCTGCATCTCGCCAGGTTCCCGCCCCTCAAGTGCGACCGGATCACCATTTTTGATGTACCGCGCATGCCGTTCCGGCAAGCGCAGACGAAGAATGAAATTCTCTGTGGCGATCACACCAATCGTCTCACCAGGAAGAACAACAGTGCCGATGGTTACTGGCACGCCGATGACGCGGCCGGCGGTTGGAGCATGGACCTCACCCTCCGTAAGTTGCTGGTTGATTACTTCCCGTTCGGCATTGCGCGCACGCAACTCCCCGGTGGCGGCATCGACAGCGGTTTGCGCCTGATCTAACCGCACCTTTGAGATTGTGCCTGAGCGAAACAGTGTCTCCGCGCGCGCGTGTTCGGCAGTGACCAACGCCAGTTGCGACTCCAGCGCCTTGATCTGCGCACCCAATGCCTTGATCTGCAGCGCCAGTTTTTCATCGACCACCTGCGCCACAATCTGGTCGCGGCTGACTGCCGATCCTTCATCAACCGTGAGCGAAGTTAACGTACCGCCAATCCGCGCACGGGCTGGAACTTGATTGACACTTTCGACTGTTGCGAAGACAGCCTTCGAATCAGAAATCATCTGCCGGCGCACGAGAAACGAGGTGTCGGCAGACAGCGCTGTCCTCAACCCAGCTATCGTGATGGCGAGCAAGCTTAACACCAGAATTTTATTAAGCATTTCCATCAATCCTTCTTCGGCACTAAGCCTACACATCAATGAGACTTCATTGATCCAGATCAAGTTCCGGATTGTTTCCGCGCGCAATCCGATAGTGTCGATGGATAAGAGAAATGACACATATTGTTGTGTTAGGGATGTTCAGTCCCGCCCACCGTGATGCGGTCAATCCGCAGGCTTGGCTGGCCGACGCCCACGGGAACGCCCTGGCCCTGCTTGCCGCAGGTGCCGATGCCGGGATCAAGCGCCATGTCGTTGCCCACCATCGAAATGCGGGTCAGCGCGTCCTTGCCTGAACCGATGATGGTGGCCCCTTTGACCGGGGTGGTGATCCTGCCATCTTCGATCAGGTAAGCCTCGGTGCAGGAGAACACGAATTTTCCCGAGGTGATATCAACCTGTCCGCCGCCGAAGGACTTGGCGAACAGGCCCTTCTTGATGGAACCCAGAATTTCATCCGGATGCTTGTCCCCCGAAAGCATATAGGTGTTGGTCATGCGCGGCATGGGCGCGTGGGCATAGGACTGCCGCCTGCCATTGCCCGTCGGCCTGACGCCCATCAACCGCGCATTGAGCCGGTCCTGCATGAAGCCCACCAGAACGCCGTCCTCGATAAGGGTCGTGCAGTTGGATGGCGTGCCTTCGTCATCAATCGAAACCGATCCCCGGCGATCCGGCAGTGTTCCGTCATCCACAACGGTTATTCCCCTGGCCGCGATGCGCTGGCCCATCAGCCCGGCGAAGGCGGATGTTCCCTTGCGGTTGAAATCGCCTTCCAGTCCATGGCCAATGGCCTCGTGCAATAAAATGCCAGGCCAGCCGGGACCGAGCAGAACATCCACCTCGCCAGCGGGCGCCGGCTTGGCCTCCAATGACACCAGGCTCTGGCGATAGGCTTCCCGGGCCGCGTCCTGCCACCGCTCGTCGGTGACATAGCTCAAGGGATCGCCCCGGCCACCCAGCCCATGGCTGCCTTGACCCTGAATGCCGCCCCGCTCGGCCACAATGGAAACCCCAAAGCGCACCAGCGGACGGATGTCCCGGTAAATCTGCCCGTCGCCCCGGATGATTTCCACCGATTGCCAATCGCTGGAAAGCGACACGGAAACCTGGGCCACTTCCGGACCCAGCCGGCGCGCGAAAGCATCGACTTTCTTGAGCAGGCTGACTTTTTCCGCAAAGCCAATCGCTTCAACCGGATTATGCGCCGAATACAATTTTTGGTTGGTGCGTTCCGGCGCGGCGGCGATTTGGCCGCTGCCCGTTCGGGTCATGGTCTTGCAAAGGGCCGCCGCGCGCGACAGCGCCGCCTTGGAGATTTCGGTGGAGTGCGCATAGGCCGCTGTTTCACCCGAAACGCCGCGCAACCCAAAGCCCTGGGTTTCATCGAAGCTGGCGGACTTCAGCTTGCCATCATCAAAAGAAAACTCCTGGGTCTCGCGCTTTTCAACAAACAGCTCGCCATCATCGGCCCCATGCAAGGCATCAGCCACGAGAGCCGCCGCTTGCGCCTGGCTTGTGTCTGAATGATCAAAAAGCGAAAGCGCCATGGGCTATTCCTATTGCTCGTTGAGCTGGTCCAATGCGGCCGAGAATCCTTCAAGCGAGATTTTCATCGGCATGCCAAGGCCCGGCGCTTCGTAGATGATGAAGTTGGCGGCGCCCCCCTTTTTCAGTTTTTCAAGGGTTGGCGGCGAAGCTTCGGCGAAGGCCTCGCAAATCTGCGGGCGGCAGCGCGTGAAGGGAACCCGGCCCACGGCTTCGCCATCAATCTCCAGGGCGACGCCTGTTGGCAGGTAAACGCCAATCGGCACCATGACCCGCATCATCGTGACATCTTTTTCATTCTGCTTGGCCTTGACGATGATGAGCGACAGCGCGACCTTCGCGTTCTTTTCATTGCGGGTCACCTGCACCATGCCGCATTGCTTTTTGCCGGCGGCATCAGCGCTTCCCTCAGCCGCCTGCGCCGCGCCGCATTGAAGCTGCCAGGCGCCATGGGTGCCGATGACTTCGCTCGGTGGCGGCGCGCCAGCCGCAGCTTGTCCCTGATTGATTGACCCGGGGGCCAAAGGATTTCTTGGCCGCCGCCGGGTCGTCCTGCGCCAACGCCGCGGCTGGACTCATGAGGCTCAGGCAAGCCACCATGGCAAACCGGCAGATGGAACGAGTGATTCTCACGGGAAACGCACCTTTCGAATGGAAGCGCCGCTATTAGCGCTGTGTTGCGGTTAAAACAATAACGAATTGGGAAAAACCAAAATTGGCATTATGCTGCCTTTCGTGGATAAATAAGGCGGAATTTCGAAGCGGGCGAACCGATGTTTACAATGACGTTATGCCGCGCCCGCTTTAGTTGCGATGAAAGGGCGAATGTGGTTCACATCTGCTTGAATTACCTAGGGAGAGGGCGGACGATGAAAATCGCGAACAAGCTTATGGCAGTGATGGCAGGTTTCCTTGTTCTGCTTGCTTCAGCGACCGCCTGGGCGGCGGTGGGCCAGCCCGAACCCTGGCAGCTGGGCCTGCAGGACGCCGCCACTCCCGTGGCCGAGTTCATTGCCTGGCTGCATGATTTCCTGCTGTGGATCATCACCGCGATCACCGCTTTCGTGCTCGGCCTGATGCTTTATATTTTTGTGAGGTTCAACGCCAAGGCCAATCCGGTTCCGTCGAAAAACACCCATAACACGCTGCTTGAAGTGGCCTGGACGGTCATTCCGATCCTGATTCTGGTCGTCATCGCCGTTCCCTCGCTGCGTCTGCTGTATTTGCAGCGCGATATTCCAGTGGCCGACATGACGATGAAAATCATCGGCAATCCGAGCTGGAATTGGACCTATGAATACCCGGACTTGGGCCTCAATGACGATGGCTCGGCCAAGGTGGCTTTCACCTCCTACCTGAAATCCCGCGAGGACGCGGCCAAGGACGGCGTTCCCTACCTGCTGGCGGCCGACACGCCCGTTGTGGTGCCGGTAAACAAGACCGTGAAAGTGATTGTGACATCCGACCCCGAAGGCATCATCCATGCCTGGACCATTCCATCCTTTGGCATGAAAATTGACGCCATTCCCGGCCGCCTGAACGAAGACTGGTTCAAGGCGACCAAGGAAGGTGTATACTACGGCCAGTGCTCTGAGCTTTGCGGCAAGGACCATGCCTATATGCCAATCGAGGTTTGGGTGGTGCCGCAGGACAAATACGACGCTTGGGCCACGCTTCTGGGCAGCGCGCCCGATGACGCGGCGCTCAAGACTTTCCTGGGAACAATCAAGCCAGCGCCGCAGCTGGCGCAGAACTGAATACATTGAGAGGCTAAACACCATGGCACACGCAACCGCCGCTGACGATCACCACGATCTTCCCTCTGGCTGGAGGCGCTACGTCTACTCCACCAACCACAAGGACATCGGAACGATGTACCTGTGGTTCGCCATCATCTCGGGCCTCATCGGCGGCTTCCTCTCGGTGATGATGCGCATTGAGCTGGCAGAGCCCGGCATCCAGATTTTCCATGGCCTGGCCAACATGGTTTATGGCGCTAATTGCGATGTCGCTGACGCCTGCGACGCCGGCAAGCACATGTACAATGTGTTCGTGACCGGTCATGGCCTTCTCATGATCTTCTTCATGGTCATGCCCGCCATGATCGGCGGCTTCGGCAACTGGTTTGTGCCCTTGATGATAGGCGCGCCCGACATGGCGTTTCCGCGCATGAACAACATTTCCTTCTGGCTGCTGCCGCCGGCACTGGCATTGCTGCTGATTTCGATGTTTTCCGAAGGCCCGGGCCCCGGCATGTATGGCGTGGGCGGCGGCTGGACGCTTTATCCGCCGCTTTCCACCACCGGCCAGCCCGGCCCTGCCATGGATTAGGCATTCTGGCGATCCATCTCGCCGGCGCCTCGTCAATTCTCGGCGCCATCAATTTCATCACGACGATTTTCAACATGCGCGCGCCGGGCATGACCTTGCACAAGATGCCGTTGTTCGTGTGGTCAATCCTCGTCACCGTGTTCCTGCTGCTGCTGTCGCTGCCGGTGCTCGCCGGCGCCATCACCATGCTGCTGACCGACCGCAACTTCGGCACGTCATTCTTCGTGGCGTCCAAGGGCGGCGACCCAATCCTGTTCCAGCACCTGTTCTGGTTCTTCGGCCATCCGGAAGTCTATATTCTCATTCTTCCCGGCTTCGGCATCATCTCGCAGATCGTCTCAACCTTCTCGAGAAAGCCCGTGTTCGGCTACCTCGGCATGGCCTATGCCATGGTGGCGATCGGCGTTGTGGGTTTCGTGGTCTGGGCGCATCACATGTACACGGTCGGCATGGATGCGGACACGCAGGCCTATTTCCTCGCCGCCACGATGATCATCGCGGTGCCAACCGGCGTCAAGATATTCTCCTGGATCGCCACCATGTGGGGCGGCTCCATTGAATTCAAGACGCCGATGCTCTGGGCCCTGGGCTTCATCTTCCTGTTCACCATCGGCGGCGTCACCGGCGTCGTGCTGGCCAATGCCGGCGTGGACCGCTCGCTGCACGACACCTATTATGTGGTGGCGCATTTCCACTACGTGCTGTCATTGGGGGCCGTGTTCGCGATCTTTGGAGCCTGGTATTACTGGTTCCCCAAATTCACCGGCTACACCTATAATGAAACCATCGGCAAGATCCATTTCTGGGTGACGTTTGTGGGCGTGAACATCTTGTTCTTCCCGCAGCATTTCCTGGGGCTTGCCGGCATGCCGCGCCGCTACATCGACTACCCCGACGTGTTCGCAGGCTGGAACCAGGTTTCGTCCTATGGCTCCTACATGTCCGCCATCGGCGTGGTGATCTTCCTCTATGGCGTGTTCTCGGCCTATGCCAGAAAGCAGCAGGCCGCCGACAATCCCTGGGGCGAAGGCGCCACAACCCTCGAGTGGACCCTGTCATCGCCGCCGCCATTCCACCAGTTCAACATTCTGCCGGTGATCAAGTAAGGCCATGAGCGACACGCACCTTGATATCGCCGGCCAGTCCCAGTCCCTTGGCGGGCAGGGGACGGCGGGTGATTATTTCGCGCTGCTGAAGCCGCGCGTCATGTCGCTGGTGATTTTCACGGCTTTTGTCGGCATCGTGGCCGCGCCCGGAACACTGCATCCGCTGCTGGCGCTGGTGGCCCTTCTCGCCATAGCCGTAGGCGCCGGCGCTTCCGGCGCCCTCAACATGTGGTATGACGCCGATATCGATGCGTTGATGAAGCGCACGCGGTCACGGCCCGTGCCGCGCGGCGCCATCCTGCCCGGCGAGGCGCTGGGCTTTGGAGCCACCTTGGCTGTTGGCTCGGTCATCGTTCTGGGGTTGTTGGTCAATTGGGTCGCGGGCGCGCTGCTCGCCTTCACCATCTTCTTTTATGTCGCGATCTATACCATGTGGCTGAAGCGCTGGACCCCACAGAACATTGTGATCGGCGGCGCTGCGGGCGCTTTTCCGCCGATGATCGGCTGGGCTGCTGTCACCGGAACCATCGATCTCGGCTCCATTTCGCTTTTCCTGATCATCTTCATGTGGACGCCGCCGCATTTCTGGGCGCTCGCATTGTTCCGCGAGGGCGACTACGCCGCCGCTGGAGTTCCCATGCTGCCAAATGTGGCTGGCCCCGATGAAACCCGCAAACAGATATTGATTTATACACTGGCGCTTCTGCCGGTCACGTTCTTGCCGGTGCTCTTGGGTGTGGCTGGCTTGATCTATGCCAGTGGCGCTGCGATCCTCTCAGCCCTGTTTCTCTATTACGCAATCAGCGTTTATCGCAACCGGGAAGGCGAGCGTGCCGACAGGGCCTGCAAAAAACTGTTCGGGTTTTCAATTCTGTGGCTCTTTCTGATTTTCGCTCTCATTCCGGTTGAGCGGCTTATCGGTGCGCTGACATGAGCAACACGCCCTTCAGCCCTGAAGATTTGGCTAGGCGCAAGAAGCGGTCTCTGGTGATGGCGTTGATTCTTGGCGGCCTGATCATTCTGTTTTTCGCCGCCACCATCGTCAGGCTGTCCAGCAATGCCGCCCTGATGGCCGGGGGTTGATATGGAGCCCGTTTCAAATTCAAGAAAGAACCTGCGCGTCGCCGCCTTGGCGGGCGGCGTATTCTTCGCAATGGTGGGCCTCGCCTATGCGTCGGTGCCGCTTTACGCCCTGTTTTGCCAAGCGACAGGCTTCAATGGCACAACCCAGCGCGCCGCAGCGGCACCTGATGCGGCCGCCGATAAGTTTATTTCGGTCAGGTTCGACGCCAACACGGCGGCCAGCCTTGGCTGGAATTTCAAGGCCCGGCAGCAGACCATGAAGATTCGCGTTGGCGAACAATATATGGCGCACTACAGCGCCACCAATCTGACCGACGGGGCATTGACCGGCACGGCGGTCTTCAACGTGACGCCCGCCGAAGCCGGCGCCTATTTCAACAAGATCCAGTGCTTCTGCTTCACCAGGCAAACCCTGAAGCCCCATGAGAGCGCTGATCTGCCCGTCGATTTTTTTGTTGATCCCGCGATTTTGGATGATCCCGATTCCAAATCCATTTCCGAGATCACGCTTTCATATACTTTTTTTCCAGCAGATACGAATTGAGGAGTAGGGGACATGGCTGACGCCCACGCGAAGCACCACGATTATCACTTGGTCAATCCAAGCCCCTGGCCCGCCATTGGCGGCGCCGCTGCCTTCATCCTGGCCGTTGGCGCCGTGAACTGGATGCATGGCGGCAACTGGGCCGTGATGGCCGTCGGTTTTGCCCTGGTGTTTTACACCATGATCATGTGGTGGCGCGATGTCATCAAAGAGGCCCACGGCGGCGACCACACGCCCGTCGTCAGCCTCCACCTGCGTTATGGCATGATCATGTTCATCGCCTCCGAAGTCATGTTCTTTGTGGCGTGGTTCTGGGCTTTCTTTGACGCCAGCCTGTTTTCCGATGAAGCCATCCAGTCCTCCCGCGTGGCTCTAACGGGCGGCGAGTGGCCACCCGTGGGCACCAAGATTTTTGATCCCTGGCACTTGCCGCTGGTGAATACGCTGATCCTTTTGACCTCTGGCACAACGGTCACCTGGGCCCATCACGCCCTGCTGAACAATGACCGCCAGGGCCTGAAATGGGGCCTCATCGCAACTGTTCTGCTGGGAGCGTTGTTCACGTGCGTTCAAGCCTGGGAATATGGCCACGCGCAATTTGCCTTCAGCCGCGAAGGCGAGGGCAACATTTATGGCTCGACGTTTTTCATGGCGACCGGCTTCCATGGCTTCCACGTCTTGATCGGAACCATATTCCTGCTGGTCTGCCTGTTCCGCGCCATGAAGGGCCACTTCACCCCCAAGCAGCACTTCGGCTTCGAAGCCGCCGCCTGGTATTGGCATTTCGTGGACGTGGTCTGGCTGTTCCTCTTCGCCTGCATCTATGTCTGGGCGTCGGCCGGCGTTCCAATCGCCCATGAGTAGATGAACGAAAACCACTATCCCGCGCTATCGCCGCTGAAAACTGGCCTGTCCGCCAAGTGCCCGCGCTGTGGCCGGGGAAAATTGTTTGACGGCTATCTCACCGTGGCCAAGGCCTGCAAAAGCTGCGGCCTGTCATTTGATTTCGCCGACAGCGGCGACGGCGCCGCCTGGTTCGTCATGCTGTTTGTCTGCGTGTTTGGGGTCGGCTCCATTCTCGGCATCGAGATTGCCTATGAGCCGCCGCTGTGGGCGCATCTGTTGATGGCGGTGCCAATTCTCATTCTGCTGCCGCTCATCCTCCTGCGCCCGGTCAAGGGATTTCTGCTGTGCCAGCAATGGTCAACCAAGGCCCGCGAAGGCCGCTTGCAGAAATGAAGCGCCGCATCTGGCCGCTTCTCCTCGCCGCAACAAGTGGTTTTGCCGTGTTGATGGCATTGGGCATTTGGCAGGTGCAGAGATCAGCCTGGAAGAACGCATTGGTCGCAGAGATTGACCAACGCCTCGCAGAGAAACCTGTCGCGATTTCAGACCTCAGGAACAGACCAATAGCAAGCGACGGCACTCTTGTTAAAGTTAAGGCAATTGGACATTTCAAGCCCAAGCAACTCAGGAAAATATCAGTATTGAATGGCGGCGCAGGCTGGGAAATCCTGCAAGGATTTGAGTTTGCTTCCGGTGGCGATATCTTGATTTCCCGCGGCGTTGCCAGCCAACCTGTTGATCAAGCCTACCCCGAACAGGATATCGAAGTTATCGGTCTATTGCGGCGCCACGGACAAGATCGCAAACAGCAGCGCGGCTTCTTCGATCCAGACAATAATCCCGTTGCCAACCAATGGTATTGGTGGGATGTGCCGGCAATGCGCGAGGCTGCGGACCTGCGCTTTGTAACTCACACCAGCATCGTCTTGCACCTGTTGCCCGGCTCCCCTGGCGCCGAAGGCCTTCATGTCGATCCGCCTAAAGCCAACTTGCGCAACAACCACCTCGGCTACGCCATAACCTGGTTCGGACTGGCGGCAGCGCTGCTGGCGGTGACGGGTGCATACATCCTCCAACAAGCAAAAAATACCCGTCATTCCAGACGCGCGCGCAACGAAGTGGAGTAAGCGATCTGGAACCCAGCTTTGGCGGTCTCACATGCGTAACCAAAGCTGGGTTCCAAATCGCTCGTTTCGCTGCGCTTCACTTCTCGTTTGGAATGACGGGGAAACCGGATAATTTGGAGAAATGAGAGACCAAAAGCAGCCCGCCGTCTACATCATTGCAAACCGCTATCGTGGAACAATTTACATTGGTGTCAGCAGTGCGCTTTGGAACCGGGTCGCGGAACACAAGGCCAGTGCCTTCAAGGGCTTTGCCGCAAAGTATGGACTGGGCCGACTTGTCTGGTATGAACACCATCCAGACATGAATGCCGCAATCCTGCGCGAGACGCGCATGAAGGCGTGGAAGCGAAATTGGAAGATTGAACTGATCGAGAAGTTGAATCCAGACTGGAATGACGGGAGTTTGAATTGAATTACATCTCCACCCGTGGCGCCGCTCCTGTTCTTTCTTTCGAAGGGGCTATGATCTCCGGGCTCGCGCGCGATGGCGGGCTTTATGTGCCGGAAACGGTTCCCGTGTTCTCGGTCGCGGATTTGAAAGCCCTGCGTGGGCGGCCCTTTGCCGATGTGGCCTTTGCCATCGCCCAGCGCTTCGCCGCAGGGGCGATCCCCGATGGCGAATTACGCCGCATGGTAGGCGAGGCCTACGCGACCTTCACCCATCCCGCCGTCACGCCGTTGAAGCAACTCGACTCAAACCACTTCCTTCTGGAATTATTCCACGGCCCCACAATCGCCTTCAAGGACGTGGCCATGCAATTGCTGGCCCGCCTGATGGATTGGTCGCTGGCCCGCTCAAAATCCCGCGCCACCATCATCGGCGCAACCTCAGGCGACACGGGCGGGGCGGCGATCGAAGCTTTCAAGCACAGCAGCAACGCCTCGGTGTTCATCCTCCATCCCAAAGGCCTCGTTTCAGACGTGCAGCGCCGCCAGATGACCACCGTCATCGCCCCTCACATCCACAACATCGCCCTTGAAGGCACATTTGACGATTGCCAGGCCATCGTGAAGGCGCTGTTCAACGACCATGCCTTCCGCGATGGCGTGCAATTGGCGGGCGTGAATTCCATCAACTGGGCCCGCGTCATGGCCCAGATTTCCTATTACATCTATTCGGGCCTTGCCTTGGGAGCGCCAGACCGCGCCATTTCATTCACCGTGCCCACCGGCAATTTCGGCAACGTCTTCGCAGGCCTCATGGCCAAGCGCATGGGCCTTCCCATCGACAGGCTGGTCGTCGCCACCAACGCCAACGATATCTTGGACCGCGCCATCAAGTCAGGCCGCTACGAGATGAAGGGCGTGCTCGCCACCACTAGCCCTTCCATGGACATTCAGGTTTCCAGCAATTTCGAGCGCCTCGTTTTTCTCGCCAACAACCGCGACGCGGAGGCAGTGACCCGCGCCATGGACAGCCTGAAGCAATCCAACGCCTTCACATTGGAGAGCGCCGCCCTGCAGGCCATCCGCAACGAGTTTGACTCAGGCGCCACGGGCGAGGCGGCCTGCGCCGCCACCATGAAATCCATGCTGGCCGAAACTGGCGAACTTCTGGACCCCCATACGGCGGTAGGCGTGGCCGTTGCCCAAAAACATGGGGGTGCCGCCCCCATGGTCACGCTGGCCACCGCCCACCCCGCCAAATTCCCCGATGCGGTCAAGGCGGCGACCGGGGTCACGCCCCGTTTACCTTCAAGGCTAATCCACTTGCTCAAAGCCGAAGAACGCTTCACAATACTGCCCAACAGTGCCGCCGCCGTCAGGGACTATATCCTGAGCCGAAACAAGGCCTGAAAAGGGATGAGCTATGGGCGTTGAAATCACCTGCCTGCCGAACGGGCTGAATGTTCTGACCCATGACATGCCCAACATTGAGACCGTGGCGCTTGGCATTTGGGTGAAGGCCGGGGCGAGGGATGAGCGGCCGGAAGAAAATGGCATCGCGCATTTCCTCGAGCATATGGCCTTCAAAGGCACCAAGAAGCGCTCGGCGAGGGACATCGCTGAGGAAATTGAATCCGCTGGTGGCGAGATCAATGCGTCCACCGGCATGGAAACCACCACCTACTATGCCCGCGTCCTGAAGGACGATTGGGCTTTGGCGCTGGATATCCTCGCCGACATCTTCACCGAGTCCGTTCTTGACGCCGAGGAGATGGAACGCGAGCGTGACGTAATCCTGCAGGAAATTTCCGCTGCCAACGACCAGCCCGATGACCTGGTTTTCGATCTCGCCCAGACGGCGAGCTACGGCGATCATCCGCTGGGCCGCTCGATCCTGGGAACCGCCGAGCTCATATCCACCGTGGACCGGGAAAAAATGCTGGCCTGGCGCAACCGCAATTATTGGGCCTCGCGCATTGTGGTGGCGGCCGCCGGCAACATAGACCACGGGAAATTCGCCGAAGCCGCGGAGAAATTGTTTGGCCAGATCGAGCGTGGCCAGCAGCCTCAGCGCGAGCCCCCGAGTTTCGCGGGCACCGAGCAGAACGCCCAGAAAACCCTGGATCAAACCCATATCGTGCTGTCCTTCGCGGCTCCCAGCTACCGCGATCCCGAAATCTATCAGCTGCAGATTCTTTCGAATATCCTGGGCGGCGGCATGTCTTCGCGGTTGTTCCAGGAAGTGCGCGAGCAGCGCGGGCTTTGCTACAGTGTCTTCGCCTTTGGGTCGGCTTACGAGGACGCGGGCCAGATCGGCGTCTACGCCGCAAGCTCGCCCGAGCACACCGAAGAACTGCTGGATGTCACCTCAAGCGTGATGATGTCGGTCACCAGCAGGGTGACCGATGCCGAAGTGGCCCGCGCCAAGGCCCAGCTGAAAACCAGCCTTGTCATGAACTTGGAAAGCGCCTCATCGCGCGCCGACCAGATCGCCCGGCAATTCCTGGCCTTCGGAATGGTGCCGGCGATCTCCACGCTGGTGGAAAAGATCGAGGCGGTGACAGTGGAGCAGGTGCGCGACCTTGCGGCGAAGCTGTTCACCAACAAGACGCCAGCCATGAGCGCCGTGGGCCAGCTCTCCCATCTGTCCGCCCACAACAAGGTGACAGGCTATTTTTCCAGATCCTAGCTGAGCGGGGTGCCATGTGGTTTATTTGAGGTCGCCCTTTTCCAATGATCGAACGCCGCTGTTGCGGCGCGGGCCAGTCGCGCTGCGTCCGCCCGCCATGGCGGATTACGACGAGTGGGTGCATCTGCGGTCTCATAGCCAGGAATTCCTGACGCCGTGGGAACCCCGGTGGTCCGAGCATGAATTCAGCCGATTTAGCTTCCGGGCGCGCATTAAATATTACCAGCAGCTGGCGAAGAGCGATCAAGGCTATCCGTTTTTCATTTTCCACCATGAAGACGAGAATCTTCTTGGTGCGATCACCATCACAAATGTCAGGCGCGGCGCCGCCCAGATTGGCTCGGTGGGCTATTGGATAGGCGAGCCCTATGCGCGCCAGGGCTTAATGACCCATGCGCTGGAAGCGACAGTGGTTCACGCCTTCCGCAATCTGTCGCTGCACCGGATTGAAGCCGCCTGCCTGCCTGCCAACGCGGCGTCCATAGCATTGCTCAACCGATGTGGTTTTGCGCGTGAGGGACTGGCCCGGAAATATCTGAAAATAAATGGGTTTTGGCAGGATCACCTGTTGTTTTCCCGGCTTGATGAAACCGCTCCATAGCAGTTCTTGCAACGGGTCACTCAGGGCGTTACGTAGTGATCCATGAATTGCGGGCAAAACACGAAAGGCGGCAGGCTGTTGGTCCGTATCGCCTGCTTTTTTTGCCTTGTCTTCCTGAGCTTTGGGCAGCCTGCGGCTGCTGACAGCGCGTTCGACGTGAAAGATCTCAAGTCCAGCGCCAGCCTGCTGCCCCACCGCCGCAGCTTGACCACCGAGGAACCCAGCATTCTGGTGCAGATGCCGCCAGATGCCCAGGGAAACGCTGACGTTCTGCAGCTCAAATCAAGCCAGGGATTTCCGCCATTTCAATGGAACATATTTGTTCTCACCAACACGTCCGCAGTGCCGCGGGAACTGGTGCTCACCGTCACTCACCAAAAATTCGCCGGCTCGGGATTTCTCCGCCCAAATGCGCCCGGCAGCCTCGTTCAAGGCATGGTGCAAACGGGCGCGGTCCAGCCCCCCGAACTGAGCGCGCCAGGCGAAGATGCCTATGGTTTCGTGATTGAGCCCTCATCATCCAAGAGCATCGCCATCCAGATTGCCGCAGCGCCCCAGAATGTCGTGGTGTGGGACAGGGTTTTCTACGATCAGCAAACCCGCACGTCATCCTTTTTCCGCGGCGCGATTCTTGGCATTGCGATGCTGCTGGGCCTCAGCATGGTGCTGCTTTACACCGCCCGCGCCCGGTCAGAGTTCATATCCGGCGCCCTGTTCGCCGCCGCGGCCCTGGCCTTTATGCTTCTCGAGGCTGGCTATTTCCCGCAATCGCGGAAGGTGCTGGCCGGCATTGAGGTGACGCCCGCCGAATTGCGTGGCGTGGCCGAGTCCCTGCTCGCGGTAAGCCTGCTGTTTTTCCTCACGGCATTGCCAGACCTCCGCCGGACATCGTCGCGACTGCGCAACGCGCTTTTGGCGATCTCGGCGCTGGGGCTGCTTCTGCCCGTCTATGGTTTTGTGGATCCCCTGCTGACAGCCACCATCGCCCGCGCGGCTTTCGCCGCGACAGCGATATTCGGCCTGGTGATTTTGCACCGCCTGCGCCGCGGCGGAACGGCCGAATCCGCGTTTTTCATGTGGCTGTCGGTTGTCATCTGGGGTTCCGTGGCGGCATTGGCGATGTTCTTGAAGAACGGCTATTACCTTGTTTCCCCGCTGCTTGTCGCTGGCTTGGCGGCGGTTCTCACCTGCATGGTTCTGCGATTTGTCAAATATGCGACCAGCAGCGGATTTCTGTCGCAGCCCCTGTTTCAAGAAGCCGGGCGCAGCGCCCTGGCTTTGGCCGGCGCCCGGCAATATGTGTGGGACTGGAATCCCGGGAAACGCGAGCTCTTTGTCAACGAGGAGCTCGAACCGGCGTTGGGGCACTTGCCCCGCATGCAATATCAGTCCAACGCCGAAACGCTGCTCGACATGATGCATCCTGCCGATCGCCTGGGCTACACCACGACGCTTGGCAACGCCGAGCTTCACGGCAGCGGCGCCATTCGCCAGGAGCTGCGGTTGCGGCGCGCCGATGGAACCTATCGCTGGTTCGAGCTTCGCGCCCGTGGAATCGCCAATTCCGACAATCGCATGATCCGCTGCATCGGGACGCTTTCAGACATCACCGGCGCCAAGCGCGCCGAGGAGCGCCTGCTGATCGACGCGGTTTACGATCAGGTCACGGGCCTTCCCAATCGCGCGTTGTTTCTGGACCGTTTGAAGCGCGAACTGGCCAAGCAGTTCGCTGAAAACACCTACGTGATCCTGATTGACCTCGATCGCTTCAAGAACGTGAATGATGGCCTGGGCCACGAAGCCGGCGACGGCTTGTTGAACACCATTGGCCGCCGCATCGAGCAGTTGCTGGCGCCTGATGACACCATTGCGCGGCTGCCCGGCGATCAATTCGCGGTTTTGTTCAGCGCGGCCGTCGCCAACAGGGACATTGCCGCGTTTGTCGACCAGGCGCGCGCGGTGATCGCGCGCCCGATCCCGGTCGGCAACCAGGAAGTATTCCTGACCGCCTGCTTTGGCATCAGCAGCTACAGCGAAGCGGGCCTTTCCGCCGACCAGCTCATGAAAGACGCGGCCATCGCCGTTTATGAAGCCAAGCGGCGGGGCAAGGAAAGCGTCGAGTTTTTCCAACCCCACATGCGCGACAACCGGGGTGAATTGGTCGCGCTGGAATCCGAGCTCCGCCGCGCCGTGGAACGCAATGAAATCGAGGTTCACTATCAACCCATCGCCCGGTTGAGCACGATGGATTTGGCGGGCTTCGAAGCCCTGGTGCGCTGGCGCCATCCCGAGCTTGGCCTTTTGGCCCCGGAAAGCTTCCTCGGCCTCGCCGAGCAGACCGGGATGATCAAGGACATTGGCCGCTTCGTCTTGAATGAGGCAGCCCATCAATTGGGCATTTGGCAGCGCGCCTTCAAGCCCAGCGATCCCATATTCATGGCCGTCAATATTTCAGCCAGCCAGCTCGCGGAAACCGATATCGTGCTGGATGTGAGGGCCGCAATCGCGCGCGAGGGCATCTTCCGGCACACGCTCAAGATAGAGGTGACAGAGTCAGTCGTCATGCAGTTTCCCGAAAAGGCCGCGAACCTCCTCGACCAAATCCGGCAGCTTGGGGTCGGGCTGTCATGCGACGACTTCGGCACGGGCTACTCCTCTCTCTCCAGCCTGCGGAACCTGCCCTTTGACACGATCAAGGTTGACAGGTCATTCATCACGCCAGAGCCTGACGATGAAAAAGCGACGATTATTCTGGAAGCCATCGTCGCGCTGGCCCATGATCTGGGCCTTGTGATCGTCGTCGAAGGCATTGAAGACCAGGCGCAGGTTGACCGCCTCGGCGCCATGCAGTGCGATTTTGGCCAGGGTTTTTTCATCGGGCTTCCCATGACCGCCAGGCAGGTGACGGAATCCCTCGCCGCCCAGCCCTATGGGCAAAACCAGGGCAATACTGTCATATCAACATTGTGGGAGCGCGCCGCTGAAGACCCGGTGGCTGTGCCAAGCGGCGCCGAATTGACCACCGACACGATCAGCGACGCGGTTTTGCGGCGGGAGCGGGAGCTGGCGGCGAGAAACCTGGCGCTGGCCGAGCGCGCCAGGAGGTCTATCGACATGCTGCCGTTGCCCGGCGCCGCGCCCATGGCGCCACGCCTGGCGAAGCTGGAGCCGATGGAATTGCCGCCGCTGTTCGATCTTGGAAAATCAGCTGTCAGGAACCCCGTCAAGCCAAAAAGGAAGGCGCCGCGAAAGCCGAGGCCAAAAAAAGCGACTGAAGAGCCCTCAGGCGTGGCCTGATTGCGGCGACAGCATGCTGGGATCGACGCCGATCTTCTTCAGGGCGCGCGCGTATTTCGCGTCATTGTTGGCGCCGAAGATGAGTTCGTCGTCGGCTTCGCAATGCAGCCAGCTGTTGTGCTGGATTTCATTCTCAAGCTGCCCGGCGACCCAGCCTGAATAGCCCAATGCGAGCATCACTTTGCCGGGGCCATTGCCCTTGGCGATGGCCTGCAATATCTCCAGGGTGGCGGTGAGGGCCACGCCGTTGTTGATGGGGAGGCTCGTCTTGTTGGAAAGATAATCCGTGCTGTGCAGGACGAAGCCGCGAAACTGCTCGACCGGCCCGCCAAACAGCACCGGCATGTTGAGGACGGATTGGTCAAGGTCGCGAATCTGGCCATGCGGCACGATCTTCAGCTGGTCGACAAGGTCGGAGAAAAACATCATCGGCGCGGTCTTGTTCACAATGATGCCCATGGCGCCATTTTCATTGTGAGAGCAGATGAACACCAGGGACTTGTCAAAGCGCGGATCGCCCATGCCCGGCATGGCGATCAGGATTTGACCCTCAAGAAAATTGGCGGCGGACATGAACGCAAGTTATCCCGAATTCAGGCTGGAGAGAAGCACTCCATTGTGACGACAAATTGATTGGGAAGCCGCGCCATTTAACGTAATAGTATTGGCCATGAATAGACGACATCTGTTGTTGGCTTTTGGCGCGGGATCAGTTTTGGCGGTGCCCGCCAGAAGCCAGTTGCCGCAGCCCTATGCGGTTTCGCTGTTTGCGGGCGGCGATGCCGAGGCGGGCCTCCTGATTGAAATGGAACCCGGCTGGAAAACCTATTGGAAAATGCCGGGAGAAGCGGG
This sequence comes from uncultured Alphaproteobacteria bacterium, assembly GCA_963816305.1. GTDB lineage: Bacteria > Pseudomonadota > Alphaproteobacteria > Rhizobiales > Aestuariivirgaceae > Aestuariivirga. The sequence continues at coordinate 143,446 of CAWFJW010000013.1, forward strand.
AATTCCGCCGCAGTTTGACTGGACAGGCTCAAGCAACCTGGAATCGGTCGAGGTGATGTATCCTGTTCCAGGCCGCTTCAAGGACTTGAGCGGCGAGACCGTGGGCTACCATGACCAGGTGGTGTTTCCGCTTCTGGTCAAGTCAAAAAATCCCGATGAGCCGGTGTCCCTGAAGCTCAGCCTGTTTTTTGCGGTTTGCAAGGATGTCTGCATTCCGGCAAGTTCCGAAATGAGGCCTGGACTTGAACTCGACGGAACTCAGTCCGTTGATTGAGTCGTGGAAAAATCGTGTTCCCCGGATTGAAGTCGCGATTTTGAACGCCCGGATTGAAACCAAGCAGGAAATCCCCATGCTGGTTCTGGCGCTGAACCGGACCGCAGCCGATATTTTCGTGGAAAGCTGAAACGGCGGCCTATTTTGGCAGGCCGCGGTTTGACGTGTCGCCCGGCGAAGCCTGGCTGCCGATCGCGGGCTTGAAAGATCTTTCGAAGCTTCGAAATTCACCCCTGAAAGTGACCATGGCCCTTGGCGATTCTGGCATTGAACAAGTGATCACGGTCAATTAAGCAGTCATGGAGAAGTAACATTTCAAGGGGTTTTCCATGACGATTGCGGTTGGTGACAGTCTCCCACAGGTTAACTTCATGACCGTGACCGGCGATGGCCACCAGAGTGTCGCGACGGACGTGATCTTCGCTGGCCGCAAGGTTGTGCTTTTTGGCATTCCTGGCGCGTTCACCCCCACTTGCAGCAAGAACCACCTGCCAGGCTTCCTGAGCAATATTGATGCGATCAAAGCCAAGGGTGTCGACTCCATTGTCTGTGTCACCGTGAACGATATTCATGTGGTCGATGCCTGGTCCAGGCATGCGGGCACAAGTGGCAAGATAGTCATGTTGTCCGACGGCGATGGGAATTTCGCCAGGGCCATCGGCCTCAACAAGAGCATGAGCGGCATGGGCGAGCGCGTCAGGCGCTTCTCCATGATTGTCGACAATGGCGTGGTGCGGAAGCTTAACGTGGAAGACAAGCCCGGCGTGAATGTGTCGGGCGCCGACACCATTCTCGGGCAGCTTTAGGCTAGCGCTTGAAGGGCGCCATGCCTTCGCGCGCCAATTCATCGGCGCGTTCATTTTCTGAATGCCCGGCGTGGCCCTTGACCCAGCGCCATGAAATTTCGTGGGTGGCCAGGGCGGCATCCAGCCTCTGCCAGAGATCCACGTTCTTCACCGGTTTCTTGTCCGCCGTTTTCCAGCCATTACGCTTCCAGCCGTGGATCCATTTGGTGATGCCATCTTTGACATAGGCCGAGTCGACATGCATCTCCACTTTGCAGGAACGCTTCAGGGATTCCAGCGCCGCGATGGCGCCAGTCAGCTCCATGCGGTTGTTGGTGGTCAACGCCTCGCCGCCTGAAAGTTCTTTCCGCGTGCCGTTGAACTCCAGTATGGCGCCCCAGCCGCCGGGGCCGGGATTTCCCGAGCACGCGCCATCCGTGTGAACAATCACCTTGCCGCTGGTCATGGGGCGGCATCGCGCAATTCGCGCGGCAGCTTGAAGGAAACATTCTCCTCCCGCAGCACGACGTTTTCGACGGTCACATCATAGGTCGACCGGAACGCATTGACAATTTCATTCACCAGAATTTCCGGCGCCGACGCGCCGGCCGTGACGCCGATGGTGCCCAACCCACCAAGCTCCGCCCAGTTCAAATCGCTGGCGCGCTGAACCAGCAGGGCGCGGGCACAGCCATTTTTTTCACCCACTTCAACCAGGCGCTTTGAATTCGAAGAGTTTGGCGCGCCCACCACCAGCAACAGATCAATGCGGTCAGCGATGGACTTGACCGCCTCCTGACGGTTTGTCGTGGCATAGCAGATATCTTCCCGCAACGGCCCGCGAATGGCGGGAAAGCGCTGCTGCAACGCCACAATAATGTCGCGCGTATCATCAACCGAAAGCGTGGTTTGCGTGACATAGGCGAGCTTTTCTGTGTTTCTGACTTTGAGCGCCGCAACGTCATCAACCGTTTCAATCAGGGTGATGGCGCCCTCCGGCAACTGCCCCATGGTGCCGATCACTTCCGGGTGATGCCTGTGGCCAATCAGGATGATTTCCAGGCCTTCCGCATGGTGGCGCTGCGCCTCCATGTGAACCTTGGTCACCAAAGGGCAGGTGGCGTCAATCTGAAATAGATTCCGTGCGCTTGCGGCGGCCGGCACCGCCTTGGGAACCCCATGGGCCGAAAAAATAACCGGCCTGTCGCCTGGCGGAATCTCATCCAGCTCATCGACGAAAATAGCGCCCTTGGCCTTGAGGTCATCGACGACATACCTGTTGTGCACAATTTCATGGCGCACATAGACCGGCGCCCCGTAAAGGGCGAGCGCCCGCTCGACAATATCAATGGCCCGCACCACGCCAGCGCAAAAACCGCGCGGCGCCGCCAGCAAGACAGTGAGAGGGGGCTTCGACATGTGGCTTACATGCGAGGGGGAGCGATGGATGTCAAGAATCCAAGAGCCGCACTTGCCTTTTGCCAGCCATCCTCCTACCTTCCGCCCAGTTCGCATAAAACGCCAAGCGGGAGAGATCGGGGGCAGCCCCGGCGCCGAAGGAGCAACCGCCCCGGAAACTCTCAGGCAAATGGACCGCCGCGTTTTTGAACTCTGGAGAGCAGGCGGGTCGAACCGTCTCACCGTAGGAGCAAGTTCCGCCGTGCCGGAGTGGCAGTCGGGATGAAAACTCTCAGGTTTTCTGACAGAGGGGGCAGGCCAGGCGCAAGTCAGCGTCGGACCTGTCGTCAATTGCCAGGAGTTCCGATGAGCGAAGCTGCCCTCACGCGCACAGTCCTTTACGGCGAGCATGCCGCTCTTGGAGCCAAGCTCGTGCCCTTCGCCGGCTATGAAATGCCCGTGCAATATCCGACAGGCATTCTCGCTGAACACAACTGGACCAGAACCACCGCTGGACTCTTCGATGTCTCCCACATGGGGCAGGCCTTTCTGGTGGGCCTGGACCACGCGACCACCGCCGCCGCCATGGAAAAGCTGGTTCCCGCCGATATCGCCAGCCTCAAGCCCCATCAAATCCGCTATTCGCAATTCCTCAATCCCGAAGGCGGCATTCTCGACGATCTCATGATCACCCGCTCCGCTTATGCGAACCACGAAGGCTGGCTCTATCTCGTCTGCAATGCTTCGCGCAAGCAAGAGGACTTTGCCCACATCGAAAAAAATCTTGCCGCCAATGTGAAACTCCAGCGCGGCGCCGATATGTCTCTTATCGCCCTGCAAGGGCCAAGGGCCGAGGCAGCGCTTGCGAAGCTCGCTCCCGCCGTGCGCGATATCCCCTTCATGTTTTACGCGGCAGTTTCCATTGATGGCATTCAGGCCCATGTCTCGCGTTCCGGCTATACGGGCGAGGATGGCTTTGAAATCTCAATCTTTGACAAGGACGCGGTGCGGCTCTGGCAACTTCTGCTGGCCAATCCGGACGTGAAACCCGTGGGCCTCGGCGCGAGGGACTCCCTCCGGCTTGAAGCAGGCCTCTGCCTTTACGGCCACGACATTGATGAAACCACCAGCCCGGTTGAGGCCGATCTTCTCTGGTCAATCCAGAAACGCCGCCGGATTGAGGGCGGCTTTATCGGCGCTGCCCGCGTGCAGAAAGAGATCACATCAGGCCCCGCCCGCAAGCGGGTTGGCATCAAGCCCGAAGGCCGCGCTCCTGCCCGCGAAGGAACCGTCATCACGGACATGGCGGGCCGCCAGATCGGCGTGATCACCTCCGGCGGTTTCGGCCCCACAGCCAACGGCCCCGTGGCCATGGGCTATGTCGAAACTGCTTTTTCCAAAGCAGGCGCCGCCGTCCAGCTTGTGGTGCGCGGCAATCCCATGCCCGCCCAGGTCATTTCACTTCCATTCGTACCCCATAATTACAAACGCTGAGGAGCCAATAGAGATGTCGGTTAAATTTTCGCAGGATCATGAATGGGTGAGCGTAGAAGGCGGCATCGCCACCATCGGCATCACCAACCACGCGCAGGAGCAACTGGGCGATGTGGTGTTCGTGGAGCTGCCAGCCATTGGCAAGAAAGTCACCAAGGGAGGCGAGGCGGCCGTCGTTGAAAGCGTCAAGGCGGCCAGCGAGGTCTACGCCCCCGTCACTGGCGAAGTGGTGGATGTGAACAAGGAGCTCGAAGGCGATCCAGCCCTCGTCAACCGCGGCGCTGAAGGCGACGGCTGGTTCATGAAAATCAAGCTCTCCAACCCCGCCGAACTGAACGACCTCATGGACAAGCCCGCCTATGACAAATTCGTCGCCAGTCACTAAGGAACCCCCCATGACCCGCGCACCTCTCGCCGATCTTGAGCCCCGTGCCAATTTTATTCGCCGCCACATTGGCCCAAGTGAGGTGGAAACGGCTGAGATGTTGCGCGAAGTGGGCGCGAAGACACTTGAAGAGTTCATCGACAAGGTTGTGCCGAAAAAAATCAGGCTGTCGCGTCCCCTCGACCTGCCGAAGGCCAAGGCTGAGCGCAGCGCCTTGTCCTATCTCCGTCGCATGGTGGAGCGCAACGAGGTGTTCGTGTCGATGATCGGCATGGGCTACTATGGCACGGTGACGCCCAAGGTCATCCTCCGCAACGTGCTGGAAAATCCGGGCTGGTACACGGCCTATACGCCCTACCAGGCTGAGGTCAGCCAGGGCCGCCTCGAAGCCTTGCTGAACTTCCAGCAGGTCATCGTCGATATGACCGGGCTGGAACTCGCCAACGCATCGCTCCTCGATGAAGCCACCGCCGCAGCCGAAGCCATGGCAATGGCCAGGCGGCTGGTCAAAACCACCGCCAACACTTTCTTTGTGGATGAAGACACACATCCGCAGACCATCGGCGTCATCCAAACCCGCGCCCACGCATTCGGGTATGAAGTTGTGATTGGCGATCCCACCAAAGACTTGAAGCCGGAAACTGTTTTCGCCGCCCTTCTGTCCTATCCCGGCTCATCGGGTGAAGTGCGGGACTATCGTTCCATCATCGACAAACTGCACGGCGCCGGCGCCTTCGCCATTATGGCGACCGACCTGCTGGCCTTAGCGCTGCTGACGCCGCCCGGTGAACTCGGCGCCGATATTGCCGTGGGATCTTCCCAGCGCTTCGGCGTGCCCATGGGATACGGCGGCCCCCATGCGGCCTTCTTCGCCACCCGCGAAGAATTCAAGCGTGCCATGCCGGGCCGCATCATCGGCGTGTCGATTGACGCTGAAGGCCACCGGGCGCTCCGCATGGCCATGCAAACCCGCGAGCAGCACATCAGGCGCGAAAAAGCCACCAGCAACATCTGCACGGCGCAAGTGCTGCTCGCTGTCGTGGCTTCCATGTTCGCGGTTTACAATGGCCCCAAAGGCATCCGCAAAATGGCGGAACGCACGCACCGGTTTGCCGAAATTTTCGCCAGCACCGTTGCCTCCTATGGCTACGAGGTCGTCACCAAATCCTTCTTTGACACGGTGACCATCCATGCGCCGGGCCGCGCCCAGACGCTGTTTGCCCGCGCCAAGGAAAAGCGCATCAATCTCAGGTTCGTCGATGCCGATCATCTTGGCATCAGCTTCGATCAATCAACGCGGCGCGAAGAGCTGACCAAGCTCCTGACCGTGTTCAAGACCGACGCGCTTGAGAACTTCGACATGGACGCCGTTGACAAGAGCGCGCAAGAGGTCATTCCGAAATCGCTGCGGCGGACTTCAAGCTACCTCACCCATCCCGTTTTTGAACTCTATCATTCCGAAACCGAAATGCTGCGTTACCTCCGCCACCTGCAGGCCAAGGACGTGGCCCTTGACCGCTCCATGATTGCCCTCGGCTCCTGCACCATGAAGCTCAACGCCACGTCGGAGATGATCCCGGTGACATGGCGTGGTTTCTCGCTGTTGCATCCCTTCGCGCCTCTCGATCAAACCCAGGGCTATCAGCAGCTCTTCGAAGAGCTTGAAGCCATGCTGGCGGAGATCACCGGATTTGACGCGGTCTCGCTGCAACCCAATGCGGGCAGTCAGGGCGAGTATGCCGGGCTGCTCGCAATCGCCGGCTATCATGCGAGCCGCGGCGAAAGCCGCCGCAACATTTGCCTCATCCCGATTTCCGCTCACGGCACCAATCCCGCTTCTGCGGTGATGGCCGGCATGAGTGTTGTCGTTGTCGCCTGCGATGAACAGGGCAATGTCGATGTCGCCGATCTCAAGTCCAAGGCCGAAGCCCACAAGAACAATCTCGCCGCCCTGATGATCACTTATCCCTCAACCCACGGCGTGTTCGAGGTGGCGGTGAAGGATATCTGCGCCATCGTTCACGAGCATGGCGGCCAGGTCTATCTCGATGGCGCCAATCTGAACGCGCAAGTGGGCGTCGTCCGTCCGGCGGAATTGGGCGCCGACGTCTGTCACATGAACCTCCACAAGACCTTCTGCATTCCCCATGGCGGCGGCGGGCCGGGCGTTGGCCCCATTGGCGTCAAGGCCCATCTGGCGCCCTACCTGCCGGGCCACAATGTCGTGGACGGCGTCAACCCGGCGGCTGGCCGCGATCAGTCGCAAGGGGCCGTCTCAGCCGCCCCCTGGGGCTCGTCATCGATCCTTCCCATCTCGTGGACCTATATCGCCATGATGGGCGGCCCCGGCCTTCGCAAGGCAACGATCATGGCGATCCTCAACGCCAACTACATGTCCAGGCGCCTCGCCCCGCATTTCCCCATTCTTTACACCGGCCCCGGCGGCCATGTGGCCCATGAATGCATCATCGACCTGCGCTGGGTGAAAGATCGCACCGGCGTCACCGTTGAGGACGTGGCCAAGCGATTGGTGGACTATGGCTTCCACGCCCCCACCATGTCTTTCCCCGTGGTTGACACGCTGATGATCGAACCCACCGAATCCGAAGCCAAAGGCGAGTTGGACCGCTTCTGCGACGCCCTGATCGAGATCAGACGGGAAATCGCCGAGGTGGAGGAGGGCAGGGCCGACAGGCAGGATAACGTGTTGAAGAACGCCCCCCACACCCACCGGCTGCTGCTCGGTGACTGGAAACATCCCTACTCAAAAGAAAAAGCCTTTTTCCCCCTCAAAGGCTACTCCAACGACAAATATTGGCCGCCGGTCGCCAGGGTCGACAATGTCTACGGCGACCGCAACCTCGTCTGCACCTGCCCGCCCATGGCCAACTACATGGACGCGGCGGAGTAGGGTAATTGACAATTAACCCAATTCTGACTAGTCTGACTAGTCAGAATTGGAGTGGTCAATGAATAAGCATACCCGCATCTGGTCCCTGCAGGAAGCCAAGGCCAAATTCAGTGAAGTCGTGAAACGGGCCCAAACTGAGGGTCCTCAGACAGTCACGGTTCACGGCAAAACAGCTGTCATGATTACATCTCCGGGAAGCTCCATGCCCGTGGCGCCTTCGATTGATGAGATTGTAGCGGCATTTCAGGCCTGTCCCTTGAGGGATTTTGATATTCCCAGAACCCGGACCTTTGGCAAATTCCGGGATGTCGATTTGTGAACGGCTGGCTCCTTGATACCAATGTTGTCTCTGAATTGCGGAAACCCAAGCCTGGCAAGCAGGTGCTTGACTGGATGCGGGCAACGGGAAGCTCGAAACTCTTCCTTTCATCGGTAACCTTCGCGGAAATAAGGTTTGGCATTGAAATTCAAAATGACCCTGATCTCAGGTCACGGCTCGCAATCTGGCTGGACACGGTCATCCGACCAATGTTCGAGGGGCGTGTTGTCGAGGTGAACGAGGACGTTCTTCTCGAATGGCGCCTTATGGGTGAGGCATTGGCCAAGCAGAAAAGAACTGTGCCGGAACCCGATCTGCTGCTTGGCGCAATTGCCAGGCATCATCGGCTGAATTTGGTGAGCCGCGACATCAAGCACATAAAAATGACAGGTATCCCCGTCCTCAATCCCTGGACCGGCGAACGCTTCAACGGGGCTTAATTCAACCGGCTCTTCACCGCAGCGATGGATTCGTCGATGAACTTGGCGCCCTTGGCGCCGGATGCAGCTTCGCCAACCAGTTTTGACGCCGCAGCAATTGCAGCGTCCGTTGCAACGATGCGAACTTCCTTGATGGCAGCGGCCTCAGCCTGTGCGATTTTCTGGGCCGCCTGCTTGGTGCGGCGCTCGATCGTCTCAGCCAGCTTCTTGCGGGTTTCTTCGGCGTAAACATGAGCCTCGACCTTGGCCTGCGCCACGATGTTGGCCGCGTCTTTTTCCGCTTCGACGCGCTTCTTCTGGTATTCAGCCAGAAGCGCCTGCGCTTCTTCGCGGAGCTTCTTGGCTTCGGCCAGCTCGCGGGAAATCTTGTCAGCCCGCTCGTCCAGCATCTTGGCAATCATCGCGGGAACCTTGAGATAGATCCCAAGGCCCACGAAAAGAACAAAGGCGACGGCAACCCAGGTTTCAGCTTGACCCAACATCTACTTGCCTTTCGAAACAGCGGCAGCCGCTGCGGTCTTGGTGACCTTGGCGCCCGTCAATTGCTGCACAATCTGTGTCGCAATGTCGGCGGCCATGCCGGCTACTTCGGCCATCGCCTTGTCGCGCGACGCCGCGACTTTCTTTTCGGCCGCGGAAATCTTGGCCCCCAGAGCCGCATCAAGCTTGGCGCGTTCCGCTTCAATTTCAGCATTGAGGGTATTGCGGTTTTCAATGTTGATGGCCTGAGCCTTGGCCTTGGCCTCCGCCAACGCCGCTTCATAGGATTTGATCGCGTTGTCGGTTTCAGCCTTCAGTTTTTGCGCCGCCGCCAGATCGCCATCAATGGTGGATTTACGCAGCGCTATGACCCCGCCCGTGCGTGGAATGGCCACGCGCGATATGACGAAATAGAGCGCCAGAAATGTGATGGCGAGCCAGAACAGCTGTGGCGGCCAGGTCGAGAGATCAAGCTGCGGCATGGAAAGACCCTGAGGTTAAATATCAGCCGAACAGAATGAGCATGGCAACGGCGAAACCGATGAGGCCGGTGGCTTCGGCGAAGGCAAAGCCGAGGAACAGCGTGCCGCGCTGGCTGGCGGCAGCCGCTGGGTTGCGCAGCGCGCCCGCCAGATAGTTTCCGAAAATCGTGCCGATGCCAACGCCGGCGCCGCCAAGTGCGATTGCCGCGATGCCTGCGCCGATCATCTTTGCTGCTTCTACGTCCATTTTAGTCTCCTGTGATGTGAAGGGGTTCAGTTAGTGGTCAACATGCATGGCATCGTTCAGATACATGCAGGTCAAAAGCGCGAATACATAGGCTTGAAGTGCGGCCACGAGAAGTTCAAGGCCCATGAGGCCCACCATGGCGGCAAGCGGCAGCCAGCCAGCGGTGACGCCCAGCATGACAACAAAGCCCGCCATGACTTTCAGCATCATGTGGCCCGCCATCATGTTGGCGAACAGCCGGATGGAAAGGCTCATCGGGCGGATGAAGTAGGAAACGATTTCGATCAAAACGACCAGCGGCAAGAGCAATACTGGGACACCCGAAGGCACAAACAGCTTGAGATAGCCGAAGCCGTTGCGAATGAAACCGATGATGGTGGCGCCGACAAACACCACCAGCGCGAGGGCCAGTGTGATCACGATGTGGCTCGTCACCGTGAAGGAATAGGGAATGAGGCCAAGCACGTTGGCGAAAAGAATGAACACGAAAAGCGTCAGCACAAACGGAAAATAAGTGCGCGCGTTGTCATGCAGCACTTCGTGGGTCATGTTGTCGATGACTTCGTAAATGCTTTCAGCAACCGATTGCAGGCGCGTGGGGATCAATTCCCGCGGCGCCAGGATGAACAGCAACGAAGCGCAGAGCCGTGGCGATCACCGCCCACAGCGCCGAGTTGGTGAAGGATAAATCGAGGCCGCCAATGTCAATTGGAATGATGCGGTTGATCACGAACTGATGGATGGGGTCGATGATTTTTTCGCCGTGTTCAGGAGCAGCAGTGGTCACGTTCAATCCTCATCATCGTCTTTGACGGATGGAGGCATTGGCCCCTTTCCGCCGAGCAGTTCTTCAGCCTGCTTGCTGTTTGACAGGCGCATCACATTTGCAACCCCCGCAGCAAGCCCGAGCGGCATCAGCGCCAGCATGATCCAGGGGGCGGTGCCGAGATACTTGTCGGCCATCCAACCCAAAAACATGCACACAAGAAGCCCAACGATAAGTTCGCTGACCGCCCGCATTGCGAGACCAGCGGCGGAACCTTCCTGGGTGTCAGGACCGGATGCGCCGCGCCGCTCTTCAAGGGTTTTATCGAGCTTTTTGCCAAGGTCTTTGAGCCGGTCCGAGTCTTTCATCATCCCACCCAAGTCTCAATTCAAAAGCAGCAAACACCACCCCTCAAAATCGAGCGCACCATAGTTACGGGGGGTAATTGTGTCAAGAAATGGATAATGACTGTAACTGATTGAAACCATTGAGTTTTGGTGCGGTTGTCCGCGATGCGTCGAAAAGTCCGCGCATCCCGTTGCCATTGGACTTTGATTCTCCACGGGCTTGACAGGCTTGCCCAGTTGAATAATGATTAACTGACAGGTTAAATAAACGGGAGGCGGGAATGGCAAGCAGCATTCACCAGGAAGTGACGTTCAAGGCGAAACCCAGCGAGGTTTACAATGCCTACATGGAGACGCGCCGCCATGCGGCCTTCACCAAGAACGGCCCGGCCAAGATCAGCAAGAAAATCGGCGGAGCATTCTCGGCCCACGGCGGCTGGGTGAGCGGCATCAATCTTGATCTGCTTGAAAACAAGATGATCGTGCAGGCCTGGCGCGCCAAAACCTGGCCTCGGGGAGAATATTCGATTGTGAGATTCAAGCTCAGTAAGGCGGGCAGCGGCGCCAAGCTGGTGTTCGATCACACTGGCATTCCCGATGGCCACTCTGAACACCTCGCTGATGGCTGGAAGAAAATGTACTGGGACAAGATGGCGGATTATTTTGCCGGCAAGTGACTTCAGAGGGGTTCCCACGCGCGACGTTCGATTTTCCGCATCAATCGCGACGTGCGCTTCAGCAAGGACAAATCGCCCTGCAAGACCAATCTCGATTTCTGGTTCTGGGAGGGCGAATACCGGGCCGCTGTTGTGGACGCCAAAGCCGGAGCCGAACTTGAGGCCATAATCAAATCCCTGGGTCACTTGACGCTGGGCGGCGCCAGCCGAAAGAAGGCCCCCCGCGGTTTCGACGCCGGACACCGCCGCGCGCCATTATTGCTCCACGATGGCCTCCATGCCTTTCATGAGGGACCGCTGCCCAAATCCGTCCACACCGCAAAATTCATCGATGACTGCCTGAGCCGCTTCCGCGCCGCCGCCCCGATTTCGCTCTGGCTGGTGAAGCGCGTGGCAGCGGCGTCAGAAAAGAAAATAGGATTATAAGCTCTAAATAGGTGTTTAAACGCATTCTAAGCATCCCCCAGCGGGTTTCTGGGGTGGGGCGCTAGGGGGGTAGCTGCAAGGACTGTTTGCCGCCTGCGGGGCTTCCAGAGGCCGTAGGATTAAAATCAGCAATTGGCTATCGCAAATCCAAAACCCTTGGGCTAGACAGGCCAAATGACCGCCGCCCATGTCCCCGACAGCCGCTACGCCTGGATGCGCCTTGCCATATCGCTGGCCCTTGCAACCATCAGCGGCATCGGCCTGTGGGCCTCCGTCGTCGTGCTCCCCACCATCCAAACCGAATTCGGCATTGATCGCAGTGGCGCGTCCCTGCCTTACACGGCCACCATGATGGGATTTGCGGTCGGCGGCATCGTGATGGGGCGCATGGCCGACCGCTTCGGCATCATGGTGCCCATGTTCCTCGGCACCATCATGCTGGGCCTGGGTTTTCTGATTGCGGCGCTCTCGACCAGCTATTGGATGTTTGTCGTCGCCCAGGCGGTTTTCATCGGATTGTTCGGTTGCGCGACAGCGTTCGGCCCGCTCGTGGCTGACGTATCCCTGTGGTTTCAAAAACGCCGGGGCATCGCCGTTGCGATTGTCGCGTCCGGCAATTACCTCGCCGGCGCCATCTGGCCGCCCATTCTCACCTGGGGCATCCAGAACCATGGCTGGCGCAATTCCTACATGGCGCTTGGCGTTCTGACCGTGCTGATCATGCTGCCCCTGTCCTTCTTCCTGCGCCGCCGCGCTTCCCTTGAGGAAAGGCCAAGCCCGTCCAGCACAGGCACAAGCCTCGCTGGAACGCCTTTCCTGCAAGGGTTGTTGATGGTCGCTGGCCTTGCTTGCTGCGTGGCCATGTCCATGCCCCAGGTCCACATCATCGCCTATTGCGGCGACCTGGGCTACGGCACTGCGCGCGGCGCCGAGATGCTGTCCCTCATGCTGGGATTTGGCGTTGTGAGCCGCGTCCTGTTCGGCTTCCTTGCTGATCGCATCGGTGGAATTGGCACCCTGATCATCGGCTCATTCCTGCAGTGCCTGGCGCTGCTGTTCTATATTCCCTTCGATGGCCTGATCTCGCTTTACATCGTGTCGGCTTTCTTTGGCCTGGCCCAGGGCGGCATTGTCCCCAGCTATGCCCTGATTGTCAGGGATTATTTTCCGGCCCGGGAAGCCGGAACCCGCATCAGCCTGGTGCTCACGTCCACCGTTCTCGGCATGGCGCTGGGCGGCTGGCTGTCGGGCGAGATATTCGATTACACCGGTTCCTACAGCGCTGCCTTCCTGCACGGCATCGCCTGGAACCTGCTCAACCTGGCCATTGCCTTCTGGCTTTTGCTGGGCCGCCGCAGCAAATTCAGCCTTGCCTAGAATTTGACCACTTGACCAAGTTCGGTCCAGCGTGTTTGCTGCACCGCAATATGGGGAAAAAATTTATATATTACTTAGGCCTTGGCGGTGACGCCGCGCTTGGCGGCAAGGGCAAGGCCCTGAATGAAATGGCTTCCCTTGGCTTGCCGGTGCCGGCGGGCTTCGTCATCACCAGGCCTGCGGAGGCAACCCGCGAGAACCTGACAGCCGCCATCAAAAAAATCGGCAAGGGCTTTGGCAATCCCGCGAAACCATTGCTGCTTGCCGTGCGCGCCAGCCCCGAGAGCGCAACGCTCGGCGCCATGGAAACCATTTTGAACCTGGGCTTGAATGACGAAACCGTCGAGGGCCTGGCAGCCCAGTTGCAGAACCGCAGCCAGGCCTACGCCCTCTATTGCCAGTTTATTCAAACCTACGCGGTGAATGTGCTCGGGCTTCGCCATGCTGAGTTCGAAGATTTGCATGATGGCAGTGAAATTTTCCAGCGTGTCGCCAAGTTCAAATCAGCCATTGAGCGCAAGACAGGCTTGTCGTTCCCGCAGGATGTGGCCACGCAAATTGCCGATGTCATTCAGGCGGCGCCCGCCCAGCATGGGGCGGTCATTGTTCAGGCGATGGTCCATGCGGAGGGAGCGCCGCTCATCGTCGCATCCAGGAATCCGGCCACGGGCGCGGTCGATGATGGCGGCTCCGCCAGGCTCAAATCAGCGCTCGCCAAGCTCGAGCGGCACTTCAAGTCGCCACAGGAAGTCACCGTTGTCGAATCAAAAGACAAGCTTTGGTTCCTGAAATCGAAGCCCCTGAAAGCATCGGCCAGGATCGAACTCAAGATGATCGTCGATATGGCCAATGAAGGTGTGCTGGCGCGCAAGGACGCGCTCCTGCGCGTGGATCCCTTCATCCTCGATCAGTTCCTGCATCCCACCCTTGACGCGGCGGCGATCACGGAAATTTTTGCGACAGGCATCGCCGCCTCTCCCGGCGCGGTGTCCGGCCAGGTTGTTTTCGAAGCGGCGGAAGCCCAGCAACTGAAATCCCGGGGCAAGCCGGCAATTCTCGTGCGTGTTGAAACCAGCCCGGAGGATATTCAGGGCATGCACGCGGCTGAAGGGGTTTTGACCGCCAGGGGAGGGCTCCTGTCCCACGCCGCCGTCATCGCGCGCGGCATGGGAAAAACCTGCGTGGTGGGCGCCAGCCATCTGCGCATTGATTACGAAGCCCAGACCATGACGTCGCTCGGCAGCGTGATCAAGCGCGGCGAAATGGTGACGCTTGACGGTTCCACTGGCCGTGTCTATCGCGGCGTGCTCGCCACCCTGAAGCCAATTCTCTCCGGCGATTTCGCCACCATCCTGGAATGGGCCGATGAGTTCCGCCGCATGGAGGTGCGCGCCAACGCCGAAACCCCGGCGGAAGCCCGCTCGTCCAGGTATTTTGGCGCGGAAGGCATAGGCCTCTGCCGCACCGAGCACATGTTTTTCAGCGCCGACCGCATCCGCCCCATGCGCCGCATGATCTTGGCCGAAACCATTGAAGCCAGAAAAGCGGCGCTTGATGAAATACTTCCCATGCAGCGCCAGGACTTCATCGAGCTGTTTGAAATCATGGCGGGCCTGCCGGTCACAATCCGCCTGCTCGATCCGCCACTGCACGAGTTCCTGCCAAAATCCGAGCACGATATCCTGGACTTAGCCGGCGGAACTTCACATCGCGCCTGAATATCTGCGCGCCCGCGTGGCCGAGCTGCAGGAGTTCAACCCGATGCTGGGCCACCGCGGTGTAAGGCTCGCGGTATCGCACCCCGAAATCGCTGAAATGCAGGCCCGCGCGATCTTCGAGGCAACGGCGGACGTGGCCAAGAAATATGGCAAGGCTCCCATTCCGGAAATCATGATTCCTCTGGTGGTTGGAAAACTCGAACTGGATTTTGTCCGCGCCCGGGTGGTGGCCGTGGCCGAAGCCGTGCAGCGCGAAAGCGGGCTTGATCTGCCATATCTGGTGGGGACCATGATTGAACTGCCGAGGGCGGCGCTGCGCGCTGGCGAAATCGCCCAGTCGGCGGAGTTCTTTTCCTTTGGCACCAATGATCTCACCCAGACGACGCTTGGCATCAGCCGCGATGACAGCGCCCGCTTCATTGGCGAATACACCGCCAAGGGCCTCATGGAGAACGATCCCTTCATTTCGCTGGATATCGAAGGGGTGGGCGAACTGTTGCGAATGGCCGCTGAACGCGGGAGAAAATCCCGGCCCGATCTCAAGCTCGGCATCTGTGGCGAGCATGCGGGCGATCCCGAATCAATTGACTTCTGCGAGACGATCAAGCTTGATTATATTTCCTGTTCGCCCTTCCGGATCGCCATCGCGAGGCTTGCCGCCGCCCAGGCAACTATAAGAAATAAATAGACAAAACCATGCGCGCTGAGGCTCTTAACCACGATTATGGTTTGGTTAAAAAAGCCTTACCGAAAGCCTACTTTTGGTTGCCGGTATGGTTAACCTATGCTAAACGCGAAGTTAGTATGCTACCGACAGTATATGAATTTTAATCATAACGCCGACAGCAGGACCAGGGGATTTGCAGAAAAGACGCCCAGAGCAGAGGCCGGAGCTTTTCGATTATCATGAGTTGACTGAAACTCATGGGCATCGTCGTGGTGTTCTGGGATATGCGCCGTTTGTGATCAGTGGCATCTTGCTGATCGCGGCGTTTGCCTTTGCTGGCAGCTATATGGGCCGGAATGCTGTGGCGCGCAATGTTTCCGCCACTGAAGACGCGCTCCATAGCGCGACGCCCGTTGCCAATATCCTGGCCAAGGGCTCACTGCTGCCTCAGGGCGAGAATTTTGACATCGTAAGCCTGAAAATTTCCGAGAAGCAAACCGTGGCGAGTTTTGGCAAGGGTGATTTTCTCAATGCCGATCCCAACGCCGAATTGGTGATTACGCCTGCCTCCGTTGATCTCAGCGGGAAATCGGATGTGGCGGCGACCATAACTCCGGCCATCAAGCGCCTCGCCATTGCGCCATCGCCCGCGAAGATTGAAAAATCCTTCAAGCTGAAGCGCGGCGAGAAGCAGGCCGTCGTCGCCCAGCGCCGCATCCGCATGGCTGAGGAAAATTGCCTCGCGCGCGCCATCTATTTTGAAGCCCGTTCGGAATCGCAACTAGGCCAATTGGCGGTGGCCAAGGTTATTTTAAACCGCACCAAAGACCCGGACTATCCCAAGACGATCTGCGGCGTGGTGTATCAGGGCTCCAACCGGCGCAATTCCTGCCAGTTCTCCTTTGCCTGCGATGGCCTTCCTGACGATGTGAAGCAGCCTGGAGCATGGATCAACGCCAAGCAGGTTGCCCAGAAGGCGATGAATGGATCCAAGTCCATGCAGTCCATGAGCACCGCCACCAATTATCACGCTGACTATGTGAAACCCAAATGGGCCAGCAGCATGAAACGCCTGGTCAAAATCGGCCGCCATATATTCTATTCTGATTCGTAATCCGGCCAGTTCACATGGCCTGGAACGGACCAACGGGAAAAGAGTGGACCTTCTTCGAAGGCGAGTGGCATCCAGGCAATCCTCCGATCATGGGCAGCATGGATCACGCGCCATGGCTGGGTTCATGTGTTTTTGACGGGGCCCGGGCCTTTGAAGGCGTGGCCCCCGATCTTGATCTCCACTGCCAGCGCATGGTCCGATCAGTCGAGAGCTTTGGCCTCAAGGCATTAAAAACGGCGGCGGAAATTGAAGCCATCATCGGCGAAGGCATCGCCAAATTTCCACAGGACGCCGAGCTCTATTTGCGCCCCATGTTCTGGGCCGCTGGCGGCTTTGTCGATGTCGACGCCGAGACAACGAAGTTTTCGGTTTCGGTTTACGATGCGCCGCTGCCAAAGCCGAAGACCCTGTCCATAACGCTCTCGCCGTTTCGCCGGCCCTCCTATGAATACGCGCCCACCGATGCGAAGGCGGCCTGCCACTATCCCAATTCGGCGCGCGCCATCAGGGAATGCAAGGCCCGTGGGTTTGACAACGCGGTGATGCTTGACCCGCTGGGGCACGTGGCTGAACTGACAACGGCCAACATCTGGTTCGCCAGGAATGGCGAAGCCTATACGCCCGTTCCCAACGGATGCTTTTTGAATGGCATCACCCGTCAGCGCGTTATCGCTTTGCTGCGAGGAGCAGGGATCAAGGTGCATGAAGCGAGCCTGACCTGGCAGGACTTCGTTGAAGCCGACGAAGTGTTCTCAACCGGCAATTACAGCAAGGTGACCCCCGTCACCACCATTGAAGGACGCTCCCTCCAGCCCGGCCCAATGGCGGCGAAAGTGCGGGAACTCTATTGGGCCTACGCCCACGGCAAATAGCTTCACGGCCGCAGAATAAACGGCTTGCCCTCGAATGCGTTTTCGCCCCGTCCAATTTTTTCAATGGCGCGCGACATCCGGCCACTGCGGCCCAGAATGTCGTCGACGTATGAAATGATCAGCCGGTTGGGCGTGGCTGAAGGCGATGCTGCGCGGAGTTCGAAGGCGAGCTCTTCCTCATCAGCTTTTGGCCGCAGCATGCAAAGCGCCGTGTAGGCCGAAGCCGTTGAGCGGCTGATGCCCGCCCAGCAATGAATGAGCATCGGTTGGGCCCGGTCCCAGCCGTCGATGAATTCAACCAGTTTTTCCGCATCGACAGCCCGTGGCGCCGAAAACCCTTCCATCATTTCCACCACGTCATGAAACGTCAGCTTCAAATGCTGGTTTGCGTCAATGCCCTTGAAATTCTGATGCGATGTATCAGGCCCCAAAAGACTGATCACACGGCCCACACCATGGGCATCCACTTGGTTTTGAACGGCTTGCAGCCCGCAGACAATGATCATCGCATCACACCAATTTTTTGAAACTGTTAAGGAACGTGGCCGCCGCCTCCAAGGCTGGCTGCGGCTTCAAATCAAAGAACTTGGCTGTTCCAGCGCCATCAAGGCCGCGCGGACGGCCGAAGAATTTCTCGGCCTCCGGCACCGAAAATCCCGCCAGCTGGGTGGCTTCCAGGTAAGCCGCCACCTTGTCGGCTGATTTGATTTCCGTCTCCAGCGCGGCGGCGGCCTTTGGGTCGAGGCCAAAGCGGACATGGATGGCGCGCAGCAGGCGATGTTCAAACGCCTTGTAGTCCAGCCCCAGCGCCGCCTTGAACGGCGATATCATGTCGCCCACCACATATTCCGGCGCATCATGCAGCAGCGCCGCCAGTCTGGCATGCTTGCCAAAGCCCTTGTTCAAATGCGCCGCGATATCTGCGACCAAAACACAATGCTGCGCCACCGAGAAAGCGTGATCGCCCTTGGTCTGCCCGTTCCAGCGCGCGACCCTGGCCAGGCCATGGGCAATGTCCTCGATCTCGATATCGAGGGGCGAGGGGTCCAGCAGGTCAAGCCTGCGGCCTGAAAGCATTCTTTGCCATGCGCGGGGAGCCTCCGCCATCTCTAGCGCGCCAGCTTCTTGACGGCTTCATGCCGGTGGCAATCCACCAGATGGTCGTTCACCAGCCCGCAGGCCTGCATGAAGGCGTAAACAATGGTTGGTCCCACAAAGCGGAAGCCGCGCTTCTTCAGGTCCTTCGAAATTCTCTCGGCCAGCGGCGTGGAAGCCTGAATGTCCTTCATGCCTTTCAGTTTGTTGTGCAGCGGCCTGCCATCCAGAAAACCCCACAGGTAGGCTGAGAAATCCGGAATTTCGAGGTAGGCCCGCGCGTTGGTGACGCTCGCATCAATCTTCAGCCGGTTGCGCACGATGCCCGTGTCCTGCATCAGGCTGGCCTGCTTCCTGGCGGTGTAGCGGGCCATTTTTTCCGGGTCGAAATCGTCGAACGCGGCGCGGAAGGCGTCGCGCTTTTTCAGAATGGTGATCCACGACAGGCCCGCCTGAAAACCGTCGAGCTGCAGTTTTTCAAACAACGCCCGCGATTCATATTCCGGAACGCCCCATTCCGTGTCGTGATAGTCCACATAGACGGGCTCCGTGCCGCACCATTGGCAGCGGCGGATTCCATCCTCATGCAGGGTTGCGGACATTACATCTCCTTCGCTTCATAGGCGGCCCAAGACGGTTTCTGCACGTGCGTTATGACACCTTGTGTCAGCAGCGGGGATGCGGATTCCTCCAATCTGTCCAATCGGATCAGGGCCAAAGCCGACTCATTTTGTGAAGACAAAACCGCGCCAACAGTCTTGTCGCCACTCCTGATCTCAGAACCACGCGGCGGCGCGATCCCCTCAAATTTCACCGGCAGGATGCGGCTGCGCGCCGTTGACCGGTGCTCCATGCGCGACACCACTTCCTGGCCCACATAACAGCCTTTGGTGAAGCTTATCCCGCCAAACTGATCGAAATTCGCCTCATGGGGAAACAGGTTTGCTGAGCCAATATCGCCATCGCTGTCGGCAAGCCCCAAGCCAATCCGCGCCGCGTCATAACCAGTGCCTTCGGGCAGCGTTCCTGCCGCGCAAATGATACGCCAGCCCATATCCGGCAAGCGGGGATCAGGATAGGAAATGTCATGAACTGGCTTGTCCGGCGCTACGCCGACTTCAAGATCACCGCGGGCCGCAATCGTAACCTTGGCCCGCAATTTGTAAAACGTCAGCCGCTTTGCCAGCTCATCGCGCTGTGATGCAGCGCAATCCAGCAAATATCCCTCTGCGGTTCGCACAGCGAAAAAATCAAACAGGATTTTGCCCTGCGGCGTGAGGAGCGCCACATAGCGCACGTCTCCCACAGCCATTCCCATCACATCCGCCGTGACCAGATTGTGCAGGAAATTCTCAGCCTCAGGGCCTTCCACGGCCAAAATCGCCCGATCCCGCCGCACCTGCATATTAAAACTGGAATTCGCCATCAGCACCATTTACGGTTGCTTTGCGCCACAATCAAGGAAGCTCGATGAAACGGCAGATTGATCTCATTCTCAAGGGAGGAACCCTGGTCAATCAGGATGGCGTTGGCCTGCGCGATGTCGCCGTCCATCAAGGGCGGATCGCCGGCATTGGCGACCTTGCCGAATTTGCCGCTGCCGAAACGCTGGAGTGTTCGGGCCTCCATATCCTGCCCGGCGTCATCGACACCCAGGTGCATTTGCGCGAACCCGGCGCTGAGCACAAGGAAGACCTCGAAACCGGTGGCCGCGCCGCCGTCATGGGCGGCGTCACCGGCGTATTCGAAATGCCCAACACTAAGCCCCTGACCACGACCGCCGCGACGCTGGCAGACAAGGTGCGCCGCGCCAGCAACCGCATGTATTGCGATTTTGCGTTCTATATGGGTGGCACCCGCGAAAACGCCCATCAGCTCGGCGAATTCGAAAAGCTGCCGGGCTGCGCCGGCATCAAGGTTTTCATGGGTTCGTCAACCGGCGATCTGCTGGTTGAAGATGACGAGGGCGTGGCCAGCATTCTGGCCAACACAAATCGCCGCGCCGCTTTCCACAGCGAAGATGAATTTCGCCTGCGCCAGCGGGTGCATGAACAGGTTGCAGACAATGCCGCGAGCCACCCCATCTGGCGCGATGCCGAGGCCGCGAGGCTTTGCACCGAACGGCTCATCCGGATTGCCCGTCAGCACAAAAAACGCATTCACGTTCTGCATGTCTCGACTGCGGAAGAAATGCCTCTGCTGTCCGCCAACAAGGACATCGCAACCGTTGAAGTGACACCCCACCACCTGACGCTGTCATCCGATGACTACGCCCGGCTTGGAACCCTCATCCAAATGAACCCGCCGGTGCGCTCGAAGGATCATCAGCGCGCCATCTGGCAGGCGCTGCAGTCAGGTGTGGTTGATGTGCTGGGATCCGATCACGCGCCCCACACCTTGGAGGAAAAAGCCAGGCCCTATCCCCAATCGCCGTCAGGCATGCCCGGCGTGCAAACTCTGGTGCCCGTGATGCTCGATCATGTGAACCAGGGCCGCCTCACGCTTGAGCGTTTCGTTGATTTGACCTCCCACGGTCCGTCACGCATTTTCGGAGTTGCCCGCAAGGGCCGCGTCGCCGCAGGCTACGACGCCGATTTCACCGTTGTTGACCTCAAGAAAAAACGCACCATCACCAACAAATGGATCGCCAGCAAATGCGGCTGGACGCCCTATGACGGCATGGAGATCACCGGCTGGCCGCAAGGCACGTTTGTGCGCGGCCGCAAAGTCATGTGGGACGATGAAATCATCGGCGACGCCCACGGCCAACCCGTTTCATTCATTGAAGGATAAGAGATGTTTCGCGCAATCCAGATTTCCAAGACCGAGCAGGGCCAGAAGGTCGATTTTGTAAACCTCGAGGAAAGCGACCTCATGGACGGCGACGTGACAATCGCCGTCAGTCACTCCTCGGTGAATTACAAGGATGGCCTGGCCATCACCGGCAAGGCCCCGATCATCCGAAAATTTCCGTTGATTCCTGGAATCGATCTGGCGGGCACGGTCACAAAATCTTCCCACGCCAAATGGAAGCCCGGCGATCAGGTTGTGCTCAATGGCTGGGGCGTTGGCGAGCAGCACAATGGCGGCTTTGCTGAAATGGCGCGCGTTTCCGGCGACTGGCTCGTAGCTGTGCCAAAGGGCTGGACCGCCTCCGATGCCATGGCCGTGGGCGTCGCAGGCTTCACCGCCATGCTGTGTGTGCTGGCTCTGGAAGAGCAGGGCGTAAAGCCGGGCGATGGCGAAATCCTGGTGACAGGCGCTGCCGGTGGCGTCGGCACGGTTTCCATTGCCTTGCTGGCCAAGCTTGGCTTCAAGGTGGCCGCTTCAACTGGCCGTGTTGAAGAAGCTGAGTTCCTTAAAAAACTAGGAGCGACAACGATCATTGACCGCAATGAGTTCAATGGCCCGGTGAAGCCGCTCGCCAAAACCCGCTGGGCCGGAGCCATCGATTCCGTTGGCTCGGTGACGCTGGCCAATGTTATTTCCCAAATGAATAATGACGCCACGGTGGCGGCCTGCGGGCTGGCCCAGGGCATGGACCTGCCAACCAATGTGGCGCCCTTCATTCTGCGGGGGGTAAAATTGATCGGCGTGAATTCAGTGACCACGCCAATCCCGCGCCGCGAGCAGGCCTGGGAGAGGCTGTCCCGCGATCTTGATCTCAAGCAGCTTGCGTCGCTCACCACCCATGTGAAACTGGATGATGTGCCGCGCATCGCCGCCGAGATCGTTGCGGGAAAAGTCCGGGGCCGCGTTGTGGTGGATATCGCGTAAAAGCTTATTGCTTTGTTTGCGCCACCGAGAATTCGCCGGCCCGGATGCGGTTTGGAAATTTTTCCAGCATGATGGCCACAGGCTCTTCGCCGTAAGTCGCCACCATGTCTGAAAGGGCTGCGAAAATGGCGGCGGTGGCGATGCAATCCGGGTCAAGCCCCTCGTAAACCGCTTCTTCCCACGCATCCAGAATGTAGCGCAGCGCCAAGTGCTTCGCCTCTGATGGATGCGAAGTTGGCATCGGCTTGGTTGAAAATTTCAGCATGATATTGTTTTTCTGGCTCCCCGTCCCTGCAACCCACCTTAGCAAAGGGGGGCGGGCCCGCGACCAAATCCTTAATACAAGGTTAATATCAACAGGTGATTTTTAACTAAAGCTTCAGCAAAAGCCGGGAACGGGCAACCGCCGCGCGAATATTTGGAACAAATTCAAGCCCCTCAAGCTCGGATGGGGCGAGCCATTCTGCCGACAGGGCATCGCTGGCGGCGGCGGCCTCGCCAGACTTCCAGTGCCCGCAATAGCAGGCGATGGTATAGTGGACAGGAGGTTCCTTGTGGATGACCTCATAAAGGCCGACAAACTCGCTGAGCTCGGCCACGACGCCGGTTTCCTCAATGAGTTCGCGGGCCGCCGCCGCCAAAGAGGTTTCGCCAAAACCCACATGCCCGCCAGGCAGGCTCCACAGGCCGACAGGCGGCTTGGCCCGCTGGATGAGCAACACCCGGCCATCCCGCCAGACGCAAGCCGAAGCGCCCAGTTTGGGCAATTGCGGGGACGGCCTCATTTGCCGGCGAGGCGCTGCTTAACCGCCATCAATTCGCTTCCCAAAACTCACTACCGGAGCGACCGAGTATCCCAAGGTCTCATAAAACGCGCCAACTGCCCGGTTCTCATTGCGGACTGTGAGATTGATTTTCCACACACCGCGTTCGCGCAGCCAGGCTTCAGCCGCCGCGACGGCCGCCCTGCCAAAACCGCGCTTTTGAAGCTCAGGCTCAACGGCCAGATAGTATAGGACGCCGCGATGGCCATCATGGCCAACCATGACCGTCGCCACGAGGCGGCCACCCACTTCGCCGACAAGAACTGCCGAGGTCTTGCCAGCGCGCGCGAACGCGATGTCCTTGTAGGGGTCGTTCCAATCTCGCGTCAATCCGCAGCGCTTCCATAGCTTTACGATGCCATCCAGATCCAGATCGTGAACTTCCCGAAACGCAATCATGGGGGCAGCACCTTGCCGGGATTCATGATGTTCCGGGGATCGAAAAGCTGCTTCAGATCGCGCATCATCAGCAGTTCCACCGGGGATTTAATGCTGGCCATGTGCTGGCGCTTCAGCCGGCCAATGCCGTGTTCGGCGCTGATGGAGCCCGCGTGTTTCGCAACCACTTCAAAGACGACCGCGTTCATGTCGTTCCAGGCGTCGAGGAACTTCCGCTTCTCCATGCCGACGGGTTGTGAGACATTGAAGTGCAGATTGCCGTCGCCCAAATGGCCAAATGGCACAACGCGCGCATCTGGCATGAAGCCGTTCACGGCCCGCGTGGCTTCCAAAATGAATTGCGGAACTTTTGACACCGGAACCGAAATATCGTGTTTGATGGAGCCGCCTTCGAATTTCTGCGATTCCGGCAAGAGTTCGCGGATCGTCCACAACGCCTGGCGCTGGGCCTCCGATTGCGCCAGGGTGGCGTCACTCACCAGCCCGCGCTCCATGGCTGTTTCGAGAGCCTGCGCAGAGCAACCTTCCACCGGATCGGCCAGTTCACACAGAACATACCACGGTGAATAGTCATTAAGCGGGTTTGCGATCCCCTTGTGCTTCACGGTGAAATCCATGGCGATGCGCGGCATAAGCTCGAATGCCACAACCCGGTTGCCGCTCCGCTCGCCCATCAGAGACAGCAGATCGACCGCGGCCTGGGGCGAAGGCACGGCGACAAAGGCCGTTTCAAAGGAGCGGACCTTTGGATAAAGCTTCAGCACCGCGCCGGTGATGACACCCAGCGTTCCTTCTGAGCCGATAAACAGGTTTTTGAGATCATAACCCGTGTTATCCTTGCGCAAGGAGCGCAAGCCATTCCAGATGCGCCCGTCCGGCAACACAACTTCAAGCCCCAGGCAAAGGTCGCGCGCGTTGCCATAGGCCAGCACGTTCAGCCCGCCCGCATTGGTGGCGAGGTTGCCGCCGATCCTGCAGCTTCCTTCCGAAGCGATGCGCAAGGGAAACATCCGGTCTGCCTCAGCTGCGGCGTCCTGCACGGCTTTGAGCGTGGCTCCGGCCTCGACCGTCATGGTGTTGTTGGCCGCGTCGATAGTCCCAATGTTTGTCATGCGGTCAAGCGAAAGCAGAACTTCCTCGCCGCTTTCAAAAGGAATCTGCCCGCCAACCAGTCCCGTATTGCCTGACTGGGGAACAACCGCGGTGCCGGTTTCATTCGCAAGCCTGAGAATTTGCGAAACTTCCCCTGTGTTGGAGGGGCGCACGATCACCGGTGACTTCCCGTGCCAGAGATCGCGTGGTTCCTGCATATAACCAGCCATTTCGGTGTGATCGCGAATGGCATTCTTCTCGCCGACGATCAAGGCGAACTTGCTGATCAACTCTGGTGTCATGCGGTTGGCCTGGGCGCCGCGGCGCGGCGCAGCCGGTCATTGATGGCTTCCCCCAGTCCTTCCATGGGAATAGGCGCCACTGCGATCGCGGATGCGCCCGTCGCATCCAGTTCATGCAGCATGCGGAAAAGATTGGCCGCCGCCTCCACCACATCGCCACTGGCCGAAAGCGTATGCGGGCCAAAACTGTGTTTGCCGAACCCCAAGTAGCGTTCGCCTTCACGCGGTTCCGTGGCCTCCAGACGCAAATTGGCGCGAGGCGCATAGTGGCTTTCCATCTGCCCAGGCGAGTGGGGTTGAAGCGCGTCGGTTTCAACATCCAGCTCATGATACAAGAACCGCTTCAATCCTGGATTTGGCCAGCCCCCCTGGGCGGAGCAGCTTGGGGTGAGATCCCGTGAAGCTTACGACCGTCGATTCAACCCCCACCTTGCATGCGCCGCCGTCAAGCACCAGTGAAACCTTGTTCCCCAGCCCAGCCCTCACATGGGCCGCCGTGGTTGGGCTGATCCTGCCAGATACATTGGCGCTCGGCGCGACGATGGGCCGTTGCAGAGCTTCAAGCAGATCAAGCGCCAGCGGATGATCGGGCACCCGAACGGCAATGCTGGGCAATCCCGCCGAAGCCAGCAGCGAAATCGGGCAGTTCCGCGCGCGCGGCACAACAAGCGTGAGCGGCCCCGGCCAAAACAGCAAGGCCAGCTTCTTGGCATCGGGCGAAAATTCACCCAGCGCAAAAGCCGCGAAGGCATCCACGACATGGGAAATCAGCGGATTGAAGCTTGGCCGGCCCTTGGCTTCGTAGAGCCTGGCCACCGCCTGGTCATTTGTGGCATCAGCGCCCAGCCCGTAGACCGTTTCGGTTGGAAACGCCACCAGCTCGCCCTTCTTGAGCGCGCGGACGGCCGCCAATATTTCAGTGGAATTACCCATTGCAGGCGCTCTATAGCAGGGGGATGACGACACTTCTATACACCCATCCCGCCAGCCTCAATCACCTGACACCCGATGGCCACCCCGAACGTGTCGACCGCATAAAAGTGATCAACAAGATTCTGGAAGCGCCCAATTTCCATGATCTGAAACGGCAGCAGGCGCCTCTGGGCCAGGAAGAAGATATCCTGCGCGCCCATGCGGAGGAGCATCTGCGCCATGTCCTTTCCATGGCGCCAGAAGAGGGGGTTGAATATCTCGATCCTGACACGGCGATGTCGCCCGGTTCGCTCGAAGCGGCGCTCCGGGCTGTGGGGGCCGCCACCGCCGCCGTTGACGCGGTGTTCGCTGGCGCGGCTGACAATGCCTTCTGCGCGCTGCGCCCGCCCGGCCACCACGCCGAGTCGCGCAAGGCCATGGGTTTCTGCCTGTTCAATCAGGTGGCGATCGCCGCCCACCATGCCCGCGCCCGCTACAGCGCCGAACGTGTCGCTGTCGTTGATTTCGACGTTCACCACGGCAACGGCACCCAGGAGATTTTCTGGTCCGACCCTGATCTATTCTATGGCTCCACCCACCAGATGCCTCTTTACCCCGGTTCCGGGGCCGCCACCGAGACGGGAGTGGGCAACATCTTCAACGCGCCGCTCAGGGCAGGCGATGGCAGCGCCCAATTCCGGGATGCCATGCGCTCCATCATTCTCCCGGCCCTTGATGATTTCGCGCCTGATCTGGTTTTGATCTCGGCAGGCTTCGATGCCCACCATGCCGACCCATTGGGCAGCCTGCAACTCACTGAAGAGGACTTTGCCTGGGCCACGCTTGAGTTGATGGCCGCGGCCGATGCCCATGCGGAGGGCCGCGTTGTGTCCGTGCTGGAAGGCGGCTATGATTTGCGGGGCCTGAGCGCCTCGGTCGCCATCCATGTGCAGGCCCTCATGCGCGGCAGCGCTGCTTTTGATGACGAACCAGATGACGAGGATGATTTCGAATGACGACAGAGTTTCCCGACATCGCCGAACTGCCGTTTGAAAAGGCGCTGGCCCAGCTCGAGGAAATTGTCGCCAAGCTGGAGTCCGGCAAGGTCGATCTCGAACAATCCATAGCGATCTATACGCGCGGCGAGGCGCTGAAGAAGCATTGTGAAAAGCAATTGAAAGACGCCGAAGCCCGCATCGAAAAAATCACCCTAAGGCCTGATGGCAAACCAGCGGGAACCGAGCCACTGGACGTTGCGTGACACGCCAGCGGCTTGATGAATTGCTGGTGCAGCGTGGGCTCTATTCCTCAAGATCGCGGGCGCGGGATGCCATTGCGCGCCAAACCGTGCGCGTGGACGGAGTTTTGGCCGCAAAACCAGCCCAAAACACCGCAAGCGATTGCCGGATAGAAATTATCGATGAAGCGCAAAAATATGTCTCGCGCTCGGCGCTCAAGCTGAAACATGGCCTCGAATTTTTCAGGATCAGCGTCAAGGACTTGAACTGCCTGGATGTTGGCGCATCAACCGGGGGATTCACCCAGGTTCTGGTCGAGCAAGGCGCCGCCCATGTGACCGCCATTGATGTGGGGCATGGCCAGTTCACCGGGCGCTTCAAGACTCACCCGCGCGTCACCTCCATTGAAGGCCTGAACGCCCGCGATCTCGCCGCCGGTCACATCGCCCACGACATTGAATTCATCGCCTGCGATGTGAGTTTCATTTCACTCAAGCTCGCCCTGCCGCCGGCCCTCACACTGGCCAAATCAGGCGCCCGCCTCATTGCCCTCATCAAACCCCAATTCGAAGCCGGCAAGGAAGCTGTCGGCCGTGGCGGCATCGTCAGCGGCCCGCTCGAGCATGAGCGCGTCTGCGGCGAAATTTCAGAATTCCTGACTGCGGAAAACTGGAAAGTCCTCGGCATCACCCCATCATCAATCGAAGGCGGCGACGGCAACAAGGAATTCCTGATCGCGGCGAGAAAGGCTTAAGTCATCCCATCTGCCCGCGATGCCGCAGAAAATGATCCGCCAGCGCCAGTGCCATCATGGCTTCCGCCACGGGCACGGCGCGGATGCCGACGCAGGGGTCGTGGCGGCCCTTGGTAACGATATCGGTTTCCGTTCCCTGCGCGGTGATTGTCTGGCGGGGATTTAATATGGAAGACGTGGGCTTGATGGCGAGGCGCACGACAATATCCTGTCCCGATGAAATTCCGCCCAGAATGCCGCCCGCATGGTTCGACAGGAACTCCGGCTTGCCGTGGCGCATGCGGATTTCATCGGCGTTTTCTTCGCCGGTGAAACCCGCAGCCGCAAAGCCCGCGCCGATCTCAACACCCTTCACCGCATTGATGCTCATCATGGCGGCGGCCAGATCCTGATCCAGCTTGCCATAGACAGGCGCTCCCCAGCCAGCGGGCACGCCTGATGCCGTGACTTCGACAACCGCGCCGCACGAAGACCCCGCTTTGCGGATGCCATCGAGATACTCCTCATAAAATGCGGCGGCCTTTTTGTCCGGGCAGAAGAAAGGATTGTTGTCAACCTCGGCCCAATCCCAATTCTTGCGGTCAATCCTGTGGGGCCCCATCTGCACGAGACAGCCCCGTATGGTGACCCCCGGAATGACTTTCCGCGCCACGGCGCCTGCCGCGACCCGCGCCGCCGTTTCCCGCGCCGATGAGCGCCCGCCGCCGCGATAATCGCGCAAGCCATATTTGGCCTGATAGGTGAAGTCCGCATGGCCGGGGCGGAACTTGTCCCTGATCTCGGAATAGTCCTTGGAGCGCTGGTCGACATTCTCAATCATCAGCATGATGGGGGCGCCCGTTGTCACTTGTCCGCCGGTTCGGTCATCTTCAAAAACGCCAGAGAGAATTTTGACGGCATCGGGTTCCTGCCGTTGCGTGGTGAAGCGGCTTTGCCCCGGCCGGCGCTTGTCCAAAAAACCTTGAATGTCGGAAGCCGCAAGCTTGATGCCCGGCGGGCAGCCATCCACCACGCAGCCAATGGCCGCGCCGTGGCTTTCTCCAAATGTTGTCATGCGAAACAGGTGGCCGAATGTGTTGTGTGACATGGGAAAGCGTTTTAGGCGGGCGCGGGAGTTCCGTCAAACCAGGTCGCAACGCCATTGGATATCTCGCAATACTGGCCCTGATGCATGCGAATGCCCATCAAGTCGCGAACACTCAGGTTGGTCAGATAGCCGATGAGGCAGCGGCCAATGGCGCCGTGGGCTACGACAACTGTTGGTTCGGTGAGTGTTGCCAGCCAGTCCGCAAGCCTCGCCTTGCCATCGCTGTAGCTCTCGCCACCCTCTGGCCGCCATGCGTAGCGTGTTTCCGGATCGGCGGGATAAACCGGCGAGGCCTTCAACTCCCAGAACGGCTTTCCCTCCCACACGCCGAAGCCAAGCTCCTTTATGGTGGGAGCGATTGAAACATGGGATTCAGGCAACCCAAGGGCTTCGGAGATATGCGCCATCGTCTGCCGCGTGCGACCCAGGGGGCTCACCGCAAAATGGCAATCCCTGCTGACTTCCGGATGCGCCACGAAAGCCCGCGCCACACTTTTGGCCTGTCCATGGCCTGTCTCATTCAGCGGAATATCTGTCCAGCCCTGAATGAGACCAAGACGGTTCCATTCTGTTTCGCCGTGGCGTACGAAATAAACGGGTGGCCGTGCCTCACTCACCGTTGGTGGCCAAGCTCATGTCAGGCGCTGTCGGAACCTTCATGCCAACGATGTGATAGCCTGAATCCACATGCAGGATTTCACCCGTCACACCGCGCGATAAATCAGACAGCAGGTAAAAGCCGCTGTCGCCAACTTCTTCCGTCGTGACCGTCCGCCGCAGCGGCGAGTTATACTCGTTCCATTTCAGGATGTAGCGGAAATCGCCAATACCCGAAGCCGCCAGCGTCTTGATCGGCCCTGCGGAAATCGCGTTGACGCGGATGTTCTTGACGCCAAGGTCAGCCGCCATATAGCGGACGGAGGCTTCCAGCGCGGCCTTCGCCACGCCCATCACATTGTAGTGGGGCATCCATTTTTCGGCGCCGTAATAAGTCAGCGTCAACAGCGAGCCGCCATCGGTCATCAGCTTTTCAGCCCGCTGGGCGATAGCCGTGAAGCTGTAGCATGAGATGAACATGGTCTTGGTGAAGTTGTCGGCGGTCGTGTCGACATAGCGCCCGGAGAGTTCATCCTTGTCTGAAAACGCGATGGCGTGCACCACGAAATCCAGCTTGCCCCAGGCCTTCTCAATCGCTTCAAACGTGGCGTCGACGGAGGCCATGTCTGTCACATCGCAAGGCACAACAAGCTTGGAGCCAATTTCCGCAGCCAAAGGCTCCACCCGCTTTTTCAGCGCGTCGCCCTGATAGGTGAAAGCGAGTTCTGCCCCATGCCGGGCGCAAGCCTGAGCTATGCCCCAGGCAATGGACCGGTTATTGGCGACTCCCATGATCAGGCCTCGTTTACCGGCCATCAAGCCATTGTTTTCGCTCATGATTTATCCTGAATATCTGGCCGATTGAAGATCGTGTGACGCTATTTGGCACAGTTGACCAGCGAAGGAAAGGGCGCGACGTTGCGCGTAATCTAGTATATTTCTATTCCATGACTCTCAGTGACCTCTCAACTTTGACCGCCGCCTTTGGCTTCGCTGAGCGCAGCGATCCTCTGGCTCTCTTCAGGGAATGGCTGGCGGACGCCGAAAAATCCGAACCCAATGATCCCAATGGCATGGCGCTGGCGACCGTCGATGAGGAAGGCCTGCCCAATGTGCGCATGGTTCTGCTGAAGGACGCGGACGAGCGTGGTTTTGTTTTCTATACCAACTTCGAAAGCCAGAAGGGCCAAGAAATTCTGGGAACGTCCAAGGCGGCGCTGTGTTTCCACTGGAAGTCCCTGCGTCGCCAGGTGCGGGTGCGTGGACTGGTGGAGCAGGTGAGCGAAGCGGAAGCAGATGCGTATTTCGCCACGCGCGCCAGGGACAGCCGCATTGGCGCCTGGGCCTCGCAACAGTCGCGGCCCCTGGAAGGCAGATTTGCGCTGGAGGCCTCAGTCGCCCTCTATGCCGCCAAATATGCGCTTGGGGACGTGCCCCGCCCGCCTTATTGGTCCGGCTTTCGCGTCAAGCCGCTTTCAATTGAATTCTGGCATGACCGCCCCTTCCGGCTGCACGACCGCGTCGTATTCAGCCGCGCTGCTCCTGGCGGTGAATGGTCAAAGGCGCGATTGTATCCCTAATAATCCTTCCCGGAAAATGGTGTTCCCATGTCAGACGGTTCAAACTCCAAACCATCCATCCGCACGCGCATCGTGCAAGCCGGTCACTTCATCGACTCCGAAACGGGCGCAACGGTTCCCTCCATTCAGCCCTCGACAACATTTGCCCGCGATGAGGACTACAAGCTCATTGGGCAGTACATCTATGCGCGCAATGGCTCGCCAACTGTGGCTCACGCCGAAAGCCTGCTGTGTGAGCTTGAAGAAGGGTTTGAAACCAGATTGTTTGCTTCCGGAATGGCAGCGGCAACAGCGCTCATCGAGACACTGGAAACCGGCCAGCGCGTGACAGCGCCATCCATCATGTATCATGGGGTGAAGTCTTGGCTCTTGCGCCAGCAAAAGATGCGCGGCATTGGCCTTGATTTGTTTGACGCGGCCGATCCCCAGAGTCTGGCGAAAGCCATCATCCCCGGCAAGACCGCCATCGTCTGGATCGAAACGCCCGTCAATCCCACCTGGAACGTGATCGACATCAAGGCTGCGGCAGACGCAGCCCATGCCGCTGGAGCCATGCTCGTGGTTGATTCAACCTGCGCGCCACCCGTGATCAGCAAGCCGCTCACACTCGGCGCTGACATGGTGTTTCACTCCGCCACAAAATACCTGAATGGCCATAGCGATGTAACCGCAGGTGTTTTGACCACGCGTGAAAATAGTGCTCGCTGGGAGATGCTCAAGCAGGCCCAGGTGGGTCTTGGTGCAACGCTCGGAAGTTTTGAAGCTTTCCTGTTGATCAGGGGCATGCGAACCCTTTTCCTTCGTGTTGAACAGGCCTCGCGCAATGCGCTGGCCATCGCCAGGCATTTTGAAAAGCATTCAAAGCTTGACGCCGTGCTTTACCCAGGCCTTGAAAGCCATCCGCAGTACAAAATCGCCAAAGGTCAAATGATCGGCGGTTTCGGCGGCATGCTGTCCATTTTGGTTAATGGCGGCGAGGCCCAAACCCGCAGCGTTGCCGCGCGCCTCAAAGTGTTCACACCGGCCACATCCCTCGGCGGCGTTGAAAGCCTTGCCGAACATCGTAAATCTGTCGAAGGACCAGACAGCATCGTGCCAGGGAACCTCATCCGCTTCTCCATCGGCATCGAAGACGCCGCCGATTTGATCTCCGATCTGGAGCAGGCGCTGCAATCCATGTGAATTGCCGAAAATTGATGCTGTTTTTCCAGTGATTGGTTTGCCGAGCCTATCGATTGGAATTGTATTAGATGTTTGGTCCCGGCATTTGATGGTACAATTTTGACCATCGAATGCCGGGACTGAACACCCTCAAACTCGCCACCCGCAAGATCAAAACGGCCGATCAGATCGTCGCGGGAAAATAGTCGGATTTAATTAAATTTTTGCCTTTTATGTCCACGAACAATTCACTGATGTTCGTGATTCCAATTGCATTAACAGTCCCGTGATCCGAGACTGCGAATTAAGTCTGTCGTTCACTTTCGGCGAGGAGAGAAAGTAATTATGGCCGTTAAAACATCGAAACCCATTCTGGTCCTTGCGTTGAGCATGGGTTTTATCGCCGCCAGCATTCTGCCCGGCACGGAAAATCCGTTCTCAGCGACCAGCGCCTATGCTGGAAAGGGCGGCAATGGCGGTGGTAACGGTGGCGGAAACGGTGGCGGAAAAGGCGGCGGAAACGGCAACAGCAACGCCGGCGGAAACAACAGCTCAAAATCCTCGAAAAGCCAGTCGTCATCCAAAGTTGCGGCAACGGAAAAGGTCAAGCATGGCAGCGTCGCCTCCAAGCTTGGCGCCTTGAACGCGGCCCATGCCTCAGCCAAAGCCCTGGCCAATGCATCGCCCAATTCGCGTGTAGGCAAGATCGCAGAGTACATGAAAGCCAATGCGGCAGCCGAAACCGCCGCTGAAGACGCAGCCGCCGCCACAGAAGCCGCCGCAGCTGCGGCAACTGCAGCGGCAACGGCAGACGAAGCTCACGATCAGGCAGTTCTTGATGCTGAAGCTGCCGCCGCCGCAGTGGCGGATGCACAGGCAGCACTGGACGAAGCAGTTGACACTGATCCAGGGTATGCCGATCTTCAATCCGCACTTGATGACGCGACTGCAGCTCAAACAGAAGCTGATGCGGCAGTGACTGCGGCGGCAGACGCCGCCACAACTGCAACGGCCGATGCCGCAGCAGCGGAAGCTGCCGCAGCCGAGGCTGCCGCCGCAGCCGAAACGGCTGAAGCCGATGCGGTCGCCGCTCTTGAAGCTGCTGCCAACAAGCCAGTGACCGACGAAGTCAGGGCTGCTGTTGACGCCCTGCTTGACGGAAAAGACCTCGTGGAAACAGCCACTGTAACTGAATAGGCCACCCCCCGTTGCAGGGCTTGAGAGCATGGCGTTCTCAAGCCCTTTTTATTTGACCCATTTAATAGAGCTCGTTGCGATAATTGTCGTCAACCGATGCGTCCGCTTCGCTGGCCACGGTCTCGTCAATCTCGCTCTCGCACGTCTGCTCGAGAATCATGCGCGCTATGCTCGGCATCACGCTGCGGTCCTGCGTGTAGTCATCCTGCCATAGCTTCGAGCGCTTCAGCGCCTTGGCGCAGTGCAGAAACACCTCTTCGATTGAAATCAGCACGCCAACCTTGGGCTCTTTGCCATTCACCATGCAGTGCTTGAGCAGTTCACCATCATGCGTGATTTTCGCCCGGCCAGCCAGGCGCAGCATGTCCTCAAATCCTGGAATGAAAAACAGGCAGGCGACATTCGGATTTTCGACAATGTTCACCATCGTATCAAGGCGGTTGTTGCCGGGACGGTCAGGGATGAGAATGGTTTTGTCGTCCACCACATGCACAAATCCCGGTGGGTCACCACGCGGGCTCACATCGGCCCGGCCTTTGGCGTTGGCAGTCGCAAGCGTCAGGAATGGCGACATGGCGATGAACTGGCGCGAATATTTATCAAGCTGCGGGCGCGATTTCTGCACCGCCAATCCTCCGGCGCTGCCGAGAATTCCGCGCAGATCTGTTTCTGTTTCAGCAATCTTCATGACAATCTCAATTATTGCGATGGCCGTTGGTATGAACCCAAGCCTCAGTCATATTAAGTGCAGCCTCCACCATGTCAAACATCTCGTGAATTTCTTCCGTTGTTATGATCAGCGGAGGGCAGAACGCCACTGAATCGCCCATCGCGCGATTGATCAGCCCAAGCTCCTGCAGGAAATTAACGCAAGTCGGCCCGACCATTTTTTGAGGCTCAAACGCCCGCCGGGTTTTCTTGTCTGCGACCAGTTCCAGCGCGCCAATCAGACCAACGCCCCGCGCCTCGCCCACAAGGGGATGATCAGCCAGCTTGTCGAGCCGCTTTTTGAATACAGGCGCCATCCTCTGGACATGTTCAACGATCTTTTCGCGCTTGTAAATTTCCAAAGTCTTGAGCGCCACGGCGCAGCCCACCGGGTGAGCCGTGTAGGTAAAGCCATGGCCGAATACGCCTATTTTTCTGCTTTCTTCCACCATCGCCTGATACAGGTCTTCCTCAATGGTCAAGGCGCTCGTCGGAAAATAGGCCGACGTGATGGCCTTTGCCATGGAGATTGATTGCGGCTTCATGCCAAATGTTTGCGACCCGAACCAGTTGCCGGTGCGGCCAAATCCGCAAATCACCTCATCGGCGATGAAGCGCACATCATATTTTTCCAGCACGGCGTTGATCTTTGGAAAATAACTCATGGGCGGTACCACAACCCCGCCGGCCCCCATCACAGGCTCGGCGATAAAAGCCGCAACCGTTTCCGGCCCTTCTCGCTGGATAAGATCGTCCAGGTCTTTCGCCATGCGGTCCGTGAATTGATCCTCCGTCTCGCCCTCCTGCCCATTGCGATAATAATGCGGGCAAGACGTGTGCAGCACATTCTTGATCGGCAGATCAAAATCCGTGTGAACCATCGGCAGGCCCGTGAGCGAGCCAGACGCAATCGTAACGCCGTGATAGCCCCGCATCCGCGAAATGATTTTCTTCTTCTCAGGCTTGCCCCTGGCATTGTTGTAATACCAGGTGAGCTTCATCTGCATGTCATTGGCATCCGAACCCGATGTGCCAAACAAGACCTTGGACGTGGGGCAGGGCGCCAGTTCCTTCAGTTGTTCCGAAAGCTCAATCACGCCATCATGGGATTTGCCGCCAAACACGCTGGAAAACGAAAGTTTCCGCATGGCGCTGGCCGCCGCTTCGACAAGCTCTTCGTTGCCATAGCCAAGCGACGTGCACCACAGCCCGGCCAGGCCCTCAATGTAGCGCTTGCCTTTGTCGTCATAGAGATAGATGCCGCGCCCCTCGCCAAATATCAGCGGCCCGGTCTCCCGATGCCGCGCCAGATTGGTATAGGGGTGCAACACCGTTTCGATATCACGGTGAGCCATGTTGGAAAGCTTGGGCATCGGAGGTCTCCTCGAAAGGATGAACCCTATACTAGAAGCGCAGGATGCGAAACCACCGGGCTATGTCAAGCAGACTGACCAGCGCCGAGGCGACATAGGTGAAAGCGGCGGCTTTCAGAACACTGCGCGCTGCGGGCATATCTTCGGGTTTGAGATAATGCTCAAGAATGGGCAGGGCCCGCCGGAAACTCGCGTCATACTCGGTAGGCAGTGTAAACACATGGATCACCACCGTTGAGGCGAGAATGCCAAGCGCCAGGACAATTTCCGCAACAAGCACAACGGGAGAGCGTGTCAGGGCGAAAACAACAGGCGTTGCCATCATCATGACGCTGCCAGTGCGCTCGATCATGACGCAAGCGCCTGCCAGCTTCTGCCGCAGCACGAGGGGCGCATAGCCGTCCTTATCCTGCAAGGCGTGACCGACTTCGTGCGCTGCAACCGCTACAGCGGTAACCGACTTGCCTTCATGATTTGCGGCAGAAAGCCTGACGGTTTTCTCCGCTGGCGAGTAATGATCACCAGCCTCAATGCGCTCGACCTTGATCTCTTGAAGGCCTGCCTGGTCGAGAAGGTGCCGCGCCAGTTCTCCGCCGGTTCCTGGAAAATCCTGTCGTTCCACCCCATGCCGCGCCATCGTTGACCTGATCCACATCTGCGGACCAAAGATCAAGCCGAGAAGCAGAACAGCGCCAAGAATGATGAACATGACCATGGCGCTTATATGGGGAGTGGTTGGTTAATTTCCCAGCAACGCCGCTTCCAGAATATCCAGACCCTCATCCAGAATCAGGTCTGATGCGGTAAGCGGCGTGAGCAGCCTGACCGTGTCGGCATGAATGCCGCATGTCAGGATTAGCAGGCCGCGCTCCAGGCATTTGGCGGCCAGCGCCTTGGCGCCTGCCGCGTCAGGCTTGTTGCCGCCATGCTCCGTCACCAGTTCGAAGGCGCACATGGCGCCAAGCCCGCGTACATCGCCAATCGGCATGCCCCGGCCCTTGGCTTTGATGGCCTTCATCCGCGCCATGATTTTCTTGCCCTGGGCCTCGGCCTTTTCCATCAGGCCTTCGGTTTCGAAAGCTTCGAAAACGCCGAGTGCCGCAGCACAAGCAACGGGATTGCCCGCATAGGTGCCGCCAATGCCGCCTGGATCGGGCGCATCCATGATCTTGGCGCGGCCCACAACACCTGCGAGCGGAAACCCGCCAGCCAGCGATTTGGCAACCGTCACCAGGTCGGGCTCCACGCCATAATGCTCCATGGCAAACCATTTGCCCGTGCGCCCGAAGCCCGATTGGATTTCATCCGCTATCAGCAGAATGCCATGCTCGTCGCAAAGCTGGCGGAGCCGCACCATGAGTTCCTTGGGCGCCACATAAAATCCGCCCTCGCCCTGCACCGGCTCGATGATGATTGCCGCAACCCGTGAAGGCTCCACATCGCACTTGAACAGCAGCTCGATGGCGTGAATGGAATCCTCGACGCTGATGTCCTTGTGCTCCACCGGAAACGGCACATGCCAGATGCCGCCAGGCATCGGCCCGAACTTCATCTTGTAAGGCAGCACTTTGCCGGTGAGCGCCATGCCCAGCAGCGTGCGCCCATGGAAACCGCCATGAAAGGCGATGACATCCGAGCGGCCCGTATGGCAGCGGGCGAACTTCACCGCGTTTTCAACCGCCTCCGCGCCCGTCGTCACCAGCGCGGATTTCTTTTCGCCGGACATGGGCGCAATGGCATTGAGTTTTTCACAAAGCTCAATGAAGGGTTCATAAGGCATGACCATTGCGCAGGTGTGGGTGAATTTTTCCAGCTGTTCGTACACCCGTTTCATGACGAGCGGATGCCGGTGCCCCGTGTTCACAACCGCGATGCCGCCGCCAAAATCAATATAGCGGTTGCCCTCAATATCCCAGATTTCCGAGTTCTCGGCCCGCGCCGCCATCACGGGCGCACCCATGCCAACCCCGCGCGACACCGCCTTGGCGCGGCGTTCCACCCACTGTTTGTTCATGCCGGGTGCTGATGTCACGGGTGCATTCATGATTGTCTCCTGCTGAATTATTACGCAATGTTAAGGCAGTTGACCAAAAAAGGAAAGCCAGATGCCCGAACTCTATAGGTCCACAGCCAATGAAATCGTCAGCGCCTTGAAGTCTGGCGAAATCTCGCCGCTGGACTGTCTGGACGCACTCGAAAAACGCATTGCCGACGTGGACGGAAAAGTGAATGCCCTGCCAACCCTTTGCTTTGACCGCGCCCGC
The DNA here is from genome assembly GCA_963816305.1 of uncultured Alphaproteobacteria bacterium. Classification (GTDB taxonomy): domain Bacteria; phylum Pseudomonadota; class Alphaproteobacteria; order Rhizobiales; family Aestuariivirgaceae; genus Aestuariivirga. Next base: position 180,985 of record CAWFJW010000013.1, read on the forward strand.
ACCAATGCCAGGGATCTCATGAAAAAGCCCATGAGCGAGCGGGGCGTGCTTGCTGGCCTGCCCGTGCCGATCAAGGACCTGGCTGATGTTGCAGGCATCCGCTCCACCCAGGGTTCGCCTGTCTATGCAAATCGCATAGCCGAGACTTCAGATATTCTGGTGACGCACCTGGAAAAAAACGGCGGCATCATTTATGCCATGTCAAACACGCCGGAGTTTGGGGCGGGGGCAAACACCTTCAATGAAGTCTTTGGCCGCACCTTGAACCCCTGGAACACGTCGCGCTCGGCATCAGGCTCGTCCGGAGGCGCTGCCGTCGCCCTTGCCACGGGCACAGCATGGGTTGCCCACGGTTCTGATTTGGGCGGCTCGCTTCGCAACCCCGCCAGCTTCTGCGGCGTCGTTGGCATGCGTCCCTCGCCGGGCCGGGTTGCCGCAACTCCCGGCAACAAGATTGACAGCACGCTTGGCGTCGAGGGTCCCATGGCCAGAAACGTCGAAGACCTGGCTCTGCTGTTTGACGCCATGGTTGGCGAAGAACAGGGCGACCCGCTTTCCCTCCCATCAGACGGCACATCCTATCTCAAAGCTGCCCGCTCCGGCTGGAAGCCAAAGCGCGTCGCCATCAGCCGAGATCTCGGCATCAGTCCGGTTGACCCGGAGGTTGCCGCAATTGTCATGGCAGCGGCACGAAAATTTGAAAGCGCCGGAGTGATAGTCGAGGAAGCCCACCCGGACTTGCACGAAGCCATGGAGTGCATGCAAACACTCCGTGCACTGAGTTATGCCGTGGGCATGCGAACCCTGCTGGAAACCAGCCGCAACCAGCTCAAGCCGGAAGTCGTCTGGAATATCGAAAAAGGCCTGGCGCTCACAGCCGCAGATATTTCGAAAGCCGAAGCCCAGCGCAGCGCCATGTTCCACCGCATGTTGAAATTCTTCGATACCTACGATCTGCTGCTTTGCCCCACAACCATTGTGCCGCCCTTTCCCATAGGCCAGCGCTACCCCGCTGAATGCAATGGCGTGAAATTTGAAACCTATGTGGATTGGCTGCTGATCGTATCCGCCATCACTGCCTGCTGCTGCCCCGCAATCTCTATCCCTGCAGGCTTCACCAGTGAAACCCTGCCAGTCGGCATTCAGATCGTCGCACCGCCAAGAGGCGAGGCAAAACTTCTGGCAGGCGCAAAGATGCTCGAAACGATTTTGGGACTGGGAGCAATCACGCCGATTGACCCGCGAGTTGCGTGACAATCACGCCAGCAGATAATCGCCATCCCGCATGACGACTAACCCCCGCTCCACCAGGTGCTCCAAATGCGCAAGAGTGGAAAATTCCGCAGCCGCATGAAGTTTGGGATCAAGGCCCGCATAGATCGCCTTCACCATCTCTGCCGCTGAGTGATCGCCAGCTTTAACCCTGGCCAAAACCATTTCTTCACGCATGATTCTATGCGCCAGAATGCCCTCAACCAATTTCTTGGGGTTTTTGGCTAAAGGCCCATGCGCGGAATGAAAAACCACGTCGTCGCGCTTCAACAATTTTCTGAGGGAATCCATGTAATCCCCCATATGTCCATCGGGCGGCGCAACGATAGTCGTGGCCCAGGCCATGACATGATCGCCCGCCAGCAACGACATTTCCTCCGCCAAACTGAAACCCATGTGATTGCCGAGATGGCCCGGCGTGAACACGCATTCCAAATTCCAATCCACGCCTTCAATAACGTCGCCATCGGCCACAACAACGTCGGGCTTGAAAGCCTGATCAATGCTGGCGTCCAGCCGAAAACCGTCATTCGGCTTTGATTTCAGCACCGCGCCATAAAATTTGGCTCCTGTCGCCGCTTGCAGTTTCCGAGCCAAAGGCGAGTGGTCCATATGATTATGCGTGATCATGATGTGGCTCACCGTCTCTTCGCGAACCGCGTTCAGCAGCGCAGCGAGGTGCGCCTCGTCATCAGGGCCTGGGTCCACAATCGCGACTTTGCCGCGCCCCACAATGAATGTATTGGTGCCCATGAAAGTAAACGGACCGGGGTTGTTGCAAGTCACCCGCCGGAGCAGGGGAGACACTGCAATGGCCTGCCCATAGGAGGGCTCAAAATTCAGGTCGAAAGCAAGTTTTTTCATCGCCCGGAACTCACAGTTGCGCCTTCCCCTTATCCCAACTAAACATATGTCATCATAGTCAGATTTAAGGGGACTGGGCCACCATGAATGCACCTAATCCAACACTTGCCAGCCAACTCTGGCCCGCTGCCTCGCAAAGCCTTTTGCGCAATGGCGCATTGGCGATCCTTGGCAGCCTTGTTGTGGCTGCTGCGGCTCACATCACAGTGGTTCAGTTGCCGGTTCCCCTGACGCTTCAAACACTGGCTGTGCTTTGCATTGGCGCTGCTTTCGGTTCCCGGCTGGGCGCTGCAACCCTAGCGCTTTATGCCGCTGAAGGTGCAGTTGGACTTCCTGTATTTGCGCCAACGCCTGACGGTTACCCCGGCATCGTAGGGCCAACCGGCGGCTACATCGTCGGTTTCATTCTGGCGGCGGGTCTTGTCGGCTGGCTCTCCGAAAAGGGCTGGGACCGCAGCATTCCCAAAATGCTCGTGGCAACGCTCTTGGGTGGAGCCATCCTCTATGTGCCGGGCCTGATCTGGCTCTCGACATTCGTGGGAGGGTTTGGCCCTGCCATCGAGTATGGCCTCGCGCCATTCTGGCTGGCTGACATCGTGAAGGCAGCAATCGCAGCCCTGGCGTTTCCCGCTGTCTGGGGCATTTTGGGCCGCCGCTGAATCAGGGCCTGATTTCGATTGGAATGCCATCTGGAACCATGTTCCAGACTTCCTCTATTTCTTGATTGGTCACGGCTATGCAGCCATCTGTCCAGTCATAGAGCAGATGTTGAAATCCGAGAAAGCCTCTGCCATTCGGCAATCCATGGATGAAGATGTCGCCGCCCGGCGATACACCCAGCGCTTCGGCTGCTGCGATGTCCTGCCTGTTGGGGTATGAAGTCCGCAGCGAGAGGTGGTAGCTGCTGCCAGGATTTCGGCCCGAGATTTTGTAAATCCCTTCCGGTGTTCTGGAATCGCCCTGTTGCGATTTGGGCCCTTCAGGATTGCCGCCCAGCGACACTTCATACGCTTTCAAAATTTTCGATTTCACATCCAGCAATTCCATTCTGCGCTCGGACTTGAACACAATAATTTTCGCGGCAACCAGCTGTTCCGCACTGCCTGCACCAGACGGCCACAATAACAATGCTGTTAAAACAATGAATGGAGACAGCCTCATCGGCCAAGACTCTCGCCCCGAAATCATGGCCAAAATTGGTCGGAGTGGGGAGATTCGAACTCCCGACCCCCTGCTCCCGAAGCAGGTGCGCTACCAGGCTGCGCTACACTCCGCCAATAGGGTCCTTTTATAGTCAGCCGGAATTGCCCGTGCAAGCCGGTTGCAGGCACAGGATTGCTCCGCTATAGGGCACCAGCATTGGGGCGTCGCCAAGCGGTAAGGCAGCGGATTTTGATTCCGCCATTCGGAGGTTCGATCCCTCCCGCCCCAGCCATAAGCTGCTGCTTCACTGATGAAATCCTGATCCGGTTTTCTGGTGGCAGCGAAGGCGTTCAGGGTCACCTGAATGTAAGGCTCGGTCAGGTTCTACAATGAAAGGCCATCGAGAATGATCCCCAACGGCATCCGTCATAAATGGGCTGAAGGAAAACCCGTCATCAATGGCTGGCTGTCCATTGCTTCGCCCTTTGTGGCTGAAATCATGGTGGCGCAAGGCTACGACTCTGTCACAATTGACCTGCAGCACGGCTTTGTTGGCTATGAAATGGCGACTTCAATGTTGCAAGCCTTGCGCGCCAGTGGTGTGACGCCCATGGTGCGCGTGCCATGGCTGGATCCGGGCGACATCATGAAAGCGCTGGATGCGGGTGCCTATGGCATCATCTGCCCCATGATCAATTCGCGCCAGGAGGCGGAACGGCTGGTGTCCTACATGCGTTATCCGCCTCACGGAGTGCGGTCATTTGGACCAACGCGCGCGCTGTTTTCCGCCGGAAGCGATTACGGCCAGCATGCTGACAAGGAAGTGCTGTGCTTGGCCATGATCGAAACGGCCGATGCCATGAAGAACCTGGAGGCCATTGTGTCCACGCCTGGCCTGGACGGGGTCTATATCGGACCCGCTGATTTGACCCTGGGGCTCACGGGCAGGCGCTATGCGACAGGATTTGACCGGGAAGAGCCGGAAATGGTTGAGGCCATCCGGAAAGTGCTGGAAAAATCCCATGCGGCGGGCATTCGCGCGGCGTTGCACTGCGGAACGCCGGCCTATGCCGCGAAGGCCGTTGGCTGGGGCTTTGACCTTGTGACCATTTCGAATGACGTGCGCTTGCTGGCTGGCGCCGCGCAGGCAAGCGTTGCCGCTGCACGGCAGCTGATTGATGGCCAGCAACCCGGGAAACCAGCAACCCCTGGCAGTGGATATTGAAATGCCACATGTTCTTGTAGCAGGGCGCATCCATGCCTCAGGCGTCGCGCTCCTGAAGTCAGCCAGTGGATTCAGCTGTGATCTGGTGGATGAGGTATCAACCGAATCCTATGTGCGGTTGATCGGAAAAGCGGATGCGCTTCTGCTGCGCACCCAGCCATTGACGGCGGAAATCCTGGCCAAGGCCCCACTGCTTAAGATCGTTTCGCGCCATGGCGTGGGTTACGACGCTGTTGATGTGGCGGCCTTGAATGCGCGCCAGATACCATTGGCCATCGTCGGCGATGTCAATTCGCGGTCGGTGGCCGAGCATACGCTGATGCTGATGCTTTCGGTGGCGCGCCGCGTCGTCGCCAATGATGCTGCATCGCGCACTGGCAACTGGAACGAACGCAACAGCTTCTCTTCGGTCGAGCTGGATGGCAAGCAGCTTTTGCTTTTTGGCTTTGGCCGTATCGGCAAAGCCGTTGCCAGGCTTGCGCAGGCCTTTGGCATGCGGGTCGCCGCCCATGACCCCAATGTGCCCGAAGAAGCCATGGCTGCGGCGGGGATTCAATATGTTGGCGATGCCCGCGACGGTTTGAAAGAAGCGGATTTTCTATCGGTCCATATCCCGGCGGTTTCAGGCGCCGCCATCATTGGCAAAGCGGAGCTCGCGCTGATGAAGCCCAGCGCCATTTTGATCAACACGGCGCGTGGCGGCCTGATCGACGAACTTGCCCTCGATGCCGCATTGCGTGCGGGCCAGGTTGCCGGCGCGGGCCTCGACGTCTTGGTCGAGGAGCCGCCTTTGCCCAGGCATCCGCTTTTGAGCAATTTGAAGGTCACCATCAGCCCGCACGCGGCGGGACTTACCAGGGAATGCGCCGAGCGCATGTCGATCATGTCAGCCCAGAACATCATCGATTTTTTCGGCGGAACAACCAATCCCGCCTTGATCGTCAATGCGCGCGAGGTTGGCGTGGCGCGGTCCTGAGGTCGGATTGGCGCAATTGTCGAGAAGCGGCGCTAAATAATGGTTTTACTCATGCCAGACGGCTTGTTTGATGCTTGATTGTGCAATAGAAATTCACGGCTGCGCCGATCGGGCGCAACAGGAGTGAAAATCATGCCCACAGTTCGTTTGACAATGGCGCAAGGCCTGGTGCGCTATCTCTGCAACCAGTTCACGACTGTTGATGGCAAGGAGGTCCCGCTTTTTCCCGGTGTGTTCGCGATCTTCGGCCATGGCAATGTGACGTGTCTTTCGGAAGCGCTGGAAGCGGTGAAGGACATCCTGCCCACATGGCGCGGCCAGAACGAGCAATCCATGGCGCTGGCCGCCATCGGATTTGCCAAGGCCAAGCGCCGCCGCCAAATCATGGTGGCATCGTCTTCAATCGGGCCGGGTGCCCTCAACATGGTAACGGCGGCCGGGGTGGCCCACGCCAACCGCCTGCCCATTCTCATCTTGTCAGGTGACACATTCGTAAACCGGCGTCCTGATCCTGTCATGCAGCAAGTGGAGCATTACGGTGATCCCACCATCAATGTGAATGATGCCTTCAAGGCGGTGACGCGCTACTGGGACCGCATCGTGCACCCTGAGCAAATTATCTCATCGCTTCCGCAGGCCGTTGCCGCCATGCTTGATCCCGCCGATTGCGGCCCCGCATTTATAGCGCTGCCGCAGGATATTCAGGAAGTGGCCTGCGACTATCCGCAAGCCTTCTTCACCAAGACTGTTCACGAAATTCCGCGGCCCCGCGCTGACCGCAATAGCCTGGCAAAGGCCGTGGCGCTTCTCAAAAGCGCCAAGCGCCCCTTGATTATTTCCGGCGGCGGCACGCGCTATTCCGGCGCCGAGGAAACGGTGGCGCGGTTCGCGCTTGATTGCGGCATTCCCATCACGGAAACCATCGCGGGCAAAGGCGCGGTTGTCCATACGCATCCGGCCTATGCCGGCCCAATCGGCATAGTGGGATCGACGTCAGCCAATGCGCTGGCCGCCGAAGCCGATGTGATCCTCGCCATTGGCACACGGCTGATGGATTTCACCACAGGTTCATGGACCTGCTTCAAGCAAGATGCGAAATTCATTTCGGTCAACGCCGCGCGCTGGGACGCCACCAAGCACCGCGCCCTTGCCGTTGTGGGCGATGCCAGGGAAACAATTGAAGAACTGGCTGCCGCCGCGAAGGGTTGGAAGGCCGATGCCGGCTGGACCGCGAAATCCAAGGATCTTTTCGCCGGTTGGAACAGGGCGCTGGACGGCTATCAGAAACGCACCAACGCGCCAGTGCCCACCTATGCGCAAGTGGTGGGCGTGGTGAATGCCAAGGCTGGTGAGCGCGATTATGTGATCACGGCGGCGGGCGGCCTTCCCGGCGAGCTGATGAAGAACTGGAGGGTCAAATCCGCCAATTCCTTCGATGTCGAGTTCGGCTTCTCCTGCATGGGTTATGAGATTGCCGGGGGCTGGGGTGCCGCCATGGCCGACCCGACGCGCCAGACCATCGTCATGGTGGGCGATGGCACATACATGATGATGAACTCCGACATCTATTCCACCGTCCTCACGGGCCACAAGATGATCGTCGTCGTCTGCGACAACGGCGGATACGCGGTGATCAACCGCCTGCAGAATTTCAAGGGCGGCGCTTCCTTCAACAACCTCATCAAGGATTGCAAGGTCAAGGAGGCTTTCGGCGTCGATTTTGCGAAGCACGCGGAATCCATGGGCGCGCTGGCGCGCAAGGTGGAAAGCCTCGCGGAGCTGGAGCAGGCGCTGGACTGGGCCAAAGCGACAGACCGCACGACGGTCATCACCATCGTGTCGGACGCTTTCACCTGGACGCCGGGGGATGCCTTGTGGGATGTGGGCGTGCCAACTATAAGCCAGCGCGAAAGTGTGCGCGAGGCCGCCAAATATCAGGCTGATGTGCGCTCGAAACAGCGCGTTGGCGTGTAGCAACTGGAGAACGAAATGAAAGCGAAACTGGGCATGTCGCCAATCGCGTGGTGGAACGACGATTTGGTCGAATTGAGCGATGATGTTTCGCTGGAGGAGTGCCTGCGGCAATCGCGCAGCGCGGGCTTCACCGGCATGGAAATGGGGCGGCGATTTCCGAGCGATCCCGCAGTCATGCTGCCCATCCTGAAACAGGCCGATGTGACCCTTTGCGGCGGCTGGTTTTCGGGTCGGCTTGTGGATGGCGACATTGCGGCCGAGAAGGATCGCATTCTTCCCATGATCGAGCTTTTCAAGGCCGTCAGCGCGCCATGCATTGTCTATGGCGAAATCGCGCGCAGCATCCAGGGCGACCGGTCGAAGCCCCTGGCCACCAAGCCCAGGCTTTCCGAAGATGAAATGAAAGTCTATGGCCGCAGGTTGACTGAATTTGGCGAATGGTGCGCAGGGCAGGGCTTGCCATTGTCCTATCACCATCACATGGCCGCGGTCATTGAGACAGAGCCAGAACTTGATCTTTTCGTGAAACATTCGGGCGAAGGAATTCCGCTGCTCTTTGATGCGGGCCACATGGCTTTTGCCGGGGGCGATGTGCTGCGCGTGATCGACAATCATCACAGCCGCATCAACCACGTCCATGTGAAGGATGTGCGCATGGATGTGATCAAAAAGCTGGACCGCGCCAAGCAATCCTTTCTGGATGCCGTGGCGCTTGGCGCCTTCACGGTGCCGGGCGACGGCTCGCTGGATTTTGAGGCCATTGTCAAGAAATTCGCTGGCTATGGCTATGAAGGCTGGTTTGTGGTTGAGGCCGAGCAGGATCCGGTCAAATCGCCGCCCCTCAAAATGGCCCAGATCGGCCACAAGGAGCTGATGCGGGTCATGACAGCCGCTGGCTATTCAGTTGTGGCATAGGTGAAAAAACTCGGCATTGGCATTATCGGCACAGGCTTCATGGGCAAGGCGCACGCCTTCGCCTACCGCGCGGCGCTGGCGGCATTCCCGGATATTCCGGTTCCTGTTCTGCGCATGATCGCCGACGTCAACGCGCCATCCGCGGCGAAGGCTGCGGCGCAATATGGCTTTGAAACTTCGAGCGGCGACTGGCGCGATCTCATCAATGATCCTGCCATCGATGTTGTGTCGATCACCACGCCAAACATCTTTCACAAGGAAATGGCGCTCGCGGCAATCGCCGCGGGAAAGCATGTGCACTGCGAAAAACCCTTGGCGCCCTCCGTGACTGAGGCCGAAGCGATGATGAAGGCCGCTGAAGCCAAAAGCATAGTCACGCAGGTGGGCTATAACTACATCAAGAACCCGTTGCTGAAACTGGCGCGGCAGATGGTTGAGGCTGGCGAGCTAGGCGACATCACCGGCTTTCGCGGCATCCACGCCGAAGATTATATGCGCGACCCCGACAGCCCCCACAGCTGGCGGCTTGATCCAGTCGGCGGACCCGGTGTGGTCGCCGATCTTGGCAGCCATATCATCGGCATGGCGCGGTTTTTGCTGGGGCCTATTTCTGAGGTGCATGCCGAACTCGAGACAGTTGTGAAAAACCGGCCCGAATCGGCAGGCGCGGCCGAGCGCAAGCAAGTGCTGGTTGACGATATCGCGCGGCTGATGCTGCGCTTTGGCCGTGGCTGCGGCGGAACGATCGAGGCGAGCTGGGTCGCCACGGGCCGGAAAATGCAATTGGGTTTTGAATTGACCGGCAGCAAAGGCTCGCTGGTGTTCACCCAGGAGCGATTCAACGAAATGCAGTTCTACAAGGCTGGTGCCGATCCGCGAAACGGTTACACCCGCATCGAAGCGGGTCCGCAACACCCGCCTTACGGCCAGTTCTGCGTGGCTGCCGGCCATCAACTGGGCTTCAATGACCTCAAGACCATCGAGATAGCGGAATTCCTGGGCGCGGTTGGCGGTGGACCGGCGGCAGGCCCAGATTTCCGTGAAGCCTGGGAAATTCAGAAAGTTGTTGAAGCCGCCGCGCAGTCTTCAAGGGCCCGCAGTTGGCACAATGTGCTGTAGGTTGAATTGGCCCGTTTGGGATATCACGGCGGGAATGCGATTTGCCCTTTAATCTTGGCAGTGTAACGAAGCGTTCAATCACCCACAGGAGTGTTCAGATTGAAAGATATGGAATGGGGCGTTAGGGCCAACGCCAACGCGGCGAACTCCGGTTCTCCAGCGACCGCAATTGACGTGGCGGCTATTCAAGGTGAAATCCTGGGCAAACTCACCTATGCAATTGGCAAGGATCCGATTGTCGCCAAGCGGCACGATTGGCTCGCCGCGACAATTCTCGCCCTGCGCGACCGCATTATTGACCGCTGGATGGAATCCACCCGCGCCAGCTACAAGGCTGAGGCCAAGCGCGTCTATTATCTCTCGCTTGAATTCCTGATCGGCCGCCTGTTGCGCGACGCACTCAGCAATCTCGGCCTGGGCGAGAGCTTTAGGGAAGCCTTGGCGGGCCTTGGCGTGGACTTTGACCTGACCGAAGCGCTGGAGCCCGATGCCGCCCTGGGAAACGGCGGGCTTGGTCGCTTGGCGGCATGTTTCATGGAAAGCATGGCAAGCCTGGGAATACCCGCTTACGGCTATGGCATTCGCTACGATCATGGGCTGTTCCGCCAGCTCATCAATGACGGCTGGCAGGTTGAGCTTCCGGAAACCTGGTTGGAGGATGGAAACTCCTGGGAGTTTCCGCGCCGCGAGGCGGCCTACAAAATTGAGTTCGGTGGCGCCATCGTGCCGGACCGTGTGGCGGAAGGAAAGTCCTCGACGCGCTGGCAGCCTGGCGAAACCTTGTTGGCAACCGCCTTTGACACACCCATTGTAGGCTGGCGCGGCAAGAGGGTGAATACGCTTCGGTTGTGGTCGGCGCGGGCAATGGATCCCATTCATCTCGACGCGTTCAACTCCGGTGACTTTACAGGCGCCCTGTCCGGCCACAATCGCGCTGAAATTATCACGCGCGTTCTCTATCCGTCAGATTCAACTGCCGCTGGCCAGGAGCTTCGCCTGCGGCAGGAGTATTTTTTCACGTCTGCCTCCCTGCAGGACATAATCCGGCGTCACCTGCAGCAGTATCCAGATGTGGCCAATCTTGCGGACAAGGCGGCGATTCAAATCAATGACTCACACCCGGCGATTGCCATCGCCGAACTCATGCGATTGCTGGTTGATGTTCACCATCTGCCTTGGGCCAAAGCCTGGGATGTCACGCAAGCCGTTGTCTCCTATACGAACCACACGCTGTTGTCTGAAGCTCTTGAAAGCTGGCCCCTTGAGCTGTTTGAACGCCTCCTGCCGCGGCACCTTCAGATCATTTTCGCCATCAACGACCAGTTGATCGTCAGGGCGCGAAATCTCTTGGACGCAACACCGGAATTCATCGCCTCTATTTCGCTGGTCGATGAGCACAATGGGCGTCGGGTTCGCATGGCCCAGCTGGCCTTTGCCGGTTCCCACAGCGTCAACGGTGTCTCGGCGCTCCACACAGACTTGATGAAGAAGAGCGTGTTCCGCGACTTGAACGCGCTCTTTCCCGGACGCATCAACAACAAAACCAATGGTGTCACGCCTCGGCGGTGGTTGCTGGGCGTAAACCCGGAACTTTCGGCGCTGTTGACGGAAGCTGCGGGTGTGGGCTCGTTGGACAATGCTGAACATCTCGCGCGGGCGGCTTCAAACTCCGCAGACCGGCATTTCGTTGAGCGTTTCGCCGCCATAAAGCTTCGCAACAAGGAGGCCTTGGCAAACCTCATCGCCGCAAGGCTCGGCATCGAAGTTGATCCCGCCGCGTTGTTTGACGTTCACATCAAGCGCATTCACGAATACAAACGGCAATTGCTCAATGTTCTGGAGGCGATTGATTTCTATCTGGCTGTGAAAGCCGAGCCAAGCCGCAACTGGACGCCAAGGGTCAAAATATTTGCTGGAAAGGCCGCTGCCAGCTACCGGCAAGCCAAGCTCATCATCAAGCTCATCAATGACGTGGCGGCGGTGGTCAACAACGATGCTGATCTCAGGGGCAGGCTGAAGATCGCTTTCATCCCAAACTACAACGTGAGCTTGGCCGAAATGATAGTTCCAGCCACGGATCTGTCCGAGCAAATCTCAACGGCGGGCATGGAGGCCTCAGGCACTGGCAATATGAAGTTCGCGCTGAATGGCGCCCTGACGATTGGCACGTTGGATGGCGCCAATGTTGAAATCCGCGAGCATGTCGGCGCCGATAATTTCTTCCTGTTTGGACTCACGGCGGAGGAGGTGGATGCCCGCCGGCGCCAGGGCGTGGATGGCTCCGCAGTCGTGGCCGCTTCACCCAGGTTGCGCGCGGTTCTGCGCAGCCTGGAACAAGGGCTGTTTTCCAAAGGCGATGTCATGCTCTACCAGCCCATCCTTGACTTAATCCACAGTGGAGACTGGTTTATGGTGGGCTCCGACTTTGATAATTACGTGGAGACGCAAGGCAAAGTTTCCGATCTTTGGCAGGACACGGGAAGCTGGACAGCCAAGGCAATCCAGAATACGGTTCACATGGGCTGGTTTTCTTCGGATCGCACAATCCGTGAATATGCCCGCGATATCTGGAACGTGCCAGTGGAGTAACGGGTAGCAGCAATGGCCGAGCCTAAGTGGAAAACCAGCGGGCCGGAAATTCAAGCCATCATTGATGGAAGGCACTCAGACCCCTTCAAGGTTCTTGGTGTTCACCCCAGCGGAAAGAGCTGGGTGGCGCGGGTATTTGTTCCAGGCGCCGAAACTGTCACCGCCCAGACTTTGGACGGAAGGAGCCTCGGCGCATTGGAAAAGCGCCACGTCGGCGGTTTTTTTGAAGGCAAGATAAAGACCGCCAAGCATGAAAAACTGCTTTTCGCCTGCGCCAATGCAGGAGGCAGCTGGACAGTTTCCGATGCCTATTCCCTAGGCCCGGTTCTGGGGCCACAGGACGACTATTTCCTCGCCGAAGGCAGCCATCTCCGGCTTTACGACAAGCTAGGCGCCCATCCGATGGTCCACGAAGGCGTGCAAGGCGTCCACTTCGCCGTCTGGGCTCCCAATGCTGAACGCGTTTCGGTCATTGGAGATTTCAACGATTGGGATGGCCGCCGCCACGTCATGCGCAAGCGGCTTGGCGTCGGCGTGTGGGAAATCTTTGTGCCGGGAGCCGTCATCGGGCAAGCCTATAAGTATGAGTTGCTGGGGCCTGGCGGAAAGCTTCTGCCGCTGAGAGCCGATCCATTTGGCTTTGCCTCGGAGCTTCGCCCCAAGACCGCGTCGCGTGTGGCCGTGACAGACAATTTCAAGTGGACCGACGACGCCTATTTGGCGGCGCGCGGCGCGCGTGATCAGCGGCGATCGCCGATCACCACCTATGAAGTTCATCTCGGATCGTGGAAGCGCAAAGACGGGAATTCGTTTTTGAGCTACGCGGATTTGGCCGAAGACCTGGTCGGCTATGTGAAACACATGGGTTTCACTCATATTGAATTGATGCCGATCACCGAGCATCCATTCGATCCCTCCTGGGGGTATCAGCCAACCGGGCTCTATGCGCCGACAGCGCGATTTGGCGACCCCGAAGGTTTTGCGGCATTTGTTGACGCGGCCCACAAGGCCGGGATCGGCATCATTCTCGACTGGGTGCCGGCGCATTTTCCAACAGATGAGCATGGCCTTGCCCGCTTTGACGGCACGGCGCTTTACGAGCACGAGGATCCCCGCCAGGGCTTTCACCCGGATTGGAACACGGCGATCTTCAATTTCGGCCGCAGCGAAGTCAGCGGCTATCTGATCAACAACGCCTTGTTCTGGCTCGGCCGCTATCATCTCGATGGACTTCGTGTTGACGCCGTGGCGTCCATGCTCTACCTTGATTACTCGCGCAAAGAGGGCGAATGGATCCCCAACAAGCATGGCGGGCGCGAGAATTTGGAGGCCATCGCTTTCTTGCAGCGCATGAACCACGAGGCCTACGGCAACAATCCCGGCATCGTCACCATCGCCGAGGAGTCCACCGCATTCCCCGGCGTTTCGCGGCCCACGCACGCAGGCGGGCTTGGCTTTGGCTTCAAGTGGAACATGGGCTTCATGCATGACACGCTGGAGTATCTGAAGCGCGAGCCCGTCCATCGCAAGCATCACCACAATGAGATGACATTCGGCCTGCTCTATGCGTTTTCGGAGAATTTCGTGCTTCCCCTGTCGCATGACGAAGTGGTTCATGGCAAAGGCTCGTTGCTGGCCAAAATGGCGGGCGACGACTGGCAGAAGTTTGCCAATCTTCGGGCCTATTACGGTTTCATGTGGGGCTATCCCGGCAAGAAGCTTCTGTTCATGGGCCAGGAATTCGCGCCTTGGGGAGAATGGAACCACGCCCAAAGCCTCGACTGGCATTTGGGCGAACATGCGCCACACAAGGGCATGCAGAACCTCGTGCGCGATCTTAATATGGCATATCGCGACTATCCCGCCCTGCATGCCCGCGACTGCGAGCCGGAAGGTTTTGAGTGGCTGGTGGCCGATGACGCGGAGAATTCGATCTTTGCCTGGGCGCGCCATTCAGGCGAAGGGCAGTGCGTGGTGGTGGTGAGCAATTTCACGCCGGTGCCGCGCGACAACTATGCTTTGCCGTTGCCACGGGCAGGCTATTGGCGCGAGATTGTCAACAGCGATGCGGAAAACTATGGCGGTGGGGGCCGGGGCAATTTCGGCGGGATTACAGCCGGGACGGAAAGCTCGCATGGCAAGCCCGCGAGCGCCCGGATCACCGTGCCGCCGCTCGCGACGATCTTTTTTCTCTATTCAGGATAGAAAAATGGAGCCAAACGATGAGTGAAGTCCGTAGATCATCTCCGCTGGCGCGAGATGCCATGGCCTACGTGCTGGCGGGCGGGCGTGGCAGCCGCCTGCTGGAGCTCACCGACAAGCGCGCCAAGCCGGCGGTGCATTTCGGCGGCAAGTCGCGCATCATCGATTTCGCCCTGTCCAACGCGCTCAACTCGGGCATCCGCCGCATCGGCGTTGCGACGCAGTACAAGGCCCACAGCCTCATCCGCCACATGCAGCGCGGCTGGAACTTCTTCCGCCCCGAGCGCAATGAAAGCTTCGACATCCTTCCGGCCTCGCAACGCGTCTCCGAAGACCAGTGGTATGCGGGAACGGCGGACGCCATCTATCAGAACCTCGATATTGTCGAGAGTTATGGCGTGAAATACATGGTCGTGCTGGCTGGTGATCACATCTACAAGATGGACTACGAGTTGATGCTGCAGCAGCATGTCGATTCCGGCGCTGATGTGACGATTGGCTGCCTCGAGGTGCCGCGCATGGAAGCGACAGGCTTTGGCGTCATGGCGGTTGATAAAACCGACCGCATCATCAGCTTTCTGGAAAAGCCCAAAGATCCGCCGGGCATGCCCGACAAGCCCGATATGGCTCTGGCGTCCATGGGCATCTATGTATTTGAGATGAAAATGCTTGCCGAGCAGCTCCGCAGGGATGCGGCCCACAAGGGTTCTAGCCGCGATTTTGGCAAGGACATCATTCCCCATCTGGTGACCAACGGCAAGGCCGTGGCGCACCGTTTTACCAATTCCTGTGTGCGTTCGGCCCAGGAATCGGAAGCCTATTGGCGTGATGTCGGAACGGTGGATGCCTATTGGGAGGCCAATATCGACTTGACCGATGTGCTTCCAGCGCTTGATCTCTACGATCAGGACTGGCCGATCTGGACTTACAGCGAGGTGACGCCGCCCGCGAAATTTGTTCATGACGAGGAGGGCCGCCGTGGCCAGGCCGCCGCCTCGCTTGTCTCTGGTGGTTGCATCGTCTCGGGAGCGAGTTTGCGGCGCTCGCTGCTGTTCACCGGGGTGCGCATCAATTCTTATTCCTCCGTCGATGAGGCGGTGGTTCTTCCGCATGTCGTGATTGGGCGCAACGCCAATCTCAGGAAAGTCGTGATTGACCGCGGCGTGAAAATCCCTGAGGGCCTTGTTGTCGGCGAAGATCCCGTTTTGGATGCGAAGCGCTTCAGGCGCACCGAAAGCGGTATTTGCCTCATCACCAAAATCATGATCGACAAGCTTGGCGCATGAGAATACTGGCGGCGGCATCCGAGATCTATCCGCTGGTGAAAACCGGGGGGCTGGCCGACGTCACAGGCGCGTTGCCAGCCGCGTTGCGGCCGCTGGGTGTTGAGGTGCGCAGCATGGTTCCGGGCTACCCGGCCGCGATGGCGGAACTGAAATCAGGAAAAATAGCGCACCGATACGCCGAGCTTTTTGGCGGAAAAGCCGCGCTTGTTGCGGGAAAGGCCAGGGGCCTGGATATCATCGCCCTCGACGCGCCCCATCTCTTCAATCGATCCGGCAACATCTATCTCGGTCCCGATGGCAAGGATTGGCCCGACAATGGCCCGCGCTTTGCTGCGTTTTCACAAGCGGTTGCCGATGTGGCGCGGGGCGCGATCAAGGGTTATGCGCCGGATATTCTGCACCTGCACGACTGGCAGGCAGCGCTTGCCGCCGTCCACGTCAAGTTCGGCGGCGGGCCCAGGACGGTTGTCACCGTCCACAACATTGCCTTTCAGGGGCAGTTTCCGGCGCATCTTTTCGCCGCGCTCGGCCTGCCATCCGCCGCCTTCGGAATTGACGGTGTCGAGTTCTATGGCAATGTGGGATTCCTCAAGGGCGGGCTGGCCTGCGCCGACGCTATCACCACAGTCAGCCCGAGCTATGCGAACGAAATATGCACCCCGGAATTTGGCATGGGTCTGGACGGCCTGTTGCGGTCGCGGCGGCAAGCGGTTTCCGGCATTGTGAATGGCATTGACACGGACGTCTGGAATCCGAAAACCGACACGGATATTGCCGCGCAGTTTGATGTATCCACATTGGAAAAGCGCAACCTCAACAAGCGCGCGGTTGAAAAGCGATTTGACCTCGCTACCGGCGACGGTCCGCTGTTTTGCGTCGTCAGCAGGCTTACCTGGCAGAAAGGCATGGATATCCTTGCGGCCACTCTCGACACACTTGTGGGATCAGGCGCTCGGCTGGCGCTGGTCGGCAGCGGTGAATCCGGGATTGAACGGGAATTTCTGGGCGCGGCCCAGCAGCACAAGGGACGTATTGGAGCGATCATCGGCTATGACGAAGCGCTCTCGCATCTGATGCAGGCGGGTTCTGACGCGATTCTCATCCCATCGCGTTTCGAGCCTTGCGGCCTCACCCAGCTCTACGGCCTTCGTTATGGTTGCGTGCCAATTGTGGCGCGCACTGGCGGCTTGGCTGACACGATCATCGATGCCAATGACGCGGGCCTTGGCGCAGGTGTTGCCACAGGTTTTCAATTTTCTCCGGTTGACGGGCCTTCGCTGCAGGCAGCTCTGGGCCGCGCCACGCGTGCCTACAAGTCCGGCAAGGCCTGGGCCATGCTGCAGAAGCGCGGGATGGAAACCGATGTTTCATGGAAGCACAGCGCTGTGGCCTATAAGGAACTTTTCAGCAATCTTCCTGCGAGATACGCATGATGCAAACAGTCCCGACCACGCCATTCGACGGCCAGAAGCCGGGGACATCCGGCCTCCGCAAGAAAGTGAAAATATTCCAGCAGCCGCGCTACGCCGAGAATTTCATCCAATCCATTTTTGACGCTCTTGATGGTTTCGCCGGCCAGACCCTGGTGATCGGGGGCGATGGCCGCTTTTTCAATCGCGAGGTGATCCAGACCGCCATCGGAATGGCCGCCGCCAATGGCTTTGGCCGCGTGCTGGTGGGGCAGGGCGGGTTGCTCTCGACGCCGGCCGCTTCCAACATCATTCGCAAGAACAAGGCCTATGGCGGGATCATATTGTCAGCCAGCCACAATCCCGGCGGACCGGATGGCGATTTCGGCATCAAGTACAATGCCGGCAATGGCGGGCCTGCATCCGAGAAGATCACCGATGCGATCTTCGCCAGGACCAGGACAATTTCATCCTACAAGATCGCATCCGGGCAGGGTGTTGATCTCGGCAAGGCCGGTGTTTCCGGCATCGGCGGCATGACAGTGGAAGTCATTGATCCCGTCGTAGACTATGCGGCGTTGATGCAGCAGCTTTTTGATTTTGACGCGATCCGCGATCTTTTCAAAACCGGATTTCGCATGCGCTTTGACGCGATGAGCGCTATCACCGGGCCTTACGGCGAAGTCATTCTTGAACGTATGCTGGGGGCGCCTGCGGGCACCGTGATGAATGGAACGCCGCTGCCTGACTTCGGCGGCCATCATCCCGACCCCAATCTGGTTCATGCCAAGGAGCTTTATGATCTCATGATGTCAGAGGCAGCGCCGGATTTTGGCGCGGCCTCCGATGGCGACGGCGACCGCAATCTGATCATCGGGCGCAACCAGTTTGTCACGCCATCGGATTTGCTTGCCATGCTGGCGGCCAATGCGCATCTGGCGCCAGGCTATGCCAAGGGACTAGCTGGCATCGCGCGCTCCATGCCGACCAGCGCCGCAGCGGACCGCGTGGCTGAAAAACTGGGCATAAAGTGTTACGAAACGCCGACCGGCTGGAAATATTTCGGCAACTTGCTTGACGCAGGGCTGGCCACGATCTGCGGGGAAGAAAGCGCCGGCACTGGCTCCGATCATGTGCGCGAAAAGGACGGATTATGGGCAGTGTTGCTCTGGCTCAATATCCTGGCGCGCCGTCGTCAAAGTGTTGAATTAATCGTGCGGGAGCATTGGCGCGACTATGGCCGAAACTACTATTCGCGTCATGACTATGAAGAGGTTGATGCCGAAGCCGCAGGCGATCTGATGAAATCACTCCGCAGGCAGATGGAAACGCTCCCAGGCAAACATGGCATCAAGGAGATGGATGATTTTGCCTATGATGATCCCGTTGACGGGTCAAGGAGTGAAGGCCAGGGGATTAGAC